>NZ_JASHII010000004.1:0-586413 GCF_030733765.1 Roseibium sp. MMSF_3247
GTTGAGCTGATCGTGCCGATCGCCATGGAAGACGGTCTGCGCTTCGCGATCCGCGAAGGTGGCCGCACCGTAGGCGCTGGCGTCGTCGCCTCAATCATCGAATAATCGACAGCCGGGCCTGCTGGCACCTTATTACAAGTGAATGCGGGCAGGCCCGCCAGTCTTATTGGGAACAACAACAATGAACGGTCAGAATATCCGGATCCGCCTGAAGGCTTTTGACCACCGTATTCTCGATGCTTCCACCAAGGAAATCGTCAATACGGCCAAGCGGACCGGTGCACAGGTACGGGGTCCCGTGCCGCTGCCGACGCGGATCGAAAAGTACACCGTACTTCGTGGCCCGCATATCGATAAGAAAAGCCGCGATCAGTTCGAGATGCGCACACACAAGCGCCTTCTCGACATCGTTGACCCGACACCGCAGACCGTGGACGCGCTGATGAAGCTCGACCTGGCCGCTGGTGTCGACGTCGAGATCAAGCTCTGAGGCGAGGCGAAGGGGACACATCCATGCGTTCTGGAGTGATCGCTCAGAAAGTGGGCATGACCCGCATCTATAACGATGCAGGCGAACATGTTCCGGTCACAGTATTGCGGCTGGAAAACTGCCAGGTGGTTGCCCACCGGACTGACGAAAAGAACGGTTACAACGCACTGCAGCTCGGTGCCGGTACCCGTAAAGTAAAAAATACGCCGAAGGCACTGCGCGGTCACTTTGCTGTTGCAAAGGTTGAGCCGAAGCGGACCGTGGTCGAGTTCCGCGTTTCTGCGGACAACATGATCGACGTTGGCGCGGAAATCACCGCTGACCACTACGTCGAAGGCCAGTATGTCGACGTGACCGGAACTTCCATCGGTAAAGGTTTTGCCGGTGTTATGAAGCGTCACAACTTCGGTGGTGGCCGTGCATCGCACGGTAACTCGATCTCGCACCGCTCACACGGTTCTACCGGTCAATGTCAGGACCCGGGCCGCGTGTTTAAGGGCAAGAAGATGGCCGGTCACATGGGCGATGCCCGGGTGACCACGCAGAACCTCAAGGTTGTGCGCACTGATGTTGAGCGTGGCCTGATCATGGTCGAAGGCTCTGTACCGGGCGCCAAGGGCGGCTGGATCCAGGTCCGCGACGCGATCAAAAAGGCGCTGCCGGAAAACGTTCCGGTCCCGGGTGCTTTCAAGGCGTCCGAAGCGGCTGAGGCTGCCGGGAAGGAGAGTGAGTGATGGAACTCCAGGTCAAGACCCTCGAAGGTGGGGCGGCCGGTTCGATCACGGTGTCTGACGAGATCTTTGGTCTCGAGCCGCGCACCGATTTGATCCACCGCGTTGTGCGCTGGCAGCTTGCCAAGCGCCAGGCGGGTACCCACAAGACGCTTGGTCGTTCGGAAGTTACTGGTTCTACGAAGAAATTCGTTCGCCAGAAAGGTTCCGGCGGCGCGCGTCACGGCAACAAGAAGGCTCCGCAGTTCCGCGGTGGTGGTAAGGCATTCGGTCCGGTCGTTCGCGATCATGGCCATGACCTGCCGAAGAAAGTCCGCGTCCTCGGCCTGAAGCATGCACTGTCCGCGAAAGCAAAGGCAGACAGCATTGTTGTTGTTGAAGATGCAAAAGCTGCTGAAGCGAAAACCAAGGCTCTCAAGTCCCAGCTGAACAAGCTCGGCCTGACCAGCGCTCTGGTGATTGACGGCGCCGAAGTTGACAACAACTTCGCACTGGCGTCCCGCAACATTCCGCACCTGGATGTGTTGCCGGTTCAGGGCATCAATGTTTACGACATCCTGCGCGCCAACACCCTTGTGTTGACGAAAGCTGCGGTGTCCGCACTTGAGGAGCGCTTTAAATGAGCAATCTTCCTCACTACGACAAAATCGTTGGCCCGGTAATCACCGAAAAGTCGACGATGGCTTCTGAAGAGAACAAGGTTGTCTTCAAGGTTGCCAATGATGCAACCAAGCCGGAAATCAAGGCCGCTGTCGAAGCACTGTTCGGCGTCAAGGTCACGGCAGTCAACACTCTTGTCCGCAAGGGCAAAGTGAAGCGCTTCCGCGGACGTCTTGGCCGCCAGTCTGACTTCAAGAAGGCCGTCGTAACGCTGCAGGAAGGTCACGCAATCGACGTGGCCACCGGGCTCTAAGACGGGGACTTAAGAAAAATGGCACTTAAGACATTCAATCCGACGTCCCCGGGCCGCCGTCAGCTGGTACAGGTTGACCGCTCCGGTCTTTGGAAGGGCAAGCCGGTCAAGACCTTGACCGAAGGCCTTTCTAAAAAGGGCGGCCGGAACAACACTGGACGCATCACGTCTCCGAACCGCAGTGGCGGTCACAAGCGGACTTACCGTCTTGTCGACTTCAAGCGCCGCAAGTGGGACGTGCCGGCAACGGTTGAGCGCCTGGAATACGATCCGAACCGGACCGCATTCATCGCTCTGATCCGTTACGAAGACGGCGAGCTGAGCTACATCCTGGCTCCGCAGCGCTTGTCCGAAGGCGACACTGTTGTCGCCGGTGAAAACGTAGACGTGAAACCGGGCAATGCGGCTCCTCTGTCGCGCATTCCGGTTGGTACGATTGTGCACAACATCGAGCTGAAGCCGGGCAAAGGCGCCCAGATCGCTCGCTCTGCCGGTGCGTTCGTTCAGATCGTCGGCCGTGACCAGGGTTACACAACGCTGCGCCTGATGTCTGGTGAACAGCGCCGTGTTCTCGGCACTTGCATGGCAACCATTGGCGCTGTGTCCAACCCGGACCACTCCAATGTGAACCTCGGCAAGGCAGGCCGTTCCCGCTGGCTGGGCATCAAACCGCACGTTCGCGGTGTTGCCATGAACCCGATCGACCACCCGCATGGTGGTGGTGAAGGTCGGACCTCCGGCGGTCGTCATCCGGTTACTCCTTGGGGTAAACCGACCAAAGGTAAGCGCACGCGGAAGAACAAGCAGACCGATAAGTTTATCGTCCGCTCCCGCCACGCGCGTAAGAAGTAAGGGACAGGATCGTGGCACGTTCGATCTGGAAAGGTCCGTTTGTCGACGGGTATCTGCTGAAGAAAGCGGAGAAGGTCCGCGAGGCCGGCCGGAACGAGGTCATCAAGACCTGGAGCCGCCGCTCGACGATCCTCCCGCAGTTCGTTGGTCTTACCTTCGGCGTCTACAACGGTCAGAAGCACGTTCCGGTGCTGGTGTCTGAAGAGATGATTGGTCACAAGTTCGGTGAGTTCTCACCGTCCCGGACCTATTACGGGCACGGCGCCGACAAGAAGGCGAAGAGGAAGTAACGATGGGCAAGCCGAAGCGTGAGCGGGTGCTCGCTGACAACGAAGCTCGGGCAATGACGCGGATGATCCGCGTCTCTCCCCGCAAGCTGAATCTCGTTGCTGCTGCTATCCGCGGTAAAAAAGTCGGTTCCGCAATCGCGGACCTGACATTCTCCCGCAAGCGCATTGCGCAGGACGTCAAGAAAACCTTGATGTCTGCGATTGCAAACGCGGAAAACAATCACGACCTGGACATCGACAACCTGGTGGTTGCCGAAGCTCACGTTGGCAAAGCATTTGTCATCAAGCGCTTCCAGGCCCGTGCACGCGGACGGGTTGGCCGGATCGAGAAGCCGTTCTCGAACCTGACCATCGTTGTGCGCGAAGTTGAGGAGAGTGCCTGATGGGACACAAAGTTAACCCGATCGGCATGCGCCTCGGGATCAACCGCACCTGGGACTCCCGCTGGTACGCCAACAAAAACGAGTACGGCGATCTTCTGCACGAAGACTTCCGCATTCGTGAGTACCTGATGAAGGAACTCAAGCAGGCGGCGGTGTCCAAGGTAGTTATCGAGCGCCCGCACAAGAAGTGCCGTGTGTCCATTCACTCCGGTCGTCCGGGTGTGGTCATCGGTAAAAAAGGTGCGGACATCGAGCGTCTTCGCAAGAAGATTGCTGAAATCACCAATTCCGAAGTGCATCTCAACATCGTTGAAGTGCGCAAGCCGGAAATCGACGCGACATTGGTTGCCGCTTCGATCGCTCAGCAGCTGGAACGCCGTGTTGCTTTCCGCCGCGCCATGAAACGGGCTGTTCAGTCCGCCATGCGTCTGGGCGCACAGGGCATTCGGATCAACTGCGGCGGCCGTCTCGGCGGTGCGGAAATCGCGCGTATCGAATGGTACCGTGAAGGCCGTGTGCCGCTTCACACTCTGCGTGCGGACATCGACTACGGTGTTGCAAGTGCGCACACAGCTTACGGCGTGTGCGGTGTGAAGGTCTGGATCTTCAAGGGTGAAATTCTGGAACATGACCCGATGGCGTCCGAACGCCGTGCGACGGCTGCTTCCGAAGGCAACCAGGGTGATCGCGGCGGACGCCGGGATCGGGGCCGCGAGCGCGCAGCTTAATATAAGCTGCCTGCCGCTCGTAAGATAAGAAAGACGAGAGAAGAACGATGCTGCAACCGAAGCGCACTAAGTTCCGCAAGCAGCACAAAGGCCGCATTCACGGCTTGTCGAAGGGGGGGACTGACCTCAACTTCGGCGCATTCGGTCTGAAGGCTCTGGAGCCGGAGCGGGTTACCGCTCGTCAGATCGAAGCGGCCCGTCGTGCTATGACCCGTCACATGAAACGTGCGGGTCGTGTTTGGATCCGCATCTTCCCGGATCTGCCAGTTTCCTCGAAACCGGCTGAAGTCCGCATGGGTAAAGGTAAGGGTTCTCCGGATTACTGGGCTTGCCGTGTCAAGCCGGGCCGGATCATGTTCGAAATTGACGGTGTGCCGGAAGACGTTGCTCGTGAAGCAATGCGTCTTGCCGCTGCCAAGCTGCCGATCAAGTGCCGTTTCGTTCAGCGTAT
Organism: Roseibium sp. MMSF_3247; assembly: GCF_030733765.1. Lineage (NCBI taxonomy): Bacteria > Pseudomonadati > Pseudomonadota > Alphaproteobacteria > Hyphomicrobiales > Stappiaceae > Roseibium > Roseibium sp. MMSF_3247. Next base: position 4,839 of record NZ_JASHII010000004.1, read on the forward strand.
CGGCGAATAAGGCAGGCCAGGAGAGACAGCCATGAAGGCGACCGATGTACGGGCTAAGACCCTCGACGAGCTCCGCACAGAGCTTGAGGGCCTGAAGAAAGAGCAGTTCAACCTGCGCTTCCAGAAGGCTACGGGTCAGCTTGAAAACACTGCACGTGTCCGGCAAATCCGCCGTGATATCGCGCGTATCCAGACCATCATGCGCGAAAAGCGCGTGTCGGCGACCGCATAAGGAGACGGATCAATGCCAAAGCGTATCCTGCAGGGCACCGTTGTCAGCGACGCCAATGACAAGACGGTGACGGTAAATGTGGAGCGCCGCTTCACACACCCGCTGCTGAAAAAGACTGTGCGCCGGACTAAGAAGTACCGCGCACATGATGAAAGCAACCAATACAAGGTTGGCGACACAGTTCAGATTGAAGAGTGTGCGCCGATCTCGAAAAACAAACGTTGGACTGTGGTCACTACTCAGTGATCACGCTCCGTCAGGTGAGCATCAGGCGCCCGCGTAACGGTGCGCCGATAGAAGAACAAGGCAGCCAGTCATGATTCAGATGCAAACAAACCTCGACGTCGCCGACAATTCCGGCGCCCGTCGTGTCATGTGCATCAAAGTGCTCGGCGGCTCCAAGCGCAAATATGCCCAGGTAGGCGACATCATCGTCGTCTCCGTCAAAGAGGCTATTCCGCGGGGCCGCGTTAAAAAGGGCGACGTGATGAAGGCTGTCGTCGTGCGCACGGCTAAGGATATCCGCCGTCCCGATGGCAGCGTGATCCGGTTCGACCGCAATGCGGCCGTGCTGGTGAATAACAACAAGGAGCCAGTCGGCACCCGTATCTTTGGTCCGGTGCCGCGTGAACTCCGCGCCAAGAACCATATGAAAATCATTTCGCTCGCGCCGGAGGTGCTCTGATGGCTGCGAAAATTAAAAAAGGCGACACGGTGGTCGTATTGACCGGCCGTGACAAGGGCAAATCTGGTGAAGTTATCCAGATGCTGCCGGCTGACAACAAGGCGCTGGTACGCGGCATCAACATGGTCCGCCGTCACCAGAAGCAGACCCAATCGCAGGAAGCTGGCATCGTGTCCAAAGAGGCACCGATCCACCTGTCGAACATCGCTCTGGCCGATCCGAAAGACGGCAAGGCGACCCGCGTCGGCTTCAAGGTGCAGGACGATGGTGCCAAGGTTCGTGTGGCCAAGCGTTCGGGAGACCTGATCGATGGCTGAGACCACTAACGTACCGCGTCTCAAGACGCATTATGACGAAGTCGTGCGCAAGCAGCTTCAGGAGAAATTCCAGTACAAGAACGTTATGCAAGTTCCGCAGCTGGAAAAGATCGTCCTGAACATTGGCGTTGGCGAAGCCGTAGGCGACTCCAAAAAGGCGCGTACTGCAGCAGAAGATCTGGCAGCGATTGCCGGTCAGAAGCCGGTCATCACCAAAGCGAAGAAGTCCATCGCGACCTTTAAGGTTCGTGAAGGCATGCCGCTTGGTGTCAAGGTGACCCTGCGCCGCCAGCAGATGTTCGAGTTCCTGGATCGCATGATCACAATCGCGCTGCCGCGCGTTCGTGACTTCCGCGGTCTGAACCCGAAGAGCTTCGACGGTCGCGGCAACTACGCTATGGGCATCAAAGAACACATCGTGTTCCCGGAAATCGAGTACGACAAAGTCGACCAGATCTGGGGCATGGACGTGATCGTCTGCACCACGGCGCCAAACGATGACGAGGCGCGCGAGCTTCTGCGTGCTTTCAACTTCCCGTTCACGAAGTAACGGGCAAGGAAGGGAAACACGATGGCGAAGAAAAGCGCAGTCGAGAAGAACAAGCGTCGCGAGAAGCTTGTCAAAAAGTATGCCGAGAAGCGTGCTGCTCTGAAAGCCATGGCCAAGGACGATACCTTGAGCCCTGAAGAGCAGTTCAATGCCCGCCTGAAGCTGGCCAAACTGCCGCGGAACTCCGCGCCGAACCGCGTTCGCAACCGTTGCGAAGTGTCCGGCCGTCCGCGCGGTTATTACCGCAAGCTAAAGATGTCGCGTATCGCGCTTCGTGAACTGGGTTCCCTGGGTAAGATCCCGGGCCTGGTTAAGTCGAGCTGGTAAGGAGAAACTCCGATGGCAATTTCTGATCCGTTGGGGGATATGCTGACCCGGATTCGCAACGCGCAGCTGCGTCGCAAAAACAAGGTCAGCTCACCAAATTCTAAATTGCGTGCACACGTACTTGATGTGCTTGCAAAAGAAGGGTACATCCGTGGCTACACCACGGTTGAATACGAGGGCGGTAAGTCCGAGTTGGAAATCGAACTGAAGTATTTCGACGGTGAGCCGGTGATCCGCACGATTGAGCGCGTATCCAAGCCGGGCCGCCGCGTTTACTCGTCGGTGAAAAACATCCCGCATGTCTCTAATGGCCTGGGCGTGTCGATCATTTCGACCCCGCGTGGCGTCATGAGCGACCATCAGGCGCGGGACGAAAATGTAGGTGGCGAGGTTCTGTGTCGCGTCTTCTGACGCGGCATTCTCGCTGTTAAAACAACGACAAGGTTGGTCAAATGTCTCGTATTGGCAAAAAGCCAGTCCCCGTGCCAAGCGGGGTAACGGCATCGATCGACGGTCAGACAGTTACGATCAAGGGCCCGAAAGGCGAAAAGTCTTTCATGCTCAATGAACTCGTTCTGGCCGAAATGACTGATGACGGGATCAAAATCGATCCGCGTAACGACTCCAAGCCGGCTCGCTCCATGTGGGGTATGAGCCGCACCATGGTTCAGAACCTGATCACCGGCGTGACCGATGGCTTCAAGAAAGACCTCGCGATCACTGGTGTTGGTTACCGTGCACAGGTCCAGGGTCAAAACCTTCAGCTGGCACTCGGCTTCTCACATGATGTGATCTATGCGATCCCGGAAGGTATCGAGATCAAATGTGCGAAACCGACGGAAATCAGCGTTTCTGGCACCGACAAACAACGTGTCGGCCAGGTCGCAGCTGAAATCCGCGAATTCCGCCCGCCGGAGCCGTACAAAGGCAAAGGCGTTCGTTATGCAGACGAGTTCATCGTCCGCAAAGAAGGCAAGAAGAAGTAACGGACCGAGATCATGGCGAACAGCAAACAAGCTTTCGAACGCCGCCGCGATCGCGTGCGCCGTTCAGTCAAGAAAGCCGCGAACGGTCGTCCGCGCCTTTCTATCTTCCGCTCGTCGAAGCAGATCTATGCCCAGATCATCGACGATGCGCAGGGACATACAATTGTCTCCGCTTCCACGATCGAAAAAGATCTGAAGGGCGGCCTGAAAACGGGCGCCGACGTGTCTGCAGCTGCAGCCGTTGGCAAGCTTGTCGCCGAGCGTGCAGCTGCCGCAGGTGTCAAGCAGGTCGTGTTCGACCGGGGCGGTTACCAGTATCATGGGCGTGTGAAAGCGCTCGCCGATGCTGCCCGCGAAGGTGGACTTGAATTCTGACCAGCGCCCGTTGGCGCTCCTAAGTACGGAAGACGTATAATATGGCGAGACAAGAAAATCGCGAGCGCGAAGAGCGCGACAGCGAATTCGTCGACAAGCTCGTACACATCAACCGCGTTGCCAAAGTGGTCAAGGGTGGCCGCCGTTTCGGTTTCGCAGCCCTCGTCGTGGTTGGTGATCAAAAGGGCCGTGTCGGCTTCGGTCATGGTAAGGCACGCGAAGTGCCGGAAGCCATCCGGAAAGCAACTGAAGCTGCAAAGCGCACGATGATCCGTGTGCCGCTGCGTGAAGGCCGGACTCTCCACCACGATGTGGAAGGCCGTCACGGCGCTGGCAAGGTTCTGCTGCGCGCAGCACCGGCCGGTACCGGTATCATCGCAGGTGGTCCGATGCGTGCGGTCTTTGAAACGCTTGGCGTTCAGGACGTTGTGGCAAAGTCTTTGGGGACATCCAACCCCTACAACATGGTTCGTGCGACCTTTAACGCGCTGACCAAAGAAGACAGCCCGCGCTCCGTCGCTGCCCGCCGTGGCCTCAAGGTCTCTGTGTTGCAGTCCCGGCGCCGTGACAACAACGATGAGGCGGCTCCGGCTGCCGCTGAGGCTTGACCTTAGCGGCGCCAGCCACCAGCTGAATGAGGGTTAGTTCCATGGCGAACACCGAAAAGACTGTTACGGTCGAACAGATCGGCAGCCCGCTGCGCCGTCCGAAGGACCAGCGCGCGACGCTCGTCGGTCTCGGCCTGAACAAGATGCACCGCCGTTCCACACTGAAGGACACACCTGAAGTGCGCGGCATGATCAATAAGGTCCAGCATCTCGTTCGCGTCGTCGAAGACGCGTGAGGACGGGGTGAGGAGAAAAGACATGAAGCTCAACGAACTTCGTGACAACGATGGTGCCTCTTCCGAGCGCACACGCGTTGGCCGCGGTATCGGGTCTGGCAAGGGCAAGACCGGTGGCCGTGGTGTAAAAGGTCAGAAGTCCCGTTCTGGCGTGGCGATCAAGGGTTTTGAAGGCGGTCAGATGCCGCTTCACCGCCGCCTGCCGAAGCGCGGCTTCACGAACATCTTTGCCAAGGACTTCAACACTGTGTCCATTGGCCGTGTTCAACAAGCGATTGATGCCGGCAAGCTGAACGCGTCTGAAGCGGTTACCGTCGAAGCGCTCAAGGCTGCTGGTGTTGTCAAGCGGGTCCGCGATGGCGTGCGCCTCGTTGCTTCCGGTGAGCTCACCGCGGCAGTGACCTTTGAAGTTGCCGGTGCCTCCAAGGGCGCTGTTGCAGCGATCGAAAAAGCGGGCGGCAAGGTCGCCGTTCTGGGAGCTCAGGCTTAACAGCCTGGGCTTTTCCCATTTGTCAGCAAGCATCTGACCGGAGTAGGGCATGGCATCGGCCGCCGAGCAACTGGCGTCAAATCTAAATTTCTCAGCTTTCGCCAAGGCTGAAGAACTCAAAAAGCGCATCTGGTTCACGCTGGGGGCGCTTTTGGTTTATCGACTGGGCACTTACATTCCGATGCCCGGCATCAACCCGGAAGCCTTCGCGCAGGCCTTTAACCAGGCTCAGTCCGGTATCATTGGCATGTTCAACATGTTCGCCGGCGGTGCCGTCGAGCGTATGGCGATCTTCGCCCTTGGCATCATGCCGTACATCTCCGCTTCCATTATCATGCAGCTCATGACGACGGTCGTTCCGTCTCTTGAGCAGCTGAAGAAGGAAGGCGAGCAGGGCCGCAAGGTTATCAACCAGTACACCCGGTACGGAACCGTTGTATTGGCTGCATTCCAGGCCTACGGAATCGCCGTTGGTCTTGAGGGCGCCACCAATGTTGTGACCGATCCGGGCTGGTTCTTCCGTGCATCGACCGTGATCACACTTGTTGGCGGCACCATGTTCCTGATGTGGCTGGGTGAGCAGATCACTTCGCGCGGCATCGGTAACGGTATTTCGCTGATCATCTTTGCGGGCATTGTCGCAGGACTGCCGTCCGCGATCGTGCAGACGCTCGAGCTGGGCCGTCAGGGGTCGCTGGCAACCGGCATCATCCTGGCAGTCATCCTCCTGGCCATTGTCGTGATCGCGTTCATCGTGTTCATGGAGCGCGCACAGCGCCGTCTTCTGATCCAGTATCCGAAGCGCCAGATGGGCAACCGCATGTTCGAGGGCAACACCTCGTTCCTGCCGCTCAAGCTGAACACAGCTGGCGTTATCCCGCCGATCTTTGCATCTTCGCTGCTTTTGGTTCCGGCAACGATTTCCGGCTTCAATGCAGGTGGCGGCAATGAATGGCTGACAACGATCACGGCTCTGCTCGGACATGGACAGCCATTGTTCATGGTGTTCTACGCAGCCATGATCATCTTCTTCTGTTTCTTCTACACGGCGATTGTCTTCAATCCGAGCGACACCGCTGACAATCTGAAGAAACACGGTGGCTTCATTCCAGGCATTCGTCCAGGAGAGCGCACCGCCCAATACATCGACTTCGTGTTGACCCGGATTACGGTCGTTGGTGCGATTTACATCACCATCGTTTGTCTATTACCCGAATTCCTCATTTCGGCGACTGGCGTTCCGTTCTATTTCGGTGGAACATCCTTGTTGATTGTCGTGAGCGTGACAATGGATACCGTATCGCAGATCCAGGGTCATTTGCTGGCGCATCAATATGAGGGGCTGGTGAAGAAATCGAAACTTAGGGGGAAACGTCGATGAGGCTCATTCTGGTTGGACCGCCAGGAGCGGGGAAGGGGACACAGGCCGCAAGGCTGGTTGAGAAATATGGTATTCCTCAACTTTCCACTGGAGACATGCTGCGTGCAGCTGTCGCCGCGGAGACCCCGGTCGGACTGCAGGCCAAGGCTGTCATGGACGCCGGTGGTCTTGTGTCAGACGAAATCGTTGTCGGCATCATCCGGGACCGGATTGCTGAGGACGACGCCAAGAAGGGATTTATCCTGGATGGCTTCCCACGCACATTGGCCCAAGCAGAAGCACTCGACGACATGCTGAGTGAAAACAGCCTGAAGCTGAACGCCGTGATTGAACTCCGCGTTGATCAGACCAAACTGGTCGACCGGATTATCAACCGGGCGGAAGAAGCCAAGGCTGCCGGCCAGCCGGTTCGCAAGGATGACGACCCTGAGGTCTTCAAGGATCGGCTCGAGGCTTACAACCGGGATACAGCGGTTGTTGTTCCCTACTACGAGAAAACAGGTCTCCTGTCCGTCATTGATGGCATGCAGGCAATTGATGACGTAACGGCTTCTATCGAATCCGTACTTCAGGGACTTGACGAGAAGGTTTAGAGCGGCTAAACGACGCGCTCACCTTACAGTTAAGCCGGTTCCATGCCCATGGGACCGGCATTCTCTGTGCCGGGGCTGCCCCGGCATTTTCGTACCCTGCAAGGGCCGGACTCCACCGGACGCGGGGCTTTTTGAAACGCGGTCAGGCGCAAGTTTTGCCCGCAAAACATGGAGACGAACGTGGCACGTATTGCTGGCGTTAACATCCCAACGAACAAGCGCGTGGTTATCGCGCTTCAGTACATTCACGGCATTGGTGCGAAATTCGCCCAGGAAATCATCGAAAAGAACAACATCGATGCGGCCCGCCGTGTAAACGAGCTTTCCGACGCAGAAGTTCTGCAGATCCGTGAAACCATCGACCGCGATTACCTCGTGGAAGGTGATCTTCGCCGTGAGACTGCGATGAACATCAAACGTCTGATGGACCTTGGCTGCTACCGCGGCCTGCGTCACCGCCGCGGCCTCCCGGTTCGTGGTCAGCGGACGCACACGAACGCACGTACCCGTAAGGGTCCGGCGAAACCGATCGCAGGTAAGAAGAAATAAGATCGCTTTGCGATTGGTGGTGGAGCTGCCGGGATTACGGCAGTGACGAGATCAATACAAGGACAACAGAATGGCTAAAGACACGACGCGCGTGCGTCGCCGCGAGCGCAAGAACATCTCTTCTGGCGTTGCGCATGTGAATTCCACATTCAATAACACGATGATCACGATCACGGATGCTCAAGGCAACGCGATTTCCTGGTCTTCCGCTGGTGCACTCGGCTTCAAGGGCTCCCGTAAGTCCACGCCGTATGCCGCTCAGGTTGCTGCTGAAGATGCTGCTAAGAAAGCAGCTGAACACGGCATGCGTACTCTGGAAGTAGAAGTCCGTGGTCCGGGTTCTGGTCGTGAATCTGCTCTGCGTGCTCTGCAGGCTGCCGGTTTCCTCATCACGTCCATCCGTGACGTGACGCCGATTCCGCACAATGGCTGCCGTCCGCGCAAGCGCCGCCGCGTCTAAGGCTTTCCAGCTTTAGGTACTTGTTTCTCCAAATGGCAAAGAATAGCCCGGCATTGAATTGACCCGGGCGGGATAGCCGAAGGGACGAAAACGTGACCATTCAAAAAAACTGGCAAGAACTTATCAAGCCGACCAAACTCGAGATCAAGCCGGGTGATGACCCGCGCTTCTTGGCAACCGTTGTTGCCGAGCCGCTCGAGCGTGGCTATGGCCTGACCTTGGGCAACGCGCTGCGCCGCATCCTGCTGTCTTCTCTGCAGGGTGCTGCTGTGACCGCGGTACAGATTGACGGCGTTCTTCATGAGTTCTCCTCGATCCCCGGCGTTCGTGAAGATGTCACCGACATCGTTCTCAACATCAAGGAAATCGCCATCCGTATGGAAGGTGAAGGCCCCAAGCGCATGGTTGTGCGCAAGCAGGGACCTGGTGTTGTGACCGCAGGCGACATTCAGACCGTTGGCGACGTGGAGGTTCTCAATCCGGATCTGGTGCTATGCACCCTGGATGAAGGCGCTGAAATCCGCATGGAGTTCACTGTTAACACAGGCAAGGGCTATCATTCGTCAGACCGGAATCGTCCGGAAGACGCACCGATTGGCCTGATCCCTGTCGACAGCCTCTACTCTCCGGTCAAGAAGGTTTCTTACAAGGTGGAAAACACCCGTGAGGGCCAGGTTCTTGACTATGACAAGCTGACCCTGACTGTTGAAACCGACGGTTCCGTCAAGCCGGATGATGCCGTGGCATTTGCCGCACGCATTCTGCAGGATCAGCTTTCCATCTTCGTCAATTTCGAAGAGCCGCAGCGCGAAGTCGCCGAGGACACTGTCCCGGAACTGGCTTTCAACCCGGCGCTTCTGAAGAAAGTCGACGAGTTGGAATTGTCTGTCCGGTCTGCAAACTGTCTGAAGAACGACAATATCGTGTATATTGGCGATCTCATTCAGAAGACCGAAGCGGAAATGCTGCGGACCCCGAATTTCGGCCGCAAGTCGCTCAACGAGATCAAGGAAGTTCTCGCCCAGATGGGTCTCCATCTTGGCATGGAAGTGGCCAACTGGCCGCCTGAGAACATCGACGATCTCGCCAAGCGCTACGAAGATCATCAGTATTAAGGGCGTACGCGTCCTAACGGAGCAACCGGGCAAGCGCTCAACACACAAAGAGCGGACTGCCTGAAAGACAAAGGAGAGGGCCATGCGCCACGGTAAATCCGGCCGCAAGCTCAACCGGACCGCTAGCCACCGCAAGGCTATGTTCGCAAACATGGCAGCGTCGCTGATCAAGCACGAACAGATCGTCACGACCCTGCCGAAGGCTAAAGAAATGAAGCCGATCATCGACAAGCTCATCACTTTGGGCAAGCGCGGTGATCTTCACGCACGCCGCCAGGCAATCTCGCAGATTCGCGACGTTGCTATGGTCAAGAAGCTGTTTGACACGCTTGGTGATCGCTACAAGGACCGCGAAGGCGGTTACTCCCGCGTTCTGAAAGCTGGTTTCCGCTATGGCGACAACGCTTCGATGGCTGTCATCGAGCTGGTTGACCGGGATCCGGAAGCACGCGGCGCTGACGACCGGGCACGTGTTGAAGCTGAAGAAGCGGCTGAAAACGCAGCGTAAGTCGAGCCTACAACGTTCAAGAAAAGGCAGGCCTTCGGGTCTGCCTTTTTTGTTTCGGAGGGCTTAATGAAGGTCGCGGGCGGAATTGTAACTCGCGAATTATCAATACTTTAACGGTCGTTCGGTAGTTTTTCCAATATGTCTCGCGGGGGGACCAGGAGAATTACTTTGACCCACTCAGCTTCCTCATCCAAGGCCAGCAAATGGCCGTCTATTCGTTTGTCATTTTTGATACCGGCGCTCATGGTTTTCCTGACGATCGGTGCATGTACGGCAGTCGGCGTGATCGGTTTCTTCAATGCACGAGACGGTCTGCGCGAAGCCGCAGAAGGCGAACTCGGTATGGTCGTCAATGCCAAGTCGGCATTGCTCGAAGCGCGTCTTGCTTCCATCGAAAATGAAATTGTCAATGTGGCGACGGGTGCCGGTATTGGGGAAGCCTTGGTCAACATGACCAACGCCACCATGAACCTGGAGAAGCAGCGCCAGGAAATCTTCGATTACTACAAGGCAGGTGCCACCGCTGAAGAGCGCGCTCAAAAGATGGGCGATGACCACAAGTCCATGTACTCATGGCGCCACTCCGAAATTCACGGCTCCTTCGCCTCTATCTGGAAAAAGGGTGGTTACGGCGACGTCTATCTCATGGATCCGAACGGCCTGGTCATGTACTCGGTTGCCAAGGGCGATGAGTTTCTTTTTCCGGTGACTGAAGTCGGTGGCGGCAACACAGGTCTGCAAACCGCTTTCGAAATGGCCAAGGAAGTCGAAGCCGGCCAGGTCGCAGTCAGCAACTTCGAAGTCTACGCGCCGGGTGGCAACTCCGCGTCGATGTTTGTGGCAGCGCCGGTGTTCGTAAATACCTTCGGCGATATCTCCTTCGGTGGCGTGGTTGCCATCCGGATCGATGCCGGTGTGCTCGATAACGTGGTTTCCTCACGCGCCGATCTCGGCACAACGGGCCAGGCTTTTGTCGTCAACGCCGAAGGCTACACACTTTCCAACAAGCCACTTTCAGATAGTGCTACAGCACTTAACGAGATGAACAGCGGGGATGTTGTCGCGTCAGCGCTCAACGGTGTTGAAAAAGCCGGCATCGAGGCCGGACCCGATGGTGTTGATCGTTTGATGGTCGCAAAGCCTTTGACCTTCCAGGGACGTCAGTGGGCGGTTGTTGCTGAAAAGACCGTTGAAGAAACCTTTGCCAGCGTGACAGCCATGCGGAACTCCATGGTCACCTGGTCGTTGATCGCAATCGCCATTGCGGCTGTTGTCGCGATCTTCTTCTCTCGCAACATCACCAAGCCGCTGACGACACTGGTCGGCGCGCTGAACGCAATCGCGGAAGGTGATCTCAACGCGGAAATCACCGCGGCTCGCCGGAAAGATGAAATCGGTGACATTGGCCGTGCTGTCCTGCAGATCCGTCAGAACGCAGCCGAAGAAAACGAGCAGCGCGCTGCAGACCAGGCCGAAACAGCAGAACGTCAGGCCGCGCAGCGGCAGGAAATGCTGGCAAGCCTTGCCGGCGACTTTGAATCGACCGTCGGTACAGTGGTCGACAAGGTGGCTCAGTCCGCTGCTTCCTTGCGCGAATCTGCCAACAACATGCGCCAGATGACAGAAAGCGCTGGCGAGACATCGTCTAAAGCAGCCGAGATGTCGAAAGAGACCCTGTCTGAAGTGGAATCCATTGCAGCAGCGTCCGATCAGCTGTCCAGCTCCATTCAGGAAATCTCGACCCTGATCGAGCGGTCTTCCAGTGTTGCAGCAGATGCGACCCGCCGGGCCCAGACAACCAACCATACCGTGAAGTCGCTTGCAGAAGCGGCCAACCGGATCGGCGAAGTTGTCACGCTCATCAGCGACATTGCAGACCAGACCAACCTTCTTGCCCTCAACGCGACGATCGAAGCGGCGCGGGCAGGGGAAGCCGGTAAGGGTTTTGCGGTTGTTGCTTCCGAGGTTAAGGACCTTGCAGCTCAAACCGGTAAGGCAACCGGCGAGATCCAGCAGCAGATTGATGCGATCCGCGGTGCGACGGATGACGCGGTCGGTGCGATCGGTGACATTCAGAAGACCATCGACGAGATCACCCAATCCGTCAGTGAAGTTGCTGCAGCTGTCACCGAGCAGAGCTACGCGACCCAAGGCATTGCCGAAAACACTCAGCGTGCTGCCGGCGGGACATCTCAGGTCTCTCAGGATGTCCAGAACGTGTCGTCCCTGTCCGAACAGACAAACGGCGCCGCGACATCCTTCTCCGAAGAAGCTGTTGCCATGGCCAGCCAGGCAGAGCATCTCGATGAAGAAGTGCGCAAGTTCCTGCATCAAGTGCGCTCCGCCTGATCTCAGAACTCATGACAAGTTGAAAAGCCGCGGGCAGGGTCCGCGGCTTTTCTTTTTGTATTTGCCTCCATTTTTCCCTATCTGCCGTGTAAGCATCTTGAAGATATAAGAATCGGGAAAAGGGAAGTGTTCATGGGTCTGTTGGGAACGCGGGCTAGGTCCGGCACGAAAGCCATTACCGCAGGTCTGTTGGCATTGCTCTGGATTGGATCAGCTGCGGCACAGGCGCAACAGCCGACGCCTTCAGACTTGCGTCTTGTTCCGGACAGCGCTGCGCAAATCAAGCTGTCCTTTGCGCCCCTGGTGAAGAAAGTCGCTCCCGCCGTTGTGAATGTTTATGCGAGCCGCAAGGTGGTTCAGCGCCAGCAGCTGTCACCGTTCTTTGACGATCCGTTTTTCCGGCGCTTCTTCGGCCAACCGAATGGCGGATTTGGCCAGCCGCGTGAACGGGTTGAATCTTCCCTCGGCTCCGGCGTGATTATTTCAGCGGATGGAACGGTGATCACCAACCATCACGTGATCAAAGGCGCTGATGAAGTCCGGGTTGCGCTGAATGACCGGCGTGAATTTGATGCGGACATTGTTCTGATGGACGAGCAGACAGATTTGGCGGTGTTGAAAATCCGTGAAGGCGGCCCTTTTGAGCATGTCGAATTCGCGGATGCGGACTTGCTGGAAGTCGGGGACATCGTTCTAGCGATTGGCAATCCGTTCGGAGTTGGCCAGACCGTGACGCAAGGGATCGTCTCCGCGCTTGCGCGAACGCAGGTCGGTGTGACGGACTACCAGTTTTTCATTCAAACCGATGCAGCGATCAACCCGGGCAATTCCGGCGGCGCACTGATTGACATGACGGGCAAGCTGGTTGGGATCAATACCGCGATTTTCTCGCGCTCTGGCGGGTCGAACGGCATCGGTTTTGCGATCCCGGCGCATATGGCGCGCTATGTTGCCCGCGCCGCAGACCAGGGTGGCAAGGTTCAGCGGCCCTGGCTCGGAGCAACTGTCCAGCTGGTCAGTGCGGAAATTGCAGAAGCTTTGTCTCTCGACCGGCCAAAAGGGGTTTTGGTGACCGCTGTGTTTGACGGCTCCCCGGCCCATGAAGCTGATCTGCGTGTAAGTGATCTGGTTGTCGCGATTGACGGCAAGGAAGTGATTGACCCGAATGCATTCGGCTATCGCTTTGCGACCAAGATGATCGGAGAACGTGCCGAGTTTACGGTGCTGCGGTCCGGCCGGGAGGAGACCGTATCCATCAGCTTGCAACCGGCCCCAGAGACCATTCCTCGGGACACTCGCGAACTGCTTGAGTTTTCGCCCTTTGAGGGGGCGACTGTTATGAACCTGTCGCCCGCGGTTGCTCAGGAGCTTGGGCTCGACGGGCTGCCGGAAGGCGTGATCATTGCAGAGGTGCGCAGAGGTGGTCAGGCAGACCGTGTTGGCCTGCGTCCAGGCGATATCGTCCGCGCGATCAACAACCAGTCGATCGACAGCACGCGCATGCTGGAGACGATCACGAAGACACCACCGCGTATCTGGCGTCTTGATATCGAACGGGACGGCAAGGTGTCCCAAATCGTTCTGAGATAGTCAGGCAAAGTACGTGAGTGATCTGTTCGAAGCTTCTGGTTTGGCTGCGTCTGCGCCGCGTCCGTTGGCAGATCGCATGCGTCCGGCACGGTTGGAAGACGTTGTCGGGCAGGACCACTTGCTGGGACCAGAGGGGACGCTGTCCCGGATGCTGAAAACCCGGACGCTCGGTTCCCTGATCTTCTGGGGACCTCCAGGCACCGGAAAAACCACGATTGCACGGCTGCTTGCCAACGAGACTGATCTGGCATTCGAGCAGATCTCGGCCATCTTTTCAGGTGTTGCTGATCTCAAGAAAGTGTTCGAAGCCGCCCGTGCCCGGCGCATGGGCGGGCGGGCAACTCTCTTGTTCGTCGATGAGATCCACCGCTTCAACAGAGCTCAGCAGGACAGTTTCCTGCCCGTGATGGAAGACGGAACGATCACGCTTGTTGGAGCGACCACGGAAAACCCGTCTTTTGAGCTCAATGCGGCTCTTCTATCACGCTCGCACGTGATGACGTTTCAGTCGCTCAACAAGGAAGCGATCGAACAGCTTCTGGCGCGCGCTGAGGAGGTGGAAGAGCGCAAGCTGCCGCTAGATGACGAAGCGCGTGGGGTCCTCATTCGCATGGCGGATGGTGATGGGCGTTCCGCGCTCACGCTGGCAGAAGATGTCTGGCGGGCGTCTGCCGAAGATGAGGTGTTCGATGCTGAACGCCTGCAGGAAATCGTGCAGCGCCGGGCCCCGATTTACGACAAGAGCGCAGACGGCCATTACAATCTCATCTCAGCCCTGCACAAATCGGTGCGTGGATCCGATCCGGACGCGTCCCTTTATTGGTTTTGCCGGATGCTGGATGGCGGCGAAGATCCGATGTATCTCGCCCGGCGCCTGATCCGGATGGCGGTTGAAGATATCGGTCTTGCGGATCCCAATGCGCTGGTTCAGGCAAATGCTGCCCGGGACGCCTACCAGATGCTTGGCTCGCCGGAAGGTGAGCTCGCGCTTGCTCAGTGCGTGATCTATCTGGCGACTGCGCCAAAATCCAACGGAGCATACACCGCCTATAAGGCTGCGATGCGGGATGCCAAGACCAGCGGGTCTCTTCTGCCGCCCAAGCATATCTTGAATGCGCCGACCAAGCTGATGAAGCAGGAAGGATATGGCGACGGCTATCAATATGACCATGACGCGCCAGACGGCTTTTCCGGTCAGAATTATTTCCCGGAAGATATGGGCCGCAAGACTTATTACGATCCGCCGCAACGCGGTTTTGAACGGGATCTGCGGAAGCGCCTGGAGTATTGGGACAAGTTGCGCAAGGACCGCAGTTAGAGCATCGGTCGTTTTGATGAAAACGCCCCAAGATGCTCGACCACTTTATGAGTGATCAGCTTCGGGCGTGAAATCGATCCCGTTTTAACGCCTGTTGATCTAGCGGATCTATTTGTCATCAGCCTCGTTGAGGCGCGCCAAGGCATTTTTCAACGAAGACACAAGGCTTTCACGCTCTTTGCTGCCAATTTCCGACGGCAGTTCGAAAGCAAGATCCTCAAGCTGTTTGGACATGTCCATGAGCTTGTCCGCCGACTGAAAATCTTCCTGCATCTCTTCGCGCAGCACTTCAAAGGTTGTGATCGGATAGGCGATCCCCTTGACGGTGGCATCGCCGGTTTCCCGGCAAACGATATGGTCTTTGACCTGTGAGTAGGTTTCAAAGGAAATCGTGATCGCCCCGGGTGCTGCCAAGCTCTCGAGGCGGGAAGCAATGTTCACACCCCGGCCGATGATCGTATAGTCCAGACGGTCCTCACTGCCGAAGTTGCCAACGGTGCAGTAGTCGGTGTGGATGCCCATCCGGCATTTCAGCGGTTTGGAAATCCCAGCCTTGCGCCAATCCGCCTGCAATTCACTCATGCGGATTTGCATTTCAATCGCCATCCGAACACAGGCGAGGGCATCTTCGCGCGCGCCTTTTGTTTCCGGGTCCCCGAAGAAGATCAGGATTGCATCGCCGACATATTTGTCGATGGTCGCACCGTGTTTGAGCGCGATGTTCGACATCTCTGTCAGATAGTGATTGAGAAGAGCCGTAAGCTCTTCCGATTCCAGCCGGTCGGCGGTCTCAGTGAACTCGGCGATATCGGAGAAGAAAACGGTGAGCTTCTTGCGCGTCGAAGCAATTTTGACGTCCTGCCGCCCTTCGAAAATCGACTTGTAGACCTGCGGAGAGAGGTATTTCGAAAGCTTGCCGGAGAGCACTTCGAGCTTGGCGGTCTGGCCAGCAAGCTGATCCTCGATTGCCTCACTGTGCTCAATCGTTGCTTCATAAAGCAGTGTCAGATCATCCAGCTCCGCCCGAAGGGCAGCATTGTCCTTGCGGAGCTTTTGCAATTCCGAACCGGATTTCGACCGCGTCTTATTGGGCGCTTTGGCGCGGTCCTCCGATTTGATGCTTTTCGTATCTTCCATAAACGCTTGATCCACACCGGCGGTTCGCCGCGGTTGAATGGCTGTTGGCGCCAATGGCCTTGCCTATCAGCAATCTAAAACGCTGCAGATTAATTTGCACGAGTTTCTAAGGGGAAAGCGGTACGCCAGCTCCGAAAAACCATCTGTGAACAGGTTTGAATAAGAAACGCCTGATAGATTCTTAAGAGGGGCGGGGCGAATGCCAACATGAATGATACGGGCGCCGATCTGCGGTAGCATTTGGATAGAAGGACCGAATCAATCCCATGAAGGAAGTCGAGCTCAGACTTGCGCTTGTTTTGTACGGCGGGGTGTCCCTCGCCATCTACATGCATGGTGTGAGCCGTGAAATTCTGAATTTGGTGCGGGCGTCGTCTTATCGCGCAGACCGGAAAACCAAAAATGGCGACAAGCCGGACAGGGCGCAGCACATGGCGCCGTCCCAGGCTGCCTATGAAGACCTACTCAATCTCTTGTCGCCTAAGGCGGACATACGCGTTGTCGTTGACGCGATTGCCGGGGCCTCTGCGGGTGGGGTCAACGGGATCATGCTCGGGCGCGCAATCGCCCACGATCTGCCGCTGGACAGTCATAGTGAGATGTGGCTGAAAAATGCGGATGTGACCCGCCTTGCCCGGCCCCAGAACGGACTGTCCCGATACTTCAAGATGTCGGTGTCACCGATGCTGGACCGGTTGGTCTCTGCGCGGCTTTCCCGGCGGGTTGAAGATCCTGAAACACGTGAAAAGCTGCGCCAGTTTATGCAGTCACGATGGTTTTCTCCGCCGTTTTCCGGGGAACGGTTCATCGGCTGGATGCTCGATGCAAGCCAAAAGATGGAGATCAAACGGCCAGCGGAACGAACCTTGATTCCGAGGGGGCAAACCCTCGATCTCTTTGTGACGATCACCGATTACAACGGTATCAAACGGCGCATTTTGCTGGATGATCCGGATTATGTGGAGGAGTGGGATCACCGGCGCATTCTGCATTTCCGTGCTTCGCATCGGTCGAACCATTTCATTGACAGCCAATTCGACGAAAAAAGCATTCCGGAATTGGTGTTCGCGGCTCGTGCCACATCGTCGTTTCCCGGGGCCTTTCCCCCGGCAACGATTGCTGAGATGGATCGTGTTCTCACCCGCCGCAAGGAACGCTGGGCCAATCGCGACCGATTCTTGTCCCGGGCACTTCATCTCGATGATGACACGACCTCGCGTCACTGTTTTGTGGACGGCAGTGTGGTGATGAACAAACCTTTCGCGCCAGTGATCGATGTCATCAAGGATCGCCCTGCGGCAAGAGAGGTGTCGCGGCGGTTATTGTATGTCGATCCAACCCCGCTTGAATACGCGACCGAGGAGAGGGGTGTCACTGAATTGCCCGGCTTTTTCCGGGTTATTTTGGCATCGCTAGCCCACATCCCTCGCAATGAGCCGATCGGGGATGATCTCAAAGAACTGGAGCAAAACAACCGCCGCAGCCGGTGGCTGGCGAAATTGATCGACACCGCCAACCCGATCGTGGAACAGGCCGTGTCCGGGATTTTGCCAAGCTGGCGGGCCATCACGCCCGATGTCGTGTCGCGTTGCCGGAAACAGGCGACGGTCAAGGCATTTGAGCAGGCCGGATTTGCCTTTCTGAACTATCAGTCCTTGAAACTGCATGCACTGGCAGAACGGCTAGCCACCTTGGTAACAGCCTTCGATAAAAACCAGAATGGGACTCGCCAGGAAGAACGGCTGCTCAACCAATTCTACAATCACTTTCTGAGCTTGCCATCTGATCGTCCGGATGAGCTTGGCAGAAGCGACCCGGCGGTGATTGCACTTCTGAAAGGGCTGGACGTCGACTATCGGATCCGCCGCCTGCGGTTTGTTATTCGCAAGCTGAACGAGTTCTACAACTACGATCGCACTTCCAAACTGCCACCGCCAGACACCGCCGCCCTGGACCGGCTGAAGGGCCTTCTTTACGAGCAGGTTGATCATTTGTCGTGGCGTTGGCAGGAGCGGTTCTACGGAGGGCAATTTGTGCAGTCGGCCCACGAGCTCTGTGCTCGAGAACCCGCATCAGTGTCGTGTGCTCAATCGCTAGAACAAATGATAGATCAGCTGAGCGGCATGATGGGGCTGGCTGATCTGGATCGGTTGCAGGACGAACTCTTTGCCGAGGCAGCAGGAGGGGCGCTGGACAAGGACCGGCATCGGGCACTTCTCCAAGCCTATATTGGCTTCGGCTTTTATGACCTGATCACATTCCCGGTCCTGCAGCGGAACGACTTTTCGGAAGTCACGGAGATCCTTGTCGACCGGATCAGTCCGAAGGATGCCGAAAGCCTCTACACCGACGGGTTTGAGCTCAAGGGAAAACAGCTCAACATGTTTGGCGCATTCTTCAACAGGTCCTGGCGCGAGCATGACTATCTATGGGGCAGGCTCAACGCTGCCGACCGGCTGGTCAGCGTCATTCTCTCAGCTGTCGGCGAAACCACGTTGCCTCAACACCAGGTGAACCAGGCGCGCGCGCGGGTCTTTCTGGCCATATTGGACGAGGAACGGGAAAAATTGGCGAACATTCCCGAAGAACTCGACCGCGTGGATGCATTGGTCCGGTCGATCTACCCTGACTTTGCCCATGTCGCGGAGAATGTGTGACGCAACTCTCGCCGCCCGTGAGCTGCAACGGCCTTTTGGTGTGCAAGAAACCAGACGTCATGGTTGATTTAAGGCGCCGGTCCGGCAAAGACTGAAAGTAGATAACGGAACAGGGCGGATTGGTTTGTATCATCTCCTACTGGTTATGATCGGTGGCGGTATTGGCGCTGGCGGAAGGCATCTCGTGTCGATGGCAACCCTCCGGTTGTTTGGCCCCGGATTTCCGGTTGGCACACTAGCGGTGAATGTGATCGGTTCGCTGGCCATGGGGCTTTTTATTGGCTGGTTGGTCAAGCATGAGGCCGCACACCTGCAACCACTGCGATATTTCCTTGCAACTGGTCTTCTCGGCGGCTTTACGACCTTTTCCGCTTTTTCTCTCGATACGTCGGTACTGTGGGAGCGGGGCGATACAATGCTGGCCTTGATCTATGTGGTTGGCTCTGTCGTGCTCTCTATTGTTGCGGTGTTCGCCGGTCTTGCAGTTATGCGCATTGGCGGAACTTGAGGCCATCGGGTTGCCTGCCTGCACGTTTTCCTTTCCTTTCGGCCCAAATCCGCCTATACGCGGCGGGATGTTTGTTTTGCCTTTGCGACGCCGCGAAGGCCCAGATCGAGCGCAGCACATTCAAGCTGCAGCTGAACGAGTCCAAAAATGTCCGCGATTGAACAGAAAAAAGTGACCGCTGATGAGGCGGGCATGCGCCTCGACCGTTGGTTCAAGGCCCATTATCCCGGATTGGGTTTTGGCCGCTTGCAAAAACTGCTGCGGACCGGACAGGTGCGGGTGGATGGCAAGCGCGTGGAAAGCAACACGCGGATCGCCAAAGGGCAGATTATCCGCATTCCACCGCTCGGTGTTGAACTGCCGGCGGATGACAAGAAAAACGCCCGGCCGAAATCGACCAAGTTGATTGCCGACGACAAAAAGGCAATCGAGGACATGCTGCTCTATGAGGACAACCAGGTCATGGTCCTCAACAAGCCGGCTGGTCTTGCGGTTCAGGGTGGTTCGGGTTTGAAGCGCCACCTGGATGGCATGCTGGATGCCTTTACCGATCAAAAGGGCAACAAGCCGCGCTTGGTCCACCGGCTTGACCGGGAAACCTCAGGGATCATTCTTGTTGCGCGGACCCGTCAGGCGGCCCAGGAACTGACCAAGGCGTTCCGGCATCGCAATACGCGCAAGGTGTATTGGACAATCCTCGCCGGTGTTCCGAAGCCTCATCAGGGACGGATTTCAACCTTCCTCGCTCGCGATGAAGAAGAAGAGCGTATGCAGGTGGTTCGCCAAGGCGGTGCGGATGATGCGCAACACGCAGTCTCGCTCTACTCCGTCTTCGAAAAATCCGGCCAGAAACTCTCATGGGTCACGATGAAGCCGATTACGGGCCGGACACACCAGCTACGCGCGCATGCAGCTCATATCGGTCACCCGATCATCGGGGACGACAAGTATTTCAACATCGAAAACTGGGAGCTGCCGGGCGGTATCCAGAACCGTTTGCATCTCTTGGCGCGGCGGATCGTCATTCCGCACCCCTCCGGCCACGGAAAAATCGATGTGTCCGCACCGCTCCCGCCGCACATGCAGCAGACCTGGAACCTCCTGGGCTTTGATGCGACCGACTATGATCCGGAAATAGATGATCCGGATGAGAACGTCATCAAGCGCTAGGGCCGTTTCTTTCATGCCAGAGTTTGGACATGGTTGATCACCTGGCCGAGTTTGGCCGGACCGCTCATGACCTAGCTGATGCCGCAGGTGAAATCGTGCGGACAGCTTGGTTCAGTGAGGGCGCGGTTTCTTACAAGGCCGACCGTTCTGCCTTGACTGAAGCAGATACAGCTGTCGAACACCGGCTCCGTGATCTGATCGCTCACCGTCATCCGGACCATGGCGTCCTCGGCGAGGAGTTTGGTGCAGAAGATCTCGACAAGGAGTTTGTCTGGGTCCTGGACCCGATTGACGGAACACGGCAGTTTGGTGCCCGGCTGCTCAACTTCGGTGTCCTGATTGCGCTCTGCCACCACGGGAAACCTGTCATAGGCGTCATCGATCAACCGATGGGACATATCCGGTATTGTGGGATCAAGGGCGGTGGGGCGACCTTGAACGGCCGGTGCATCACCAGCCGCAAAGACACAGACTTGGATCACGCGGTCCTGTCGCTGGCCAATCCGAATTCGTTTTGCGGTGAGAGCCGGAGTGGCTTTGAAGCTTTGAACAGCAAAGGCGCCATGACGGGGTTTGATGGCGGATGTCTGGCCTACGGTGCCTTGGCGCGGGGTATGGTGGACGTATGTCTGAACGGTCCGGACCTTGATCCGTTCGATATTTGTGCGCTGGTCCCAATCGTTGAAGAGGCGGGGGGAAGCATCACGGATTGGAGTGGCGCTCCGTTATCGCTGTCGTCACGAGGTGCAATTGTTGCCTCAGGCTCAACGCGGCTTCATGAAACGGTATTGGATCTCCTTCCAGGGCGGACTTAAAGTCCCTGAAACAGTGCGGTCAGAATAACGGATCCGATGGTGACGGCGACCACGCCGGCGGCCAGTTTCCAGGCATCGGACCGCTTCTTAAGGCCTGGCCAGCCGAGGGGCTTGATCACCTGGATTGCAGCCACCAGGATCAAGAATAGCGCGATTATTTTGGTCAAGGATGGCTCCGGGCAGGCTTCGTTTGGAGATGCCTAAAACCCATACCCAATCAACTGACAGACCACAAGCACGCTATCTGGAGGCGTATTTCCGTTCGTTGTAGAGCGCCATGTATTTCGGCAGTTTGCTCATGTCAGGCACGACGATCATCGTTTTGACCTTGCCCTGTTTGAAGGCTCTCAGGAACTTGTCGTAGTGCGTGAACGCAACACAGCCATGCGAGCCCTTGCTGCGCCGAAGAAGCGGAGAGTGCGCCAACATACCGTCACGGCCGCGCATGGCAGCAACGTCGTAGGGCAGCATCCGGATCGCTTCGACCCCATGGAAACGCCGCTCGCGCATCCGCAACTTGTAAACGTTCGGCGGCGTGGGGCCGAGGTTCTTCACATAGGCGTATTTGGGTTTGTTCATCCGGTGTCCGATGCCGGAATTTGCCTTCAGCTTGCTGCCATCCGGCATGTGAACGACAGCTGCGCTGATGTCATACACCGCGATTTTGCTGCTTCGTCCCGGCAAGCCGCCACCTTTGCCGTTAAACAGTTTTCCAAGGCCGCTGAACGGTGAATCTTCCCCACCCGGTTCTTGCGGCTTGGCGTATGCCAAGACAGGCGCCTGATTGGTCTGGCGCGTGTTTGGTACAGAGGAGGGCTTTGAAATTGCGCCGGGTTTCGTTCGAACCAACGGTTTCGGGCGCATACCGGGGACAGGCAGCGCATTTGATGGCGACAGGCTTGCCACCTGAACAGTCGCAGTTTCCGCGTCGATCATCGGCAAGGCATCGACCGTTGACGGATCTGCCGTGATATCGGCCGGTTCTCTAAGGCCCGCAACGACCGTTTCCGGGTCAGCTGTGTCGGCAGCTAGTCCTGCTGGCGCGGTTGCTTCAGCCGTCAGAGTGTTGCTACCAGCTGGAGCGGATGGACCATAAACATCCTCGTTTTTGGCAGGCCTGCTCGCCAAAAGCGCATAGCGGAGGTTTAGGGACGCAAGGCGTTGTGCGAGGGCCACCTTGGCGACGTTCTCTTGGTCCTGTGTTGGCAGTCGCTGTGCCGTAGCCGGGGTACTCCTTGCCTTGTCCACGGCGTCTAAAGAAGTGCGATCGTTTGTAGGAAAGTCCGGTACCTGGATCGACGTTGCGATACGAACCGTGTGGTTAGCATCTTCGGCCTTGGCAACCTGCACCGTAGCCTTGATTGGAGTGAGCGCGACTGCCTTATGCTCAGCTGTGCCTTGCAGGGCAGGCAGTGCCGCCTTGATGGCGAGAGCACCGGCGAGGACTGTAACCGCACCGATTGTCAAAAGATGGCCGCCGAAGCTGCTTTGCTTGGATACCGGAGTGTGCGCCTTGGGCGTGGACTGGTGTGTCTTTGGCATAAAGCACGTATTTCCCTGAGGCCGCAGATCGAATCACACGGCAATGTTTACTGATACTCGCCCGTCAAGCTTGCCTGAGGCGTTTATATAAACTTTTAACCATACGGCGATTTTTTGCCGTTTCGGCCGGGGCGTGGCGCACTCGAAACTCAGACCACCTTGACTGAGGTGTCCGCGAAGTGCCCGTTTGTTTTCCGCGATATCCAAAATTGCTCGCCCGGGAGGGTCGGTTCTGTGGAGGAACCCGGCAACTTCTGCAGGGGCGGGAAAAAATGCTCTATCCGGCAGCGCGCCATTTGACTGCAAATGCGGGCCAAAATATGTCCCAGACCGCTTGACCCTGGCTGGAAAACCCGGCACATGCGGCCAATTGGTGGACCCAACGGACATGGATCCTAATGTACCTGATCATATTTGACGTCGATGGCACGCTTCTCGATAGCCAGAACACCATCGTGCATGGCTTCGAAACAGCGTTTTCCGCTGTCGGGCTCCCAGCTCCCGATCGAAAGACCATCCTGTCAATAGTGGGGCGGTCGCTGGAAGAGGCGTTTCAGGATCTTGTTGGTCCAGATCACACGCATCTGGTCGCGCAAATGGCGGACGCTTACCGGACGGAAAAAATCGCGCGGCGGACGTCCGGGCTGGACCTTGATCCGTTGTATCCGGGCGCCCGTGAAGCGATCGATCGGCTGCATGCACGGCCTGATGTTTTGCTTGGTATTGCAACAGGCAAGGCGATGCGCGGGGTTCGGTACATGCTGGATGTTCATGATCTGCATGGACGCTTCATCACCATCCAGACCGCGGACACATCCCCGTCAAAGCCGCATCCGGACATGATCGAACGGGCTATGCGGGAAACAGGTGCAGAAGCCATAAAGACGGTCATGATCGGCGATACCGGGTTTGATATGGCCATGGCGCGGTCTGCCGGGGTCCATGCGATCGGTGTGACTTGGGGCTACCATGATCACAGCCAGTTGGTAAGTGAGGGCGCGGAGCGGATCGTCGATACTTTCGATGAGCTCGGTGTGGCAATCGATGAGATATTGGAAATTACAGAGGAAGCAGTGTGATGCGTGATTATCTTGAAGCATTGCATGAAGATGCGGTGAAGGATCCGGAGCAACGGGCCCGGGAACTGTCCCGCCGCGAGCTGCCAAAGAGATTCTACAAGAGCGCCGAACACGTTGAAACAGATGATGGTTTTGCCATTCATCTGGATGGGCGTCCAGTCAAGACGCCGGCCAAGTCGACACTTTTGCTGCCAACCGAAGTCTTGGGCGCTGCTGTTGCCGCGGAGTGGGAGGCTCAGGAGAAGGAAATCAATCCGGCCCGAATGCCGCTGACCCGGATTGCCAACTCGGCTCAAGATGCAGTTGCCAAGCGATTTGGCGACGTCGCGGATGACATCACCGGGTTTGCCGGAAATGATGCGCTTTGCTATCGGGCCGACGATCCGGAGAGCCTCTGCGACACCCAGCGCCGTGTGTGGGACCCGGTGGTTGAATGGGCCGGCGATCAACTTGGCGGACGGTTCGTGCTCATCGAAGGCATCATGCACACGCCGCAGGACCCAGCCCTGTTGACCGCGTTCCGCACCAGGATCGGCGAAGACAGCCCTTTGCGCCTTGCCGGGCTTCACACCGTCACCACGTTGACCGGGTCGGCGCTCCTTGCGCTCGCACTGCGCGAGGGTTTCCTGGATGCAGACAGTGTCTGGACTGCCGCCCATGTTGAAGAAGACTTCAACATAGAGCGTTGGGGCGAGGATGCGGAAGCCAAACAGATCCGCGCATACAAGCGCTCAGAGTTCGATGCGGCCGCTCTTGTTCTGGCAAACGCTTAGGGCTCGATAGCCCTGATGGCCTCGGTCTCAGTGGTTACTAGGCCCCTGCCTTCGCAGGGGCGGCCAGTTGTCAATGCGTGTTCAAGCAGGGAAACAAATCGACCCAATGCGGATTATGCTCCTCAATTAAGCGGATCTTCCAACTTCTTTTCCATTTCTTGATGTTGTGTTCCCGCTGATAAGCCTCTTCCGGGCGATCAAACATTTCGAAATATATCAGTCGATGAAGTTTGTGTTGGCGGCTAAAAATGGAGCCGGTGCCGTCGCGATGTTCGGACATCCTGCGAATGAGATTATTCGTCATCCCGACGTATAAGGTTCCGCCGATGCGGTTGGTTAGGATATAAACGAAATACGATCGCTCAGACCGCACGTGTCATGGCGTTTCTTCCCTCCACGCCTGGAAAGCGCTTTTGCCGCCCCTGCGAAGGCAGGGGCCCAGTAACCACTATAATTGGCCTTGCTCTGATTCCTGTCAAAGGCTGACAGTGTCACTGACTTTCGGCTTAGCTTCCCCTAGGAGTTGGAACACCAGACCCCTGCCTTCGCAGAGGTGGCGCATGGATCAGAGACCTGGGCGACCGGGACATCAGCCCAGATAGAATGTTGTTGCCATCAGGAAGAAGATCAGAACGCCTAGCACGTCATTGGACGAGGTGATGAAGACACCGATGGCCATGGCCGGATCGATGCCGATCTTGTCGAGAATAATCGGAATGGTGGCGCCGACCATGGCGGCGATCGTGGTGACGCACAACAAGGAGAGTGATGTCGCCAAAGCCAGATCGAGCGGCGCTTCAAGCGGCACGACGAAAGAGGCGAGCATGACCAGCGTCCCAAGGATAAGGCCCGCCACAGTGCCATTCAAAAGGGCTGCCAGGAATTCCTTGAGCAGCCGGAACACAATGTCACCGGACCAAAGGGCGCCGGTGGCGATCCCCTGAACGGCAACAGCAGAGGCCTGAAGGCCGGCATTGCCCGCCATGGACATGGTCACGGGAATGAAAGCCGCCAGGATCGCAGCTTCGGCCAGCTGGTCTTCGTAGGAACCAACAACAGTTGCCGCAACACTTGCGCCGATCAGTCCGGCAAGCAGCCAGGGCAGGCGGCCCCGGACGATCCGGAACACTGTGTCATCGGAACGGGATTCGGCTGACACACCGCTCATCAAGAGCATGTCTTCATTTGCTTCATCGGATGCGATCCGGGTCAGCTGCTTTGGCGTGATCCGCCCCACCAAATGGCCGTCCGCACCAACAACCGGGACGGTTCGCATGTCCCGTTTTCGGGCGAGGCGCAGAACCTCTTCCTGATCCATATCGGCTGAGACTGAGATGACATCGCGGTTCATGATGCTGGACAACGGCGCGTCTGCTGGGGCCAGCAAGAGTTTGCCGACTTCGACCGTCCCGGTCAGCCGGCCGTCTTTATCGGTGACATAAACGGTGAAAACCTTGCGGATACGGTCGGCCTCCGCGCGCATCTGTTCGACGGCTTCCCCGGCCGTGCAGGCCTCCGGCAGCGCGACAAACTTGCGGGCCATAACCCGCCCCGCCGTGTCGTCGGCATAAGAGGCACGCGTCGCAATATCTTCCACATCGGGCAGACGCGTGATCAACTCATCGGCGGCATCTTCGGGAAACTCGTTGAGGATCTCGATTGCGTCTTCCGGGTCGAGGCCAGCCAGGATATCCCGGAACTGATCGAGGGTGGACTCCTCCATCAAAATAGACCGGAATTCCGGACTAAGCTCCGCAACAACCTTGATCGACGGATTGGCCGGGAGCCATTTGAACAGCTTTCGGGCGTGTTTCAGACGGAGCCGTGTCAGCATCTGCATGACGTCGGTCGGATCCCACAGCTTCAATAGATCAAGGAGTTCTTGCCGTTTCCCGGCCTTGATCATGTCGCGCACGGCGCTCAGCGTTGCGTCGTTCTCGTCAAGGTGTTCCTGGGCCGGTTCGCGGGTCCAGACAAAGTCTGGAAGTGCGGACGCCATTGTGTCGGCTTTGCTCATTCAGGCAGGACTCCGGTTGTCTCCGCACGCTTTTAGAAGCTCAATGTGACGGAACCCTAACAAAGGCGGGCAGTGCCGGAAATCAGTTAGACGTCGAACTCTTCCAGATCGGCAAAACCTTCGCGAAGTTTCTCTGACCAACCGTGGGACAGCTTCTGGAAATACGGGTTGTCCTGCTCGATGCGAATTTGCCGGTCGGTGTTGAAGCTGTCTGTGTTGTAGAGCAGCATGTCGATCGGCATGCCGACGGACAAGTTCGAGCGCAAAGTGGAATCAAAGGACAGGAGGATCATCTTGGCAGCTTCGCCAAGACGCATGTTTTTTCGTGTGACACGATCGAGGATCGGTTTGCCGTATTTGTGCTCGCCGATCTGCAGAAACGGTGTGTCATCCGCGACTTCGATGAAGTTGCCTGCTGCATAGACCTGGAACAGGCGCGGTTCTTCACCCTTGATTTGGCCGCCGAGAATGAAGCTGACATAGAAGTTGTCTGCGTTCGCGGCCAAGGCCTCACCATCGATCGCCTTGACCTCACGAATGGCGCTGCCGACAAGACGCGCGACCTGGAACATGGTCTTTGCGGTCATCACGGTGGTGCGTTCATCGCTTGAGTTGTCGGCGTGCTCGCTCAACAGGGACACGACCGCTTGTGTGACGGCCAGGTTGCCGGACGACAGCAAGGTGATGACCCGCTCGCCGGTGTTTTCCCAGACATGCAGCTTCTTGAAAGACGCAATGTTGTCGATGCCGGCGTTGGTGCGCGTATCGGCAGCCAACACAAGGCCACGGTCCAGTTTAATTCCAACGCAATAGGTCATACGGCTCTTCCCGATCCCGCGAATTTTGGCCGACGCCGTTTAGTCCCAGTTCCCGGCGTTGGCAAGCGGATTCAAAAAGACCCGATTATTGTTGCTGCTGAAGCGCAGCTTGCGCCACATCCACCTCGACATGCAGGTTTTCTTCCTGCCCGCCAAAACGGATCCCCCGGATAGGAGCAGCGGAACGCGAGTCGAGGCCCGTGGTCAAGCGGATATACCGCTCCGTTGGGCAAATAGCGTTGGATACATCGAAACCAACCCAGCCAAGGCCCTCGATCCGGACTTCGGCCCACGCATGATGCGCCTCCGAGGCCTGTTCGTCTTCCAGCAGCAAATACCCGGACACATAGCGTGCCGGTGTCCCGATTGAGCGGGCTGCGGCGATGAAAATATGGGCATGGTCCTGGCAAACACCTTCACCGGCCGCAAGTGCGGTCGTCGCACTGGCGTGGGTCTCTGTCACGCCCACCTTGTAGTCGACCTTGTCGCGGATGGCGTGCATGAGCTCGTGAAACCCGGCGATCGGATCCGGGACTTCTGCAAGGGCTGCCAGTTTCCGGATCGCCTGGTTCGAATGGGTGAGGGGTGTGACACGGGTGTAGATACGCGCCGGTGCGCTCGCACCCTTTTCTTTGCCGATCACGCCATTGGTTTCCGTTGTTTCCACAGTGCCGGTGGCAGTGATTTCGACGTCTTCAACAGGTCCTGCGCGGGAGACCATATGCACGATGTTGTCAAAAGCATCGGAATAGGTTGTTGCGCGCTCAATGCCGGGCGCTTCGATATTCCAGTCAATGATCCGTTGCGCAGGATTGTCGACCGGCGTGAGCCGAAGCTGCTGCATGGCGTTGGCAAGCGGTTGATCGTATTTGTAGCGAGTTGTATGTCGGACGAATAATCGCATCTCGGTTCCGAAATTGTTCGGTTAACAGGTCAGGCGAAGTTGTAGTCTTCACATAGTTGGTGGGCGAACTGGTTGTTCTTGCCGATAAAGTCGATCAGGAAATCATGCAGGCCTTCCTGGTAAATGTCCCGCATCTGCTTTTCCTTCAGATCCTTGAAGATGTCGGCTGCCAGATCCAGGCTGGGTTCCCTTGAACCATAGAACTGACCGAGGTCTTCGGCTGTGTCGGCGAGCCAGTCGTAGCAATAGGCAAGCGACCTCGGCATTTCGCGCCGGAGGATTAGAAATTCGGCAATATTGAAAGCCTTCAACTGAGCATTTGGATAAGCAAATCGGTAGCTCCGGCGGCCGGACAGGGCGCGAAGGATTGCAGACCATTGATACCGTTCCGAACTGCCGTCTTCGATGATGTCGTTGTCCGGCAAGAGCACCCAGTATTGGTTGTCGAGGATCCGTGCCGTGTTGTCGGCCCGTTCAACAAATGTGCCCATCTGGCTGAAGTAGTAGCCGTCATCCCGCAATACGGTGTTCAGAAGGGCGCCCCGGAACAGGTGTGAGCGCTGACTGAGCCAAGCCAGAAAGTCCGGAAGTTTTTCCTGGGTGACTGATTGCGGGCTGGTGTCGCAAAACTCAATCCAGGTCGTATTGATGGCTTCCCAAAGCTCGGCGGTGATGCCTGTGCGCACCGCACGGGCGTTGTTGCGCGATAACTCCAGGCAATTGCGGATGCTGATCGGGTTGTCTTTTGAAAAGACCATGTAGTTCGTGACGTGCCGCGAGTGCAGCTCGTCATGTTTTTCGTGGTAGCCAGTCTCAGCGCCAGAACAGGCCAGAGCGAATTGCCAATGGTGGCCTTCGGCTTGCCCATCGTAAGCCATGATAGCCCCACGATAAGCGACTTCCATCAGTCGGGTGATGTTTTGGGCGCGCTCCTGATAGCGCGACATCCAGAACAAGGAGGCGGCGGTTCTTCCTAGCATGTCGTCTCAGTCCTCCAGTACCCAAGTATCTTTTGTGCCGCCGCCCTGGCTGGAGTTGACCACCAGGGAGCCTTTCTTCAGCGCAACGCGGGTCAAGCCGCCAGGTGTGATCCGCACTTGATCACCGATGAGGACGAAGGGGCGCAAATCCACGTGGCGGGGCGCGATGCCGGAGGCAACATGGGTTGGACAGGCCGACAAGGCGAGCGTCGGCTGAGCGATGTAGTTGGAGGGGTTGTTCTGCAGGATTTTCCTGAACTCTGCGATCTCCCGTTTTGAGGCTGTTGGACCGATCAACATGCCGTATCCACCAGATCCGTGAACCTCCTTCACAACGATGTCGGCGAGATTGTCGAGCACATACGCAAGATCATCTTCCCGCGAACAGTTCCACGTGGGCACATTGTTGAGGATCGGTTTTTGACCGGTGTAGAACTCAATGATGTCCGGCACATACGCGTAAATCGCCTTGTCATCGGCAATTCCTGTGCCCGGCGCATTGCAGATCGTCACATTACCGGCTCGATATGCATCAAACAGTCCGGGCACGCCCAGCATGCTGTCCGGATTGAAAGTGAGTGGGTCGAGGAACGCATCGTCGATCCGGCGGTAAATCACGTCGACCTGTTTTGGCGCCCGGGTGGTGCGCATGAAGACCTTGCCGGCATCGACAAACAGATCGCGGCCTTCAACCAGCTCCACGCCCATACTGTCGGCGAGGAAGGCGTGCTCAAAATAGGCGGAGTTGTAGATACCAGGTGTCAGGACGACGATGGTCTGTTCTGATTTCGCCGGATCCGGCGCGACGCTTTCGAGCGTCTGGCGCAAGTTTTCCGGATAACGTTCGACGGGGGCCACATTGTGCGTTTGGAACAACTCCGGGAAAAGACGCATCATCGTTTCCCGGTTCTCCATCATGTAAGAGACACCGGACGGGGTCCGCGTGTTGTCTTCCAACACATAAAACTCGTTCTCAGAAACCCGGACCAGATCTGTCCCGATGATGTGGGAATAGACCTTTCGCGCCGGGGTGAACCCGGCCATTTCCGGCAAGAATGCCTCGTTCTGCAGGATAAGGTTCGCCGGAATGCGCCCGGCACGGATAATTTCCTGGCGGTGATAAATGTCGTGTAGGAAGGCGTTGAGGGCGCGAACACGCTGGTCGATACCGGCCGACAGGCGGCGCCACTCTGAAGCTGAGATGATCCTGGGGATGGGATCAAAGGGAATAAGCCGCTCAGTGGCTTCTTCGGCACCATAAACCGCGAAGGTAATCCCAAGGCGGCGGAAGATGGTTTCCGCGTCGCGGCTCTTCTTGGTTAGAAAACTGTTCGGCTTGTCTTGAAGCCAATTGGCGATTCTTGAATATGGGGCCCGTGGACTGCCGTCCTGTTCGAGCATCTCATTGAAAAACCCAGAGCTGTCTGACATTGCCTCCCCGCTTGCTTTGTTAATTAAGACTAGGATGGCAGGCCGGATCTGACAACCCAAGGTCATTTTAACGGCGTATTCTGCCTAATTTCTAGGCAAAATTGATAGGACTTCGGGCGGAGGAAGGCGGATAGCTCACCAAATCGCACCGAATTCAGATTTCTAGATCGCACCTGCCATTCTCCCTTGTGCTGACTTTGCCGGGTTCGGTGGGCATGCTAGGACCAAGCAAGACAAAGACATTGGGAGACCCAGATGAGAGACGTTCTGGTGGAGTTGGAGCAGCGGCGGGAAACGGCCAAGATGGGTGGCGGCCAGCGGCGCATCGATTCCCAGCACTCCAAAGGCAAGCTGACCGCTCGGGAGCGGATCGAAATCCTTTTGGACGAAGGTTCGTTTGAAGAGTTCGACATGTTCAAGCAGCACCGCTGCACCGATTTCGGCATGGACGAGCAGCACATTCCTGGCGACGGCGTGGTCACCGGCTGGGGCACGGTCAACGGCCGAACCATCTACGTGTTCTCCAAGGACTTCACAGTTTTCGGCGGGTCCCTGTCAGAAGCCCATGCCGAAAAGATGGTCAAACTGCAGGACATGGCTCTGCAGAACCGGGCACCGATCATTGGTCTTTTCGATGCGGGCGGTGCGCGGATCCAGGAAGGGGTTGCCGCGCTGGGCGGTTATGGCGAGGTGTTCACCCGCAATGTTCAGGCTTCGGGTGTCATTCCGCAGATTTCCCTGATCATGGGCCCCTGTGCGGGCGGTGACGTGTATTCGCCGGCAATGACCGACTTCATCTTTATGGTTCGCGACACCTCCTACATGTTTGTCACCGGACCGGATGTCGTGAAAACGGTGACCAATGAAACGGTTACCGCAGAAGAACTCGGCGGTGCGTCGGTGCACACAACCAAATCCTCAATCGCCGACGGTGCATTCGACAATGATGTTGAGGCGCTTTT
Source organism: Roseibium sp. MMSF_3247 (assembly GCF_030733765.1). Taxonomy (NCBI): domain Bacteria; kingdom Pseudomonadati; phylum Pseudomonadota; class Alphaproteobacteria; order Hyphomicrobiales; family Stappiaceae; genus Roseibium; species Roseibium sp. MMSF_3247. The sequence goes on from NZ_JASHII010000004.1 coordinate 36,301, forward strand.
GGAGATGCGGCGTCTTATCGACTTCCTGCCGATGAACAATCAGGCAGAGCTGCCCGAGGTCACAAACTACGATGACCCGGACCGGATCGACATGAGCCTCGACTCCTTTATCCCGGACAATCCAAACAAGCCTTACGACATGAAAGAGCTTGTGTTGAAGACTCTCGATGAGGGGGACTTCTACGAGATTCAGGAGAACTTTGCGGGCAACATCATCACCGGTTTCGGCCGCATGGAAGGGCGCACCGTCGGTGTGATTGCGAACCAGCCGATGGTTCTGGCCGGTGTTCTGGACTCAGATGCAAGCCGCAAGGCAGCCCGCTTTGTGCGGTTCTGCGATTGCTTCAATATTCCGATTGTCACCTTCGTCGATGTGCCGGGGTTCTTGCCAGGCACGTCTCAAGAGTACGGCGGTCTGATCAAGCACGGCGCGAAGCTACTGTTTGCCTATACCGAGGCGACAGTGCCAAAAGTTACGGTCATCACTCGTAAAGCGTACGGCGGGGCCTATGACGTCATGAGTTCCAAGCACATTCGCGGTGACATCAACTATGCCTGGCCGACGGCGGAAATCGCCGTGATGGGTGCAAAGGGCGCTGTTGAGATCCTCTACCGCTCTGAACTGGGGGATCCGGAAAAGATCCAGAAGCGCACGCAAGACTACGAGAACCGGTTTGCAAACCCGTTCGTCGCTGCGGAGCGTGGATACATCGATGATGTGATCCGTCCGCATTCGACCCGCCGCCGTGTCTCGAAAGCCTTGGCTTTGCTGCGCGCCAAAAAGGTCGAAACGCCTTGGAAAAAGCACGACAACATTCCGCTCTGATTGCGAAAGATGTTTAGCCTCAAACCCGCCGAGAAAAAAACTTGGCGGGTTTTGTTTTTTAGGCTGACTTTATTGCCGTCATCTCTTCAAAAGTTGACCGTGGCCGCGGTGTCTCAATCGATGAACAGCAGATCCGGGTCTTTACACTCAAAAGCAACATAACACTGCGGATTATCGCGCGTTGTGCCATACTGCGGTGCTAGGGCTTTATCACGTTCACAATATCTGAGGTTCGCGACGAACCTGGAATAAGTGTACTGGCCTGTCGTAAAGACCACCGCTCCGTTTCGAAGCACCATATTTTGTGCCTGGGCACAGGTCATCTGACGTAGATCCGGCCGAGCTTCTGCAACGTTCGCGGCTGACAGAAGCGAAAGAACAGCGGCGGGGATTAGTAGGGCATGCGGCTTCATACGAACCTCCAGCGTGTTTCAGGCACCGCACTTTGCAAGCCTGGTAAGCAGGAGTATAGCGCGATCAAGCCGCCGGACATGTGACCGACAACACGGATTGTCTTGCTTTACGGGATGAAGACCTATTGGTGGTTGGCCTGAAGGCCCGGGTCCGGTTCACAGACCGTTGGCGGGATCACTTCGCCAACGCCGCGGGTTGAAAAGCCCGCATACCGCCGATCCTCGTCAAACAGGACGGCAAAGCGCGCTGAGTTGCGAAGAAGCTGCCAGAAATACCGCATGTTGTCGGCGCAGGCAGGGCAGTCCGGGCGGATGTACCCGTCTCTGTCGGCAGTAAATTTGATCAAGCGGTGGTCGAGTTCGACCCGGATCAAGGTTCTCGGGACCGGAAGACGCCCTTTAATGTCAATGCTGATCAGTGGAAGCACAGCCTTCTTGCTATCAGGGCACCAAATTGAAAACCGCGAACCGAGCTTGTTCTTGGTCCAATAATGCTGATAGCCATTCACTTTTTCACTGTGCCAACTGCCCACGGTTCCCGAAACGCTCGGCGTGACGGAAAGACCGATAAACATTGCAATTAGAAACAGGCGAGTGAACATCTGGAGCCCCAATGTATGCACTGCTGAAAATACCGAGGGTTGTCTTAAATTTTAGCTAATTCCGCTGAGTAGAAACGCCTTGAAATGACACTTGCCGCTCTTGTCTGAGATGCTGCTCATGACGCTTGCTTTTTTTGCCAGTCAGTCGGGCAGACATTTGCCGGTAATATTTCTTTCGCACCTTTGAGCGAGAAACCGGCGTAGCTGTCGTCCTTGAACTTCACCGCAATGGCTGTTGCGGCGCGGAGCCGATGCCAGACATATTCGAACGTGTCGGCGCAGGTTGCGCATCCTGTGTCGATATATCCCTGTTCGTTGACCGGAATTTCCATGATTTCGTTGTCGATGATCAGCTTCATGCGTGTGTTTGGAGTGGGTGTTTTGCCGTCAATGACGACGTGCAACAAAGTGCCGTTGACTGGACGCTGTGGATGGCACCAAACGACGAAACTCGCGCCGATGTTGTTTGTGGTCCAATAGCGGGTGAAGCCGTCGACTTCTCCGGCATGCCACTTCTCGATCGTTTTTGCCTGAACAGAACTCGTCAGGGCAAAGCCGATGATCAGTGATGTTATTAGTTTTTTTGCCACGTCGTCTTCCTCCAAATACATGGTAGAATTTGCAATATATTTGTTAAGAAAAAGGAAAATCAGCGCCTTGCCGCAATAGACAGTGATCCAAATCTATCGATTGTTTTGCCTGAACGGCCGTAGAAAGATGGTTCTCACATCGTCTGACCACCCTTTGGATAAGTTGCACTGGAGGGGAGGACCGGCCTACAACTCAGAAAACAGATCCAGCTGGGTGGAATTGCATGTTCTCGAAAATACTGATCGCCAACCGGGGTGAGATTGCGTGCCGCGTTATCAAGACGGCACGGAAGATGGGAATCAAAACCGTTGCGGTCTATTCAGATGCCGATCGGAATGCACTGCACGTGGAGATGGCTGACGAGGCCGTTCACATCGGTCCTGCAGCGGCGGCTGAATCCTACCTGATTGCCGACAAGATCATTGCGGCTTGTAAGGAGACTGGTGCTGAAGCTGTGCATCCCGGCTATGGCTTCTTGTCTGAGCGGGCAAGCTTTCCGGAGGCGCTCGCAAAGGAAGATATCGTTTGGATCGGTCCGAACCCGCGCGCCATTGAAGCGATGGGCGACAAGATCGAATCCAAGAAGTTTGCCAACGAGGCGAAAGTCAGCACGGTTCCAGGATATCTCGGTGTCATTGAATCACCTGATCAAGCCGTCGAGATCGCAGAGGACATCGGCTACCCGGTGATGATCAAGGCTTCGGCCGGCGGTGGCGGCAAGGGGATGCGGATCGCCTGGAACGCCGAAGAAGTACGTGACGGCTACACCCGGTCCAAATCAGAAGCCGCGTCTTCCTTTGGCGATGACCGCGTCTTCATTGAAAAGTTCATCGAGAACCCGCGCCATATTGAAATTCAGGTTCTTGGCGACAAACACGGCAACGCGATTTATCTGGGCGAGCGAGAGTGTTCGATCCAGCGCCGGAACCAGAAGGTTATTGAAGAAGCGCCGTCGCCGTTGCTGGATGAAGACACCCGCCGGCTCATGGGCGAACAAGCGGTCGCCTTGGCAAAAGCCGTTGACTACGACAGCGCGGGCACCGTTGAGTTTGTGGCTGGCCAGGACAAGAGCTTCTTCTTCCTTGAAATGAACACCCGACTTCAGGTGGAGCACCCGGTTACCGAGTTGATCACCGGGGTCGATCTGGTCGAGCAGATGATCCGCGTTGCCTATGGCCAGAAGCTTGAAATCGCACAGGACGACGTGAAGCTGAACGGCTGGTCCGTGGAAAGCCGGATCTATGCCGAGGATCCTTACCGGAACTTCCTGCCCTCAATTGGCCGGCTCGTGCGCTACGTCCCGCCGGAGGAACTGGAAAGCGATGGACTGACCATCCGGAATGACACCGGTGTGGTCGAGGGGTCGGAGATCTCCATGTTCTACGACCCGATGATTTCCAAGCTGATCACCCATGCCCCGACCCGCGAAGAAGCGATTGACGCCATGAGCAAGGCACTGGACGGGTACTACGTTGACGGCATTCAGCACAACGTGCCGTTCCTCACCGCGTTGATGAACCATCCGCGTTGGCGGTCCGGTGAACTGGCGACCAGTTTCATTGCAGACGAATACCCGGACGGCTTTTTCCCAGCTGAGCCGGATGACGAAGCGCGGGGTGTTTTGGCGGCGGTGTCGTTGTCCATGGCGGCGATTGAGCGCGAACGTCTCGACCATCTTCCTGGCCGTTTGCGGCCGCACTCCGGTGCGATCCGCGAAGACTGGGTGGTCAAGCTCGACAAGACCTATGTTCCCATTCGTCTTGCCGCCGGTTATCCGGGAACGCCGATTGAGCTTGATGTCGCGATTGGCGACGGGCCAGTTGTCAATGTGGAATCGGATTGGGCGCCAGGCGCTGCACTTTGGAGCGGCCGCGTCGGGGACAAGGACATCACGGTTCAGGTCCGTCCGGTTCGTGGTGGCTACCGCCTCGATTGGCAGGGCTATTCCGTCACAGCCAAGATCATGACGCCACGTGTTGCCGAACTCGATGAGTTGATGCCGGAAAAACTCCCGCCGGACACATCGAAAATGCTGCTGTGCCCTATGCCGGGTCTGGTCGTATCCATCGCCGTCAGTGAAGGGCAAGAAGTCAAAGCGGGCGAACAGCTGGCCATCGTTGAAGCCATGAAGATGGAGAACGTCCTTCGTGCCGAGCGGGACTGTGTCGTGACTGCCATCAAGGCCGAGCCGGGCGACAGCCTCGCGGTCGACGCAGTGATCATGGAGTTCTCCTGATCCACCACGTGAATGTTGCTGAACACACAGAACCCGCCGCGAACACGGCGGGTTTTTTGTCCGTTGTGCGGCTTTACGCGCTCAGTTCCGAAGTAGCCTGTTTCGATCCAGATTTCTCATGCAGAAACTGGATGAAATGATCAGAGGGCATGGGGGTGGCAAAATAATACCCCTGCAAAAGGCGGCAGCCTTGTGCTGCAAGGATGTTGGCGTGTTCGAGGGTTTCGACACCCTCGGCAACAACTTCGACACCAAGAGCTGTGGCCATATCGACAACGCTTTTTACAAGTTTGCGGGAGCCTTCAGACACAATAATGGGAGCGATAAGGTTCCTGTCGATTTTCAGGCGCTTCGGTTCCATCTCAAGAAGACTTAGGATGGAGGCACGTCCGGACCCGAAGTCATCAATCTCTACTTCGAAACCTTGTTCAGCGAGTGCTTCAAGGTTGTATCGGGACATGTCATCAAGTGTGTCAAAGGTGACAGCTTCACTGATTTCGAAGATTAGTGACGCCGGATCCACATTTATGTTGCGAACCATGTGCAAGAACAGCGGTGATTTCAGCCGGTCTGCAGATATGTTGACGGATATTCGCGGTGCGACCAGACCGCTGGCTTCAATCTTGTGACGGATCTTTATGGCTTCTTCCAGCATGGCTTGGTCGATCTGGCTGATGAGGCCAAGGGTCTCAGCTGTGTCCAGAAATTCTGCCGGTGCAAGAAGACCTCTTGTTGGATGGCGCCATCTGACGAGCGCCTCGGCGCCAACGACGTCAAATGTTTGCGCATCAACAAGTGGTTGAAAAAAAGCTTCGAACTCTTTTTGCTCACATGCTCTGATCAGGTCATCGCCCAGGATCGTCTGCTCTTCGAATTTTTGCCGCATGGCCGGATGATAGACCTCGCATCTGTTCCGGCCATTGGATTTTGCCGTGAACATCGCAATGTCTGCGCTGGTCATCAGACGTTCGGAATTCAAATAGTTCTGAGGCGTAAAATCGTCGTTTATTGCGATGCCAATCGAAGCCGTTACGGAATGCTCAACTCCTTGATACTGGAACGACCGATCAAGCAATGAGACAAGGTATTGTCCCAAATCTGTGACATCCGATCGTCTCTTGTATGGCTTAAGAAGCAAAAACTCATCGCTGCTTACTCTTGCAAGCAGGTCTTGGTCGTCAAGCCGATCTTCAATGAGGTTTGCAACTTGCTTGAGAACGCCATCACCGACTACCGGACCATAACGGTCGTTGATCTGCTTAAAGCGGTCCAGATCGATATGGAACAGTGCGTAGCAGGCCTTTTTCCTAAGGCCAACGCTGAGTGTCTGTTTGATGTCTATGAAAAATTGAAACCTGTTCGCCAGACCGGTCAATGGATCGACCGACGCAAGATGGCGCGCTGTTTCTTGGGCATTCACACGCAAAGCCATTTCGCGCTTTAAGTCAACGAGCCGGCGGACCACGATGATCAGCAATATTGCAGGCAACGCCATAAACGCTGCAAACACGTCATCCAACTCGTAGTCTTCATGAGCGCGTGAGAATTTATAAAGCCATTCAAATAAATCGATGGATGAAAACAGAGTTGCAAGGGCGACAAACGCCAAAAGTGACGCGCTTGTTTCCCATAGAAATCTCGTTCTCATCGACGGTTTTTCGCTCATGACGATGTTCTGCTACTCGCCCCTTATTGTGAATACTGACAGTGGGAATTCTAAAGGTTTCAAAATTGTTTATTCTCGCAAAATTCATGTATAAATTCCATAATTTGTTTGTTTTGAGGGGCTAATAAGGGTTATTTTTATTAATGAATGCATTTTTTTCTATTTATTTCTGAATTTCTATTTACGATGAATTAATTTATTGGCGAGTGATGTTCTAAATATTTTGTGGTTTCACGCGCCGCCACTTTCATTGCCATGATTTCTAGAATTCGTTTGACAAAGCCTGCTGGAGCTGCGGGAACAACTTGAGATAGGGCTTGAGGTGGCGGTTGATGGAAACGTCTCAGATTTTGTTTTCAGTCATACTGAATTATCCGGCCCGCAGCCGTTGCGCCGATCGGTTGAGGCGGGTAAATACGGATTTCAGGAACAGTTCTCGGGGCGGGGTGAAAGTCCCCACCGGCGGTATCAGGGAAACCTGGAGCCCGCGAGCGCCTTGGCAATTCGTGTATGCCAAGGGTCAGCAGATCCGGTGAGATGCCGGAGCCGACGGTTACAGTCCGGATGATAGAGAGCTTGGCTGGGCCGCTTTTCTCAAGCGGTGCAGCTTTTTGGTCTTATTGAGACTGTTCTGGATGAAAACTGGAACGGACTTGAAGACGATGGACACCAAATCCTCCTCACTTCAGGCGCAGCCGGTGCTGGCAGCGCTTGCCATGGTCGGCGCAGGCGCCTCATTTGCGCTCGTAAATGGCGCCCTGCAGGCATCGACAATGCAGCTCGGTGTGCCGTCAACGTCGGCAGCTTTCTGGCAATATGCGCTTGGACTTGGCTTTGCGCTTCCCTGGGTGCTCAGGCGCGGGCGCACCGCCTTGAAAACACAGCAACTCGGGTTGCATCTCCTGCGGGCTTTCCTGGCCGTCATTGGCATTCAGCTGTGGGTTGCCGGTCTGGCGCGCGTGGAAATCTGGCAGGCGATTGCCCTTGTGATGACCTCGCCGTTTTTCGTCATTCTTGGCGCCCGGATCTTTCTGGGGGAACAGGTTGGCTGGGTGCGATGGCTCGCGACCATTGCCGGCTTTTCAGGTGGGATGGTGATCCTCGAGCCCTGGTCACAGGCGTTCAACTGGGGCGCTTTGCTCCCTGTCGCTGCTGCTGCGTTTTGGGCAGGAACGTCGCTTGTGACAAAAAAGCTGACACAGCGGGAGGAGGCCGATTCCATCACGCTTTATCTGTTGCTCCTGCTGACGCCCGTGAATGCCGTGCTGGCCTTCGCCGATGGTGGTCTCGTCGTGAGCGGTTCGGCGCTTGTCTTGCTCGTTGGGGCCGGCCTCTTGACCGTTCTTGCGAACTATCTTTTGACGCTGGCCTATCAAAAGGCGGACGCGACCTTTGTTCAGCCGTTCGATCATCTCAAGCTGCCGCTCAACATTGCTGTTGGCTTCATTGCCTTCGGCTTTGCGCCAACGGGTGCGTTTTGGTCGGGTGCTCTCGTCATTGTGGGGGCATCGCTCCTGGTGATGCTCGATGAGCAGAGGCGGGGAAATGCCGCGCCAAAGACCGCGTGAGCCCTCAGAGACAGCCCATATCAGTCGATCGGCTTGAAGATCGTATCGATGGCTTCGAACATGATGTTGTAGTTTCTGATCTCATGGTCCGAGAAATCGCTATGTGGAACTGCCTTCTTGGCTTCATTGATGAGGTCGGTTTTGATCTGATCCAGATCCAGTCCAATCGCTTCTGCATGCGTGCTGAGTTCCACATGCAGCCTCTTTGCAATCCCCGCATAAGCAACAATGGCCGTGATCGCTTCAGAGGGATCTTTGGGCACGCGGATGTTGAGTGTTTTCTGTGTGGTCACGCCGAAGAGATCCTCTTTCAAAAAATGCGGGCTGGGTTGGATGTAGGTCATTTATCGTCGTGCACAAAGGCGTACGGATAGGTTGGTGCAAGATATCATCCTCATGCTGCAAGGATTGCTGCATGAAGCCCCATTGCAGGTATGAAACGATCCGCAATACTCTAAGCTTTGAGCCAAGGTAACGCTTTTGGAACAAGGAAGTGCCGATGACCCAGGATCCTTTGACCGTCCATCTCCTGATCGAGGGCAGGGTGCAAGGCGTCGGATACCGGGCCTGGTGCGCCGAGGAGGCAGTCGCGCGGGACCTCGCCGGCTGGGCGCGAAACCTCAAGAATGGTGCCGTTGAGGCCGTTATATCCGGTCCCTCCGACACAGTAGTTGACATGATGGACGCCCTTTGGCGCGGCCCTGCGCTCGCCCGGGTCACGTCTGTATCTGATCTCGAGCCGGTCGAACCTGCTACCGGACGTTTCACAGTCCGCGAAACGGTTTAGCATGTGGAAGAAGTGTCCAATCTCTTTACGTGTGTATCAATTTCAAAATAATGCATTGAACTGTCATTGAATTATCGCAATCATCTGATCTCACATGTGAAACAATCATGGCGGTGGAACAGGTCCATCGGAACGAATGCAGGAGTGGTCAGGTGAAGATTGCAATTCTTGGTGGCGATGGGTTTGTTGGTTGGCCGACGTCCCTGCATTTGTCCGACAAGGGCCACGAAGTCCACATCATCGACAACCTGAGCCGCCGCTGGATCGATGCCGAACTGGGTGTTCAATCACTGACGCCGATGGATTCCATCCAGGAGCGCACCCGGATCTGGAAACAGGAAACCGGCAACACGATCCGCTTCCATCTGATCGACATTGCGGAGAACTACGAGGTCTTCAAGGCTTGGCTCGCCGAAGAGCGCCCCGATGCGATCATTCATTTTGCCGAACAGCGCGCTGCGCCTTATTCGATGAAATCGGACCAGCACAAAAACTACACGGTCACTAACAACGTCAATGCGACGCACCACCTGCTCAATGCCATGGTGGAGCTCGATCTTGACGCCCATCTCATTCACCTCGGCACCATGGGCGTTTACGGGTATTCCAATGTTGGTGCGGCGATTCCGGAGGGTTACCTGAGCGTTGACGTAGAGACCTTGTCTGGCGCAACAGCCAGCCAGGAAATTCTGTATCCGGCCAATCCCGGTTCGATCTATCACATGACCAAGTGTCTCGATCAGCTCCTGTTCCAGTTCTACGCCAAGAACGATGGCTTGAGGGTCACGGACCTGCATCAGGGCATTGTCTGGGGAACGCACACAGAGCAGACCCGCAAGCACAAGCAGCTGATCAACCGGTTCGACTATGATGGCGACTATGGCACCGTCCTCAACCGGTTCCTGATCCAGGCGGCGATCGACTATCCGCTGACGGTTCATGGCACCGGTGGCCAGACGAGGGCCTTCATTCACATTCAGGATTCGGTTCGCTGCATCGAGCTTGCCCTGAACAACCCGCCGGACCGCGGTGATCGGGTGATGGTGTTCAACCAAATGACCGAAACCCACCGCGTGCGCGATCTGGCCGAGCTCATTTCCAAGCTGACCGGCGCAAAAATCGCCTACCTTCCGAACCCGCGCAAGGAAGCGCCGGAAAACGATCTGGTGGTCAAAAATGACCAATTTCTTGAGCTGGGCCTCAACCCGATCAAGCTGGAAGACGGCTTACTGAGTGAAGTCGTCGATGTCGCCAAGGCGTTCTCATACCGGATCGACCGCAGCCGGGTTCCGGCTGTCTCTGCCTGGACGAAGGAGATTGCGGTGGACATCGAACGCGATCCGGAGCATCCGCGTCTAAAATCTGTTTCTTGAAGTCCCAATGGCAAGCGATCATCCGGTCTTTGAGACAGCGGCTAATAGTCGACACGCCTATGTGACGCTGGTGACCAACGCTGATTACGTGCTCGGTGCAATTGCGCTGCTGCGTTCTTTGCGGCTCAGCGGCACGAAGGCAGATGTCGTGGTGCTCTATACGCCGGGTGTCGATCCGGGCGATCTGGAAGCGCTCCGCGAATTCTCCCCAAGGCTTGGCCGCTGTGACCGCCTGCCGACATCAGACGCGTTTAATGAGAGGCACGAGCGGGGACGGCTGCACAAGGCGGCGCCGTTCACTAAGGGCGGCAAGCCAGTGTTTCATACCCCGCTCGACAACTTTGTCAAACTGCGCCTGTGGCAGTTGGAGGATTACGACAGCGTGGTCTTCATTGATGCTGATGCACTCGTCTTGAAAAACTGCGACAAGCTGTTTGGCTATCCGGAGTTTTGTGCCGCCCCGAATGTCTATGAGGCGCTGGGCGATTTTCACCGGATGAACAGCGGTGTCTTCACAGCCCGCCCGAATGCGTCAACCTATGCGGATATGCTCAAGCAGCTGGATGCCCCGGAGGCGTTTTGGCGGCGCACGGACCAGACCTTCCTGGAAAGCTATTTTCCCGACTGGCACGGTCTGCCGGTGTTCTGCAACATGCTGCAATATGTTTGGTTCAATCTGCCGGATCTCTGGGATTGGGATCAGATCCACATTCTGCACTACCAGTATGAAAAGCCGTGGCAAACGGACCACGCTCGGTCAGATCTCTTGCGCCCCCTGATTGATCTGTGGCAGGCCTTCTATGAGGGACGGGATATCGGTGAAACACTCGCCAATCTGCCGTCACCGCCCGCACAGAATTAGAAAAGTCGATCAATGCATATTCTTATCACCGGAGCGACGGGGCAACTCGGCCGGTTTATTGCCAGCCGTTTGCGCCAGGATGGCCACCAGCTCACGTGCCTCGGACGCACGCCGTCCGACAATCTGGCAGACAGATATGTCAAATGGGGGCTGGATGATCGGGCGTTTGAACTCCCCGCAGCCGATGCGCTGATCCACTGTGCCTTGTCCCATGTGCCGGGAAAGTACCGGGATGGGGAGGGGGATGACCCCCATGGGTTCATTGACCGGAACGTCGAAGGAACGCAGGCGTTGTTCCAGGCAGCAAAGGCTGCTGGTGTCGCTCAGTGTGTGTTCCTCTCCAGCCGCGCGGTCTATGCCGGTGCGGGCGAATGGGGCGTTTTGACGGAAGAGGCGCCTGTCGACCCGGACAGCTTTTACGGCAAGGTCAAATATGCCGGTGAGCTGGCTCTTGAGGTGCTGAGCGATGCCAGCTTCAAGGGCACTGTCATCAGGGCCACCGGCGTTTATGGATGCCCTCCGGGCCTGGAAACACACAAATGGACCAAGGTGCTGGATGACTTCGCCAAGGGCGATGCCGTGATCCCTCGGGTCGGCACGGAAGTTCACGGCGAAGATCTGGCAGATGCGGTTGCGCTGCTTTTGGAAACGCGCGGCGACAGCGAGGCCGTCTTTGATGTGTTCAATGCGTCAGACATGCTGCTCGATCTTCAGGACCTTTTGAAGATCTACAAGGAAACATTCAGCCTTGAGTGGCACCTGCCGATCCGCGCGCCGGGACCCGTGGGCGTGATGGATGTCGCAAAATTGGTGAGACTCGGCTGGTCTCCCGGCGGCAAGGCTAAACTGGAAAGTTTTGTCCAGTCATTGCCTGCGCCCGCCCAAACTGAAGCAACAGCGGGTTAAATCTGAAATCCGTTTGGACTACTCCGCAGGCGGGGTTTCGGCTCCTGCCGTGGGGCCGCGTTTGCCGAGTTCCGTGTTCAGCCGCCGCTCGATCGCGGAACGTGGTTCGGTGAAACGTGCGAGCAAGCTGTAGAGCACAGGCGTCAGGAACAGCGTCAGGATACCGGACAGGAGTAACCCGCCGACAATCACGGTTCCAATTGCAATGCGGCTCTCGGCACCTGCACCGCTCGCCAGCACCAGCGGCATTGCCCCCAATACGGTGGAGACGACTGTCATGACGATTGGCCGGAGGCGCAGGACCGTTGAATCAATAACGGCTTGCGTGACGTCCTTGCCTTCGTCCCTAAGCTGATTTGCGAATTCGACGATCAGAATGCCGTTTTTCGCCATTAGCCCGACAAGCAATATGATGCCGATCTGGCTGTAAATGTTGAGCGACAAGCCGGCCGCTGCCAGCGAAAAGACGGCGCCCGCAACGCCAAGCGGCACGGTCAGCATGATCACGAACGGGTGGACAAAGCTCTCGAATTGGGCGGCGAGGACCAGAAATACAATTAGGAGCGCCAGCGCAAAGGTGAAACCAGCACCGCTCGATGTTTCGCGGAACTGTTGCGACTGACCGGCAAGGCTGATCCTGGCCTCTGCGGGCAGGATCTCGGCTGCAGCACCCTCCATGTATTCGATGGCATCGCCAAGCGAATACCCTTCCGCAATGGAGCCTTCGATCGTGATGGACGGCAAACGGTCGTAGCGGCGCAGTTCTGCAGCCGCAGCGTTGACATCGAGCGACACAAGAGCGCTGAGCGGGACGAGCGTGTCGCCGTCATCTGCGCGCAGGAAGATAAACTCGATATCCGTTGGAGAGGCCCGATCATTGGCCGCAGCTTGAACGAGGACCGGATACTCTCGGCCGCGTTCCAGATAGGTGGTTACTTCGCGAGAGGCCAGCAGCGTTTGCAGTGTCGTTGCAATCGTCTCTACGGAAATTCCAAGGTCATCAGCGCGTTCACGGTCGACGGAAATGTCGAGCTGCGGCTGGTTTTCCTCGTAGTCCATTTCCAGATTGCGGAGGTTCGGGTTTTCCTGACCGCGCTCCAGGAGCTGCGCGGCCCACACCTTCACGCTTTCAAAGTCAGGACCACTGACAACGATGCGCAGCGGTGTCCGGCTGCCGCGCAAGCCAAGGCCGGCCGGGGTAATAGGAAAGCCGCGAGCCGCAGTAATCTGGCCCATGCTCGGGATCATGGCCCGAACGACATCGCGGTGGGTTTTTTCCCGGTCTTCCCAGTCAGCGAGGCGCAGGACAACAAAGGCCCGGTTCTGGCGGCCCCAGGTGCCGGTGTAGGTGAAGACCGTTTCGATATCGCCGGAAGCAACGAGTGGCTCAGCAATGCCTTCGACCTGGCGGGAGGCCTGATCGGTGAATCCCACCGTGCTGCCTTGTGGGGCCGACAGGGGCACAAAAACAATTCCGCGATCCTCACTCGGGGTCAGTTCGCGCGGCAGCTGTTCATAGACGACAAAGCCGAGTGCGGCGATGCTGCCTGCAATCGCCAGGATGACGAGCGGCATTCGGACCGCAAGCGTGACCACTTTCCGAAACCACCGAAGGATCAGAGTCTCGGCGGGCGTATCTTCATTGGATCCGGCCTGAGGTGTTTTGGATCTGGTCAGAATACGGGATGCCAGCGCGGGGCAAGCGGTCAGCGCAACAAAGGTCGATATAACCACCGCGCTCGCCATGACGAACCCGAACTCGACAAAGAGCCGACCGACCTGGCCTTGCAGGAAGGAGAGGGGGACGAACACGGCAATCAGTGTCATGGATGTTGCAAGGACGGCAAATGTAACCTGGCGGGTGCCTAGGAAGCTTGCCATCAATGGGCTCTCGCCGAGGTCGATACGCCGCTGGATATTTTCCAGAACGACAATCGCGTCATCAACCACCAAGCCGATGGCAAGAAGGAGGGCGAGAAGGGTCAGAACGTTGACCGAGAACCCGAGTGCGGAGATCGCCGCAAAGGTTCCGATCAAAGCGATCGGGATCGTGATTGCCGGTATCAATGTTGCGCGCAGGGATCGCAGGAACAACAGGATGACCAGGACAACAAGCCCGAGTGACACGCCCAGAGCAATCACCACTTCCCGGATTGAAGCTCCCACGAAAATGGCATCGTCCGAGCCGACTTCGATCTGCATGTCGGCCGGCAGGTTTGGCTGAAGCGCATCGATTTCTTCACGGACGGCTTCTGAAATGGCAAGCGTGTTTGATTGGCTTTGCCGGATGACCGCCAATCCGACAGCGGTCTTGCCGTTGTTCCGGACAATCGTGTCGTCCTGCGCGACGCCGGCAACAACCGTCGCAACATCCCGAAGCCGAATCGGATAACCTCCGACCCGCTCAATCACGACATTTGAAAATGCATCAACGGTCGGCAGCCGGCTGTTGAGGCGCACCGACAATTGGCGTGCATCCGACTCCAGTTCGCCGGCCGGCAATTCGAGGTTGGCGCGCTGGAGCGCACGTTCAATGTCGACAACCGTGAGATTTCGGGCGGCCATGGCGCGGCGGTCCAGCCAGACCCGCACGGCTTTTGGCCTGCCGCCATAGGTGTCAATCGATGCAACGCCCGGGACGGTCGCCAACCTGTCGATCACATATCGGTCGACATAGTCGGTGATCTCAGCGGCACTCAACCTGTCGGAGGTGACGGCAAGGCGCATGACGGGGTCAGAATCCGCGTCGTTCTTGACCACCTGCGGTTCGTCCGCATCGGCCGGAAGATCTGCCCGGACACGGGAAACAGCATCGCGCACATCGTTTGCCGCCGCATCAATGTCGTTGCCGACTTCAAACTCCACGACAACCCGGCTGCGGCCACGGCGGCTGCTCGAGCTGATCGTCTTGACCCCGGCCACACCAGCCACGGAGCCCTCAATGATCTCCGTAAGGTCCGTGTCGATGACTTCCGGAGCCGCACCGCGATAAGTTGTCGTGACTGTGACGACCGCCGTGTCGATGTCCGGAAGTTCGCGGACCGGGATCGAGGTCAGGACACCAATCCCGAACACGATGATCAGAAGACTGGCAACGGCGGCCAAAACCGGGCGGCGGATGGCAAGATCGGACAACATGGACCGTCAGCTCCGTTGACGCGGTTGCGCCTTCGCAGCCGTTTCCGGCGTTCCGGAGGCATCATCCTGGGCTTCGGGCTGCCCTTCGATCACCTCGATCTTGCTGCCATCGCGCAGCGATTGAATCCCGCGGTAAATAACGCTTTCGCCGGTTTCCACACCCTCTGAGATTTGAACCAAGCCGCTGCGGCGCAGGCCGGTCGTGACATTGCGCCGGTCAGCCGTGTCCCCATCTGCGACAAACAGGAAGATGGTCCCGCCTTCGACCTGGAGCGCTTCTTCTGGTACGACAATCGCTTGGCGGATGCTCAATTCGATCTCGAGCCGCATGAACATTCCGACCGGCAAGACCCGATCCGGGTTGGGCAGGCGGGCCCGGACGCGGAAGGACCGAGAGGCTTGATCGACACGGCTGTCGATCGCAGCAACGTTTCCGGTAAACGAGCGGCCAGGAAATGCTGCGCTGGTGGCGGTGACCGGCTGGCCTTGCACGATTTGACCGTAGACTGTTTCCGGTAAGCGGAATTCGATTTCGACCTCGGCCAGATCATCCAGATGAGTGAGTACTGTGGAGGTTTCCACCCGGGCTCCAAGATCAATCGAACTGATGCCCAAAACCCCAGTGAATGGTGCCCGGATGGTGCGGTCCGCCAAGCGGCGCTGTGCCCGGTCGAGCTCAGCATTGGCGATGGCAAGTTCGGAGCGCAATTGTTCCAGGTTTGCCTGACTGATGGTGTTGGTTTGGCGCAGCGCTTCTGCGCGTTCCATGGCGAGGCGGCGTTCATTCACACGCGCCTTGGCTTCTGCCAGCGTTGCCCGTTCAATCTCATCATCCAGCCGCGCAAGAACGGTGCCCGCCATGACTTCTTGGCCGGACTTGATGTCGATCTCGACAATGCGTCCCTCTGCCAGCGGCACGATATCGACAGCCCGCAAGGCGCGTGTCGTACCGACCGCTTCGGCAAAGACGGGGAGTTCTGTTTCCTTGGCAGGAACCGCCTCAACCTTGACCGTTCTGGCACCACGTTGGCTGCGTTCACCAGAGCCCTCGGCCGCGATCGTCATGTGGGTTTCGTAGTACCAGTAACCGCCGCCGGCGAGCCCAGCCAGTACACACAGCACCAACAGTTGCTTGAAAAATCCCATTATCCAATGCCTTCGTCGGAATGGTCCAGCGTGACACCGGGTCAGCATTGGTCCTTGCAACTTATAGATATATTGCCGGTGGCAATCAGATCAAGTCGACGGAGCGGTCAAGCAAGACGGGACAAGAGATGACGCAGCGGATCTCGCCAATCTCCGCACGGCTACGATGAGCCGTGCGGAGATTGTTTGTGCACAGGCGAGTTAGGCCGCGCGGATGCCGTCGAAGAACTGGTCGACTTTCGAGCTCAGGGTCTTCGATTGCGCCATCAAGGCTTCGGCAGTGGACAAGACATCGGTCGCATTGCGTCCGGTCGATTGCGCGCCGCTGGAGACCTGCGACATGGTCTCTGAAATTGCATCCGTGCCGGATGACACTTCGTTGACGTTCCGCGAGATCTCCGTTGTTGCCATGCTTTGCTGCTCGACGGAGACCGAGATGTCTTGTGAGATCTCGGTCATTTCACCGATGACGCTGGCAATGTCCTTGATCGCCGTTGCTGTCTGATCGGACACAGACTGCATGGCCTGGATCTGTGTGGCGATTTCCTCGGTCGCCTGCGCTGTCTGGTTCGCAAGCGATTTCACTTCGGATGCCACGACAGCGAAGCCCTTACCGGCTTCTCCGGCGCGTGCAGCTTCAATCGTCGCGTTCAAGGCCAGGAGGTTGGTCTGTGCCGCAATGTCGTTGATCAGGCTGACAATCTGGCTGATCCGGTCCGTGGTTGCGACAAGGCTTTGAACCGTCTCATCGGTATTGGCTGCAGCTGTCGAGGCCTTGCCGGCAATGCTCGCCTGGTCTTCAACCCGGCGGGCAATTTCTGCAATCGACGAGGTCAACTCTTCGGAAGCAGCTGCAACCGAGCGGACGTTCGCGGCGGTGTCGCCCGTTGTCTTGGCGGCTGAGGCAGCATCGTTGGAGCTCTTCTCGGACGTTTCCGCCAGTTCACGGGCCGTGCCTTCCAGCTCGCCCGTTGCATGGGCAACGGTTTCCAATACACCGCGGATTTCGTGGTTGAAGTCGTTCAGGAGGCGATCGACGGTTTCTGCGCGGTTTTGCTTGGCCAGCTGCTCGGATGCCTGTTCCGCTTCCAGTTGCTGCTGGGCCTTGCCATTTGTCTTGAAGACCTCCACAGCATTGGCGATCGAACCGATTTCGTCCTTGCGTTCTACGCCCGGAACCGGGAAATCAAGATCGCCGCCGGCGATCTCGCTCATGGCCCGTGTGACCGATGCCAAAGGCCGCGCGAGCAACGTCTGGAAGAGTGATCCAAGGATCACCAGCATCAGGACCGTTGCGATTGCTGTGGCAATGAATGCCGAATTGCGAAGGCTCGCCAAGCTGGCATAGGCCGCATCCCGGTTAAGGGACAGGCCAATCTGCCAATCAACCGGCAGGCCTTCGATTGGAACAAACTGGATGATGCGATCGCCGAACTGCGTCGACGCATACTGTGTATCGCTGGAGACAGAAACAGGGTCGTTCGGAAACAAGTCTGAGAGTGGTTTGGATACCAGCTCATTCTCAGGATGTATAAGGATTGTCCCTTGCGAGTCGGTCACAAACACATAGCCGTTTCCGCCAAGATCGGACTCTGAGAGCATTTTTGCGATCTCGGTAATATCGAAGTCACCGCCGACCACTCCCGACAAGGCGCCACCCGATTTCACAGGCGTTGCCGCCGTCACAATCAAACGATCGCTGGAGGCATCCTGATAAGGCGCGGTGATCGTCGGGCCGTTTTCCGCAACAGCGTCCTTGTACCAAGGGCGGACGCGCGGGTCATAGCCCTCCGGCAAGTTGGTTTCCGGCCAGATTGTGAATGCACCGTCTTCCTGTGCGCCGAAATAGGTGCCATCGAAGTTGGACGTCAGGGTCGGCAAATCAAAGAACTCAGCGCCGAGGCTCTCCTGCCGGGCAACGCCTTCCGCTGTGGAGGTAATCAGCATCAAACGGGCCTGGAACCAGTTGCGGACTGAGTTGGCTTCCGCAAAACCGACCCCGGTCATGTAGTCCCGGATCTCCTCCGACTTCGCAGAGCGTTGCAAGGTGTCGTTGAAAAGGCCGAAGCCTGCAAAGATGGCGATGATCACTGCGGCAGCAGCCAGCAGGATCTTGGTGATGATGCTCTTGGCAGCATGTTTTGTGGACGCTTGTGTCACAACCGATGTCCCAGATGTGTTGAATTGGTCGGACACTGCCTGTTTTCGATAAATAAAGACTAAATTTCGATGTCTGTGACGCGTAATGGCGTCATCTATCTGAGGTAACTCAAAGTATTATTGTTATTAATGACAATGTATTTGTGATGATTTTGTTTTCAGTTTCAATTCGTTTGGTATATGAGCAGTCCTCAGCGAAATCGCCGGGCACTTAAGCAGATGTCGTTGGACCAAAAATTTTCTCAAACTCGGCCCTGAGCACACTGTCGTTCTCCGCCATTGTCACCGGGATGCCCAAATCCACCAGGCTCGTGACACCGTGTTCGCTGACGCCGCAGGGGACGATCCCGGAGAAATGGTCCAGCTCTGGTTCCACGTTGAAGCTAATGCCGTGAAATGTCACCCATTTGCGCATGCGAATTCCGATCGCGGCAATCTTGTCTTCAACGCTTGTGCCGCGATCCGGCCGGCGCACCCAGACGCCGACACGGTCTTCCCGGCGTTCGCCGCGAATGTGATAGTGCCAGAGCGTGTTGATGAGCCAGGCTTCTAGCGCTGACACAAAGCCGCGCACATCCTGTTTGCGGCGTTTGAGGTCCAGCATGACGTAAGCGACACGCTGGCCCGGGCCGTGATAGGTGTGCTGGCCACCGCGACCCGTGCGGTAGACCGGAAAGCGGTCCGGTGCGATCAGGTCCTGGTCGTCGGCTCTGGGACCGGCGGTATAAATCGGCGGATGCTCCAAAAGCCAGACCTGCTCATTTGCCTCGCCTTCGATGATTCGCTGGACCCGTTCGTCCATTTCCCTCGAAGCGGCTTCATAGTCGACCAGGTCGTCAGAGATGCGCCATTCGACGGGTGCCGAGCCGGTTTCCGGCAGAAAACTGAAGTTCAGGGCGTCGCGGAGGTCAGGTGACATGTGGATGACACTTCTTTGTTTTTTGAGCAGGCTGCCGATCCCGTGGTAGGATCAGCGCTGGCGGGTGTTCGCCCTATTTAAGGACTAAGGCGTGTTATGGCCACCTTTGATGAAATCAATGTCGATATCTCAGTCGTGCTCGGCGAAAACCATATGCCCGTGCACCAGCTGCTGCGCATGGGCCGCGGAGCGGTGATCGATCTTGATGTGGATGAAGATGACGACGTCAAGATCTACGCCAACAACACGCTTGTGGCAAAAGGGCAGGTGGTGCTGCTCGGTGAACGCATCGGCATTTCGATCACGGAAGTCCTGATGCGGCCGCCGGAGACCCGCCCGATGCGCACAGAAGGACCGCTTTAATCCGGCGCTTTTAAAAAAGTTAGGCGCCTGTGAATTATTGCAAGCTCGGCTCTTGCGCCTCCCAAAACCTTTTGCTACATGGAGCGCCTCGACGCGATCAGCGCCGAGAAAATTGACTAAGCGGTCGTGGCGGAATTGGTAGACGCGCAGCGTTGAGGTCGCTGTGGGCTAACCCCCGTGGAAGTTCGAGTCTTCTCGACCGCACCATCAATCACACTACCAAGTGATTGAGTTCATAAAGAAGCCGGCCCTTGGGTCGGCTTTTTTGTTTTTGGTATTCACCCCGTTTTTCGCGTCGACTACTGGCCTCGGAATTCTGAAGTTCGCGCACCCTTCGGGACCGCGTTTCTGATATGGTCGTACCTTCAGTTCAAAAAAAGACCCACCAACTGGCGTTGGCGGGTCAGCAGGAGGAGAACGCAATATGCTGCAGGGGGAGCGCAGCAGGCCTTGCGTTGAGACAAGATCCAAGATCGGGATCTAAGTTTGTTACGCACTCATTTTTGATATGGATTTTCAGATGTTGGAATTTTTGATGTGATTTTCGGTTTTTTCAGAGCTGGACAGGTTTTCTTATGTCCTGAGATCCAACCGGCTATCCATCGCCTGATGAGATGAGAGCTGGGTCAAGAGATCACAAAGGCCAGCGGATCAAGACCGGTTTTTTGCAGCCAAGCGGTTCGTCTGACAGCCGGCTCGCGATGAAATCGGCTACGTCCGCGCGCGCAATGATGCCATTGCGCCATTTTTTCGGGTCTTCCAGAACCTTGTACCGCCCGGATTTGGGTTGATTTGTCAGAACGCCCGGCCGAACAATCAGATAATCAAGCCCGCTTTCCGAGATCATCGCTTCCTGCGTGGTTTTATCCGCATATGCGCGTCCGAGAAGCGCCTTGAACGGGAGGCGCTGCAGCGGATTGATGGCTGAGCGGCTATCACCGGCCCCAAATCCCGTCACGGCTATGAGACGGTTGATGTTGGCATTCACCATCGCCGGAAGCAGCACCTGGGTGGCCTTCGAAAACAAGGTTACGGGGCCTGTGATCATGTCCAGGGAAGCCGGAACGCCTAAAGTCAGGACCACTGTGTCGATACCGCCGAGTGCGCGATCGATGTCGCCGCGATCCAACGCATTGCCTTGGATTGCTTCAATCGCGCCGGTATTACCGATCGGAGTTGTTCCACTGCGAGACATTGCGCGCACGGCGTGCCCTTTTTCCGCAACTGCTAGACAGACTGCTTTGCCAATGCCCCGGCTGGCGCCGATCACCAATATGTTCGCCATCAGACCTCCAAATCCTGTTCGTTGAGCGTTTTTGAGCACTCATGCCTGCGGATAAAAATCGGCGAGGAAGGTCAACCGGCAAGCGTGGCCAAACACCGCAGGAACGATTTTTGTAAGGAGAGGCGTGCCGATCAAAGATTGGTTGGGGCATCGCTGATCAGGGCAGTTGCTCTGCCCTTCGCCCAGCGATCTTCAGGCCGAAGGCGTATTTCCGGGCGAAAAACCGATGCGTCCGATCATTGGCAATTTCAGAGAAAAATCTTTGAGATCAATGCCGTAGGTGAGGCCCAAGATATTGAGCTCCAATCCTTCTTCCCAGGCAACCAAAACCCCAAAGAGCCCCATCAAGGACAGTTGGTAGCCGGTGCCACTCGGTGCTGAGGCCCACAAACCGGAGGCTAGGTAGTCCTTGCCAACAGCGGTAGGGGGCAGGTCCAGCCGCAATTCAGGGAGCACTCTGCCAAGATGGGCGACAAATGTATTGGAGTTTGGGCCGGGCCAGACTGTGTAGATGCTGTTGAATTCGTAGGCGTCAATGGCAGTTTGCAGGCGTACAATCGCCTCGTTTGCCGGTTCGCCGCGCAGTTCTGCCAGAAGCTCTGGTTCGGAGCCAAACCATCGGCTGTCCGGTGCACGCCGGGAGGCCCGGACGGCGTTGCCGCCGTAGCGGACCCGCCACCCCGTGACTTCATAAGTGGTAAAATGATCGGCATTCGCCGGTTTCACGGATATCCAGCTGTGGACACCAAAATAGCCGCGCCAGCTGAACGCCCGCGCCGCATAAACCTGAACGATCGCCTGCTGTTCCGTCCGCGGATCTGGCGCAATGCCAATGGGCTCCCGGTTGGCAGTGCTCCAGTGGGTGTCCTGTGACCGGACGCCCGACAGATAGGCGGTCAGCCCCAGCGCCAAATTGAACAGGATAAAACAGGCACTCCAAATCAAGAGCCGACGCATTTTGTTCCTTTCGTCATGGAGGTTCTTGATTGGAGGCAATTTGGGTTTTCTTTTGACAAAGACACTGGCAGCGCACTCCGCCTACAAAGACCGGGCACAGCGAAAGCCGATATAGACCACCGCTGTGCCAGCTGGTTTTGTTGCGATGTGATCCCGATGCATTTGCCGCGGCCCATACCACCAGGAGCCACCGCGCGTGGTTTTTTGACCGCCCGCGCCATTGTCGGTCCACTCCCAGACGTTCGCGCCCATATCGAAGAGACCGTTGACACCGGGCCGTGTTGTTCCGGCTGGAGTATGGCCGGTGCCACGGCGCAATACAGCACTGACGTCAATAGCTGGTGAGGCGCCGCAACCCTCAAGACAGTTGGCGCCTTCTGGGCTCTTTCCGGTCGGGTAGGGGTATGTCACACCCGGTTCGAAGGGCGCGGGCGGTGAGATCCGGCGCTCCGTGTAGGCGGCTTCGACCCACTCCGCATCAGTCGGAAGACGTTTTCCGCGCCAGGCGCAATAAGCTGATGCCTCCTCGAAGGTCACGTGCACGGCGGGCTCCGTGTCCAACGCGGGAAGTCCGAAGGGCGTTCGCCATGTCCAGCCAGGTTTTTGAACCCAGCCGGATTCATACACTTCCCCGCCGCCCGCGATTTCCGCCGAGGTCGTTGTGTTTGTGGCATCAATGAACTCGCGGAAGGCGCCGATTGTGACCTCGGTCCTGTCTATTTCAAAGCTGCCGATATTGACCATCTCTTCAGCATTCGCGTTGCCAGCGAAAGCGAGCATAAGAAACAGGCACGTCAAACTTCGCATAAGCACTTTCTTTGTCGTCTCTGGTTTGCCCTCAGAGGTGGACGGGCAATTATTTGCGATGGGCTTCCCGCCGAAGCCGCGTGCAGCACCGCTTTTGGAATGTTTACTCGGATCGAGCCGTCGTCCGGGACTGCGCGGTTTGGTGGCCGCGCAGGAGTAAAATGACGCCCTCAGAGCTGTTCGCTCAAGAAGGTCGAGAAGGCATCCCAGCTCGCGGTGTCAGCCCGTTCCTGGTAACGGTTCGAGCCGAAGACTGTGAAGGCATGGGGCGCGCCAGAGTATACTTCTATGGAGTATGGCGTGCCGACGGTTTCCAGCTCTTTGGCGAGCGTTGCAACATCATCCAGCGTGATTGATGTGTCGGCGCCACCGTGCAAAACCAACAGCGGTGGTTCGTTGCCGGTCCAGGATTGACCTTCGGGTGTGGACAGTCCGCCATGAAAGCTGGCATAGCCGGTCGCCATGCCGGACATGTCGCTGCGGGCCATTTCAAGGGCGACCGCACCACCAAAGCAGTACCCCATAACCACCATTTGGGTGTCACCTGCCAGTTGTTTCGCCTGATCAACACCTGCTTGGATAAGGGACCTCATGCGATCGCGGTCCTGATAGAGGGCACCGGTCGCAGCCCGACGATGGTCAACTGTTTCGGTTGGTGTGTCATTGCCGAACATATCAAGGGCGAAGGCGTTGTACCCCATGTCTGCGAGCATATCCGCCCGTTTGCGTTCGTAATCGGTCATGCCGTCCCAGTCATGAACGATCAGAACAAGGCCTTTCGGGTCTTCAGCCTTGGCAAAGTATCCGGTGAAGGCTTCTCCGGAGACATCATAGGCAACATCTTCGGCTAGGGCTGGACCGGTCAGCATTATCGCAGCCAGAAGCGGTATCGTGAAACGCATATCAAATCCCACCTTGTATCGAGTCGTTAACGTGCTCTGCGGCCTCCGCCGCTGACCAAACGTCAGATAGAACAGGTGGGCTCCATGGCAATCTCGTGTGGGTTTGCGCTAGTGTGACTGCACGTGAGGTATGCCGAAACACGTGAAGCCCTTTGAATGCGGCGCCACAGCGCTATATCCCGACTGCGCCAATACTTTTTTGAACCATTGCCCCCGACAGAAAGCTTAAACGGCAGTGTTGGGTGCCTTTTCCTGCGAAGTCTTATGGACGAAAAGCTCTCATTGAACTATCGAACCGCGCTTCCGGACGCCTTGCGCGTGCTTTTGGAGGACTATCCACGCACCGGATGGTCGCAAGATGCTGGCTACAACGGTCTGATCCAGTTCTGGCTCGAACGGCACATGATGTTTCGCGATCTTCTCGCGCGCCTGAATTCCCTGTGCGAGCATCGGCTAGACAAAGTGATTGCGCCAGAGGTCTTTGCATCAAACCTTGCCCAATACGGATCCCTGCTGGTTTCTGAGTTGCATGGGCACCACACGATCGAAGATCACCACTATTTTCCAGTGCTTGTGTCTAAAGACCGTCGGCTCGCTCAAGGCTTTGAGTTGCTGGACTCCGATCACCATTTGCTGGACGCCTGTTTGCAGGGTTTCGTTGATCAGGCCAACGCCGTCTTGTCTCAGACGAATGAAGAAACAAACGCTGTCTCTGTTTTCCATGAAACAGTTGTGCGTCTTTCCGGAAAGCTTGATCGCCATCTGATAGATGAAGAAGAGCTCGTTGTACCGGTCCTGCTGAAGTACGGCGCGCATGGTTTGTGAGTTGCCAGCAGCTCTTCCTACGCAACGTCATTTGTAATGCGCGCGCCGGTCGGAGAACTTGCGGACCCGCTTGCGCCAGGCCCGGTAGCTGGAGGGTTTCAAGCGATCCCGCATCAGCGCTTTGACTTGTGGTTCATAGAGCCCGTATTCCAGTTCAATCTCGGCAAAACTGAGGTGATCGGAAAGGGCCATCTCGATCACCTCACTTGCATGCTCTTCAGACAGCTGGGAGGGATCCGTCAGCTTTTTGCGTCGAGTTGAAGACTTGCTTTTGATTGGCAGCCTGTCTTGTTCAGCGTTACTCGACCTCAATTTGAACCTCGTTATATCTATTGGCCGGGAGCACAGACGGTGCATCATAAAATGCGAAGGAGACCGGGCCGGTTGTTGTAAAACCGTTCTCTGTGAGACTGGCAAGCAAATGCATCGCCTCATCCGCGAAATTCTCATCCGACCAGCGGCCGGAGAAACTGCGAACCGCTACCTTTCGTTCGCCAAGCGTCGTTGCTTCAATGCGTGTATTGACCGGCTCTGTTGCGGAGGCTGCGTCGACACCGTCAGGCATAAAGAAAAACATCTCCCAGTCACCATCCATCAGATCGCTTGTCGCGCCTGATCGCGGAGATACGTTGTTTGAACCACACGCCCGCTGCAAAACCGGCGCGGTCATGTCGTAGTGATGCCGGTCTTCGTTGTTTCCGGTGATGTAGCTGTAAAGGGCATTGAAGCCGCTTCGGGTTGCCGCGCTCCGGCCGTTGCTTTCGACAATCCGGACCGCAGCTGCTGGTGGGTAGTGCCGGATCTCGAACTGCCTGTGTTCCTGCAAAAGCTCATAAGCGGGCTGCTGAAGCGTCGCCCGATCGTGATTTGCGCGTACCATCAAGGTCTCCATGACAGGTGTTGTAGAGCCAAATGGTGCACTGGCGAACGAATGCCAGTCCCATCTGTTCGCCCGGATGCGGCATATTTGACAAACCCCTCTAGAATTGCGGGGTCGGCAAACGGGCCAGCAATTTGTATTGGGATCGATCAGTCCAGCTTTTATTAGCAAAATCCGAAAACAGAATGCTGAATTGGCCAGTTTATAGGGAAAATAAAAAATCTCATCTTCGCGGCAACACGCTGTTCAAGGAGATGATGTATGAAAGCGATGGTCTTAAAGGCATATGGTGAGGCTGCTGAATTTGATGCTGTCCAATTGCCGGATCCTGAGGTGAAGCCCGGACAAGTGCTCGTGCGTATTGGTGCGACCAGCGTCAACACTGTTGATACGATGATAAAACAGATGGGGACCGACCTTCCGCTGTCTCCAGAGTTGCCAGCCCTCTTGGGAATGGACTTTGCCGGCACGGTTGAGGCCGTGGGCGAGGGCGTTGACGGCTTTGCTCCGGGCGATGAGGTTTATGGCTGCGCTGGTGGGCTGGCCGATCTGCCGGGCGCATTGGCGGAACTGATGGCAGTTGATGCGCGGCTTATTGCCAAGAAGCCCCAGTCTTTGACCATGCGCGAGGCAGCAGCACTTCCGCTTGTTGGTATCACCGCGTTTGAGGGTCTCACCCGCGCAGGCGTCAAAGCAGGCCAAAAGGTTCTGGTTCATGGTGGCGCTGGTGGAGTTGGACATGTTGCAGTCCAGCTTGCGAAGCATTTTGGTGCGGAGGTCTATGCGACCGGCTCCAAAGACGCGCAATTGTCTGCGATCAAAGGATACGGTGCGACAGCCATCAACTATACGTCCGAGGCGGTCGCCGACTATGTGGCGAAATACACGGATGGCCAGGGTTTTGATGTTGTCTTTGACTCCGTCGGCGGCGCCAATATGGCAAACTCATTCGAGGCAGCAGCGCTGAACGGAAACGTCGCGTCTACAGTGGCACTGGTCGAGCTTGACTTGAGCGTCGCCCACTTCAAGGGCCTGTCCCTTCACGTGGTCTTTATGCTGATCCCCATGCTGCATGATTTCAAACGCTCAGAGCACGGCGTCATCCTCACCAAACTTGCCGAAATCGTTGATGCTGGAGCGCTGAAACCGCTCTTGGATGCAACAAGTTTTCACCTTCCGGAAGTTGGGGCGGCCTATGACCGGCTGACAAGCGGGCAGGCGATCGGCAAGGTCGTTGTGGAGCTGTAGTCGCAATATAGTTTGAAGGCGGGAAACGAGTTTAACTCGCATTTCTCCGCCAATAAAATAGGCCGCCTGACTGTTCTGTTGAGGCGGCCTTTGCCAATCAACAAGCTCGAGCACCGCGTTCGATATCGGACGTGCGCTATTTAAACTGGGTTTTGCGCACCAGCGAAAAAAGTCAGTCGACCATCGCCATCGAAGATTGGCCTGATGCGCAACCGGTTCATGAAGGGCGTGCCGTCTTTTCGATAGTTCAGAATGTCGATTGTAAAGCGCGTTTGGGCCTTCAAACCTTGGCGAATCGCTTCGATCGCGAAAGGATTGGTTTCCGGACCTTGAAGGAAACGGCAATTGCGTCCAACGGCTTCCGCCGATGTGTACCCGGTCTGGCGTTCGAATTCTTCACTAACAAAGATCATCGGATTGTCAGGGACATTTGGATCGGAAAATACGACGCTCATGTCCTGTTCTTCTGTTTCCAAAAGAGATCTCAGTTGATCGTCAGTTAGAGAGGTGACCATCGCGCTTTCCTCCGGATTTTATCTTGCGGCATGACCATAGAAGATCTCATCGGCGCGCCATATTCAACAAAAGCGCAAGCTGAATTCTCCGGGCCTCCCTGATGCCGTCCGCCTTGTCGCCTGGATGTCTTGCTCTATCTGGCTGGCGACTGACCGCAAAGGCAACTTACCTCCATTTTTGACGGAAGCTTTGCATGGCAAAGAACATTCTTGGCGATCTTCTCGAGAGCTGTTGTACCGACCCGATGACCGGATATCTTCGGGATGGGTTTTGTGCAACGCATGATCAAGACCGAGGGAGCCATGTTATCTGCGCTGTGGTGACGGAGGAATTTTTATCCTTCACCAAGGCACGCGGGAACGATCTACAAACGCCCATTCCAGCCTTCGGTTTTCCCGGGCTTAAGCCGGGAGATGGTTGGTGCCTATGCGCCCTTCGCTGGAAGGAGGCGCATGAAGCGGGGGCGGCGCCAAAAATCAAAGCTCGTGCAACTCATGAAAGTGCTCTTAGATTCGTACCGAAGGATGTGTTGCTTGCCTATCGGATTGATTGATGTGCGCTGCGATGAAGCAGGTGCAAGCTCTGCTTTGAACCGCTTTGGCGAAAAACATCAACGGCTGTCCGGCACCTGCTTCAGGCAAAATTCACGTGGCTGCTCTTTGCCTCGGAGGACATCATGAACGGTTTGCAACTCAGTTTCGGCAGTTCATGGCTCTGGGGCTTGGTCGCGCTTGTTGTGGTGTTATGCGGAGTGGGGGCGGCCCTGTTTTTCCGCTTTGTGCCCGTGACCAGAGCGGATGTTCCTGCGGTGACAACGCGGTCCGCCGTTGGAGACGCGGAACTCGCCGGTGGGTTTTATGCGGTCCGCCGGCTTCAGGCCGTCAACCTCTCGGCACTGGAACAGCAGATTGCTGAGACCGCCCGCACACAACGCGTGTCAGGTTCACTGGATGATTTGCCGCTCGTATTCGTTCATCGCTCGAAGGTGTGGGGGTTTCCGGATGTCACCCAGGTCTGGGTGGAGGGCGATTTCGTCCACGTCTACTCGCACCTTGTTTATGGTGGCTCTGATCTTGGCGTGAACCAGGACCGGATGGTTGGTTGGTTCGCAGCTCTTGGCATTCAGCCTTAAGGGCCTGGCACGGCCAAATTCTGAATTGTTGTAGACGTCGCTTCGGCGCACCCGCTTTTGGTTTTAGCGCTGAAAAGCACCGACCAAAGCCGACGATTTGAGCTAGCAGGGTTTGAAGACCATTGGCATTATATGCAGTTGAACAAGTCACACGTTAGAGCTCAAGAAAATTTCTTTGTATATTGCGCTGAATTTACAGGCTTGTGTTCGTGTTTTCTTTAGTCTTTGCTCATGAATATGACTGTTGGGGCGTTGTTTTGCCTTAGAGGAATTTGCGCGTGTGATCTGATGTGAGTGCCAATGAAGCAACCTGCTCAGTTTGACGAGAAGTCCCGCTTTGAAGCTCCGGAATACGATCTCCTGTGTGCCGCATATGAAAATCTGCCGCAACCTGCTTGGGTTTTCGACAGAGCTGGCCGGTATGTCTTCCAAAACAAACTTGATCGAGAAGCCTTCGGGAACCTGATCGGCAAACGGGCTGATGAAACACGCATGCCCAAGGAGCAGGTCGAGCTTTGGGCCACGATGCACAAAAACGTATTGGCGGGGGAAACGGTCCATTGCATGACCGAAACTGAGACCCGCCATGGCCGTATCATGTCTGAAACGACCTTGGTGCCGCTCATAATAGGCGGCCGCATCGTCGGCGGGATTGGTGTTGCGACAGACAAGACTGCGCTTGTGGCGGCAGAACGGCAAAAAGCTGCGGCGCAAGCGCGTCTGGAAACTCTTTTGGCCCTATCGTCCGATTGGTTGTGGGAAGCGGATGCAGAACATCGACTGACGCGCATCCAGGGCGATGATGGCTTGATGGTCAAGCAATTCCCGGACTGGACCGGCAGCAAGCTCTGGGAAATCATAGAAGACAAATCGGACCTCGACGGCAACCCGGCAAAATTCCATGATGTCTTGACCAACCGGCAAGCCATTGAGGGCTTTATCTGTGAGCTCCGAGGGCGCGATGGATCTGCGTCCCATTTTGAGGTCCACGGTGAGCCGCGTTACGATTCCAAGGGCAATTTTCTAGGCCATTGGGGCGTTGCACGCGATGTAACTCGCAGGGAAGCTCTGACTCGGCGTCTGAAGTTTGCCGATCAGATTATCAACGCGACGAGAACACCGGTCATCGTTGGAGATGCAGATGGTGCCATCGAATGGGTAAACCCGGCTTTCGAAGAACTGACTGGATATTCCTTGGAAGAAGTCGCAGGCCGTAAGCCTGGCCACTTCCTGCGCTGTGACGAAACCGATCCTGAAACGTCCGCCCGTTTGACAGCCGCGATCCGGGCAGGCGAACCGGTTCGTGAAACCATACTTAACCAATCAAAATCTGGTCAAAAGTATTGGCTGGATATGGAAATTCGCCCGCTTCGAAATGATGCTGGTGTTTTGACCGGGTATATGGCGATAGAGGCCGATGTGACCGATCTCGTTGGGAGTCGGCAGCGATTGCAGGCGATTGTCGACAACGTCACGGCGGGTGTGGTCCTTCATGGTCAAAACGGCGAGATTATTGCCGCCAATCCAGAGGCTTGCCGTCTTCTTCATATGAGCGAAGCGCAAATGCGTGGTCAGGAAATCATGGACCCGACTTGGGGCACGATATTTCCTGATGGCCGTCCAATGGGTGGAGAAGAAATGCCGTCGACCGTTGCGCTGCGCACCGGCGAGCCGGTCATGAACCAGATTGTTGGGGTCAAACGTCCGGATGGCGGGGTGCAATGGCTGAGGGTGAATGCGAGGCCCACAAGATCTACGCCGACAGGAGAGCAAGAAGTGGTGGCCAGTTTTGTGGACATCACAGCTGAGGAAAACCATAAGCGCGAGCTTGAAGAGGCGCGAACCCTCCTGAGGGATGTGATTGAAACAATACCAGACGCTGTTGTTGCATTTGATAGCAACGACCGTTTGATCATGTGCAATCAAGCTTACCGTTCCAACTATGCCGATACGGCGCCTGCCATCGAGGACGGGGTGACGTTCCGCGAGATGTTGATGCATGGGCTTGACATAGGGCTTTATGCGGATGCGGGAGATACTCCGGAAAAACAGGAACGCTGGTTAAAGCGGAGATTGGAATCGTATCGAAATCCCAAGTCCATCTTGGTGGAAAAACTCACCGATGGTCGATGGGTTCAAATTCGTGAACGGGTTTCAGACAGGGGTGTCAGCGTTGGTGTACGCACAGATGTAACATCTCTGAAAAGGGCGGAAGAAGAGATCCGCCGGATTGCCGATACGGATTCGCTGACGGGCGCTGCCAACAGGAACGTTATGATCCGGGAGCTTTCCACAATAGCGGAAAGAGCAAAGGCGGCGTCAGAGAGCGCGCTGTTCGGGATCGTGGACCTGGATCAGTTCAAATCCGTCAATGATACACTGGGGCATGATGCCGGTGATCTTCTGCTGCAGGAAACCGTTGCCCGTCTGGAACGGTTTGTTGACAAGGCCGGTGGCGGCACGGTCGCCCGTCTTGGTGGCGATGAGTTCGCATTTATCGTTCCGGGCCTCGGTGGCCTTGATGGTGGGCTCTCCGATATGCCTGGCCTTCATGCCGCGCTCTGCCAGCCGGTCCAGCTTGGCTCGCGAACAATCCCTTCAACGGTTTCAATGGGTTTGGCGCGCGTGCCGGCCGATGGAGACACATCTACTGAAATCTTCAAGAGTGCAGACCTTGCGCTCTACCAGGCCAAAGCGTCCGGTCGGAACGGATGGCGATGTTATGACGAGCTCTACAGGCGTAGCCTTGAGCGGCGCCAAGACCTTGCGCTAGGGTTGAAGGCAGCGATCGCGAACGATCAGATTACTGTTGCCTACCAGCCTCAGGTTGAGGCGGCAACGGGCCGTTTGGTGGGTTTCGAAGCTTTGGCGCGCTGGGCGCAAAACGGAGCGCCTGTATCGCCCGCTGAATTCGTGGCCATTGCTGAGGATGCGGGCCTCGGTGTTCCCTTGGGCTGCGCCGTGATCAAGGCGGCGTGCCGCGACTTTGCAAAGCTGATCGATGAGGGATTTGATCCTGGCCGTTTGGCGATCAATCTATCGACGTCTCAGCTGTGCGACCCGGAATTCCCGGATCGCGTTGCGCGCCAGTTGGACAATTTAAAGGTCCTGCGGGGGCGGCTTGAGTTTGAAATCACGGAAACGGTGCTTCTGGACCAGCGTTTCGAGGAAATCCATCGGAATTTGGTTCGGTTGCATGAGTTTGGTGTGCTGATCTCGCTTGATGATTTCGGTACCGGCTATGGATCCCTCAAACACCTTTTGCGGCTGCCGATCAACAAAGTGAAAATAGACAAGTCCTTCGTCGAAAACCTTGATACGAGTGAAAGCGCGGCCACAATCGTCAAAACAACCATTATTCTGGCAAAGAGCCTTGGTATGGGCGTTGTTGCTGAAGGCGTCGAAACCCGGGCACAGCGAAATTTTTTAATTGAGGCCGGGTGTTCGGATATCCAGGGTTTTCTGATCAGCAAGCCGGATAAACTGGTCAATGCGTACCAGGCTGCGTTGGATGCTGAGCAGGATGACTGCCCGGAAAGCTCCTGGAGCATTTAGGTACGTTTCGATTGTTCATCGGCTGAAATGGTTTTGCGAATCGAGCAGGGGTGGCGGATACCTAGGAGATGGCAAAGCACACCTGCGAACGATTGTTTTCAGTACCCATGCCTCGAATGAAGGTCCTTATTGCTCTGGTCGCGCTCCTTTTGTGGCTGCCGGTTGTCCATTCGCAAGAGTTTACGCCAAACAAGTCTTCGCTTGGTTCCTTGACCTGCCAGCAGCTTTGGTATGTGGAGCAGGAAGTGTTGGCAGAAGGCCGCGTATGCTTGAAGAGCCAGCGGGCACAAAACGCGTTCAAACGAGCCAAGCCTTGTGTTTCCTATGAGGAAAGAATTTTGCCGGCGAAGGTAAGGGATTATCTCTCAGCGGTGCGCGAAACGGCAACTTTGAAGAAGTGTTCCTGACTGGACGGGTTTTCGTTAAGCCTGTGGACCTTCATCGCTTTTCCGGTGGCGCTTTTGTACATCTGCCGTTACTTCTGGAGGCACCTGCAAATAGGATGCAGCTGCTTCCGGCAAGAACGCACGGAACCAAAGGGAGGGCGAAATGAGCAATGCTGCCGAGCTTGACATGCCCCCTTCACCCGAGCTGCAGATCCCGGTTCGCGACGAGGACGAACGGCTTAATCCGGACTTCATTTCGGCCGTAGAAACCGCAATCGCGGCGGAAGACAAATCCGGGCTGTCAGCAATTGCAGCTGATTTGCACGAAGCAGACACGGGAGACCTACTTGAGGCCTTAAATCCGGATGACCGAGCCGCCTTCATCCGGCTTCTCGGCGAGGATTTTGACTACACCGCCTTGACGGAGACGGACGAGGCGGTCCGTCTGCAGCTTCTGGAAGACCTGCCGAACGAAGTCATCGCGGAAGGGCTTGGCGAACTTGATTCCGATGACGCGGTCTACATCCTTGAAGATCTGGACGAAGACGACCAGGCTGCAATCCTTGAGGAACTGCCCTATGCGGACAGGGCCCAGCTCAAAAAGGCGCTGGATTATCCGGAAGACAGCGCCGGCCGCCGCATGCAAAGTGAGTTCATCGCGGTAGCGCCGTTCTGGACCGTTGGCCAGACCATCGATTACATGCGCGAAGCGCGGGATCTCCCGGATGACTTTTATGAGATCTACGTTGTCGATCCCTCGTTCAAACTGTTGGGGTCTGTCCATCTCGACAAGATCTTGAGAACCAAGCGGCGCGAAAAAGTCACCTCGATCATGGCCGAGCGGCTGGACGCCGTCCAGGCGACGGAAGATCAGGAAGAGGTCGCACGCCGGTTCGAACGCTACAATCTTGTATCTTCTGCGGTGGTTGACGAAAATGACCGGCTTGTCGGCGTTTTGACTGTCGACGACATCGTTGACGTCATCCAGGAAGAAGCCGAAGAAGATCTGCGTGCCCTCGCCGGGGTGGGCGATGAGGAAATTTCGGACAATGTTATGACAATTGCGAGGTCCCGGTTGACCTGGCTGGTTGTCAATCTTGGCACCGCGGTTCTGGCGTCTGTCGTGATCGCGCTTTTCGAGGACACAATCGAAGCGATGGTTGCACTTGCCGTTCTGATGCCGATCGTGGCGTCGATGGGGGGCAATGCCGGCACCCAGACGATGACCGTTGCCGTCCGGGGTATCGCAACCCAGGAACTCAGCGCCCGGAACCTGATGCGGGTTCTCAATCGCGAGGTCCTCGTCAGCTTTTTGAACGGACTGGCATTGGCCGTCCTGATCGGTGTGACCGCCTGGTTGTGGTTTTCAAGCGTTGGGCTTGGCGTTGTGATCGGCAGCGCCATCGTGATCAATATGCTGTTTGCCGGTTTGTCCGGCCTGTTGATCCCGATCGCACTCGACCGGCTCAATATTGATCCGGCAATCGCATCGAGTGTGTTCGTGACAACCGTGACGGACGTCGTCGGTTTCTTTGCCTTTCTCGGCATTGCCGCCCTTTGGTTCGGTTTGCCGTTTTAAGGATCCGAAGACCTTGCATCAGTTGAGGTCAGTGTTTCTGAGGTTATCCCGCAATTTCATAATCTTGGTTTGAAGATCAACGATCTCCTCAAGGCTCAGGCCAGTTGACGAGAAAATGCACTCTGCAAAATGTTCGGTCTTTTTTTGAAGGTTTCGGCCCATTCGGGTGAGCTTCAGGATCACCTGCCGTTCGTCCTTGGTGGAGCGGGTGCGGGTGAGGAGACCCATGGCTTCCAGGCGTTTCAACAGCGGTGTGAGCGTGTTGGTGTCCAACTGAAGTTTTTGCGTGATCGCCCCGACCGGGACGTTGTTCTTGTCCCACAAGACAGTCATGGCAAGAAACTGCGGATACGTCAGACCGACGTCTTTCAGCAACGTTTTATAGACACCGTGCATCGCATGGTTCGCCGAATAGAGCGAAAAGCACAGATACTTGTCGAGCGGCAGCGGGCCATCAGGACGGATCCCCAGCGTGTCGATGCCGTCGGATTTCTCGCCGTTTTCAATTGGATTTTCTACGGCTGCGTCCGATGTGTTCGCCGAATTGTCAGCGGTTTCATCTTCTGGATCGGTGACTTCAACTGCTTCCACATCCGAAGCCATGGCTGCCGTTTCAGCGGTCTTTTTGGCCTTCCGTTTCTTTGGCTTGGAAGACTTTTCCGGCGCAGCTGACTTTTTGTCTTTGTTGGGTTTTTCATCTTCGGGCGCATTGAAGCCGATTGCGTCCAGAAGAGACATTTGATTGGTCGTCGTGCTCATAATCCGCCTTATAAATCGCGCGCGACTTGATCGCAACCTATTGACGTTTTTGCCAGTGCAGCTTATGTGGGTAAATTATATCGTGCGCGATATAAAATAATGCCATCGGGCAAATCCAGTTTTAACGTTGTAAGGGAATGATGAGATGAGCGTTGAAGTGCTTTATGAAACGAAAGCAAAGGCAACCGGCGGGCGCGATGGAGCGGTTGAAACCCTTACCGGATCGTTTAAGACCAAGCTGACGACGCCGAAAGAACTCGGTGGTGCCGGAGGTGAAGGCAACAACCCGGAAGAGCTGTTTGCGTCCGGTTACGCAGCCTGTTTCATCGGGGCCATGAAATTTGTTGGCAGCCAGGAAAAAATCGCGGTCCCTGCAGACACATCCATCACTGCGACAGTCGGCATTGGCCCGAGATCCGAGGGTGGATTTGGTTTGGAGGTCGCTCTGGAGGTTTCGGTTCCGGGCATGGACAAGGCTGAGGCCGAAGCGCTGGTCGCCAAGGCGCATGAAGTATGTCCGTATTCCAATGCGACCCGCGGCAACATCGACGTGAAATTGTCGGTCGTTTGACGTGATCCGCCGGTTCATCTCCAAAGGTGGACCGGCAATCTATTTTAGCCCGAACATAAAACTGGATTAGATTGCTACTACCGAGTGGTAGTTTGTTCGGTGCGATCGTAGGTGAACGGATCGAAAATGTACTCTTTCCAAGCCGGATCCAGTTCCGAAATATGAGGATTGGTTAGTCGGAAGATTTTCCGCGATCCGAGTTTTACAAACTTGATGCTGGATCCATACTCTCTTTGCCACAACGCGATCAAGGAGCGGTCGTTATACGCACGGATCAGGCCTTTATTCAGCCTTTCAATCAATTCGGTATTTGATTTGGACGTGACAAGAAAGCGGGGAAGAGGGTAATAGAGCGCAATACCTTCGTCATAAGCCAAATTCAAAATGGACCTGTGTGTTTCCCATTCCGCTTTCAGCTCGTTGGCGCCGCGCGGAAACAGATCTACCCGGTTTAGCGCAACCATTCTGAACATGCTGTTGTGATCCCCGATTGTCCGGACATCAAACCCGTGGTGCCGCAAGATTGCAGTATCAAGCCACCCGATCCCTTGTACGACGTTAAATTTTTTCAAGTCCTCCAGTGTCTCCACAGAAGTGAGGCTAGCTTTTGTTTTGTTTGATGCAAAGGCAACACGGTAGCCCACGATCCCTAGATCGACTGGGAATGGAACCATCCCGACCAAGTTTGCCAACTGATTGTTCGCTGAAGCTTTTATGACGTAGTTTTTGTAAGAACCGTTCGCTGCGGCGGCAAGGGCTCTTTGGGTGTTCTGGCCGATTGGGGTTTCCTTGATAATGAAGTCGCCATACTCGGCTCTGGTCTTTTCCAGAGCGAGGTGAAACACCGCATGATCGTAGTCGTAACGGGCGTCGGTTTCTGTTTCAGGTCCCTGAACTGTAACAACAAGGGGGGCTGCCAGTACCGCACCATTGGCAACGAACAGCAGGGTGCTCCCAAAAAGGAGGGTTCTAATCAGATTCCGCGACGTCATCCTCCCCGCCAGTAGAGTCACGCAAATCTGGGCGATAATGCCAAATAATAAGTTAGTAATCTGGGGGAGGTTTCGCACAAATGGGGCAACCTTGCATCGAGGGCATTCTCGCGACTGCGTTTTATGTCAATGACATGGATGCTGCGCATGGCTTTTGTGACGGGGGTTGGGCCTGGTAGCTGCAGGTGGCCATCTTCACTGGCAAGACACTCCTTCGACGTCGTCCCAGTACAGCGAAACAAACGACAAACTTATCTGCTTCGCTGGATCTGGAACGAGCTGCGATCAGTTCAATGCTCACTGGCGATGGGGGGAGGGGTCTGAAGTCTGATGTTTCGGGCGAGCGGATAACATTCGCTCAGTTTGCGTTTTGTCTCATCGATGACGTTGGGGATCATGTCACGAGAGTTTGCCGGCTCACGGACTGGAATGAACGTTACGGACCGGCTCCATGGCACAAAGTCCTGGCCCATAGTTAGCTGAGGGGTGACGCCGCCGAACCTAACGCACGGCACGTCCAACACGCCTGCCAAATCAGCAACGTTGGTGTTTGCAGATATAACGACGTCACAAAGATTTATGAGGCACGCAAGTGTGTCGAGGTCATTGAAAAGGTCGGCATCCTTGAAGTGGAAAAAGCGGCCCTTGCACTTGGAGGCAATTTTCTCGATCTCTTCGTCAGTGACTTTGTATTGAAGGTTGATATAGATCGCGTCTTCTTTGTCGATGATTTCTATCATATCGTCCGCGTCCATGTAGTAACGGGCGCGGCTCGCCTTCATGTTCTGAGATCGCCAACACAGACCGATGATTGGCTTTTCATCATGGCCAGGAACATCGGATAAGATGTTTCGAGCCCGTTCGATATCGGTGGTGTAGACAGTTTCCCTGACCTTTTCGAAGCTTTTAAGGTCCGGCCTCAGAAATCTTGGCGTGTCACTCAAACAAAATGCCAGGTCAAAGTCTGTTTGTTTTTTTGACTTCCGCGCAGCCTGTGTTCCGGTGGTTCCGGTAAAGGGACGGACTTCTATTTGCGGAAACGAATTACTGAAGAACGGGACAAACCGTGGCTCGGTTTCGAGGATGACTTTTTCTGCGCACTGAGCAAGCTCGGGAATGAGCGAAGCGCCTTTCAACGTGTCTCCGAGGCCTTGATCGGACCATACCAACAACGTCTTGCCTTTCAGATCCTCTCCGGTCCAAGAGGGTGCAGGATAGTTTAGAGAAACAGCGCCATTGACGGCCCCGGTGTCAAATCGCGCGCCGTAGTGTTCCCAAGCTTGTTCGATATTGCCGCGTCCGAACTCTATGAACGCCCTGAGCCACTGAAACTGGCCAAGTGTTCTTTTGCGCTCCGAAGTGGGTGTCGTATGTTGATGGTGCTTGATCCAATCCCGAATGAGTAGATCCGCTTGATCGTAGCGCTCCAGCATCAGCAGGCAATGAACATGCAACTCGCGGCCCTTAGCATCGCTCGGGTTGTTGTTCGTACAGAGCTCAAGATACGGCAATGCCTCATAGTTTCTTGACAAATGCAGCAAGAGGTTTGCGAAGCAGAAGGCGATAGCTGTATTTTGTGGCTGATCTAAAGCTGCTTTGGACAGAATGTTGAAGCACTCAAGGTGTTGTTCCCTTGCAAACTGAATGTCTGCCTTCAGAACGATGAAGTCGGTGTCGTTTGGAGCGGCTTCCAGGAGATAATCGGCAATCTGTTCAGCCCGTTCGGATTTACTCACTTGCTGGAACGCTTTTGCGCATTGAGCCAGGAATTTGAGGTCCGGCTTCAGCTTGGCCATTTCTTGGTCAATCAAAGCTTCAGCGTCGTCAAACCGAGCGTGTTTTATGAGCAAAGAAGCTTTCAGAGCATTCGCTTCCATTGATCCTGGAGCGAGTTTGAGCGCTTTATCCAAAATATTGAGGATTGATTGAAGCTCTGCGTTTTTCTTCACCAGGGCTGTGGCGAGTTTTATATGCGCCGCTGGGTCCTCCGGGGCAAAGCGGACCGCTTTTCGAAAGGCGTCCACCGCTTTTTCCGCCTCGCCATTGCCCAGGTATGCCGAACCCAGGAGAAGATTGACTTGCGGCGATTTTGGAAGTTTTTTTGCAAGTGGTTTGAACAGCTTTGCTGCATCCTCGAACTGTTTCGAGTGAAGATATTGAGCTGCTAGGTGTAACTTTTCCTGATAAGGATTGGCGGCTTTGGTCTTCTTTGAAACGAGCTGTTGCAATGTTGTGCGTCCATTTGCTTTTGCCAGAAGAGCACCGCTTCCATGCGCAAAACGCTCATCTTTCTTAGAGCCGTTTTTTCCTCTGGAGCGATAATCTCGGACCAGGCTAATTGGCGGAGCTGACGCGAAGCTGAACTTGGACCCTGCCAGCCACGATGAGGAGTTAAGCGCGTGCGGCCAAAATTGGACGGAATTCTTGAGACTGCGGTCTACGTCGATGACATGGACGCTGCGCATGTCTTTTATGAAGGGGTTTTGGGCTTGAAGCGCATGGTCGCTGGCGATCGGCTGTTCGCCTACGATGCGGGGCCGGCGCAGACTCTTCTTGTCTTCTACCGCGGACACACCGGAGAGGATGTTTCAACGCCGGGCGGAATTGTTCCTGGCCATGACACAAGCGGGCATGGGCATTTTGCCTTCCGGATTTCAAATGATCAGCTCGATCCCTGGAGGGATTACCTCTCATCGAAAGGCGTCGACATCATCAGCGAGGTTGTATGGCCGGCGGGTGGCACAAGCCTTTATTTCAAGGATCCGGACGGCAATATTCTTGAACTCGCATCGGCGCCGCTTTGGCCGAATTTTCTGGCCTAAATTATAAAGACTTTTACGCCATGGTGGCCGCTGCATGGGGACGGCGAGGGATGGTATGAAATTCTTGCAAGCGGTATTGCGGACCTTGTTCTACATTGCCGTCGGTGGTGTGATTTCGATTGCAGGGGCGGCTTTCTTTTTCATGAACTGGGAACCGGACCGGGACGATTTTCCTGTGCGCGGCATTGATGTCTCGCATCATCAAGGCGACATCGACTGGGTGAAGGCTGCGCGCGACGACGTTGCCTTCGCTTACATCAAGGCGAGCGAAGGTGGTGATTTCCGCGACCGGGCATTTGCTGCCAACTGGCAGGCGGCGAGGGCCGCCGGCCTGCCGACGGGGGCCTATCACTTCTTCAGCTTGTGCAAGGACGGAGCCTCGCAGGCGCGCAACTTTTTGGCCGTCCTGCCGGACGAGCCGGACATGCTGGCACCCGTTGTTGATCTGGAGTTTGAAGGAAACTGTGCCCGGCGGCCAACAACTGACGAAGTGCTGCGGGAAATAAGCGCCTTTGTTGCGGCGGTGGAACCGATCGCGGGCAAGCGGGTCATTTTCTATGCGCCGGAAGAGTTCTACCGGATGTATTTGAGCGGCAATGGGCTGAACCGCAGGCTTTGGGTGCGCTCCATCTGGCATGCGCCGTCCTATGCCTCAGATTGGGTGCTTTGGCAGTATCACCAGCGCGGGACTGTCGACGGAATATCCGGCAGCGTTGATTTGAATGTTCTCCAGAACGATTTGTCAGTTGTTGATATTCAAAGTTAAAATATTGAAATAAATATCGAAAATAAGATCTATTGACTTTAACGTAAAAAGACGGAAATGTGCCCGCGAAGGATCGGGTATGCAGCGCTATTTTACCATTACACAGCTCACGCAAGAGTTCGACATCACCACCAGAACGCTTCGGTTTTATGAGGCGCAAGGGTTGGTGACGCCGCAGCGCCGTGGCCGTCAAAGGCTGTACACGCCCGGTGACCGGACCCGCATAAAGTTGATATTGCGCGGCAAACGGTTGGGCTTTTCGCTGGCGGAAGTCAAAGAGCTCATTGGCATGTACGGCAGTGCACCAGGAGAAGCCGGGCAGCTGCGTCTCCTGATGGAGAAAATCGCTGCACGGCGCGAAGAGCTTTTGGAAAAACAGCGTGACATTGAATTGACGTTACTTGAACTGGAAGAGGTGGAAGCCGGTGCGCTCGCGCGTATGGAAGAGCTTTCCCCCGTGACCAATGAGGAGCGTTGAAGATGGATTTGAAACCGCGATCAACCAACTGGGAACAGCGGGTGCGCAAGAGTTTTGAGGCGCAAGCCTTCATGGAGCACCTCGGTGCCCGCATGGTCCATTTGGCACCGGGGGCGGTTGATCTGGAACTGTCGATGCGCCCGGAACTGACACAACAGCATGGATTCTTTCATGCAGGTGCCACATCCTCGATTGCCGACAGCGCCGCCGGCTATGCGGCTCTGACCCTTTTTGCCGATGGCACTGGCGTTCTGACCACCGAATACAAGATCAATCTTCTCAATCCGGCGGCCCAGCCAACGCTTGTTGCCCGCGGCCGGGTTCTGAAACCGGGGCGGACGCTAACGATTGCCCGTGCTGATGTTTATGGGCTGTCGGACGACACCCAAGTCCATGTGGCAACCGGACTTTTCACCCTTATGAGCCTTGCGGGCATGAAGGATTGAACATGACACCAGTTACGATCAGACCGATCGAGCGGGCGGACAAAGCCGCATGGCTGCCGCTTTGGCAGGCCTATCTGGCGTTTTACGAGCAGAGCCTGGCTGACGAAGTCACCGACGGGCTTTTCGAGCGGCTGCTCTCAGATGGCTTTCATGACGGGCTGGTGGCGGAGCAAGACGGCAAACTGGTCGGTTTCGTGCATTTCCTTGAGCACGCCTCGACCTGGTCGCTTACCCCGACCTGCTATCTCGAAGATCTTTATGTCGACAACGCTCAGCGCGGCGGCGGCGTTGGCCGCAAGCTGATTGAGGCCGTCTACGCAGCGGCTGAGCAAAGCGGCTGCAGCAATGTCTACTGGCACACACACGATCACAACAACGTTGCCCGGCAGCTCTATGACCGGGTCGGTATCCTGAGCAATTTCGTGCGCTACGAAAAGCGCAAATGGGAGGACAGCGTATGATCCGCAACGATTTTCCAAGCTTCAACTTCGACCTCGGCGAAACGGCTGACATGCTGCGCGATACAGTGCGGTCCTATTCCCAGGACCGGATCGCGCCTTTGGCTGAGAAGATTGACAGGGACGACTGGTTCCCGCGCGAGCTGTGGCCGGAAATGGGTGAGCTGGGCTTGCACGGCATCACGGTTGAAGAAGAGTGGGGCGGTTCCGGCCTCGGCTATCTTGAACACTGCATTGCCATGGAAGAGGTCAGCCGGGCCTCGGCCTCGATCGGCCTGAGTTATGGGGCGCATTCGAACCTGTGCGTGAACCAACTGCGCCGCTGGGGCAATGACGATCAGAAAAAACGCTATCTCGGCAAATTGGTGTCCGGTGAGCATCTTGGCGCGCTGGCGATGTCCGAGCCGGGGGCAGGGTCTGACGTTGTGTCGATGAAACTGCGCGCCGATAAAAAGGGCGACAAATACATCCTCAACGGCTCCAAGATGTGGATCACCAACGGTCCGTCCGCGGACACGATGATCATCTATGCCAAGACCGATATGGATGCGGGCCCCAAAGGCATGACGGCCTTCCTGGTCGAGAAGGATTTCAAAGGTTTCTCCGTTGCCCAGAAGCTCGACAAGCTGGGTATGCGCGGATCTGAAACTGGGGAACTGGTCTTCCAGGATTGCGAAGTGCCGGAGGAAAACGTGCTCGGTGAAGTCGGCAAGGGCGTCAATGTCCTGATGTCCGGCCTTGATTATGAGCGCGCGGTTCTGGCCGCAGGTGCAGTTGGCATCATGCAGGCCGCCATGGACGTGGTCATCCCGTATGTTCACGAGCGTGAGCAGTTCGGAAAGCCGATCGGCACGTTCCAGCTGGTTCAGGGCAAGGTCGCGGACATGTATGTCTCCATGAACGCCTCCAAGGCCTACGTCTACGCGGTCGCAAAGGCCTGTGACCGCGGTGAAACCACCCGCGAAGACGCCGCCGGCGCAATCCTATATGCGGCAGAAAACGCAACCAAGATGGCGCTGGATGCCATCCAGCTTCTCGGCGGCAATGGTTACATCAACGAGTATCCGACCGGACGGCTTCTGCGTGATGCCAAGCTCTACGAGATTGGCGCGGGCACCTCAGAAATCCGGCGTATGCTGATCGGCCGGGAGATCTTCTCTAAGACAGCGTGATTTTTCTCACCCGAGATTGGAAAAGACTCCGGACTTCTGACAAAGCCTGATTTTCCCTCCGGCGTCATGTTCGGACTTGTTCCGAACATCCATAATATTTTGAAAAATATGGATCCTCGGCACAAGGCCGAGGATGACTACCGAGAGGAATGAGGTTTGTCATCAAGCTCGCCCCGGCATTGTCTGCCGGGGCTTTTTGGTTTCTAAAGCGCTTCTTGTTGCTGCGGTCGGACGATTTTTTCAAATTAATTTTCGGGCATGTCGAAAAAGACGGACGCCGAACGTCTGAAGGGTGTTGAAACCTGAATTGGGTTTGAGTGGGTCCACTCTTGGATCGGAATAGGGGTAACCCTGCTCACTTCCTCCAATTGGTTGAAGGATGCCTTGGGAGTAAGCGTCTTGCGATTTGGTCGGAAAAGAACAAGTCTGCTCGCGGCCCGATTTTGGATTTTGACAGTTTTTGACACTGAGGAAACGAGGATTTCAGTATGAAATACATGATGTTGATCTATGCAGACCCCGCCCGCGAACCGGTTTACGGAACTCCGGAATTTGAAAAAATGATGGCCGGCTATTTCGCCTTGAGTGAAAAACTCACCGCGGACGGTGTCATGCTGGCAGGCGAGGGGCTAAAAGAAGCGGAGACGGCCAAAGCGCTGCGTGTGCGCGGCGGAAAAGTGGAAACCATGGATGGACCGTTTGCGGAGACCAAGGAGCACCTTGGCGGGTTCTATCTTATCGATGTTCCGGATCTTGATACGGCCCTTGGTTATGCCGCCCAGATCCCGAGCGCGGAATACGGGACGGTCGAAGTACGGCCCGTGATGGACTATCCTGACGCTGACTGACGGCGGTGTCTTAAACCGTCTGGAAGGTTCCATGACCGCGCCCGCTTCTAATGCCATCGCAGTTGCCAAAGTCCTGGGCGGCCTCGCCCGGGACGAGCGGGGGCGGTTATTGTCAATTCTAATTGGCAAATTCCGGGATTTTCAACTCGCCGAAGACGTCCTCCAGGATGCCATGGTGTCCG
The DNA here is from genome assembly GCF_030733765.1 of Roseibium sp. MMSF_3247. Taxonomy (NCBI): domain Bacteria; kingdom Pseudomonadati; phylum Pseudomonadota; class Alphaproteobacteria; order Hyphomicrobiales; family Stappiaceae; genus Roseibium; species Roseibium sp. MMSF_3247. Next base: position 79,423 of record NZ_JASHII010000004.1, read on the forward strand.
CAGTCTCTCACTGGGGGCGCAACGGTCTGCCCAAATCTCCTGAGGCCTGGCTCCTGAAGGTTGCCTATCGAAAGGCAATTGATCGCATCAGGCGCAAACAAACAGTCGATCGCGCCGAGACCGACCTTTCCATGATGATGGATGAGGTGTCCGGGCTTGAAGAAAACGATGATATCCCGGATGAGCGATTGCGCCTGATCTTCACCTGCTGTGATCCGGTACTTGAAACCAAATCCCAGATGGCGCTAACGCTTCGCACTTTGTGCAGGCTGACGACTGGAGAAATCGCGCGGGCGTTCCTGGACCGGGAGACTACCATGGGGCAGCGATTGTCCCGCGCGAAAGCGAAACTTGGTGGCGCAGGCATCTCGTATGAAGTGCCGGGTCCCGAACAATGGGCGGAACGGCTCGATGCCGTTTTGGGCGTGGTTTATCTGATCTTCACAACCGGCTTATCTGCACCTGAGGACGATCAACGCGGTCTCGCACACGAAGCTATCTTCCTCTGCAACATATTGAACAAACTTCGGCCTGGTGACCCGGAGATCGAAGGGTGCCTTGCGCTTTTGACACTCAACTATGCGCGACGTGGCGCACGGTTTGACGGCGAAGGAGCGCGCGTTGCCTTTCTCGATCAGGACCGGGGGCTCTGGAAGTCGGCAGAACTGCAAGACGGCATCTCGCTGGTCGAAACTGCCCTGGCGCGCCGAAAACTTGGGCCTTACCAAATCAAAGCGGCGATTGCCGCCTGCCATTGTGAAGGCGCATCACCAGACTGGGCGCAAATCCTGTTGCTCTATGACGAGTTGCTGGTTTTCGAGCCGACGGATGTGGTCCGCCTGAACCGGGCTGTTGCATTGGCGGAGATCGGCGCCCTCGACGAGGCACTGGAGCTGATTGCGGCGTTGGAGCCGGATCTCTCGGACTATCAGCCTCTTTATGCCGCCAAGGCGGAACTGCTTTATCGCGCCGGACACCTCGGCAAGGCGCACTCCGCCTATTCGAAGGCAATCGCGTTGGCACAGGCAAAAGCAGACCGGTTGTTTCTGGAACACCGTGCAAGGCGGTGTGTCAGGCAGCGGTCATGACCAGATGATATCGGTCGATTTCGCCATACGATATTTGAAGGAATTCTGTCACAATGACGATGACCTGGTTTTCGCCAAAGGTGGAAAAGCGACCCAGCGGAATTGAAGGGCGCGGTCTTTTTGCCATTGCGCCAATCCCCAACGGTGAGCTGGTTGTCGTCAAAGGCGGTCATGTGTTTGATCGTGCAAGGCGCGACGAACTTGCAAAGAGTTTGGGACCGGCAGAGATCCAAATCGGTGACGACCTGTTTATTGGCCCGATTTCTGCTGACGAGCGGGAAAGCTCGATGATGCATCTCAATCATTCGTGTGCACCGAATCTCGGAATTCGGGGCCAGATTGCGTTTCATGCGATGCGGGATATCAAGGAAGGTGAAGAACTCGGTTTCGACTATGCAACGGGCGATGACGATGACTGGGAAATGGAATGCGCTTGCGGCACTGACCGCTGCCGCGGATTGATCACCGGACAAGACTGGCGCCGTGCAGAACTGCAGGTTCGGTATGCTGGTTGGTTCTCGGATTACTTGGCGCGGAAAATTACATAAAATATAGATTTGATTTTGTTTGATTGCCTTACAATAAGGCCATGGTTTCCTGTAGTAAATTTAATGATTAAACATCTGAAATAATTATTGAATATATGAACGGGTGGTCGCATCTCCAGTGCATCGGACGGCACAAACTCATGGAGGAATGACATGCCCCTGAAAAAAACACTTATTTCAGCAACTCTCGCCACCGCAGCTTTGGGAATTGGCAGTGCGCACGCACTTGAACAATGCCAACCATTTTCGGTTACAGCGCCGATGAATGAACACCGCGTCGTCAAAGTGGTCAAACAGGGATCCGATGCACCGATGCCCGGTGATCTTCGGATCGGTCACAGTGATCTGGTCGACAACAACGGCAACGCGGTCGGCTCAGTTGAATGGGAAACCCGGGTCCTCGGTGAAGATGATGCAGGTCAGGTCCGGCTGGCGTCCGATGTTGTCCTGAGCTTTGAAAACGGCAATCTCTATGCCCGGTCGGGAGCTTACACGGTCGATAAACCAGTTCATTCACCGGAAACTCGCACGATCGCCAATGACCAGACCCGCGATGTGCTCGGTGGATCGGGCGTGTTCGAAGATGCCAATGGCAGGATCACCTTTTCCATGCAGGAAAATGGTGATGCCAAACTCAATGTGAACATTACCTGCACCTGATATCTCAAGGCAGATCGGGCTCCAATCAAACCGGTCTGCCTTGCCCTCCACAATTGTCATCGTCTCCACAAATCCCGATTGGCCGTTGTTGCGTAACGACATAAACGCAAACAGGACGATCTATGGGTACTTTGGCAATTGTGATTGGGGCAACGGGCGGTATCGGGTCCGCTTTGGTGCGGGTGTTGGATGAAAGCGGGCCCTATGACCGCGTGGTTGGCCTTTCCCGCAGAACCCATCCCGGTTTGGATTTGCTTGACGAGACCAGCATTCAAGCCGCTGCCAAATGGGTTGCCGGGCAGGGGGATGATCTGCGGCTCGTGTTTGATGCTACTGGTGCTTTGACGCTCGGCGATCGTAAGCCGGAAAAAAGTCTTCGGGAGCTAGATCCCCAAGCGCTTGCAGAATCTTATGCCATCAACGCCATCGGCCCGGCGCTCTTGATGAAGCATTTCCTTCCGCTCCTGCCCAAGGAAGGCAAAAGCGTCTTTGCAACACTTTCGGCGCGGGTTGGATCCATTTCAGACAACAGTCTAGGGGGCTGGTACGGTTACCGGGCATCGAAAGCGGCCCTCAATCAGCTTGTGCGGACCGCGTCCATTGAGCTCGCGCGGCGCAAAACGCATGCGGTCTGTGTGGCGCTGCATCCTGGAACCGTGCGGACACCTTTGACCGAAGGGTTTGCCAAATCGGGTCTGGAGGTGCAGGCGCCCGAAAAGGCCGCCGATCGCCTGCTGTCGGTGATCAATGGCCTGACACCGGCTGAGACCGGCGGCTATTTTGATCACATGGGCGAACGGATCGAGTGGTAGCCCACCCCGATCCGGTCTTTCTGTTGCTTGCGGTGTGATCAAGACAGTTTCATGGTCACCATGCCAGCGACGATCAGCAGTGCGGCGATCAAGCGTTGCGGGGTGATTGCTTCGCCAAGGATCCAGACACCGACAGCAAAAGCGCCAATCGCACCAATCCCGGTCCAGATCATGTAAGCCGTTCCGAGCGGCAAGCTGCGCATCGAAACGGCCAGCAGGCCGAAAGACCCGGCCATGGCCACTGCCATAATGAGGGTTGGCAAGAGGCGACTGAAGCCGTGCGACTGTTTCATCGCATACGCCCATATGATTTCCAAAAGGCCGGCCAATAACAACAAGACCCAAGCCATGTTTGTCTCCATGCTCGGGTCGTCCCGGATTGATTTTTAGGGAATACGCGGACGTCCGCGTGACTGACAGATAAGAAGTCCCTTGACGGGTTCAAGTCTGGTTATGTTCAATCAGACACCTTTTGCTCCAGCCGTCTCGCCTTGGGAGTTGTTCATGTCAGATCCGTTCTTTCAGCCCGTTTCCGGGTTCGACCTGCCGCGCTTTGCCGGTGTGCCGACATTCATGCGGCTGCCGCATGTCGAACTCGACAGCCCCCGGCTGGCAGACGTGCAGATCGGGCTGATCGGAGCGCCGTGGGACGGCGGCACGACCAACAGGCCGGGACCGCGCCACGGTCCGCGGCAGCTCCGGGATGCCTCGACAATGATCCGGGCTCAAAACGGGGACACCGGCGTCCGGCCGTTTGAACTGGTCAATTGCGCGGATCTTGGGGATGTCGGCCCCAACCCGGCAAGCGTCGACGACAGCCTGCACCGCATGACTGCGTTCTATGATGACGTTCTGGAAGCGGGTGTTGTACCGCTGACAGCGGGCGGCGATCACCTGTGTTCCCTGCCGATACTCCGAGCAATTGCAAACAAGCACGGCCCGGTTGGGATGATCCATTTCGACAGCCATACGGATCTGTTCAAGAGCTATTTCGGCGGCATGCAATACACCCACGGAACGCCCTTCCGGCGCGCAGTCGAGGAGGGGCTGCTGGACCCAAAACGGGTCGTGCAGATCGGCATCCGGGGCACGGCCTATGATTTTGAGGACCGGGACTTTGCCGAAAGTGTCGGCATTCGTGTCATTGCAATAGAGGAGTATTTCGCCCGCGGCGTGCAGGATGTCCTGGCGGAGGCAAAGGAGATCGCCGGTTATGGCGCGACATACGTCTCCTACGACATTGATTTTGTCGATCCGGCGTTTGCGCCAGGAACCGGCACACCGGAAGTGGGCGGGCCGAATTCGTTTGAAGCGCTGCAAGTCGCGCGCATGCTCGACGGGGTCAATATTGTCGGAGCGGATCTTGTTGAGGTGTCGCCACCATTCGATCAAAGCGGCGGGACGGCCTTCCTGGGTGTTTCGATCATGTTCGAACTCTTGTGCAATATGGCCTTGAACCTGAAAGGCCAGGAGGGCCAATGAAAACCACAACGTTGGCTGATAAGCCCGATGCCATGTCGCCTGCAGGTGCTGAGATCCGCTTCATCATGGATGGCGAGACCGGCAACATGATCCACAGCACTGTTCCATTCGGGCAGATCAACAAGGCAACGCGCCACAAAACGGTGAGTGAGTTCTGGCATGTGCTGGAGGGGCGCGGTCAGATCTGGCGTGCCAGGGAAGGGCGTGAAGAAACGGTGGTATTGGAAGCTGGAGTGTCCATCGACATTCCGGTTGGGACTGCGTTTCAATACCGCTGCGACGGCGAACAGCCGCTGAAATTCATTTGTATCTCCATGCCGCCATGGCCGGGAGACTCAGAAGCCGAGCCTGTTAAGGGAATTTGGGAGCCAACCATCGCCTGAACGGCCTTGGATTGCCGGATAATCTCCGACTTAGGCTTCTGATGTTTATTGGACGTTTTATGGTCAAGCTGATCCGGTTTAAACAACCGACGTACCATTTCTGCTTGTAATAGCATTGCGCCTTGGATGCGCTCCCAATAACGTTGATCAAAACCATAGGGAGCGAACGCATGAAATCCGGTCTTTTGAAACTGGCCATTGGCCTGTCCTTGTCGTTTGGTGCCGTTCAAGCACAAGCGGAAACGCGCATCACTTACAAGTCGGCGAAATCCACCTCGTCCTACTACCAAATGGGCGTTCAGATCGCAGAAGCGGTCAAGGAAGGCAGCAATGGAGACATTATCGTCACCGTTGAAGAAAGCCAGGGCTCTGTTCAAAACGTGATGGAAGCCCGCGCGCGCGGCGGAGACTATGTCTTCACGACGCCACCGGTGCTCGTGAGGCTTGCCCAGGGCGGCAAAGCCATGTTCGAGGGCAAGGGCGATCCGAAATTTGACGAGATCCGCGCCCTTTTTCCGATCCCGTCGCTGACCATGCACTTTGTTATGTCCGAAAATAGCGGTGTGACCGACTTTGCAGGCATGGAAGGCAAAACCATCCTGCTCGGCAAAGGCTCTTTTGGGGCGCGTGAAGGTGAGAAATACCTCAAGCTCTTCGGCCTGGAAGGCAAGGTCGATCTTGCCGAGGTTGAGCTGTCCAATGCGGTTGCAGCGCTCAAGAATGGCCAAATCGATGGATTTGTAACCGCCGGCTCCTGGCCGGCACCGAACGTTATTGAAGCAGCTGCATCGACCGGAGTGAATGTCATTTCATTGTCTGATGATCAGATCGCACAATCCAAGCGGGCCAAGCTGGTCATTCCGGCCGGCACCTATGCCGGACAGAGCGAGGACATCACCACAACATCCTTGCCGGTGGTCGCCTTCACCACGACTGCGATGGACGACGACACGGCCTACGCCTTGACCAAGACCTTCTGGGAGCAGAAGGCGAAGATGGGTGAGGGTGCAGCTTGGTGGAACGGCGTTGACCAGGGCCTGATGGAAAACATCACCGGCAAAATCCATCCAGGTGCCGTCCGCTATTACCAGGAAGCGGGCATCGATCTCACGGATGCTCAAAAGTAACGCAATTGTCTCCCGGTCCGGCGCTCATTTGGCGCCGGATCTCTCTTTTTTGAACAGTTTCCATGATCAGCACTGACACCCCGACGTCGCCTGTCTGGCGATCCCTCATGCTTTGCCTTGCCGTTGTCCTCGTGGTGTTTCACCTCGGACTGATTTTTTCTGGCCTGGTGCCGAACCTTGTCAGCCGGCCGCTGCACCTTGCTTTGGCCTTGCCGTGGATCTTCCTGTTCGTTGAAGGCGGACTGCTCAAGCGTGCAAGCGGGGTTGTGCTGTGTGTCCTCGGTGTCGCTGCATGCCTTTGGGTGGCAATCAATCAGGACATGTTGTCCGATCAATACGGCTTTCTGGAAGGCTCCTTTCAGTATTGGGTGGCTGCGGTGCTTTTGATCGTGGTTTTGGAAGGTGCTCGCCGTGCCATCGGCTGGCCACTGCCGATTGTGGCTGCTCTGGCGTTGGCTTACGGGTTGTTCGGCCAGCATATTCCAGGTGAATTTGGGCATTCTGGAACACCGCTGGCCAGCTTTCTTGGAACCCTCACCATCGCCGAAGGCGGTATCTGGGGCAGCCTGACCGGGGTGTCGGTCAATGTGGTTGCGATCTTTGTGATCTTCGGCGCGGTCTTGAATGCCGGGGAAGCGGGCCAAGGCTTCATGAATCTGGCAGCGGCCGCCGCGGGCCGTCTCAAGGGCGGTGCGGCCAAGGTGTCCGTGCTTTCTTCGGCCCTCTTTGGGTCCATCTCGGGTTCAGCGTCGGCGAATGTCGCCTCTACAGGCGCAATCACATTGCCGGCGATGACCCGGCTGGGATATCCGAAACGTTTGGCTGGCGCTGTTGAGGCTGTTGCGTCTTCTGGTGGTCAGATCATGCCGCCGCTGATGGGGGCAGGCGCTTTTGTCATGGTCGAACTGACCCGGGTGCCGTACACGCAGATCATGATGGCCGCGCTGTTGCCGGCTATTCTCTACTTTTTCGCGGTCTGGATCGGGATCAACGCCTATGCCCGTCATCATGATCTGAAAGCCGTTGCGAAGGAGGATCAGCCACCGGTCCGCCAGGTGCTCATCACCTCGGCTTTCTTCATGGTGCCCTTTGCAGTGCTGCTTTACGGAATGTTTGGTGCGAAATACACACCGCAATATGCGGCCTGCCTCGCCATTCTGGCAGGCTTTCTACTTCTGTTTTTCACTGCAAAGGGTGTGGCTTCGGGCAAGGAGATCCTTGGACGGTTGGAAAGCGCCTTTTTAAATGCAGCGCGCCAAGTCTCCGTCATAGCCTCGATCATCATCTGCGCCTCGATCATCATTGGTGTTCTCGCGATTACCGGGCTCGGTGTAAAAATCACCTCGTTGATCCTTTCCGGGTCGGGGGGGTACTTGTGGCCGGCGCTGTTGCTGACAGCCATTGCCTGTCTGGTTTTGGGCATGGAAGTTCCAACGACGGCGGCTTACGTCATCTGTGTGTCTGTTGCTGGACCAGCCCTCATCGAGCAGGGCCTTGAGCCGCTTCAGGCGCATTTGTTTGTGTTCTGGTTCGCGCTGATTTCTACCATCACGCCCCCAGTCTGTGGGGCGGTTTTCATTGCAGCCGGGATGATCGGCGAAAACTGGCTGAAAGTGGCTTTCACGGCGATGGCGCTGGGCATTGGGCTCTACGTCATTCCCTTGGCGATGATCGCCAACCCGTCGGTGATTGCCCTGTCGGAAGCGCCAACTTTCGCGCTGTTGGCTGCAGCCAAGATCGGGCTCGGTCTCGCCCTGATTTCCTTTGGCGTGATCGGGTTTACAAAGCCGCTGCAGAAACTTTTGGCCATCGGCAGCGGTCTTCTTGTTGTGTTTCTGGCGGGTGTTTAGTCTCGGGCTTTGGAAGTCTATGACAGGGGAAACAGTTGACCGCACATGAAGATTTTGCCCTCTGGCGGATAATGAAAGGGTATTTTTATGGATGCGTCACAGCAGCAATAGTTTTGTTGATTTTCCTATTATTGCTATCTGGCTATTTCTCAGAGGCAACTGACCGGCCAACTGGTTCGATATCCGCAGTCTTCATTGTGACACTTGTTTTGGTTTTCTTTGCTTACGCTCTGAGTATTTTGCCCGTCACTTTTATTCTCATAACAGCGGAGATATTTCACATACGACATTCGATCTTTTACACGTTGTCCGGCGCAGTTATAGGTTTTGGGGTCACCAGAGTGATAGACGATCAGGTGTATACCCTGTTTGATCTTGTGTCGTTTATGAGCTCCGGTGCGCTCGCCGGTTTGGTTTACTGGCATATTGCAGGCCGGGATGCTGGGCGGGGACGATGGCCGCGTTTCTAGAACTTCAGTTAACTGATAGAAATGAACAATCATGACCGGTGAGACCGACCTTCAAAACCTGATCTCCCACATGCGGCCGATGCTGGATCCCGAGCCCTATGTGTTTTGCACGTTCGCGACCAAGAGCCTGGTTGAACTCGCCGAGTACGAACCGATCGGTCTTTTTTCCGAAACGGAAGGCATGACGGCCATTCTCCCGCTGGAACGGGCACGTGAGCTCGGACTGGCAGAGGCAGATTGGTTTCGCAGGATCACACTGACAGTGCATTCGTCGCTTGACGCAGTTGGATTGACGGCAGCTGTTGCCAAAGCCTTGGCGGAGCAGGGCATCCCGGCAAACGTGGTTGCGGCGTTTTTTCACGACCATGTTTTTGTTCCTGAAGAACGGGCCGAAGATGCGCTGAACGCTTTGAGAACGCTGGCTGAAACGCAATAAAATACTGCGACCGGAACTCATCTGACGGTTGGCATTGCGACAATTGACAAAGGTTTTTCCTTGCAATTTCAGTCGAGGATTCCCATTCCTAACTAAGGTGCCGGTCACAAGTTTGTTATCGGGTGCCGGGCAATCAGGGGTAGATGGATGGAACGGGCGAAGCGCCGTTTGGCCGCGATCATGTGTGCAGATGTTGCACACTATTCCAGGCTCATGGAGCAGGATGAAGACGGCACGCTCAATCGCCTTAAAACCTACCGCAGCATCATGTCCTCCCTCACAGCCCGCCATAACGGGCGCATCGTCAATACATGGGGCGATGCGGTCATCGTGGAGTTTTCTTCCGTAATTGAGGCGGTCCAATGCGCCGTCGAAATCCAGAACGAGCTGTCTCATAAGAACGCCGAGTTGCCGGACGCGACCCGGATGGAGTTCCGGATCGGGTTGAACCTCGGCGATATCATGATTGAGGGCGATGACATCTATGGTGATGGCGTGAACGTCGCCGCACGGCTGCAGGAACTGGCACCAAAGGGCGGCATTATGCTGTCGCAATCGGTTTACGACCAAGTCCGCACAAAACTTGCGCTCGGCTTCGAGCCTCTTGGCCCTAAGCAGGTCAAGAACGTCTCCGAGCCAGTGCAGACGTTCTCTGTGCGCTTGGGCGGCCGGAACTCTCCTGAGACCGCTGGAACTAAAGAGGACGATTTGCAGGACACTGCTGAACCCAACAGTCGTGGCAATTGGGAAAAAGACACGCAGGCGGTGGCGAACGGATTTGAACAAGCGCGCCGGTGGATCCGGTCTCAACCGAGGCGGGTCCAGTCCTGTGTTTTCATGATTGGGTTCTTCTTCATCCTCAATTTGCTGACGTCGGGGCTGTCGACTCTGTGGTTTGTCTGGCCGTCTTTGCCATTTGGGATGATGTTGGCCTGGCATCTGATCGCGGGGCGTCGGGGCGACAAACTCCCCATTCATCCACACCGGCCGGATTGAAAAGCGTCTTTGTGAGCATATGTTGCCGGTCTGATAACTCTTTTCGGCTTAAGAACGCTGACAAGATTTGCGAGAGCGCAGCTCTTCGCTTACACATGGGACAAACCGGTTCGGCTCGGCGCGCTGACCAGACCGGAAAGAACCGCCGGTCGTGACCGGCACAACAGCCAAGGGAGCTAAATCCTGCGCATGAAAAACTATTCGACCACGGTGCCTGCACGCCTCGACGATGACGACGAGGACAAGTCCAAAGCCCAACCGTCGATCCAGGTCGACAAGCATCTGTTCGAAGCGCGCACGGTCCTGATTACAGGTCCGGTGACCCAGGACATGGCCCGTGATGTGTGTGCCCGCCTTCTGGCGCTGGCACAGGTTTCCAACGATCCGATCACTGTCATCGTGTCGTCTCCGGGCGGCCATGTTGAATCTGGTGACATGATTCACGACACCATCAAGTTCATTTCGCCGGAAGTTCGTATTCTCGGCATGGGCTGGGTCGCAAGTGCCGGTGCCTTGATCTACGTGTCCGTGCCGAAAGAACTGCGCTTCTGCACGCCGAACACTCGCTTCCTTTTGCACCAACCGTCCGGTGGCGCCGGTGGCATGGCAACGGACATTGAGATCCAGGCCAAGGAAATCATCAAGATGCGCGACCGTCTGAACAAGATCTTCGCGGATGCCACCGGGCAGCCGATCGAGCGTATCGAAAAAGACACTGATCGTGATTACTGGATGAGCCCGGAAGAGGGCATTGACTATGGTCTCGTCGGGAAAGTCGTGACCAGCGTTAACGAACTCGGCTGATCCCCTTCAGTCTTTCAACAAAGAACGCCGGTGATGGAAGTCGCCGGCGTTTTTGTTTGTGGCGTCAGGCACGCAGTTGATCGTTGTCCACGGAATAGACCAGAACAGGAGCCGTGGGCCTTGGCGCAAGAACATGTGGCCGCAGACGCTCCATGAGCGAACGCAGTTCCGCTTCGCTTTCTTCGTTTAGGTCATCGTGAAGCAATACCGCCACGAGGTGGTCTACGAAACGGCCATAAACATCGTCGCAATCGCAAAGCGGTGAGAGAAGGTCGGTCACAGGCTTGCCGTCATAGAACGGGGAACCACCAAAGAGGAAAACCAGGAACTCGCAAAAGTCTCCCGCCGCATCAAACTCACCGCGCAGCGGTGCAAGATCGAAACAGGGATCGGACTCCAGTCGGTCTTTGAGCGGGGGAATGGCAGCTAAGACTGCCTTTCTGCCACCAATTTTCATATACAATGTCATATCATTGTCTCCGGCCATCTTTGCGAACGTTCTGGGAAGTTTGCCCCTGTTCGTTGGCGGTGGCTGTGACTGTCATCACAGCTGTTTCATCCATGGAAGAATTTACAATGATTTCCAGATCTATTCGTGACGTATCGATCCCGGCAATTGGGTTGGGCACCTGGGATTTGCGTGGGCCACAATGCTCCCAGACTGTGTCATTTGCTTTACAGAACGGTTACAGCCATGTGGATACGGCGGCCTATTATGAAAACGAATCTGAGGTCGGCGAGGGCATCCGCATGTCCGGTCTCAACCGGTCAGAGCTCTTTCTGACCACTAAGGTCTGGTGGGATCAACTCGCCGCTGATGCATTCAAAACATCGGCGGAGACAAGTCTCCGCAAGCTTCAAACCGATTATGTGGACCTCCTGCTCGTCCACTGGCCAAACCCAGATATACCACTTGCGGAAACCATCGGCGCACTTGTCGAGGCGAAAGACCGGGGACTTGCAAGGTCGATTGGTGTGTCCAATTTCCCGTCTGCGCTGTTGCGGCAGGCGCAAGATCTTGCCGGTGGCCAGCTGGTGACCAATCAGGTTGAGTATCATCCCTTCTTGAGCCAACGAACGCTCTTGCAGGCGACACAGGATCTTGGAATGGCGCTGACCGCGTATTGTCCGATCGTCAAAGGGCGGGTTGATCAGGAAGGCGTGTTCCGCGACTTGGCTGAGAAATACGGCAAATCGCCGGTTCAGACTGCATTGCGATGGCATGTGCAGCAGCCGAACGTCATTGCCATCCCGAAGAGCAGCAATCCGGATCGGCTGAAAGCCAACATTGACATTTTTGATTTCGAGCTCGACAGCGGCGAGATGGCGCAAATTTTCGCCTTAGGTAGTCCTGACTGCCGGCTGATCAACGCCGCCTGGGGGCCGGTCTGGGATCCGGAGTGACTTAAGTAGATGTTCTTCTATCTTTCTAAGATTGCCGCGTTTTTTATTCAGCCGTCCAATTTTCTGATCGCGCTGGTCGTGTTCGGCTTGGTGATGTCGATGGGGAAGCGGCTTCAAAAGTGGGGGCGGCGGTTCATTTGGGTTGGTGCAATTGGACTCATTGTTTGCGGGTTTTCTCCGGCAGCAAACTTGTTGATCCAGCCTTTGGAAGACCGGTTTTCAAGACCAGCTGAGCTCGTGTCTTATGACGGCGTCATCATTCTGGGCGGCGCGGTCGATACGGTTGTCACCGGAGCGCGTGGTGAGACGGCTTTGACCGTTTCCGGGGAACGGCTGACCATTGCTGCCCGGCTTGCCAAATTGCTCCCTGAAGCCTTGATCATTCATACTGGCGGCCAGGGAACAATCATCACGGGGCAGGCGACGGAATCCGAAGGAGCATCGCGCCTGTTTGACGACTTCGGTATCGTGTCAGAACGCATCGTTTTGGAAGACGAATCCCGGAACACCTGGGAGAACGCTGTTTTGACGAAAAAGCTGGTCGATCCAAAGCCGGGACAGACTTGGCTTTTGGTGACCTCAGCGTACCATATGCCACGATCTATGGGGGTTTTTGAAGCTGCCGGATGGAGCGGCGTGACGGCCTATCCTGTCGACTACCGAACCCGTGGCGGTGCGGATTGGGGACTTGGCTTTGATGGCGCGTCCAAGGGATTGCGGCGCGTCGACATTGGCGTTCGGGAGTGGATCGGTTTGGCGGTTTATTGGCTCACCGGCCGAAGCAGTGCCTTGTTTCCGGGCCCGGTGAATTCTTAACCAGTTTAAAGTTTCCGCAAAACACCACTTTTATTCTCCGGTTAAGAGACCCATATACCAATCATCTCATTTGAAAAGTAGGGGCGGGCAGATGGTCCTCGAAGCGCCGCTTGTCGCGGCAGATGTGGTGCAATGGCTCTACAGCGATGCACCCCAGCTGGACGGCACTCTTGAAATCGTTAGTGAACTTGCGCAGCGGCTGCGGGCGGGTGGCGTGCCGGTCGATCGTGCGACAACTGGTATCTGGATCGTTCATCCGAACGTCCGGGCGGAAGGTTCGATTTGGGACAGCGAAGGCACACGTGAGCTGCGGCGCTATGTGCCGGGCGAAGACGCCGATGCTAATTATGAGAGCAGCCCGATCAAGCGTGTTCATGAAACAAAACAGCCGGTTCGGGTCGATATCGCTAACTGTGCCGGCACCGACGATGATTTTCCGGTCTGCCAGGAACTCCGTGAAGAGGGCTACACCGATTACATCGCTCTGCCGATGCCATTCTCCGATGGCTCCGTGAAGGTTGCGACCTTCGCGACGAAGGCTCCCAGAGGCTTTTCGGGCGCAAACCTGAGTGTTTTCGATTCGATCATGCGGCCGTTGGCCTTGGTGTGCGAACTCAAAACGCTGCGTCGCACTGCTGAAACAGTGCTCGATACGTATGTTGGTCCGCGCGCTGGTCTGAGGGTTTTGGATGGAACCACGCGGCGCGGTGAGGGCGAGTGGATCAAAGCCGTGATCAGCTTTGCTGACATCCGCGGGTTTACTCGTCTGTCCAACAGTCTGCCTGCCGACAAACTTGTTCTGTTCCTCAACAAATACTTCGGTGCGATGACCGAAGCCGTTGAGGCTCACGGCGGTGAGGTGCTGAAGTTCATCGGCGACGAGGTGATGGCCATCTTCCCGTATGAGACGGAAGAGGAAGCAAAGTCAGCTGCGTATAATGCCTTGTTGGCTGCACGGGACACGCTGAAGAAGATCGGAGAGATTAATCAGCAGAAAACCTGCATGGTGACACCGGACATGAGCGTCGGGATCGCCTTGCATGCCGGCGATGTCTTTTATGGTAATGTCGGCAGCGAAACGCGTCTCGATTTCACGGTTGTCGGACCAGCCGTCAATCTCGCCGCGCGCATTGCGGAACTGGCCAAGGACCTCGGCCGCGAAGTGCTCGTGTCTGACAATGTTGCAGGTCTGATGGGCTGCCGCTCAGGACTGTTTGGCAGTTATCGCGTGAAGGGGTTCGATGATCCGGTGTCGGTGTATTCTCCCAATTTGACGTCTGGAGAAAAGTTCGACAACTGCCCGGACATTACGGTCGCGCGGGCTTTGGAAGAAAACTGACGGCGCAGGAGCACCAAAAACACGGCGACGGTCAGGATCGCGAAGGCGATCGGGCCGGCAAACCATCCCAGAAAGCCAATGGCGAAGAAGAGCGCGCGCTGGCCTCTATTGAAGTGGCGGCCGGCAAGGACGTTTAGCTCCCCTGCTTTTCCTGCAATTTCGCGAATGGCGTCCGGATCGCCCTGGCTGCGCTCCGGAACAGCACCCATGACGATGCTGGCGTAGTTGAAGAGCCGATACGCCCAGCCAAATTTGAAGAAGCTGTAAGCGAAAATCAGCATCAGCCCCAACACCTTGATTTCCCAGAGAGCACGGCTGTCGGAGACCGGGATGGAGAGGTCGCCAGCGACTTGAAGAATACGATCGGTCGCATCCAGAAGGGCAAAGCTGCCCCCGATCGCCAGCAAGGCCGTTGATGCAAAAAAGGCTGTGCCTTGCTGCAAGCCGGACAGGATCGCGGTGTCCATAATCCGGACTTCGCGGGTTGACATGGTCAGCATCCAGTTCCGGCGCTGGGTTTCCATCGCATATGACAGGGTTTTCTTGCGCAGCGGACCCAGATCAATCAGCAGGTTGAAACCGAGCCAAGCCACCAGGAACAGGCCGGCAGCGGCATAATCGAGTTGGGATAGGGCGTGCATAGAAGTCCGTATGGTCTTGAGAGCGATTAACTTGGAACCTGCGCATCTTATCGGGAACGTCAGCCCAGCATAAGCGGTGAAGGGAAAAATCCAGAGGCAACTGCAACGGACGTGCGGATAGGCGGGAAAAGGGCCCCAAATCAGCTGCCGTGTTTGCCCTGGAATCGGACGTAAATGAGGCTGAGATCTTACGTTTACGGCAAGCTGATCAAACTATGTGCAAGTGCTCTCCAAGCCGTAAGTTGTTCAAACAAAAACAAAAAAACGGCAATGTGAAAATTGCAAATCTGATGCCGGATTTTTGCACTTGCGAACAGGTAAGGGATCGTTTACCACCTCGCCTCACTAGCGCCACATTTGCAGCCGGAAGCGGCTTGCAATGCTTAGAAACGACATAGGGATTTTATGGACGAAAACGTGCAGAAATCTTGCTGGAGCGTGACACTTTGGACAGTTGGTGCCGTTGGCATCGCACTCGCCATGGTTCTCTTGTTCAACGACGTTGACAACGCCCAACAAGCCGTCGCCATCGCCAAATAAGCCTGAGGGCGCACGAAACACAAAAGCCGTAGCGATCGCTGCGGCTTTTTTGCTTTTTGGCTGTCCGACTGGCCGGTGAAACAGTCAAGTTCTGGTGGTGTTCAATTCAATACGGGGGCTAGAACAGTCGCTTTTGGGTCTGGGCGGTTTGGCGGTCCTGAGACTTTGCGCAGCTCCATCTGGCGCACCACCGTACTGTTTCCCGGATGGCTGATCAGGAAACTGCTGTAGGCATTTTCGCCCAGCGGCAGAAGCACCAGCTGCACTTCGCCTTGTCCCGGCCAAGTGACATCGGCGCCCCAGGCCTGAACGTGTTCTGGCAGGGTGTGAGGGCTCAAATCCAGAATGTCCGAAACTTCCAACAGAGATGAGTTTCCTGGGTTCCAGGCCAGACCAGCGAGGCCATTTTTAACCTCAAAGAGTTCGATGTCTGTTTCGCTGATGGTCAAAACCAGATTGCCCGACAGATTTCTTTGGAGCGTCAGTTCGCCTGTCTCAAGATCAGATGCAAGCGGCGCCCGTTTCCCGTCCCGCTCGATAAAGCCTGCCGTGTTGATGACATGAAACTTTCCAAGCGGCTGCATGGTCTCTGCCTGTGCAGGACCAGAAAGTATCCAAAATAGAACCAGCGAGAGGAAAAGCCGCAATGTAGATCATCCGTTCGGTTTTGATCTTCAAAAGCTACCGTACGGATGTTGATAAAGTCTTCGCTCGGTTGATTAGGTGCCGATTATCTGGAAAGCGAGATCACCAGATCCTCGACCGTGGAGTGTTCCGGAGACCAGGAGAGGAGCCGTTTCGCATGTGTGTTGTCGGCTGATTGGGACAGAGCGTACCCAGCCGCCCAGTCTTGGTCGGGGTCAACACCGTCCGGTGCCTGCTGCGTGACGATGTCCAGGGGCTTGCCGTGACGGGCTGAGATATGGCTTGCAAGATGGTCGACGGAGACACCGGAGATACCACTGCCTATTACGGACATTCGGAACCGGGTCTGACGCAGCACAAGTGCATAAAGCCTTGCAAGGTCCGAAACTTCGACCAGCGGCCAAAACGTGTGTTCCGAGGCCCGGGTTTCAAACCTCCCACACTCTTTCAAGGCAGCTGTCATCTCTGCAACCGGACCAAAATCTGGTCCGCACACGAGGGCAGGGTGGACCACGGAAAGCGCAAGGTCTGTCCCTGTAGAGAGCGTCTTGATGGTCTCTGTCATGAACCGAAAGGCAGGTAGCGGTGAAAATGGGGTCTTCTCACTGAGCATGTCTCCCGCCTTGCAGGTCGGGTACAGCCAAATCCCACCGGTATAAACAACCTTGAGCGGTTGTTTGCGATGCCGGGCGGCTTTTTTCATCTCCAGCATGGCGATCCTGTCGACCTTGCCCATGTCGGGTGAGAAGGTCGCTCCAAGGTGAACGACAGCATCGCATGCTGTTGCCCGCTCGACCCAGGTAGCCGGATCCCGCAGGTCGCCGGGATAAGCCGAGGCGCCGAGGCTGCGCAGTTTTTCCGAAGATTGATCGGACCTGGAAAGACCGATGATCTGGCAGCCGTCCTCGACGAGCTGTTTGATCACTGCCGAGCCGATCCCGCCCGTGCCACCTGTAACGAATACATCCATTGTACGAGATGACCGGTTTCGCGCTGCAAGCGCAAGAGCGGGAGCCCTTGTTATAATCACTATCCACCGCTGCAGACGGTCGCTCTCTTGACCTTGCTTTGTTAACTGATAGGTCAGTTTCATGACCTTGCATCTTGTGAAACTCTGTGTGGGTGCTGATAGCGTCGAGAGCCTTCAGGCGTGGATCGACTTTCGCGTCGAGCAGGCGCGGGCAGCGGGGCTTGGCGCGCACACCGCCCACACCACGCGTATGGTGCCGACCCGGCGTGAGGAGCTGCTGGATGGCGGGTCCCTCTATTGGGTCATCAAGGGAAAAATACAGGCGCGTCAGCATCTCCTGGATATTCGGCCATTTACCGACGATGCGGGGGTGAAACGCTGCGACCTGGTGCTGGAGCCGCGGTTGATCCTCACACAATATCAGCCGAAACGGCCGTTCCAGGGGTGGCGCTATCTAAAGGCCGAAGATGCACCAAAGGATATTCGTGCCGGTGGCGATGTTCAGAACATGCCGGACAGCATGCGGCGGGATCTCACCGAACTCTGTCTCATTTGATTGCAAACCGCCTGCGGCAATTGCGGCAATAGCGTTGACGCGGACGGTCTCAAGAACCAAGTTCGGGTTGTGAGCGGCAGGATAAGGGACACTCATTCTTGGCAAAGACACGGGATAGTATGAACACACCGGCGAAGCGGCAGGATCAGACTGTCCGTTCGACTGAGGCTGATGTGTCCGCTTTTCTTGACAAGGTGAAGTCAGCTCCGCGGCCGGCACCGGGTACATCCGGCCGGCTGATCTTCGCGCTCGATGCAACAATGAGCCGGCAACCCACGTGGGACACAGCTTGTCAGTTGCAAGGTGAGATGTTTCGGGAAGCTGCGTCCATCGGTGGGCTCAAGATCAAACTTGTCTATTTCCGCGGCTTTGGCGAGTGCCGAGCCTCGCGCTGGTTTGAAACAGGGCAGGAGCTCGCCGGAGTGATGAGCCGGATTACCTGCCAAGGCGGTCACACGCAGATCCGTAAAGTGCTTTCGGCTGCGATCAGCGCGGCGGAAAAAGAGAAAATTGCGGCGGTTGTTTATGTCGGCGACTGCATGGAAGAAAACGTCGACACCTTATGTGATAAGGCGGGGCAGCTCGGCCTTCTGGGTGTGCCGATGTTCCTTTTTCAAGAAGGCCGGGATCCGGTTGCTGAGAGTGCGTTCCGCGAAATCGCCCGCTTGACTAATGGAGCTTATTGTCCGTTTGATGCCGGTGCTGCGCGTCAACTTTCCGAGCTCTTGAAGGCGGTTGCTGTTTTCGCCAGCGGTGGTCACAAGGCGCTGACTGCATTTGAAAAGAAAGGCGGGCAGGGCGCCCGATTGTTGTTGGAGCAACTCAAGCCGTCATCATGATCTATTTGCTTCTCGGCCTTGTGCTGCTTGTCGTTTTCATTGCTGTGATGCGGCAGTTCGTTCAGGCCAACCCGGCCAGGCTCGCGCAGTCTATCCGCACCTATGGCGGTATCCTGTTGATGATACTAGCGGGCGTTTTTGCCGTAACCGGACGGTTTGCACTGGCAATCCCAGCCTTTGGGTTTGGGGTGTCGCTGCTTGGATTGGCCGGACTGCGAAACTTGTCGGGCTACAATCCTCAAAAGACTGCCGGGCAGCAGTCCCAGGTCCGGTCTGCCATGGTCGAAATGGAATTGGACCATGACACGGGTGCTTTATCGGGAACGGTCCTCGCCGGCAGTTTTCAGGGCCGTCGGCTGGATGACCTCGCAGATGATGAGCTGCAGACCTTTTGGCGGGAAGCTCATCAGGACGATCAAAGCCTGAAGTTAGTCGAAGCTTATCTCGACCGCAGGCTTGCCGGTTGGCGTGAAGACTTCGAGGCGGATGCCACAGATCGGGAGAGAAGCGCGTCGAGCTCGGGCCCCATGACAAATGAGGAGGCCTACCAGATCCTGGGGCTTTCGCCCGATGCCGGGGACGCGGAAATCCGAGCCGCGCACCGCAGGCTTATGATGCGGGTCCATCCCGACCAAGGAGGCTCCGGTTTCCTCGCGGCGAAAATCAACGAGGCGAAAGACACGCTTCTCAGAAGACATTAACGACATCCGTTACTCAATTTACTCATAGATGGCGAAGCAGGCGAATTTCGCCTTTTTCAAGGTACGGCAAGCCCGACGGGCTGCAGATTTGTTGTCGAACCCGGCAAAACGGGCGCGGTAGAGGGTCGTGCCATTGGCCTCGACTGGCTCTGTGAAAGGTGTGCGGTTGTTCAAGGCATTGCCGGTCCGTGCTTCAGCTCTCTGAAGAAGGGCCATAGCCTGGGCTTCAGTTTCGGCGGCAGCAATTTGCACCTGCCAGCCAGAGACCGCGATAGCAGGTTCGGCAGTGTCGACGTCAACGCGTTCATTTTCGTCAGCATCGCCCTGCGCCAGTTCTTCTGAAGTTGCATCGATCTTTTGCGACAATGACGCTGTCTGCGTTGCACCGACTTCGGCCACCGGGATGACTTCAATGGCTTCAGTTGCGACAGTGCGTACAGGGATCGGAGCGCTTGGAGCCTGCTCGTCATTACGGACCGGCAGATCGATACCCGCCTGCTGGCGCGCCGCCTGAAGTAGAGCCGTCTTTGAAATCGACTGTGTCGTGATCGACGCGTCCGGGCTGGTTCTCGGGATCGGGGGCAGAGATGTCGCGACCGCGAATGTGTCGTTGAAGCGGGACTTCACGGCCTTCGGCGGGATCGGAACTTCATTGCCAAAGCCTGGAACCGGTGCTGGAGCCGGGGCAGGGACCTGATTGGCCGCCAGCGCGTCTTCCGGAAGTTTTACCGGTGCGTAGGCACTTGCAAGCACGACCGGCGCGCCAGTCGCAGGCGGTGCAATTCCACCGCCCGGCTTATTTGCCGGTAGCGGCGGTTCCTTTAAGGATGCCGCGTCAAAAGCGAAAACGGGACCAGCCGACGCGATCAGCGGCGCTGTCCGCGGACCTCTGCTCGCCTTGTGCAGGTACCGTCCGATCAGGTCAGTCATGTGAGCATTCCGGCGTGCGCCGGTGCGGCCGCCCATGACAACTGCAACAATGTGCCGGTTATCGCGTTTGACAGATGTCACCAGGTTGAACCCGGACGCCCGGATATAACCGGTCTTGATCCCGTCGACACCGCGGACGGTTCCAAGAAGCCGGTTGTGATTGCGCAAAGGGCGGCCTTTGTACTTGTAGACCCGCGTGTTGAAGAGTTTGTAGTACTCCGGAAACCGCTCCTGGATCGCACGACCCAAGGTCGCCATGTCGCGCGCAGTGGTCCGCTGTTTCGAGTTCGGCAAACCATGCGCGTTGCGGAAGGTTGTCTTGGACATGCCAAGCTGGCGGGCGGTCCGGGTCATCCGTCTGGCAAATGCGGATTCGGAACCGGCGATGTTTTCCGCAACGGTGGTTGCCACATCATTGGCTGATTTGGTGACCAGCGAACCAATCGCATCTTTCACAGAAATGGTGCTGCCCGGTTTCAAGCCGAGTTTCGACGGCACTTCAGCAGCAGCGTTTTTTGAGACTTTCAAACGGCTGGACAAGGAAAGCCGACCCGCCTCAAGCTCTTCGAAGATGATGTACGTGGTCATAATCTTCGTCAGCGAGGCCGGGAACCGGTAGGCGTCCGCATTGGCCGCATAAAGGGTCTTGCCGGTCTTGGCATCCACGACGATGCCAGCATATTTCGGATTGGCCGAAGCCACGGTTGGGGCGCAGAGCACAAGAGTGCCGACGACAAGCATCTTGCCAAAACGGCCAATCATTCGCGCAGAGCGTGAAGAACGCATACCTAACACTGTTACTTTTCCCAATTCGGGTCACGCGTTTCTGTTTGTGGACGGGGATGATCGGCCAGCCCCAGGCCGTTCATTCGAGCCGTCCGCGAAGTTCAGGTGCTATTTGATGGAATCACGGTTACGAATGTGTAAAGGAGATACCAGAAAAACACTTAAAAAATTTGTTTTTTGTTATGGTTAATCAAGTGTAAATGTCAATTTTTGGCGGGTGTGGATTTTCATTTATTGTATACATTGATCTATTTGGTCAGTTATTTTCGATTATATCTGTCGAATATCAATTAGTATTTTCTTGATTGGAATATTTAGGGAAGGTGTAGGCGTTTTTCTTATTTTATACTTTGTATTTGAAGAATTTTTCGATTTTTCAAGTTTCTAAAACTCGGGCTGCGGCCTCAGGTGAGCCGTTTTGCTGCGATGCGGTGTATTTGCTACAGAGCGCCGGTTGCGCATGTGTGGAGACGGGGCGGGTATTGGCCGTCAAAAGGGAGCGCTCAACCTCGCAACCTTTAGCGGGCTGGGGATTTGCTTTTCGGGATTTACTTAAGTTATTCGCGTTAAAGTTGTTTTTGCATTGCAAAATCACCTTGACAGAAATTGTGCAGCGCATTATGAAGCTTGCGTTAGGTAAAGCGATAAGCGCGCCGGACAGTCCAGACGGGTCACAGTAGATGGCACTGGCAACCGGCTCGCCGGAGAAGGGCAAACGACATGATGAACAACTTCGATGAAATCCAGAAAATGAGCAAAGACAGCATGGACATGGCCATGGAATCATTCGGCTCTATGAGCAAAGGATTTCAGGCAATTGCTGCTGAGGTTGCTGATTATCAGAAGAAATCCTTCGAAGAAGGCACTGCTGCTGTTGAGAAATTGGTCGCCTCCAAGTCCCTGGACACCGCATTTGAAGCCCAGGCTGACTATGTGAAGACTTCCTACGAAAGCTTTGTTGGCGAAATGACAAAGATCGGTGAAATGGTCACGGATCTGTCCAAGGACGCCTACAAGCCGTACGAAGGCATCATCGGCAAATTCGGCAAGTAAGTTGCCAACGCCGGGCCCTTGCCCGGATTGAGTTTTTTGAAAACCCGGTCGGTGACGGCCGGGTTTTTGTGTTTTTGCGATTTACCCAATTATTCTTTTTTCCCGGTCGTGGTGAGAGCGCCAGTCGATTTTCGCTCAAAGCACGGTCTTTTAATCGGATTTTAGAGACCTACATCCGTAATTGACAACATGCTGATGCATCCGGGATGGCAAATGCCCAGATGTTGATGAAATCGACCATTGCGAAAGTGCCTCGGGCGCGGCAGGATTACATATCCAAAGGCCGGATATCCGGCGGAATGTAACCTGCGTAAGATAAGGCCCGGACCAGCTCTGATTGCTAAGCGGGCCTATTGGAAATGAGACGGTTAGGGCTGGAGTGACACAGACGAGTGTAACGGAAATGACTGCGGGACCTGATTATGACAAGGACGGTGGCGACGCCGGAACGGTTGTTGTCACCCGGACGAAAACAGTCACCAAGCGGCCAAACCTGTATCGCGTGCTGCTTTTGAACGATGACTATACGCCGATGGAATTCGTGATCCATGTGGTGGAGAGCTTCTTTCAAAAGAACCGTGAGGAAGCCACGCGCATTATGCTGCACGTGCATCATCACGGCGTTGGGGAATGTGGGATCTACACCTATGAAGTTGCCGAGACCAAGGTGACCCAGGTGATGGATTTCGCGCGCCGGCACCAGCATCCCCTGCAATGCGTCATGGAAAAAAAGTGAGGACTTACACACGTGCCTTCTTTCTCGCGCAGTCTTGAAAAAGCCCTCCACCAGGCCCTGGCGCTCGCCAATGAGCGCCAGCAGGAATATGCCACGCTAGAGCATCTTCTTTTGGCTTTGCTGGACGATCAGGACGCGGCCGCAGTCATGCGGGCGTGCAACGTGGATCTCGATACGATCCGCCAGAACCTGATCGAATATATCGAAACCGAACTCGACAACCTTGTCACCGACAGTGACGAGGACGCCAAGCCGACCGCCGGCTTCCAGCGTGTGATCCAGCGCGCTGTAATTCATGTGCAGTCGTCAGGGCGCGAAGAGGTGACCGGGGCAAACGTGCTTGTGGCGATTTTTGCCGAGCGTGAAAGCCACGCAGCCTACTTCCTGCAAGACCAGGACATGACCCGTTACGACGCGGTCAACTACATTTCCCACGGGATCGCGAAGCGTCCTGGCATGTCGGAGACCCGGCCGGTTGAGGGTGCGGAAGAAGAAGATGTGCTTTCCGGCAATGATGCGGAGAAAAAGCCGACACAGAAAACCGACGCTCTGGAAGCTTACTGCGTTAACCTCAATGAGAAGGCGGAGAAGGGCAAGATCGATCCGCTGATCGGGCGAGACGACGAAATCCAGCGGACCATTCAGATCCTGTGCCGCCGGTCGAAAAACAATCCGTTGTTCGTGGGTGACCCGGGTGTGGGCAAGACGGCAATTGCGGAAGGGTTGGCCCACCGCATCGTCAATGCCGATGTTCCCGAAGTTCTTCAGGATGCCACGATCTTCTCACTCGACATGGGCGCGCTGCTTGCGGGTACGCGCTACCGCGGTGATTTCGAAGAACGCCTGAAGCAAGTGGTCAAGGAAATCGAAGACTATCCGGGTGCGGTGATGTTCATCGATGAGATCCACACGGTCATCGGTGCGGGTGCCACATCAGGCGGGGCAATGGATGCTTCCAACCTCCTGAAACCGGCGTTGGCATCCGGTGCGATCCGCTGCATCGGGTCGACGACCTACAAGGAATACCGTCAGTTCTTTGAAAAGGACCGGGCACTCGTGCGCCGGTTCCAGAAGATCGATGTCAACGAGCCGACTATTCCGGACGCCATCGATATTCTGAAGGGCCTTAAGCCGTATTTCGAAGACTTCCATAAGGTGCGGTACACGAACGATGCCATCAAGACGGCGGTTGAGCTGTCGGCGAAGTACATTGCCGACCGGAAGCTGCCGGACAAGGCCATAGACGTTCTGGATGAGACCGGTGCGAGCCAGATGCTGGTTCCGGAAAACCGCCGCCGTAAGACCATCGGCGTCAAGGAAATCGAGAACACCATTGCAACGATGGCGCGGATTCCGCCGAAGTCGGTCTCCAAGGACGATGCAGAGGTTCTGGAAAACCTTGGCAAGGATCTGAAGCGCGTTGTTTACGGTCAGGACAACGCCATCGAAACACTGGCATCCGCGATCAAGCTGGCCCGTGCCGGATTGCGCGAGCCAGACAAGCCGATCGGGTCTTACCTGTTCTCAGGTCCGACCGGCGTCGGTAAAACTGAGGTCGCGCGCCAGCTGGCATCGTCGTTGGGCGTGGAGCTGATCCGCTTCGATATGTCGGAGTACATGGAGCGGCATACGGTGTCCCGCCTGATCGGTGCACCTCCGGGCTATGTCGGCTTTGACCAAGGTGGTTTGCTCACCGACGGTGTCGACCAGCATCCGCACTGTGTTCTGCTGTTGGATGAAATCGAAAAGGCCCATCCGGACCTCTTCAACATCCTCCTGCAGGTGATGGATCACGGCAAACTGACCGATCACAACGGCAAGCAGGTGGACTTCCGCAATGTTATCCTCATCATGACCACCAACGCAGGCGCGGCCGATATGGCCAAAATGCCGGTGGGCTTCAACCGCATCAAGCGGGAAGGAGACGATCAGGAAGCCATCAACAAGCTGTTCACCCCGGAGTTCCGCAACCGTCTGGATGCGATCATTCCTTTCGGCAATCTGCCGGTCGAAGTTGTTTACAAGGTCGTCGAAAAGTTCGTCATGCAGCTGGAAGTCCAGCTTGCAGACCGGAACGTCACCTTCGAACTTGGCGACGACGCCGTCAAATGGCTCGCCGACAAGGGATACGACAGTCAGATGGGGGCCCGGCCGCTTGGCCGGATCATCCAGGAGCACATCAAGCGACCGCTGGCTGATGAAGTGCTGTTCGGCAAGCTCAAAAAGGGCGGCATGGTCAAAGTCTCGGTCTCCGAGGACGGCAATGGTCTGCTCTTGGAGAGCGTTGAAGAACGCGCCACACCGCCAAAAGCCAAGCCGAAAGCGGCTACCAAGGCAAAGCCAAAGCGAAAGCGCAAACCGGCTACCAAGGTAGCAGCTACCAAGGCTTCAAAACCAACGGACAAAGGCGGTTCGTCGAAGAAAAGCCTTGTTCCGAAAGTTCCGCTTGCGGACTGAAGGTATTGAAATCAAATGTAAACGGGCGCCCAATGGGCGCCCGTTTTCGTTCGTGGGAAGTGGGTCTTATCCGGTTACCAGTGTTCAGTCCCCGGGGCACCTTTAGGTATTCCGTGAAGGTTGGGGGTCAGCCAGCCGCCGTAGAATTTACCGGCTTGTGGATCTACGCGCTCTGAACCCACCTGGCAAAGATCCATTTTCCCGGGGTAGAAGGCGAGGTGGTCTTTGAGCGCCTGAAATTCGGGTGTCGGCCGCGAATAACACCACGCGGCGGCCCGTGCCGTCCGGGTGCCGGCTGACACATCGAAATAGGTGGCAGCGCCTTTCCACTCACATAGGGTGGATTGCGGGAGGCGGCGCAAATGAGCTTTCACATCCTCCGGGGGAATGTAATAGGTCGGCGGGTGATGGGTTTCGAGGACCCGCAGGGCCCGCGTGGTATCAACGATCTCCACGGACCCCAGAACTATCAGAATTCGCTGCGGCACCGGTTCGACAATCGGTGGCCGTGGATAGGATTGGACGTTTTCGATCGGTAAATCCATGCTTGCTGTCTCTCTCGTTTCGGGAATGGCTTCGGTTTGACCGGTGTATGCGTCGAAAATGCTGCGTCACAGCTCGTTTAGAAGGGCTTCCGCGATTGCGGTGCCGCTTTGCCACGCGGCTTCCACACGGGCGTCTAGGCACCAATCACCGCCCAGGAAAAGCGTTTTCGACGCGTTTGAAAGAAACGGTTGTCCGAGCGGAGTGCCGACCTTGGCATAGCGCCACCGGTGCGCGTCGATATAAACCACTTTGCCCCGGTCAAGGTCCAGGGTCTTGCAGAGCTCACTCAGCATCAGGTCAGCCGCGACGGCTTTGTCGAGTTCCAGATGGTCTTCGCTCCAGTTGGGACTTGCCTGGGCGACAAGTGCAGTCCGGCCGGGGCGCCCTGGCTTGGTTTTCTCATTCGCGATCCAGGCCAGCGGGGCGTCCGGGTCGCGGTGGGAAGCCGGTAGAGCGTCAACCTCATCGTCAAAGGCAGCCATCAAGGTCCAGCAGGGCAAGAGACTGACATGGGCGATCTGTTTTGAGATCGGGTGGGTGGTGCCCAGCAAAGCCATGGTTTGCGGGGCCGGGGCGGTGATGATCAATCGGTCGAAGACACGGGTTTCTTTATCGATTTCCAAAGACCAGTGGCCCTCGGTCTCGGTGATCGAATTCACCTGTGCTTGCCGGCGGATGTCGAGGTCACTGGCCAACGCTTTTGCAAGCGCGTTCATGGAGGGCACGCCGACAAAGCCAGTCCGCTCGCCCATGTCCCATTCACCGGCGGCATCAACGGACATGAGGCTTTCGATCAGTTTCTGAAATTCCTTAGTCTTTGCTGTGATGTATTGCGCGCCATGATCAAATTGAAGACCATTGTCGGCCCGCCGGGTCGCGAGGCGCCCGCCAATTCCGCGGCCTTTGTCCAGAATCACAGGCGTGTGCCCGGCATCTTTGAGTGTTCGGGCGCAAGAGAGCCCTGTCATGCCGGCCCCAATGATGCCGATGCGAACGGGTTCTGTCATGCGATCTCCAGTCGATTGAGGATGTTTGGAATCTCCTTCTTCACCTTGAAGAAACCGGCCGTTGCATATCGCCAGATCGCATCATCCCAAGGACGCCGGATTTCGGTCAGGGTGAGGCCATGGTTTTCGAACTTCGGCCGGGATGCGTCCAGCCAGTCCTTGAGCGGTCCGGTCGGGACATAGGGCATGACGATCTGCTTGGCTCCGGCTTCTGCCGCCCACTCAATGATTGGGGCCGGCGAAGCGGTGTTCAACCTTGTCGCCGCTTGTCCAATCCGTTGTGCAGCATCTTCTAAAGCTCCTGCTTCGAACGACCGAATGTGGTCTGGAACAGGTCGTGGTGATCTCAGGTCACTTGATGTCAGCGTTGCGGTTGCAACGAGTTCGATGCCGTCTGGGATCAGTGTCTCCGGCAGACAATCGTCCTCGGTGAGCAGAAGAGCCGTTGGCATGCCCGGTTCCGGCGCAGCAAAATCTCGTGTCGGTTGGGCGGACGGGAGCCCGTTCGGCTCGCTCCAATCAAGAGACGTTACCCCGGTTTCTAAGTCTGAACTTTCCGGCGCAAACCGACCACCTGTGAACTTCGCGATGTTCCATGCTTGGGCTTCGTAGGTCTTGCCCCGCGTATGCAGTCCGGCAACCCAGCGCCAGCTCAACGTGTTCGAGGCTGGGTCTCCGTCCAGCAAGTGGCGATAGAAAAAATCTGCGCCGATACGCCAGGGAAGCTTCAAAGTGAAGATCCAGATGGACGCAAACCACATGCGTGCGTGGTTGTGGAGGTATCCAGTGTGGACGAGCTCATCCACCCAGGCATCAAAGCAGTCGATCCCGGTTTGCCCGGCCTCCGCACGGGTCACTGCCTGACGCAGGCCGCTGTTTTTCTCCAGATCCTCCAGGTCGGTGGCCAGACCTAGCCGATAAGATACCCAGATCGAAGGGCGACGTTCGAGCCAGCCTTTGAAATAGCCGCGCCAGAACACCTCCTGAATAAACTTTTCAGCCCTATCAAGACCGTGGTTTTGCAGGGCTGCGGTCACAACTTCCTGCTCGCTGATCAACCTCCGGCGGATGAACGGCGACAAGCAGGAAACGGATGTGTGCTTGCCTGGGCCGCGATCATAGTTCCGCTGAGCTGCATAGGCTCGGCCCATCTGCGGCGTAAAATCGTCAAGGTGTTGGAGAGCTGCTTCGCGGGTCGGCGAAAAGATCGTCATATGGCAATGTCCAGCGCTGTTTTTTGCTTTGCTTACGCAAGGCGCACTGCTTTGGATGGCCCGAACGGACGTTAGAACGCTGCAAAACTGGACAGATTCTATGCCGACTGGTCTTTGCCAAACTCCCGGCAGATCCAATCAATAACCTTCTGCCGTGCTTCGCCAAATCGGACTGGATTTTCAGGGTAAACAAGATGGTAGCCGCGTGTGCCGATGCGCTGATCGGGCTGGCGCCACAAACACGTCAATGCACCGTTTGTAAGTTGCCGCTGTACCAGAAGCTCCGGGACAAGGGCGATGCCTTGCCCCTCCAACGCCGCGTTGATGGCAAGGCTGGAATGGCTGAAGCTCAAGTAGGTAACATCATTCGGCAGCACTTCGGTCCCAAGCACCTCTTCCCAGGAGGTATGGCTGTCCAGAAGAATGCGCAGGTGTGGCATATCCTGAATATTTTCTATTGTCTTTCGATCCTTGGTCAGCGCTGGCGATGCGACGGCCACCAGTCGAATTGGTGCAAGGAAATGGCTCTTGAGGCCTGGAAAAGGTGGGGTGCCGATCCGAAGGGCCAAGTCGACGCCATCACCTTTAAATGTTGCCAGCCGCTCGGTGGCGAGAGTAGCAAGATCCAGTCCGGGGTTCTTGTCCAAAAAGCCGTGGAGGCGGGGAACAAGCCATTGCGCTGCGAAAGACGGTGGCAGACTGAGTGTGATCCGCGGAACCTGTTGCGATATTTCAGCTATTGCCCGATCGATTTCATCGAGTCCGCGCCGGACCTGCGCGTGAAACCCTTCCGCCGGCCCGGTCAGCGCGAGACCGCGGGGAAGCCGATCGAACAGTTGAACGCCAAGTTCATCCTCCAGAGCGCGCACCTGTTGGGCTACTGCCCCTTGTGTGAGGTTGAGCTCCTCTGCAGCCAGCCGGAAATTGAGGTGCCGGGCCGCAGCATCAAATGCTCTGAGTTTGTTGAGGCTGGGAGGACGCATCGCCGTTTCGCTAAAGCAGTAGTTTTTCTACTGATTAAGTGCAGAAAGCATGATTGGTCAAGCGCATAGTCCGTTGCTAAAATTGCACCTAAAGGAGACAAGTCATGAGCGAACAAAAAGTTGCCCTGATCACAGCCGGTGGATCCGGCATGGGGGCGGACGCTGCAAGACGGCTGGCGGCAGACGGGTTCAAGGTCGCGATCCTGTCGTCTTCCGGTAAGGGGGAGGTGCTCGCCGCGGAACTGGGCGGGATTGGTCACACCGGCTCGAACCTGAACAATGATGACCTGAAAGCATTTGTCGACAAGGCAATGACTGCCTTCGGGCGCATTGATGTTCTCGTGAACTCGGCCGGGCACGGTCCAAAGGGCGACATCATGGAGATCCCGGATGAAGACTGGCATCTCGGCATGGATTATTATTTGATGAATGTGATCCGTCCGAGCCGTCTTGTGGCACCGATCATGACACGCCAGGGCGGCGGCACTGTCATCAATATCTCCACCTTTGCCGTATTCGAGCCGGACCCGATGTTTCCGACCTCCGGCGTGTTCCGGGCCGGTCTTGCTGCCTTCACCAAGCTGTTTTCGGACAAATATGCTACTGAGAATGTGCGCATGAACAACGTGTTGCCCGGCTTCATCGACAGCTTGCCGGAAAAGGAAGACCGCCGGTCGCGCATCCCGATGGGCCGTTATGGCCGATCGGAGGAGGTTTCCGGGTTAATTTCCTATCTCGCCAGTGATCTAGCGGCCTATGTCACAGGTCAGAACATACGAATTGATGGCGGGCTGACACGGTCGGTCTAAAGCGGATTTTGATCGGGTGGCCGAAGCCACCGGACAGTGGGCTGGACAGGTTTGCTGGATAAAGGTAAGGAATCCTTACTAACTTCAGCAATTTGGACACGCCTTCATGACTGCCTCAAAGGACACGGGGCAACCGCAGCTATCCTCGAAGCCACCCGTTTCCGGCCGGGGCTGGATGCTGCGCGGCGCGCGCGCCGCGATTTCCATTCCCGCCTTCATCCTGACGTCTGCTTTTGTCGGGTTTGCCGGGATGGCCCGCGAAACAGGATTGAGCCTGGCCGAAACACTTCTCATGACAGGGGCGGTGTGGGCCTTGCCATCCGTGGTGGTTTTGACCGGGGCCATGGCGTCGGGCATGGGCTTGATCCCCGCCGCTGTCGCGGTTGCGTTGGCATCCGTGCGTTTGATGCCCATGACGATGGCGTTGATGCCGTTCCTGAAGGTGCCAGGAAAGACCAAAACCTGGCACTTGCTGATCGCATCGCATTTCGTGGCGGTGACGGCTTGGGTCTACGCGATGAAGAACTTGCCCGACCTGCCGAGGGAAGGGCGGTTGCCGTTTTTCATCGGGTTTGGCGGCGGGGTGACCAGTTTTGTCTTTGTGTCCACCGGGATTGCCTACATGCTTGTTGAGCGGATGCCGCCCATGGCTGCCGGGGCTCTTGTCCTTGTGACACCGGTCTACTTCCTGTGTTCCTTGTGGGGCGCTGCGCGGATGAATGCCGACAAGGCGGCAATGATTTCCGGCCTTGTGCTTGGCCCTTTGTTCTTCCTTTATTTTCCGGGTCTTGATCTTCTTTGGACTGGCCTGCTTGGCGGAACGCTTGCCTATCTCGTCACACGATTTTGGCGCCGGGGGCTGTCATGAGTGACCTGATGACAGAAACCTGGTGGTGGCCCTATGTGATGATCCTCGTCGCAGGGTGGTTTGCAACCGATGTGTGGCGGTGGCTGGGCGTTTTTGCAGGCGGCAAACTGCGCGAAGACAGCGAACTTTTCATCTGGGTCCGGTGCGTTGCAACGGCACTGGTTGCCGGTGTGATTTCTAAGCTTGTTCTGTTTCCTCAAGGTGTGCTGGGCGACACACCGATCTGGTTGCGGTTGGCGGCCGCGGCCTTCGGGTTCGTCTGCTTCTTGGCGCTCGGCCAGCGCGTGATCGTCGGTGTGCTGTCCGCGGTTGTTTTTCTACTGACTGGATGGTGGGTCTTGGGCTCCTGACACTCCTGACAGAGGGGTGTCAGCAGGGGGCTGATACATGGCGCGCATTGGCCAACTGGCCACACCGGATCAAAGGAGCCCCGCCATGACCGATCACAAACTCGTCCTTCATTATGCACCGCGCAGCCGCGCCAGCACGCTCCGCGTACTGCTGGATGAACTCGGTGCCAATTACGAGCTGAAAGTACACAATGCGAAAGCTGGTGACCTGCAGTCGCCGGAGTATCTGAAAATCAATCCCCTCGGGAAGGTGCCGGCGCTTCAAGACGGTGAGGCGGTCATTACCGAATCTGTTGCCATCGCCTTGTATGCCGCTGATCTTTATACCCAGGCAGAACTGACACCAGGTTTGAGAGATCCGCGGCGTGGCGCTTATCTGCGGTGGATGGCGTTTTATGCTGCGTCCTTTGAGCCCGCCGTGGTCAACAAGGCGTTCAACACGGATATACCGCAGCAGATCGCGCCGTATTGCAGCTATGACGCCGTGATGAAGGCTCTAGCGGCGCAGCTTGATAAAGCGCCCTATCTCCTCGGAGATCAGATTGCCGCAGCAGACATCTTCTGGGGATCTGCTCTGCGCTGGACCTTGATGTTCGGTCTGGTGCCGGACTGGTCGGTCTTTACCGAGTATGCCGAGAGAGTTACCGCACGGCCGAGTTTTCAGCGTGTCTTGGAAGATGAGGCCTTGCTCGATGCAGCGCAGGAGGCCGCTGCGAACCCGGCAGGGATCTCCGCCGCGAGTTGAGCCAAGGCCTCGTCGTCAAATCCGGAGGCACAAGGCCCTGCCTCCGGAGAAGTGTCGCGGGGTTTGAGGCTTAGCTCAACGCAGCGCGGATCTTGTCGGCTTGTTCGGCAAGTAGATCGTTGTCAGCCATTTCACCGGTGTGCGGCTTCAACTTCACGCCGTCAAAGCGCGGGATGATGTGGACATGGGTGTGAAACACCACCTGACCGCCGGCTGGTTCAGAGAACTGCTGAATGGTGGTGCCATCTGCCCCAAAAGCCTTGATCACGGCATGGGCCATCTTTTGGACCGTGGCCATCACTGCGTTCAGATCCTCTTGCGCGATGTCCAGAATGTTGCGGGATGGAGCCTTCGGAATGACCAGCACATGTCCGTCACCGCGCGGCATGATGTCCATGATCACGACCGTCTTGTCGTCTTCATAGACCTTGTGACTCGGCAACTCTCCGCGCATGATTTTGGCAAAGATGTTCTGGTCGTCGTAGGCGGGCGTTTCGATCGGCATGCGTACCTCTAAAAGGGAAAAAGTCTTCGAATGTCTGCGGACATAGTACTCCGCCAGGCGGTTCGACAACAAGGGTTGTGACCGCCCGGCAGTGTCCGATTATTCGCCGATATTGTTCAAATCAAACGGTGTGGACTGATACATCTCATTGATCCAGTTACCGAACAGAAGATGCGCGTGGGCCCGCCAGCGATTCACCGGCTGCCGGGTGGCATCATCGTCCGGAAAGTAGTTCTGCGGTCGGATCGGCGTGTCAGAAACCTGGCTGTCCCGCTCGAATTCATCCGCCAGAGATGTCGTGTCATATTCGATGTGATTGAACATATGCAGGCAGCGGTGCTCCGGGTCGTCGAGGAGGCACATACCGGTCTCGTCATCTTCCGCAAGCACCATCAGATTGCTGCCGTCTGGGATGTCGGCCTTCCGGGTTTCCGTCCAGCGTGAGACGGGCAGACAGAAATCATCAGAAAACCCGCGGAGATACGGCGAGGCCGGTGCGAGCGTACGTTGCCTGTAGACGCCCGTTGCCTTGTCGTCTCGCGCATATTTCGGCATGCCATGAAAGTGATAAGTGGCCGCCTGAGCCGCCCAGCAGATGGTCAGCGTGCGATGAACATGTGTCTGGGTCCAATCCAGCACATCGCGCATTTCCTGCCAGTATCCGACATCTTCAAACGGCAGCTTCTCGACCGGGGCGCCGGTGATGATGAACCCATCGAACTTCTCGTTCCGGACTTCTTCCCAGGGCCGATAGAACGCTTCCAGATGCTCCGTTGGCGTGTTCCGGGGCACGTGGTTGGTCATGCGCACCAGAGTCAGATCGATCTGAAGCGGGGTGGAGCCGAGAAGGCGTGCGAATTGGGTCTCTGTCTTGATCTTGTTCGGCATCAGGTTGAGAAGACCGATGCGCAGGGGGCGGATATCCTGACGCATGGCATCCGCTTCCTGGATGATCATCACGCCTTCGGATTCCAGAATGGGGCGGCCGGGCAGATCGTTTGGAATTTTTATCGGCATTTGCGCGTCCTGTAACCAGAGACAGATGCCTTTCTTCGATCCGATTCGTTGCCTTTGAACTTGAAGTTCACGGCCGCATCTTCTGTTCGAAGAACCACCTTGCCCGGATCGGCAGGTTGGCGTGGGGCATCTGTCCCAACTCTTGATGATGGTCCCTAGGTAATGGATTGGACGCGATCCGGCAAGCCCTGTGCAGACGAATGCCGATCTTGTGAAAGACGCAAATTGTTGTTGGATCTCAGTCGCGTGGCAAATGGAAGGTTCAGCTGCCTTTCCGGAAGGGGGCATGTTCAGCCAACGCTTCGTTTTCGCGTTGAACGGCGCGCCGCTCTTGCTCCAGAAAGTCTGCGACTGCGTCGTGAAGGCCCTCATGGGCAATCCAGTGGGCAGAATAGGTCGTTTGCGGCAGGTACCCGCGAGCCAACTTGTGCGCTCCCTGAGCGCCAGCCTCGACGCGTTTCAGGCCTTTGGAAATGGCAAAGTCGATTGCCTGATAGTAACACAGCTCAAAATGCAGGAACGGATGGTGTTCGGTGCAGCCCCAATGGCGGCCGAACAAGGTTTCTGATCCGATGAAGTTGAGGGCTCCGGCGACATACCGGCCGTTGCGTTTTGCCAAGACCAGAAGAATGCGGTCCGCCATCCGCTCACTGATCAGCGAGAAGAAGGCACGATTGAGATAAGGGCGGCCCCACTTGCGAGCGCCCGTATCCATGTAAAATCCGTAAAAGGCATCCCAATGCGCTTCTGTCAGATCGCTGCCGGTGACCCATTCGATTTCGAGCCCGTCAGCGCTGATCGCTTCGCGGCGTTCCTTTTTGATCGCCTTGCGTTTGCGCGAGGCGAGGTCGCCGAGAAACTGGTCGAAGGTTTCGTAGCCGTTGTTGTCCCAGTGGAACTGCTGATCTGTGCGCCTCAGATAACCGAGATCGCCAAGCGAGTCCCATTCCGGTTTAGTCAAAAAAGTCGCGTGAACCGAGGAGGCGCCGGTGCGTTGGCAAACCTGTACAAGGCCAGCCGCCAGTGCCTGGAGTCCGGCCTCCCGGTTGATGTTGGGGCTGGTCAGAAACCGGCGGCCTGTCGCCGGAGTAAACGGGACCGATATCTGGAGTTTTGGATAATAGTCGCCACCCGCCCGGTAGAAGGCGTCGGCCCAACCATGATCGAAGACATATTCGCCCTGGGAATGGCTTTTCAAGTAAGCGGGAACAGCTCCCAGAACCGCGCCGTTACCATCCTCCAGAACCATGTGCCGTGGCATCCATCCAGTCTGGCGTGTCGCGCAGCCGGATGCCTCCAATGCTTCCAGAAAAGCGTGGGATAAGAAAGGGTTGAAGTCTGTTTCTTCAGAATTTGAATCAGCTTCAGGGGCTAGCGCGGAAGTGAGATCTTGAGACGCAACAGCGTCTTGCGCGCGCGCCAGCTGTCCGCCTTCGCCAAGGATCCAGCCGGGATTGGCAACCGCATCCCATTTGTCAGCCGGCACATCTGCCAAGGATGAAAGAAGTCTAATAGAGAGCGTCGTCTCCGTATCACCGGCGCCTGGTTTTTGCGGCTGTTCATTGTCCGGTGAAATAGAAGACGTCATGTCAGTGTGTCGGCCCGCCATAAAGGATTGTTTATCAGAATGTAGAGCCGCTTTGCTGCGCCGCAAGAGGGAATTCCGTTCCTGGAATGCTCGTCCGTTATTGATCCGGATCGAAGCCCTCAAAGACGATTTGATCGGCAAACCGTTTCGCGACTTCCAACTGTCCCGGTGTCCGAACTGTCCACGTCATGATTGGGGTTCTAAAAACCTTTTTCATCATGCTGGGGCCGGGGCTCGGTAGATCGTTGACGCCATAGGAGATGAAGTGCGGGCTTGTGCGCGGAAAATGGAGCAGGTGGCGCAATATGAAACGGTCCATCCGGCTGTGCCGTGTGTAGTCCGGGCCGGGGCGGGCCGCATCTGCCACGATCCCGCGGAGGACGGAGTTGTTGTGCGCCTTTGCTACAGCCAGCATGTCCGGATCAAAGGTTTTGATACAGGCTGGGCCCTTATACGCATCCACTTGATCAACAACGCGGCGGACAAAGTCGCCTTGTGCATCGCGCCGGAGCAAGGATTTGATTTCGACAACAAGCGGCACACGGCCATCCACCAGATCAAAAAGGTCCTGAAGCAGCCACAGGTGATCTGTGCCGGTACGCATTTGCAGTTTGACGAGATCGGCTGAAGACCGCCCGGAAACCGGCCCGCTGCCATCTGCGAGACGGTCCAGGTCATCGTCGTGAAAGACGAGCGCTTCACCATCACTGGTCTGCTGAACGTCAACTTCAATCCCGAAGTCTTTGTCCACGGCCTGCTGGATTGCTGTTGGGGTGTTTTCAATGATGCCGTTGCTGGCATCGTGATACCCCCGGTGCGCAATCGGCCGGGCGAAAATGGCGGCAAGTTCTGGTGACATGTTAATCTGGTCCGGAATCGGCGGGGCGTTTGTAGAGCCCCGCCAGAGCGGAATTAGTCCGCGATCTCGAAAATGGCTTCGATTTCAACTGCGGCGCCAAACGGAAGGGAGGCGGCGCTAACGGCGGAGCGCGCATGGCGACCACTGTCGCCCATGGCCTCAACCAGGAAATCGGACGCGCCATTGATCACCTTCGGCTGGTCGGTGAAATCACCCGTTGAGTTCACAAAACCAACGATCTTGACCAGGCGGACCACCTTGTCCAGGTCGCCTGTTGCCGCCTTTGCCTGTGCGAGCAGATTGATCGCGCAGAGTTTTGCAGCTTTCTGGCCGTCTTCAACTTGAAGGCCTTCGCCAAGCTTGCCGGTCACGGCGATCGCACCGCTTTCCATCGGAAGCTGGCCGGAAATGAACAGCTGATTGCCGATTTTAACAAACGGCACATAGTTGGCAGCTGGTGCAGCGGCATCTGGAAGGGTTATGCCGAGTTCAGCCAGACGGGCTTCGGTTTTGCTGGTCATGTGTGTCCCCGAGTAAAAAGGTGAGTTGCCCGTGTCTTGGCTCAAATTGCAGAAACTGACAAGCTCATTTCCGGTAGACAGGACGGTATTTGCTCGGCACCTCGTTACTCAACAAAGTCCAATTGGCGCTTTTGTGCCCGTATTTGTGACCTACATTATCGGTGGGGCCGGGCAATCCTTGCTAGCAGTCCGGCATGAACCCGAATAAAAGACTAGAAACAAGAAATTTCCGCTCCAACGGCGGTGACGAGGAAATATGATGCGGCGAACCGTTTCAGGCCAGGCTTTTGAGACTGCTTTTCTATTGAAGTGCGCTGTGGCTGCCATCGTGGTTGTCACGTCTGGTGCCAGTGAAGCAGCTGCCAAAGTGGCGGGCATACAGCTTGCCCCGCATAGAGCTGTCTATGACATGAAGCTTGCCGATACCGAGCAGCAGTCCGGGATAGCAGGTCTTTCCGGACGCATGGTCTATGAGTTTTCAGGCAATGCTTGCGAAGGGTACAGCGTCAATTTCCGGTTTGTCACCGAGTTCCGTGATCTGAGCGGTGGCTCCCAGGTAACAGATCTTCAGACCACATCGTTCGAGGGGCCGGATGCTGAGAGCTATCAGTTTCTGTCCAAGACCTATGTCGATCAGAAACTGGTCGAATCGAGCCGGGGACTGGCGCGGACCGAAACGGGTTTGAAGGCGGTCGAACTGAAAGAACCAGATGAAAAGTCGTTGCAGATCGGCCAAGATGTTCAGTTTCCAACAGAGCACCTGATGAACATCGTGAAGACCGCGCAGGACGGCGGGCACTTCACCGCCAGTGATATCTACGATGGAGCTGAAACTGGCGACAAGGTCTTTGGGACCACTGCCGTCATCGGTGCCAAGGCCGTCGGCATTGTGCCGGAAATTGATGGCGAACGGCAGGCCGCCTTGGATACTGTTGCGTCCTGGCCGGTGACCGTCGCTTATTTCGATCCCTCCACGCAGGAAAATTCCGGCGAACAGACACCCGTCTATCAGTTGTCTTTCAGGTTGTTTGAAAACGGTGTGAGTGACAAACTTGTTCTGGATTACGGTGATTTCAAAATTGCGGGAACGATGACGGCACTGGAACTTCGGGATCTGACAGACAAGTCTGACTGCGAGTAACCGCCTACTTGTCTTCGGCGGCCTTGCGCGCCTGTTTGGCGGCATGTGTCAAACCAAGCTCGACAGCAGAATTTCCGAATTTGCCGCGCAGTTTGTCGATGGCGAGTTCGGCCTTTTTCTTTCGTCCTGATGTTGCGTCTAGCAGGTCCTCCGGATCTGCTTGAGAGGCATCTGAAAGGTCGTTGACCCCAATGCCAATTAGACGGAAGCGGCGCCCATCGGTTTCCGCCTCCAGGAGGGCGACCCCTGCCTCAAATATCTTGTCCGCGAGCTGTGTCGGGTCGGTCAAATGACGTGCACGGGTGATCGTTTTGAACTCGGAGGTCTTCAGCTTGAGTGTGATGCCGCGCCCGGCAATCTCCGACTTTTTCAAACGGAACGACACCTTTTCAGACAAGTCTCTTAAGATCGGTTTCAGGACATTGAAGTCCGATATGTCTGTGCGGAAGGTTGTTTCGGTGGAAACGCTTTTCGCACCGCGCGAAGGGGTCACATCACGGCTGTCGTCGCCGTGGGAGAGGCGCGCTAAGCGCAACCCGATAGAGCCATAGCGCCGCGCCAATGTGTTGGCATCCATCGTTTGCAGCTGGCCAATCGTTCGGATGCCGTCGCGGTCGAGTTTCTTTTGGAAGACTTTCCCAACACCCCAAATCTTGCCGACAGGCATGGGGGCAAGGCGCTGTTCCGCTTCTGCTGCGCCAATCACGGAGAACCCCCGTGGCTTCTCCAAATCCGAGGCGAGTTTTGCGAGGAACTTGTTCGGCGCAAGGCCGACACTTGCCGAAATGCCGATATCAGCTTCAATGTCCCGGATGAACTTGGCAAGGGTTTCGGCGGCACTTGCGTGGTGGAGGCGCTCTGTACCGGTGAGGTCAAGAAAGGCCTCATCAATCGACAATGGTTCGACCAGCGGCGTCAGTGCCTGCATGCGGCCGCGGATTTCCTTGCCGACCTTGGAGTATTTTTCCATGTTGGGTTTGATCACCACGGCCTCAGGACACGCTTCCATGGCCTTGAACATCGGCATGGCCGAGCGAACACCAGAGATGCGGGCGATGTAACAACAGGTCGATACCACACCTCGCTGACCCCCGCCGATGATCACGGGCTTGTCCTGGAGTTCCGGATTGTCGCGTTTTTCAACCGAGGCGTAAAACGCGTCGC
The DNA here is from genome assembly GCF_030733765.1 of Roseibium sp. MMSF_3247. Lineage (NCBI taxonomy): Bacteria > Pseudomonadati > Pseudomonadota > Alphaproteobacteria > Hyphomicrobiales > Stappiaceae > Roseibium > Roseibium sp. MMSF_3247. Next base: position 117,809 of record NZ_JASHII010000004.1, read on the forward strand.
AGTCGATGTGGGCGATCGACAGCGTGTCGAGCTCCGGGTGCGCCAAAAGCCGCGGGCTGCCGCAAGACGGGCAGCGGCTTACATGCTGCGGGGCGCGCGCGCCGCAATCCCGGCATAGGGCTTTGGGCTCTTCTGTCATAGGCTCGTACCGGGCTTCAAAACCAGCCCTAAAGAATAGACCTGATGAACCGGCTTGTCTCGCGCCAGTCACCGGAGAGTAGGTCTATATGAGGCTCCGGTTCAACCGAGCTCAGGAAGCGTTGATCGGCAATGAACTGAATCTGGACAGAGGCGGGCAGGGATGCCTGAACAGACCGGTGATTGGTCGGACTGTCATCAATGAATACAACGGGATGGGCGCGTCCGCCGGCAAGGGCGGCAACAGCACCGCCTTTTGGCCCGGAGTTTGTCAGCACGGGATAGGGGATCCCCATACCTCTCAGCAGTGTTTCTCGCACCGGCTTGTTGTGGGAGCCGGGTAAATTGGTCAACAAGACGATGTCCCACTGGTCTGTGAGCTCGGCAAGCGCGGTGTTTGCGTCCGGAACCATGACCTGCTGATGGCTGACCTCATCGAAGAAGGCGATCAAATGCCTCTTGACCTGATCCGGCGGAACCGGTGTCCCATCCTCAGTATGCGCGATGTTACCGGTCAGCCGATAGGAGTGGTTGAGGAAGTGCATGCCCTTGTTATTCAGGTACTCCTCCAGATGCAGGATCATATGAAGGATGACTTCATCGACATCGCAGATGATCAAAGGGCGGTCTGAAGCTGGCAGGCTTTGAATTTGTGCAAGGACTTCCGGAAGCACAGGGGTTGGTTCAGGCATCGTACTCGGGACCTCCGGCCAAGGCGTAGCGGGCGGCAGCCATCATCGTCGGGCGGAGGCCGGCATTTTCGCAAAAGGCAAGAAGAAGTGCTTCGTCCATCATGTAAAATTCAAGGACGCCAGCCAGGAACCCGGGCTCGCTTGCAGCGTCCCGGATTTGGTCCGGACCAATGCCGGAAAAGGCTAAAAACCGGCCGACCTGTTCAGGGTCTTGGCTGAGCTGCACAAGGGCTTGCGTCGCAATTCCCTGAGCTTCTTCAACACTCAATGATTTTCCTTGCACATTTTTCATTGTGTTTTTTTGCCTTTCTGAAACGATTCCGGGTTAGAAGAGTTGTAATGCGACCCGGGGATGGGTTCCACAAGGGATAAGACGACTTCGCGTCAAAAAAGAGTAGGACCGGCTTCAGTCGGCGAAGGGCCTGAAATATATGGCGAAAACCGTGTTGATCGTGGAAGATAACGAGTTGAACATGAAGTTGTTTCATGACCTGCTCGAGGCACACGGTTTTGATACGCTTCAAACAAGAACCGGCATTGAAGCATTAAAACTGGCGCGCGAAAACCGGCCTGATCTTATCCTCATGGATATTCAGCTGCCCGAAGTCTCGGGCCTTGAAGTTACCAAGTGGATCAAGGAAGACGAGAGTATTTCGTCGATTCCAGTTGTTGCTGTCACTGCCTTTGCCATGAAGGGGGATGAAGAGCGTATCCGCCAAGGTGGCTGTGAAGCTTACATATCCAAGCCAATATCGGTTTCCAAATTCCTTGAAACGGTCAAGTCGTTCCTTGGTGAGCCTTAAGCTGGCAAAGAATCGCTCCATCCAGTGGATTGCCTCTCTGTCTGTTGGCGCTTTGTGCCATTCTCATTCGAAAAAACGACTAGGTCTTTCGTCTGTAATAGTTTGCCGACAATCACGTTAAGGTTACGCATTAATTAAAATCCTCATCTTTCTGTGTGCTTTCCACGGAAAATATTGCATTTGAACAATGTTGAGTTAGTGTAGGTTTTGTTAGGTTTCGGCCTGACAACCGTTTGTCATGCAGAAATTTTCGCAGCAAACGTGTTCAGTTTCCCCTCGGGATTGCTCAGGTCCGCCGCATCTCCTGGGTCCGTGGGGTAGGTCGGCAGGGAACCGGTCGAAGAGTGGCCTCCTCGAATACCGTGTTCCCGCCGACCACTAACTCTCTGAAATTTCTTTCAAATATTAGCCTGACCATGAGCGAGGGCTTAAAAAATGTACGCGTCAGCTGAGTCGGTTTCTGAGAATATTTCACTAATGTGCGAACGCTACTCCGCAACTTTTACGATGTATGTGATTATACTATCTTTAACCTTGCGGAAGCTATGATCCCACCCAGTTTTTCTAGGGGTGGAATATGATCAAACGACTTTCTTCATTGAGCGTCACTGCGTCCCTTGCATTGGCGAGCGCCGCATTGCTCACACTTTCCATGCTTGTTGTCGGCGGTATTGTCTATCAGGTGGCGGCAAATCAGGCGGAGCAAACCGCTGTTACCAAACAGGCTGCTAACCTTCGTGTCGCTGCAACCATCATGGCGCGGGATATTGAAGGCACGAAGGTGTCCTGGAGAGGGGACGGCGACGTCCAGCGTATTGAGCTGGCGGAAATCCCCGAGTTCGCCAATCACGACATGATCGACACGATCGGGCGCATGACCGGCGAAACGGCAACTGTGTTCGCTTGGGAAGCCGATAGCCAGGATTTCTGGCGCAAGTCAACGAACATCATCAAGGGCGACGGAAATCGCGCTGTTGGAACTCCCCTTGGCAAGAAGGGTGCAGTTTACCCGGTCGTTACCAAAGGTGAAACATTCCATGGGCAGGCGACCATCCTGGGCAAAGACTACTACACTGTTTATGAGCCGATCTTCACGCCGGGCGGCGACATCATCGGTATTCTTTACGCAGGTGTCGAGAAAGCGGCTGTTCAGGCCAATGTCAGCGAAATAATGTCGCGCTTTACCATGCTCGCACTGCCGGTGGTCCTGATAGCGCTTGGTCTCCTGGTTTTCCTGATTCAGCGCCAATTGCGGCCTGTCACGGAACTCGCCTCTGTGACCGAGCAAATAGCGGAAGACAACCTTACGATCGATATTCCGTTCGCGGACCGCACTGATCAGATCGGGATCCTTGCAAATGCTTTGTCCACACTGCGCAATAAAGCCGAAGAACGCGCCGTGTTGAGCAGCCAGCGGGAACAGTCGGAAGCTGAGGCCGCAGGTCGCCAGGATCGCATGAAGGCCATGATCGCCCAGTTCAGAAGCAGTGTGTCCGGGGTTCTTGATCAAGTTGGCGATACGGTCGGTCAGTTGGATGCAACGGCAACCACATTGTCTGAGGTTTCCCAGACGAGTGCGACACGGGCTGACGAAACCCAGACGTCCTGTCAGGACACGACCTTGAGCGTTCAAACGGTTGCCAGCGCTGCAGAAGAGCTCTCCGCGTCGATCACGGAGATCTCTCGGCAGGTGTCTGAAACCACGCAGATTGTGGAACGGGCAACTGAGGGCACACGGTCAACCAACGTGAAGGTTGAGGGGCTCGCCGAATCTGCAACGAAGATCGGCGAGGTGGTCACCCTCATCCAGGCGATTGCTGAGCAAACAAACCTTCTTGCATTGAATGCGACCATTGAGGCGGCCCGTGCGGGCGAAGCCGGCAAGGGGTTTGCGGTTGTTGCGGCAGAAGTGAAAGAGCTCGCCACGCAGACTTCCAAGGCCACGGAAGAGATCAGCGCTCAGATCACCGCCATCCAGGATGCGACCCAGGATTCAGCCAAGTCGATTGCGGAAATCACGTCGATCATGGAAGAGGTGAATTCCTACACCGGGAACATCGCAGGCTCGGTTCATGAGCAAGGTGCGGCGACGAGCGAGATCACCCAGAACGCTCAGAAGGCAGCACATGGAACCGAGTTCGTCTCGTCGAACATGACGAACCTGTCCGGCGCGGTTCAGCACACACTGGGCTCTGCAAACGACGTTCTGCAATCCGCAGGGGATCTGGCCCAACGGACAGATCAGCTGAAAGCTGAAATCGAGCAGTTCCTGACCAACGTTGAAGCAGCCTAAACACTCTTCACATCTGAAAACAAAAAACCCGCCATTTCCGGCGGGTTTTTTAGCTTTCGGAACGCCGAAGATTACTTGATCTTGGCTTCCTTGAACTCAACGTGCTTCTTGGCAACCGGGTCGTACTTCCGCTTGACCATTTTCTCGGTCATGGTGCGGGAGTTCTTCTTGGTGACATAGAAGAAGCCGGTGTCCGCCGTGGACAGAAGCTTGATTTTGATTGTTGTCGCCTTGGCCATAGCCTTGGATCCTGTTCTCGGTTATCGGGCAAAGGGTTCTTATGGCCAGATGGGCTGGCGGTGAATCTGCCCCAATGTCTGAAATCAGCGCGCAAACTACTCATCACGGCGGGAAAGTCAAGTGTTGCCTGAGGTCCCGGAGAGTTTTGCCGGAGAAAAAAGTTAGGTTTCTTCCGGTGCCCGCGCCCTAAGGGAATGTTTCGTGGGCCGCGCGCTAAAGCATCTCTTTTTCAAAGCGGCCTTTTTTGAAGAAGTAATAAGGTACCGGGGTCTCCGGGGAGAGGTCCGGATCCTGCCGCAGCCGGGTCTCGAGATCCTCAAGGATCTTTGTGGTGATGAGCGGCAGCTCCTTTTGCCGCGCCTCGTCAAAGGTCAACCAGGCGCAGTCTTCCAATTCACCAGACGGGCCGTGTCCGCCCGGCAACTTGTCGGCAATCGCATCGGCCCAGATGGCCAGGAACCGCGTGTCAAAGCGGCGTGGGCGCTGAGGTGGGGTAATTGCCCGGGCGATCATGCGCATGCCGCCAAGGTCCGGCTGGACATGGCGTTCCGCGAAGGCCTCAAATCCGGTCCCCAAACGCAGTTGTTCCCCCTCAGCCTTGCGGCCGATAAAAATGCCGGCTTCTTCGTAGGTCTCCCGGATGGCGGCAAGCGCAAAGGCGCGCACGCGCGCAGCCGTTTTCGAATTCTTCAGACCCTCGGATAGACGGGCTTCAACCTGCGGATGGTACGGCAGAACGTTTGAGATGCGGGAATCACTCGGATCGACCCGGCCGCCTGGAAACACGAATTTCCCGGGCATGAAGGTGTGCCGCATATGTCGGCGGCCCATCAGCAATTTGACATTACCAGAGCCGGAGCGATCAAGGATCAGAAGCGTCGCGGCATCTTTGGGGCGAATATAGGGGTGATTTCCGGCTTGCTCGTCTTTGTCCAATTTTTCTTTAAAAGAATCGCTCATCTCGGGCTTTCAAGGTGGGGGGATGCAGCGGGCAGGTCATCTTCTGCATCCGGATCAAATCCATGCATGTAGAACGCCCACTGTAGCCCCACCAAAGCACCCTTGATAGGTCGCATTAGGGCTAAAGATAAAATGATGGTCAGCGGGATCCAGATGGCCATGTGGATCCAGAGCTCTGGCCGCCACATCATTTCTACGATCAAGAGGCCCGGGATGATGATGTGGCCAACGATCGTGATCGTGAAATAGGGCGGGGCATCGTCCGCGCGCTGATGGTGGAACTCCTCGCCGCAGTTGCTGCAAGCATTCTGAGTTGCCAGAAATCCATCAAAAAGCCGGCCTTTGCCACAGCACATGCAGCGGCCCATGGCACCGCGCATCATTGCCTGCATAAGAGGACGTTTGGGTTTTTCTGGCGCTTCGTCGATGGTCTCCTCAACGCCGTTCAATTCATACCGGACCGTCACTTTACCTACCTTCGGGTCTTTTTCCGCGCAGCGGCCTTGCCCTTCGGACCTTTGGGGCCGCCCTTCGCGCTGCCACGTGCGCCTCCTTTCGGAGGACCGCGCCGTGCCTTGGGCACCGGCTTGCGGATCGCCTTTCCGGCAATCCGTCCGTGGCTCACAACTTCAAACGTCAAAGAGCCGGCGAATGGAGCTGCATCCACAAGCCGGACTTCGACCTGATCCCCAAGTTGGTAGGTTTCGCCGGTCTTGTCACCTATCAGGGCGTGCGACGCTTCGTCGTAGCGGTAATAATCGAGCCCGATGGTGGAGGCAGGGACAAACCCGTCCGCACCCGTGTCCTCCAGCCGGATAAACATGCCGGATTTGACCACACCGGCGATCCGGCCCTGAAATGTGGCACCGACCTGATCGCTCATCCAAAGGGCAATCAGCCGGTCGATCGTATCGCGTTCGGCGAGCATGGCCCGGCGCTCAGCTCCGGAAATCTCGCCGCCGATTGCCTCCAGTTTGCTCTCAATGCCTTCCGGCAAACCGTCCTTGCCGAGCCCAAGCGCCGAGATCAGGCCCCGGTGGACAATGAGGTCGGCATAGCGGCGGATAGGTGAGGTGAAATGGGCATAGCGGCGCAAGTTGAGACCGAAGTGGCCGATGTTTTGCGGCGTATATTCCGCCTGAGCCTGGCTCCGCAGGACGATTTCATTGACCAGATGTGCCTGCGGTGTGTCCTTGACCTTCTTCAAAATGCCATTGAACACGGATGGCCGCAGACCGCCGGAAGAGGGCAGCTTCATGTCGATGGTCGACAGGAATTCTTTCAGGTTCTCCAGCTTCTCCGGCGTTGAAGCGTCGTGCACCCGGTAGAGCAGAGGCGTCTTATTCTTTTCCAACGTTTCGGCAGCCGCAACGTTTGCCTGGATCATGAATTCTTCGATCAGCTTGTGCGCATCAAGACGCTCAGGCACGTAGACATGGTCAACGGTGCCGTCTTCCTTCAGTTTGATCTTGCGTTCCGGCAAATCCAGTTCCAGCGGCTCGCGCGCTTCCCGGCCTTTTTGAAGAACGGCATAGGCGGCCCAGAGCGGCTTTAGAACGCCGTCCAGCAGCGTTTCCGTCTTTTCGTCGGTGACCCCGTCAATCGCCTTTTGCGCCTGGATGTAGGAGAGCTTTGCGGCCGAACGCATCAGAATGCGGTGAAATGAGTGGCTGATCTTGCGGCCGGTCTTGTCGAAGACCATGCGCACGCCCATCGCCGGCTTGTCTTCCTTTTCGCGCAAGGAACACAGCTGGTTGGAAATGCGCTCCGGCAACATAGGGATGACCCTGTCCGGGAAATACACCGAATTGCCGCGCAAGTTCGCTTCCCGGTCCATGGGAGAGCCGGGTGTCACGTAATGGGCGACGTCGGCAATTGCCACATAGGCAACATAACCGCCTTCATTGTCCGGATCCTCGTCCGGCTCGGCATAGACCGCGTCGTCGTGGTCCTTGGCATCGGGCGGATCGATGGTGATCAGCGGGATCTGCCGCCAATCCTCGCGCTGTCCAAGCTTTTCAACCGGCTTGGCGCTTTCTGCCTGGGCTTCCACCGCATCCGGGAAGACATGCGGGATACCATGGGAGTGCAGCGCGATTTCAGAGACCGCTTTTTCGGAGTTCATCGAGCCGAAGCGTTCCACGATCGCAGCGCGCGGATGACCATATTTTCCAGAGCGTGAGATCTGCACGCTGACGAGATCACCGTCTTCGGCTTCCTTCATCTCCGCCGGATCGACATCCAGCTCGCGCTGCTTGCGGTCGATGGGCTCCAGGTAGGGCGGGCGGTTGCCGTCCCGCTTTCTGAGGATGCCCAGGATCGCGCCCTGGCGTTTTTCCAGAACGCGGATGACCCGCGCGGTGAATTCTGCTTCCGAACCGCTCTCGCCTTCGGTCAGACGGATCAGCGCCCTGTCGCCAAGGCCGGGTTGAGTGTTCTTGGTCTTGCCCGCCAGGATCAGAATGTGCGGTGGATTGCCGGCCTCATCGTCCCAGTCCACCGGTGTGCCAAGCAAGTCGCCATCGGATGTGCGGGCAATCGTGTTTGCCACGAACACAGGTGGCAGGTCGCCCGGCCGGATCATGCGCTTGTTGCGCTTTTCAATGAGACCGTCTTCGGCCAGATCCTTGAGGATCTTTTTCAAGTGGATCCGCGCACCACCAATGATGCCGAAATGGCGGGCGATTTCCCGCTTGCCCGCACGGCCCGGATTGTCGGCGACAAAGGCCAGGATGTCCTCGCGGGAGGGCATGTCCCCTGGCACCTTGGCGTGTTTGCGTTTTGTGTGTTTGCGCGTGTTTATGCGTTTGGCGCTCAAGAGGGATCGTCCCAGGGCACCTCTTCAGACGATGCGTCTACCTTGGCCTTGGCCGCGGATTTTGCCGTTGTCTTCTTGGCTGCCGTTTTCTTAGCAGCAGGCTTCTTGGCGGTGGTCTTTTCCTCACCGTCCTTGGCCGCTGCCTTTTTGGTTGTTGTCTTTTTCGCCGTGGTTTTCTTGGCGGCCGCCTTTTTCTTGGTGCCGCCCTTGGCCGCCTTAGCCGCGATCAGATCCACAGCCTGTTCCATGGTCACCGCTTCCGGAGCGGTGTCCTTGGGTAGCGTCGCATTGACCTTGCCGTGCTTGACGTAAGGCCCATAGCGGCCGTCATAGACGTTGACCGGTCCGCCTTCGGTTGGATGCTCGCCAAGCTCTTTCAGCGGGGTTGCTGCAGCACCCCGGCGTCCGCCACCCTTGGCGCGTTTTTCTGCCAGGGCATCGACTGCTCGGTTGATGCCGACGGAAAACACCTCGTCCGGCGAGGAGAGGTTCGCATAGGTGCCGTCATGCAACACGAACGGGCCATAGCGTCCAAGTCCGGCCGTGATCATCTTGCCGTCTTCCGGATGCTCGCCGACTTCGCGTGGCAGCGACAGCAGCTGCAAAGCCTTTTCAAGATCCATGTCCACGGCCGACCAGCCCTTGGGCAATGACGAGCGTTTCGGCTTGGCCTCATTGCCGAGCTGAACATAAGGGCCAAAGCGGCCTGTGCGCAGCGAGACTTCCAAGCCGGTTTCCGGATCTTCACCGAACACCTTCGGGCCGTCATCGGCTTCGCCGTCTTCGCCGTTCGGCTTCCCCAGCTGGCGGGTATAGCCGCATTCCGGATAGTTTTCACAGCCAATGAAAGCGCCCCAGCGGCTGACTTTGAGCGACAGCCTTCCGGTGTCACAGGCCGGGCACTTACGGGCATCGGAGCCGTCTTCCTTTTCCGGGAAGATGTGCGGCCCGAGCAGCTCATTCAGTGCATCGATGACTTCCGCAACGCGTAGATCCTTGATCTCGTCAACGGAGCCTGAGAAGGCCGTCCAGAAGTCTTTCAAGACATCCAGCCAGGACAATTCGCCTGCGGAAATCTTGTCGAGCTGTTCTTCCAGGCTCGCGGTGAAATCAAATTCGATGTAGCGCTGGAAGAAGCTTTCCAGGAAGGCGGTGACAATCCGGCCCTTGTCCTGCGGCACTAGCTGCTTTTTTTCCAGCTCCACATACTCCCGGTCGCGCAGGGTTTGCAGCGTTGAGGCATAGGTGGACGGGCGGCCAATGCCGAGCTCTTCCATCTTCTTCACCAGGCTCGCCTCGGTGTAGCGCGGCGGCGGGGTGGTGAAGTGCTGGGAGGATTCAATCGGCTCTGCGGTGCCGTCGATGGAGGTCGCGGTCAGCGCCGCGCCCTGATCAACGGCCGGCAGGCGCTTGGAGCCTTCATCATCATCATCGTCTCGGCTTTCCTGATAAAGCGCCAGGAAACCGTCGAAGCGGACAACCGAGCCGGTCGCGCGCAGATTTGCACGCTTGCCGGAGCCGTCCGCAAGAATTTCAATCGTGGTGCGCTCAAGAACGGCCGATTCCATTTGGGAGGCCATGGTCCGCTTCCAGATCAGCTCATAGAGTTTGGCCTGATCCTGGTCGAGGAACGCCGCGACATCTTTCGGGCGGCGGGCCAGATCGGTCGGGCGGATCGCCTCGTGGGCTTCCTGCGCGTTCTTGGCCTTGGAGGAGTAGGCGCGTGGCTTTTCCGGAACGTATTTGTCCCCAAAATCCTGTCCGATGACCGAGCGGGCCGCGGCAATCGCTTCGCCTGCAATCGAGACGCCGTCAGTACGCATATAGGTGATGAGGCCGGAGGTCTCGCCGCCGATGGAAATGCCTTCATAGAGCTTTTGAGCAACCTGCATCGTGCGCGAGGCAGAGAAGCCGAGCTTGCGAGACGCTTCCTGCTGCAAGGTCGAGGTGGTAAAGGGCGCTGCCGGATTGCGCTTGGCCGGCTTGGAGGCAACGCTGTCAACCTTGAAGCTGGCGCTTTCCAGCATCGTTTTGATGGCGCTGGCTTCGTCGCCCGTCTTGATGTCGAGGCGGCCAATTTTCTTCCCGTCAAAGCCGGTCAGACCTGCCTGGAACACATCGCCGGCCGGTGTCTTCATCCCAGCGAAGATCGACCAGTATTCCTGGGGGTTAAAGGTCTCGATCTCCATTTCCCGGTCGCAGATGAGGCGGAGCGCCACAGACTGCACACGGCCGGCAGAACGGGCGCCCGGCAGCTTGCGCCACAGAACAGGAGACAAGGTAAAGCCTACCAGATAGTCGAGCGCACGGCGGGCGAGGTAAGCGTCGACAAGCGGTGTATCCAGCTGGCGCGGATTATCCATCGCCTCAAGGATTGCCTTTTTGGTGATCGCGTTGAACACCACCCGCTCGATCTGCTTGTCTTTCAAAACGCGCTTTTTCTGGAGAACTTCCAGAACGTGCCACGAAATCGCTTCCCCTTCGCGGTCGGGGTCAGTTGCGAGAATGAGGCGGTCGGCATCCTTGACCGCGCTGGCGATTTCGCTCAGCCGCTTCTGGGACTTGCTATCGACCTGCCAGCTCATGGCAAAGTCTTCGTCGGGTTTGACCGAACCGTCTTTGGGGGGCAGATCCCGCACATGACCATAAGAGGCCAGAACGGTATAATCCGAGCCCAAATACTTGTTGATCGTCTTGGCTTTCGCCGGCGATTCCACAATGACGACGTTCATTCTTACCCAAAATTTTTGTGCCGGGACGGAAGAGTTTGCCCGGGAGAGAAGCTGGTTTTGTGGCGCAGACGATCACGGATCATGCGCCGCGTGTCAAATGGACCTTTGCGCGACCGGGGTCAAGCTGTCCGTTTTGCAGACAGGTTATACACTGACATATATGGGGAAAATATCCTTACAAAAGCAGCGATATTTTATTGCCGCGGTGCCGTTCCAGACGTCCCGCAAGTTCCAGCTCCAATAAAATGATGTGCACCATCCGCGGCGGCACGTCCGCAAACCGGATCAGTTCGTCCAGATCGACTGGTGTGGGGCCAAGGGCAGAGATGATGCGGGCGCGCAAGCTCTCATCCGGTTCCTGAGCGACCGAAAAGAGGTCCTTGTCCGGTTCATTCAAGTCCTGATCGAAGGGCAGGACAGGTTCGATCCGGCCGCCGAGATCCTCCAGAACGTCTTTGGCGTTTGTCACCAATGCTGCGCCCTGGCGGATGAGGCTGTTGGCCCCGTCCGAGCGCGGATCAAGTGGGGAGCCGGGAACTGCGAAAATGTCCCGGTTCTGCTCCAGCGCAAACCGCGCCGTGTGAAGTGATCCGGATTTCTTGGCCGCTTCGATTACGATCACGCCGAGCGAAACACCAGAAATCAGCCGGTTGCGTCGGGGAAAATCGCGCCCGCGCGGTTTCCAACCAAACGGCATTTCGCTGATCACCGCGCCGCCAGTTTGAAGAATTGCCGCAAGGAGGCGGTCATGATCACTCGGGTAGAGCACATCTACTCCGCCGGCAAAGACAGCCACGGTCCCCGTTGAAAGCGCTGCTTCGTGCGCAGCAGCATCAATGCCGCGGGCAAGACCGGAGGCGATGACGAAATCAGAGGTTCCAAGATCCCGGGCGAACATTGCGGCGAGTTTCCGGCCCGACAGCGAGGCATTGCGGGCCCCGACGATCGCCAGCGTCTTGGGCCGGGCCGTGACGGATCCCCCCTTTACGGACAACAGCGGCGGCGGGCCGTCGATGTGCCGCAGGTGCGGCGGATACTCCGGCTCGCCAAGGGCCACAAGGCGGGCACCGGACCGGACGTGGGCCTCAAGTTCGGCTTCGGCGTCGTCTTGTGTGCAAAGCCAGTAGCTTTTCTTGCCGCCCCGCCTGGAGAGCTCTGGAAGACGTTCTAGAGCTTTTTCGGCAGACCCGGTGTGGTTCAGAAGGTCACGGAACGTGGTGGGGCCAACATTTTCAGAGCGTATTAAACGAAGCCAGGCAAGACGCTGGGCCTCCGAGAGGCGAAGGGTTTTATCGTCCGCCAGCCGGCTCACCCGTCTCCCGGGGGCGGCTCGGATGCCGAAGCCTCTGCCGGTTTCGATTTCTTGCCGATCTTGCTCTCCTGTCCTTTGAGGAGCCGTCCGATATTCTCGTGATGCTTGGCCCAGAGCAAGAGGGTGAGCACCAGAAACATCTCGCCCAGCTGATACTGGCTGAAGCCGAAATACAAAATAATGGGCGTGACGGCCGAGGCGGTCAGCGCGGAGAGGGAGGAATAGCGGAAAACAAAAGCCATACCGACCCAGGTGAGGGCCGCGATCAGGAACATCGGCCAATAAAGGCCAAGCAGAATGCCAAGATAGGTGGCAACGCCCTTGCCGCCCTTGAATTTCAGCCAGAGCGGGAAGAGGTGACCCAAAAACGCGCCGAAACCGGCAATCAAGGCTGTATCCGGCCCAAATCGGGCTGCAATCAGAACCGCGACCGTACCTTTCAGCCCATCGCCCAGAAGCGTTGCGGCCGCCAGTTTCTTGCTGCCGGTGCGCAGCACATTTGTTGTGCCGATATTGCCGGAGCCGATCTTCCGAATATCGCCATGCCCGCCAAGTTTTGTCAGGATCAGACCAAACGGAATGGTGCCAAGCAAATAGCCAAAGGCGAGGGCGGCCAGATAATAGGGCCAGGCAAACTCCCAGCTGATCGGATCAGGCATTTTTCGGTGTTTCTTCCCATCCAGAAAACATTGCTGCTATCGATAACAGTCATCGCGGTATTTGCGCACAACTTATAACCTTGCCATCTTGCAGGGCAATTCCAGATTTGGAATTCATGTAAAGCACGAGCGAAATCTGGAGAAAACCCGTGAGCCTGACAGATGTGGACTGGTCGAAATTGCCGGCACCAGAGGATGACGGTACGGCTGCGCGTGTTGAGGGTGTAGCGCTGCCTCCGCTGGAATTGGCGGCTACGGACGGCAGCAAGTTGCAGCTGGCGGATCTAACCGGAACCAGCGTGATTTACATCTACCCCAAGACAGGGCAGCCGGGCGTGCCGTTGCCGGACGGCTGGGACATGATCCCCGGTGCGCGAGGCTGCACGCCGCAGTCCTGTGCATTCCGGGATCATTTCAAAGAGCTTTCGGCCCTCGGGGCCACTCATATCTTCGGTCTGTCCACCCAATCGACCGCCTATCAGGTGGAGGCCGTCGAGCGGCTTCATTTGCCGTTTCCGCTGTTGTCGGACGCGGATCTGACCTTTACGCGTGCCCTTGATCTGCCGTCCTTCGAAGCCGATGGTCAGACGCTTTTAAAGCGCCTGACGTTGATCGTTCGGGACGGCGTTGTGATCAAGGCGTTCTATCCGGTATTTCCGCCCGACCGGAATGCTGCCGATGTCATGGCGTGGTTGGAGGAGAACCAGGCCTGACATCAATCAGACGATCACTTACCCATGCGCAAAGACGGTTTTTCCGCCGACCACGGTGCGCATCACGCGGCCGGAGAAGCGGGCGTCTTCGAACGGGGAGTTCTTGGAGCGCGAACGGATGGCGCTCTTTTCCAGAACCCAGGGGCGGTCGAGGTCAAAGACAATGACATCGGCCGGCGCGCCTTTTGAAAGACGTCCGGTTTCCAGTCCAAGCCGGTCTGCCGGATTGCATGTCATCGCTGCAAGCAATGTTTTCAGTTCCACTTGTTCTGCGTGGTACAGGCGCAGGCTCGCCGCAAGCAGGGTTTCAAGGCCAATCGCGCCGTCTTCAGCTTCCGCCCAGGGGTGGCGTTTGGTTTCCACGTCCTGCGGGTCGTGATTGGAGCAGATGATGTCGATGGTCCCATCTGCAATCGCGGCGATCATCGCCTGCCGATCGTCTTCATCGCGCAAGGGCGGCGACATCTTAAAGAAGGTGCGGTAGGCACCGATGTCGTTTTCATTGTGCGTCAAGTGATTGATCGAAATCCCTGCCGTGATGTTCAGCCCCCGGCCTTTCCCGGTGCGGATGATATCGGCGCTGTCAGACGTCGAGATCAGGTTCGCATGATATTTGCCCTTGGACATGCCAACGAGACGCAGATCGCGCTCCAGCATGATGATTTCAGCCTCGCGCGGCACGCCGGAGAGGCCCTTCCAGCTTGCATTGAGCCCGGCGTTCATGACGCCGCCGGCAAGGGCAGGGTCTTCGGTGTGGTGGATCACAAGCGCATCGAAATCGCGGGCATAGGTCATGATCCGGCGTAAGATTTGCGGGTTCTGCACGGACTTGTGGCCGTTGCTGAAGGCGACCGCACCAGCTTCCTTCAACAGCCCGATCTCGGTCATTTCAACGCCCTCAAGACCCTTGGTTAGGGCGGCAAGCGGTAGAACGTTGACGCTCGCCGTGTCGCGGGCACGCCGGTGGATGAAGTCGACCAGCGCTGGATCATCGATCACCGGATCGGTGTCCGGCATGGTGCAGATTGTAGTGATGCCGCCTGCTGCAGCGGCTTCCGAGGCGCTTGCGAGCGTTTCGCGGTGTTCTGCGCCGGGTTCTCCGACCGACACGCACATGTCGATGAGGCCCGGGCAGGCTATGGCGCCCTTGCAGTCGATGAGTTCGGCGCCGTAAGGCGTGCCCTGATTGGCGGCTTCCGGCCCGGCGGCAAGGATAGTGCCGTCGGCGATGATGATCGATCCGGGGGCGTCCAGATCCCGCGCCGGATCAATCACTCTGGCGTTTGAGAGAACCAGAGGTTTGGGTGTGTCGAGTGCCACGGTGTTTGTCCTCTGGGGTTCAAGCTGTTGGTAGGTTGTCGGCGAGCGCTTCAAGCACGGCCATACGTACGGCAACGCCCATTTCGACCTGTTCGCGGATGAGGCTTTGCGGCCCGTCGGCGATTGCAGGGTCGATCTCGACACCGCGGTTCATGGGGCCGGGATGCATGACGAGCGCATCGTCCTTGGCGTGCGACAGCTTCTCCGCATCAAGACCATAATAGCGGTAGTACTCCCGGACGGACGGGATGAAGGCCCCGTTCATGCGCTCGCGCTGCAGGCGCAGCATCATGACAATGTCCGCGCCTTTCAGCCCTTCGCGCATGTCCTGATAAACCTCCGCGCCCATTTGGGCGATCCCGGAGGGCAGGAGCGTGGACGGGGCGATCACCCGGACCCGGGCACCGAGCGCGTTCAACAGGATGATGTTGGAACGGGCAACGCGCGAATGGGCAATGTCGCCGCAAATTGCCACCGTCAAACGGGCGATCTTGCCCTTGTGACGGCGGATGGTCAGTGCGTCGAGCAGCGCTTGTGTCGGGTGCTCATGCGGGCCGTCGCCGGCATTGACCACCGCGCAGCCAACCTTCCGGGCCAGCAGATGAACCGCGCCGGCTGCATGATGGCGGACTACCAGCAAGTCCGGGTGCATAGCATTGAGGGTCGCAGCCGTGTCGATCAGGGTCTCGCCCTTTTTGACCGACGACTGGGAGACCGCCATGTTCATGACATCCGCGCCAAGACGTTTTCCGGCCAGCTCGAACGAGCTTTGTGTGCGCGTCGAGGCTTCGAAGAAGAGGTTGATCTGTGTTCGGCCCTGCAGCACATGCTTGCGCTTGTGCACTTGCCGGGAAATCTCCACGGCCTCTTCGGCACGGTCCAGAAGGCCCAGTATTTCGTGGGGGTGAAGACCCTCAATGCCCAGCAAATGACGATGGGGGAAAGGGTTGTCTCGATAGGATTCTTGCTCGCTCATCGAGATCATCTTCTTAAGGTGGAACGGGGCTGCACACAAGGCCGGAATCAGGTCTCTGCCCGCTGTCCACATGCAGACTAAGACTTTGATCAAATGGTCAAATTCGAAAGCGGTGCATTTTTCAAACTGACCAAGCGTCAATCGGCCCGCGTGCGCACTGCACAACGGTCGGTGGTTGCATTGATTTCCACTATCTTGTTACGCTTACGTAAACTGACAAGGGCAGTAAAGTGCTCATCGGGAGGAGGAAACGTCATGGCAAACCATCTGAGCGAAGCTGTCCAGACCTCAAGCGACGCCGGGGTGGAAGCCTTTGCAACGCATGACGTTTTCAACCAGGCCCCACCATATGGCGGGTCCAATCTGGCGGCGGGTGATCCGCTTCTTTTGGCTGCAGTCTCCGGGAATGTTTCAGCCGGGGAGTTGAAGGATGTCCTTGCTCATGGCGCCGAGGTGGGAGTTGAAGCGTTTCTGGAGCTCGGGCGGCAGGCGAACATCCATCTCCCCGCCCTTAAAACCCATGACCGCCATGGCCGCCGGTCGGATCAGGTCGAATTCCATCCGGCCTATCATGATCTGATGGCGCACAGCTTTTCTGCCGGGTTACACAGCGCGCTGTTGGACGGCGGTGTATCGACCCAAGTCGCGCGCGCTGCCAAGTTCTTGCTGACGTCACAGGCTGAAACGGGGCACACATGCCCGATTACCATGACAAACGCGGCAGCGGCTGTAATGACGCGGTATCCCGATGTTTGTGCAGACTTTTTGCCGAAGATGCAAACCGGAACCTACGATCCCCGTTTCCTCCCGATGCATGAAAAAACCGGCATCACCATCGGCATGGGCATGACGGAAAAGCAGGGCGGAACCGATCTCCGGGCCATTTCCTCGACGGCCGAGGCTGGCAATCATGGAAGCTACGCGATTACTGGGCACAAGTGGTTCTTCTCAGCTCCCATGTGTGATGCATTCCTTGTGCTGGCAAAGACAGCAAATGGACCGAGCTGTTTTCTGATCCCGCGGATTTTGTCCGACGGCCGGGTCAATGGCCTGCGTTTTCAGCGCCTGAAGGACAAGCTCGGCAACAAATCGAACGCCTCCTCAGAAGTCGAATTCCATCGCGCGGAGGGATATCTGCTCGGCGACGAGGGGCGGGGCATTGCAACCATCATCGATATGGTGACGCCGACCCGGATTGATTGTGCGTTGGGCTCAGCCGGGCAGATGCGGGCAGCGCTCAGCCGTGCCGTCCACCACTGCCGTCACCGTAAAACGTTCGGTGCCTATTTGATCGACCAGCCGTTGATGACCGCAGTCCTCGCCGACATGGCACTGGATGTGGCTGCAGCCACGGCGCTGTCCTTGCGCCTTGCGCGAGCGGCAGCGAAGGCAGAGGCAGATCCGGTTGAGGCTGCTTATGCCAGGTTGCTGACCCCTGCGATCAAGTATTGGATCTGCAAGACGGGGCCTGCCTTGACTTACGAGGCCATGGAGTGTCTGGGCGGCAATGGTTATGTCGAAGATTTTGATATGGCCCGTATTTACCGGGATGCGCCGGTCAATCCGATCTGGGAAGGATCTGGCAATGTCATGGCGCTGGATGTTCTGCGTGCGCTCGGCCGCCATCCCGAAGCGCCAGACCTTGTGCTGGGTGAACTCTCGAAAAGCGGGGGTGCGTCACTGACTGCGGCGTGCAGCGGCTTGCCCAACCTTGCCGCGCAGGCGCTGGCAGATCCGGCTCATGCCCGAGTTTTAACGGAACGCTTTGCCCTGACAGCAGCTGCTGCAGCTTTGAAGGAATTGCAGTTGGATGATGTTGCAGATGCCTTTGCAAAAACGCGGCTTTCTGGCGGTTGGCGCTCGACCTACGGCATTCTGCCGGCCGGCATTGATGCTGCGGGCATTGTTGAAACCCTTTATCCGCCGGCAGCTTAAGTAAAGAGCAGAAGTGCTAGCGGGATGGTCACGGTCGCGGCGAGTGTCTGCAGCGTGATGATTTCGGCCATCAGTTTGGCATCCCCGCCAAGCTGGCGGGCGAGGAGGTAAGAGTTGCTGGCGCAGGGCACGGCTGAGGCGATGATGATGACGGTGAGTGCCTGGCCGGTCACGCCATAAAGGTTCGCAAACAGGTAGGCGAGCAACGGCATGAAGACCGGCCGCAAAAAGGTGCCCATTGTGAGTGCGGGGCCTGGACGGCGGAGTGAGCTTAGATCCAGTCCAGCACCCACACAGATGATGCCGATCGGCAGGGCGGCCTGCGCGAAAATCTCCAGCGTATCATCAACGATTGTCGGCATGGTCAGACCGCTGAGGTTCATCAAGACGCCGGCAAAAATCGACAGGATGAACGGATTGGTGAAAAGGTCTTTGAGGATCTTTGAAAAATTCGGTGTGGTTCCGCTGGCATACCACGACAGGACAACGATGCTGGCGCCGTTCAGGATGGGGATCATGAACACCATCGCCACCGCCAGCATGGCGAGTGCCGTTTGACCGCCGATGTTGGCGGCTAGCGCAAGAGCGATCATGGCGTTCCAGCGCAAAGAACCCTGGAAGATCGAAGTGAAACGGACGGCTGGGATACCCCAGATCCTCTCGATCAATGTCCGCGCGGCAAGCAGCGCAACAGCAAGCGTAACGATCGCAGACAAGAGAGCAGCACCCATGTCGAAGGTCGGGACGCTTGAAAAGTCGGCGAGAGCTATCGTGCGAAACAGAACGGCTGGGAACAAAACGAAATAGGCAAGACGTTCGACGCCCACCCATTGTTCGCCGCTGATCAGATTGGCGCGCGCGAGCAGGTAGCCGGAGGCAATCACGAGGATGACCGGGGCGAGGGCGAAGAATATCATTTGCATAGGAAAAGGGTTTTCATCAGATCGCGCCGGTCACCAGCAGATCTGGCGTCCGGCGCTGAGGAGGGAAAAAGATCAGGTGTCGAGTCCCATGAAACCGAGCCGGTCGAGGAAGCCTTGAAGGATGTAGGCGGCGGCCATCTTGTCGACGACTTCGGCGCGTTTGGCCCGGCTTGAATCCGCTTCGAGAAGTGTTCGGGTCACTGCAGCTGTCGAGAGGCGTTCGTCCCAGAAAGTCATGGGCAGATCGGTCTTGGGCGCGAGGTTTCGCGTAAAGGCCCGTGTGGCTTGCGCGCGCGGGCCTTCCGTGCCGTCCATGTTGAGCGGAAGACCGAGCACGAGACCTCCGACACCCTGTTCGCTGCAGATCTTCAAGAGCTGCTCGGCATCCAGTGTGAATTTCTTCCGCCGGATTGTCTCCATCGGGCTCGCAATACCGCGGCCGAGATCGGAGAGCGCAAGACCGATGGTCTTTGTGCCAAGATCGAGGCCGATCAGTCGTGTGCGGTCTGGAACCGCGGCAATGAAGTCTTCCAGGGAAAGCGTGGGGTCGTTAGCCATGGCTGGCCTTTATCAGCAAGGGCGCCGCCAATCCAGTCTGTTGTTGAAGATGGAAGAAGTTTACAGGCTTGGTCAGTGGCACCGACGTCTCAAACCGTCGATCTTAAGCGCGGACAAGGCCTTCACCTCAGCAAAGTTTCTCAGGCAAATTCAACAAAGTATGCGACACCTTCGTAGGAGTAGTGACCCAGCGTTTGTATGATCGAATCCCGTTCGGCTTCAGAGACGGTGTAGAAATGAGTTCCGTTGGATGTGTTGTAGAACCTGTAGAGCGCCTGTCCGCCGTTGCTGTCATCCGGCGATGCGAAGTAGCTGATCCCTTCCAGCGAATAGCTCGGCAATTGTTCCAGCACCGTATCGCGCTCTGCCTCTGACGCGGTGTAAAAATGAACACCGGTGTCTGAGTTATAAAATCGATACACGGCCGTTCCATCACTTGCAGCGACGTTGCTGTCGTAACTGTTGCCCTCGTAGACGAAGCTCGGCAGCGTCTCGATCACCGCGTTGCGCTCTTCAATGCTCGATGTGAAGAAATGTGCGCCCGTGTCGGAGTTGTAGAACCGGTAGATCTGAAAAGCGCTGTTGTCCGTGTCAGACGGCTCGATCAAAGCGGTTGATATGTCGAGTGTGGCGCCGGAGAACTGGATCGTTTCAAAGTTTGCCGTGATGTCCCGGCCATCCCGGTTGGCAACGGTATCGGCCACCATGATCCGTCCGTCGCTGCCAGTGAATATGGCATATTGTTCCCGGGTTCCCGAAAACACGACAGTATCGGTACCGTTACCGCCATCAAGGACATCATCTCCAAGGCCGCCGGTGAGTTGATCATTGCCATTCCCGCCGAACAAGCTGTCATTTCCAGCCGTTCCTTGAAGGATGTCATCTCCGTTCGTTGTTCCAAAGGTGCTTTGCCATAGATCGGCACCAATCAGTACAAGATCCCAATCCTCTGGTTCGACGACGGTTGTCGCTGCGAGCTGATCAAACCTTGCTTTGAAGACTGCCAGACTGCTCGGCTCGGTTTCCAGAAAATGCGCTGTAGTTTCGCGGATGGAGCCAAACCGGTTTGCGACTGAAGTGATCATCGCAAGAGCCGATGCGTAATCCGGATGGCTGCTGTTGAACGCAGTACCTGTGCCCCAGCGGTCTTCCATTGTGTTGAGAAAGGTTGTCAGCGTTGGGAGCAGCGAACTCTCGATATAAAGCTGGCTGTATTGATCGACGATGTCCCGAGCGTACTGCTTGTCAAAAATGGTGTCGTTCAAAAAGGCCCGGTCTGCAGCATATGTGGACGCAAGGTCTGGATTTAAGTCCGGCCGGCTGGCACCGACATATTGGCTCAAATGCGTGAATTGAGAGCTTGTCAGGCTGCCGGTGTCGCGTGCTGTCTGCAGGATCGATGTCAAAGCAGACTGCGCAAAACTATTGGATCCGGCATCCAGCTGCACAATGCCAAAGGAAAAGCCGCTGTTGTTGCCACCCTGACTTTGGCCCAGAAGCGAATTCGGGACAGCTAAGGAAACCCGGTAAACCGTTGCGGAGTTACCGGCGTGTTCGGTGCCCAGCAGGATCTGGAAAATTTCTTCTGAAGAAAGTTTTGCCATGTCAAATAGTTTGAGGATTCAGTCTCTTATGCAGCGAGGCCGCATTGATTGGCCAAGTCACGAGCGATAGGTCCAATCACACACTGGCACGGCGCAGTTGAAATTCAGTTTCCTGCTTAAAGAGAGTTTTCGGAAAAAGGACCAGACAACCGGTCAGGCCTGAGCGACTGCATCATCTGTTTCGCGCAAATAGGGATGACCGTTTGGTCCGGGCTGAGCATCCAGCCAATTTAACAGTTCGCCGACTTGAAGGCTCGGCGTGAAGAAATAACCTTGCAGGCAGTCCGCGCCCAATCTGCTCGCGAATTCCGCCTGTTGCTCGGTCTCAATGCCCTCTGCCACTGTTTTGCAATCGAGCTCTTTCGCCATCTTAAGCGTGTAGGCCATGATCGTGCCAATGCGTGGGTCATCACTTGCACCAGCAATGATGGACTGATCGATCTTCAAGAAATCAACCGGCAGGTTCGCGAGCCGGGCAATGTTCGAATAGCCGCGGCCGAAATCGTCGATAGAGACCCTGTAGCCAAGATCGTGCAGCTGGTTGAACGCATCGACGGCTTTTTCTTCCGAACTGAAAAGCGTGTCTTCCGTGACTTCGATCTCAAGCAGGCCTGGATCAAAGTTCAGTTCATTCCGGATCGCTTCAACGTTGCTTATGAAACCCTTTGAGATAAAGTGGTCGGTGCCGATGTTCACGGACATCCAAAGATCATGCCCTTCAGACTGGATCCTGTTGAGGTCCTTCATAGCGGTCTTCATGACCCATTCGCCAAGGCGCGGCATGGCATTAGAGCCCATGAGGCTAGGGACCCAGAACTTCGGCATAAAGAGCCCGAACTCCGGGTGTTCCCACCGGGCGAGGGCCTCGACGCTAATCACCTTGCGCCGCCGCGTGCAGATTTTTGGCTGGTACTCCAGATAGAGCTTTTCTTCCTCGATCGCTGCGGTCAGGTCACGCCGGATCTCGGAGACAGATTTCGTCCCGATATGCGGTGCATAGACTTGGGTTTTGTTCTTGCCCGACCTTTTTGCGTGGTACATGGCAATGTCGGCCCGCTTGATCAGCTCAATCAACTCAACGCCGTCGTTCGGGAATTTCGCGCAGCCGATGCTTGCACCTGGAGTAATGTTGAGCTCGGCAATCGGCTCTGCCAACGCATTGCGGACTTGGGCCAGAAACGCTTCGATCTCCTCATCATCGATCAACCCCTGGATCATGACGATGAACTCGTCGCCGCCGATGCGCGCCACAATCGGCGGGGCGAAGGGTTTGCCCTCGGGGGCGCTCACCTTTGTATTCCCAGCCACCTTGGAGAGGGTCTCAGCGCACGCCTTCAGGTGTTGATCGCCGGCAAGATGGCCATAAAGATCGTTGATCTCTTTGAAATCATCCAGATCGATCAGCAGAATGATCCCACCACGCTTTGGACTGATTGCTTCTTCCAGGATGGATGTTGCCTGAAGATGCAGATGATCCCGGTTCGGCAGTCCGGTTACATGATCACTGAAGGCCAGTTTTTCGATTTGTGCGCTCGCCATCGATATGCGGGACACCATCGTGTTGTAGCTGTCGCAGACTTCCTCGGTCTCGCGGAAGCGCATGAGGCTTTTCGGCATTTTCAGTGAAGACAGTTTCTGGTTCAACGCGCCAAGATGCATTGCATGGGCAAGTTCTTCGATGGGACGCGACAGGGACCTCGCTAGGAATAGTCCGATAAACACGAGGAATACGAGTGCCATCCCGAGCACCGGAAGGAGTGAATACAGAACCTGGCTTGCCTTGGCGTGGATTTCTGAGATCGGTTGGGGAACCATGATCCCCCAGCCCGGACCGGGCACCGTTGCAAAGCCGGCAATCATCTGCTTCTCAACTGCCGGAGAATAGAACTCGCCAACTCCGCTGTTGCCGTCCATCATTTGCGCGACGACCGGAACTGCGGAGATGTTTTTCCTGGACGCAATCCATTCGTCTCTTGGATGGGCGATCACAGTTCCCGAGCTGTCGACGATGGCCGCGTGCCCTTTCTCACCGAAGACAATGCTTTCGCCGAGTGCAACGATATAGTCTGGCTTGATCACCCCAATGAGCGTTTGATTGCTCTGTTCAATGACAAGATAGATCCGGTTGCGCCCCTCTTTGTCAGGCAAGACATTTGAGAACACCGGCTGATCCGGATTTGAATTGCCGAGAAGGGTTTCTAAGGTAGCGTCTTCAATATGGCCTTCTCCCGAGACCCCCGTTTTGAAGAAGTACTCGGTGTGCCCGGTCCGCTTGTCGGTAATTCCAACACACGCAATGAACAATTGTTCAAAGAGACGGCTGTAGGCGCCGGATGTTTCACTCGACTTCGCTGAAGTTCCGATTGCCTCCACGGCTGCGACCAGGTTTTGCTGGTAATGATCCAGCGTCGCGGCTGCTTTCCTGGCAAGGAGCAGGTGCCGGTCCTGAACATCTGCAAGCTCACGAGCAACGGTTTCCCGATAGGACCAAACGCTGAAGATGATCGTCGGCAAAAGAGCAGCAAGCAAAAAACAGAAAATCACATAACTTCTGATCTTCATCTGATGTCCTTTGGATTGCACAAAGCGCCCTGATCAGCGCCCGGCTTCTTGCCTTGTCTAATTTGGTTATCGTCTTCCGCGATCTTCCCGTCCAAAATTCCAGGTCGTAATATGTCCGTCTTGCAACACCGTAGCAAAAGCGGCTTTATGTTAACATACGGAAACTCAACACTGTAATTTTGCAGGGCACTGTCTGCAAACGTCATTAATGATATCGAGCAGGATGTTACAGGGACATGAAACTTACTTGGTATGGACACTCCGCATTCAAACTTGAAACCGGCGCTGCCACCATCTTGTTTGATCCATTTTTGACCGGAAACCCGATGTTTCCTGACGCCATAACCCCGAAGGAAGCAGCGGAAGGTGCAACACACATCATCCTGACACATGGCCATGACGACCACATTGGGGATTCAATCGATATACTGAAGGAAACTGGTGCGCAGCTGACGGCCAATTTCGAAATCTGCATGTGGGCAACACGCCAGGGGATCGAAAACATCAATCCGATGAACTCGGGCGGCATGGTTGATGCAGGGCCGTTCCGGGTTGGCATGGTCCGCGCGGATCATTCCTCCTCCAAGCAGACCGACGGCGAAGCCATTTATCTCGGCAACCCACATGGCATCATCGTTGAAGTGCCCGGCCAGAAAGTCCTCTATCACATGGGCGATACCGACATTTTTTCCGACATGGCATTGATCAATGAAATCTACCAGCCGAAGATCGGTCTTGTTCCCGTTGGAGACCGGTTTACGATGGGTGGAAAGACGGCCGCAATGGCCTGTCAGCGCTTCTTTGAATTCGACACAATTGTGCCCTGCCATTATGGCACGTTCCCGATTCTGGATCAGAACACGGACGCATTCCTGACAGCGATGGGAGAACACAGCGGCAAGGTGGCCGCTATGGCACCCGGAGACTTCATAGAGATTTGATAGGTCTTGCGTTTTCTGGGTTCTTCCAGATGTTTCGAAGCTCCGCCTATGGGCTGATTTCCGAAACGCTATCGGACAAAGACAGAAGTTTATTTGATCGGAGGAAACATGCGGCTGGCGTTATGGATAGCAAGCCTTGGACTGGCAGTGACCGTTGGAATGCCCATCAGCTTTGCGGCTGACAAGTCAGTTACACCAGACGGCAAACCGGCCCCGTCACAACCAGCTGCAAAACCCGGATCTCAAGCAGCCATTGAAAAAGAAGAGGCTGCCAAGACGCCTTACAACGCAGTACGTGAGGTGTTTTCCGGCAACCAGACCGTAGCGGGCGAGGAAATTAAGTTTCCGCAAAACAATCCGTCGATCCATTCGTTGGTTGTCACCATGGCCCCTGGCGAGGAAACAGACTGGCACCAGCATCATGCGCCTCTTTATGCCTATATCCTCGAAGGCGAAATTACCGTGACCTACGAGGGGATTGGCAAGAAAATCTACCGCGAAGGTGAGGGGCTTCTTGAAGCAATGAATGTCACGCATCGCGGCGTAAACACAGGCGATGGTCCTGCGAGAATTCTTGCGGTGTTTCTACTAGGCGACGATGGCAAGGCAACAGTGCTCGAAGAAGCTCCGGGTGGCAGTGATGCGCCGAAGATCCAGTAAGTGACTGGAAACTGAAACTGCCGGCTGATGCGAGCCTTGAAGCAAACAATTAGATCAAATGACGACCAGCCGCTGTGATACCCCACAGCGGCTGTGTTTTTCCAAGCTGACGGCTTTGGGATGTCCGGCTCAATTCCCGAACAAGATTTTCTTCCCGCAACTCGGGCAGAATTTGGCGAACCTGGCTCAAACTCAGGCCACTCGATTTCGCAATTCCGGTTGCTGTTCGGAAGCTGTACTTGTCGCTGACCAATGCAGTCAGGATTTTCCGCCAATTCTCATCGATGAGGTCTGGCGCGCTGGTTTCCAATAGCGTCGAAGGCTCTGGTGTGACGGCTGGAGGTTCCTCGGTTTCCGCGGTCGTTTCGATGATGGCGGAGACGGTATCGCTGGTCTGGTGCAGCTCCCGCTGGAGTTCATGCAGCTCGGCCTCCAGACCATCCTTGCCGACTTTGAAAGACTTCACGAAGGATCCCGCCCAAGGCAAAACGGCGATACCGCAAAACACGAGTGCTTCGGTGGTGATCTTGTCTGGATAAACGATGCTCACGGCGACCATCGCCAACGCGGCGACCGTCACCAGGCCGCGGACGATCAGATCCTTATTTACACCATCTTCGTCCATGGCGGTTTCCCCCTCCGGCATAGAACAAAACCAGAGTGGGTTGGGCGCCGGCTCATGTCAATCTCTGGTTGGTGGCTCAGTGACCGACCGATTTTGAGAAAACGTTGATCACGATCACGCCGGCAAGGATCAGGCCGAGGCCGAGAACAGCAGGCAGGTCCAATTTCTGGCCGAAGACCAGCCAGGCGACCATAGTGATTAGCACGATCCCGGCGCCAGACCAGACCGCATAGACGATGCCGGTGGGCAGGACGCGGATTGGGTAGGACAGACACCAGAACGAAATGCCGTAGCCGACAACCGTGATGATGCTTGGCCAGAACCGGGTGAAATTCTCGGTTCTGGCCAAGGCCGATGTTGCGATGACTTCGGCGGTTATGGCCGCAGCGAGGAACAGATAGGTGGCAGCGGTTGGAGCGGGCATCAGAGTCTGTTCAACAGGGCCGGGGTTGGCCAAGCGTCTGCAGGCATGCCGAGTTGTTGCTGGACTTGCTGGACTGCACCGCGCGTTCCGGCGCCCAAAATCCCGTCGATCTTGCCGACATCATATCCTAATGCGCTCAGCTTGGTCTGCAGCTGCTTCATTTGAGCGTCATTCAGGCCCTGGTCCGGATTGCCCGCGTTGTAACGCGGGGCCCCGGCAAGGCGCGTCGCGAAGTAGGCCGCCGACGTCGTGTAGATGAACGACTGGTTCCACTCCAAGTAAATGTTGTAGTTCGGATATGCCAGAAAAGCCGGACCCTTGCGGCCCTGCGGCAGCAGAAGAGACGCAGGCAAATTCCCCGAAATCTGGCCCCAGCGCGGCTGAACCCCCAGCGCGGCCCAGTCGCCGCCTGACTTCGTTTTGCCAAGGCCTGTTTCGGCCCAGTTCAGGTTTTGAGGAACGGTGACTTCCTGCAGCCACGGCTCGCCGGGACGCCAGCCTAGATGGTTGATGAAGGCACCGGCTGTCAGGATCGCGTCAGGGGCGCTGGCTTTCAGCCGGACATGGCCGTCTCCATCAGCGTCCTTGCCGAACTTGATGATGTCTTCGGGCAGCATTTGAACCATGCCGATTTCGCCCGCCCAGGCTCCCGTGGTGTTCCGTGGGTCCAGATCTCCGTGCTGAACCATCTCGATCGCAGCAATTAACTGAGGTCGGAAGAGTTCAGGCCGGCGGCAGTCGTGTGCGAGCGTGGCGAGCGCGTTGACCGTATTGAAGTCGCCTTGAACAGCGCCAAAGTCGGTTTCAAGTGCCCAAAAAGCGGTGATGACAGGCGCTGGAACACCATATACGCGCTCAACACGGTCAAATACACTGGCGTATTTTTGCACGTTGGCAGCGCCGTTTTTCATCCGGTAGCTTGAGATCACGCGCTTGGAAAAATCCAGGAACGTCATCTTGAAGACGCCCTGCGCCCGGTCGCGCGACAGGACCTTCCGGTCAATCTGCGCACCAGAGAGTGTCTGATCTGCGGCGCTTGCGGATAGGCCTTTGGCAACGGCTTCCTGTTTCACGCCGGCAAGGAATGATTGAAAGTCACCGCCGCATTGTTGGGCCGCAGCCGGGGTAGTCATCAGCGCGAGGCCTGTCAGCGCGGCAAGTGCAAATGGCTTCAATGGAAAAGGGGGGCGGGTCATGAACCAGTCCTTGTCGTCAACGATCAATTGAGGGTGCTTTTTGGCACAAAATTGCGATCAGTTGAGTGTGCTTTTCTGGCAAGGTCAACCGTTTCCAGAAGGAGGCCCTGTTTCATCCACCAAAGACGCAGCGGGCTGCACTGGTTAGCGGCAGTTTCGGCCGCCTGAGCCGACCATCAAACCACCGTCGGGAGACCTTTCTGATGGACCGTCGACGCTGGCGCTTGATCGGCAGTTGGGCATGACACCTGCACCATAAGGAGCTGCACTAGAACCAGAATTCTGCTGGGTGCAGATTTGGTAAGCCATATCATAAAGTGCTTGCCAGCCTTGAGGAACAGAGCCGAGATTGTTCAACACACCAAGGGCTGCGCCTGTGCGTGCGCCGCGGGCAGCGCCCCCAGTCAATGGGTTCCATTGCCCACCGATAACGGCACCGGTCATGCCACCCGAAACAGCATCACCAACCATGTCACCGCTTCCAACGTGCGCATTGGCATAATCCGTTGCGTAGACCACGCAGTCTGTACCGTCTGCCTTGGACGGAGAGACAGCAAACAGCAGAAGCGGCACCACAAGTGCGCTGTGGGAAAGAGTGCGACTGAAAGTGGTTCGCATGCCGGGGCCTCCCGCTTTTGGATCCGGGAATTGAGTTTAAGGGCAACGCCTTAACAAGCTTCTACCTGCAGCGTTGCCCATTGGACACGTTACCTGTCGACAAATTTCTGGCCGACAAAGCCCGTCTTGCCGTCGTGAATGACTTCACACCACCACTTTCCGCAGTCGTTGAAGCTGACTTCTGAACCTTCCGGCACAATCCCGATGATTGTGCCGTTTTTGGTTCCAGTTGCGCGCAGATTGACAGAAGCCGTGATCGTTCCTTTTGTCTCGTCGCTCGAAACAGACGGCGCGAGCGGCGTTCCAGCTGCTTGCTGCAGTTCGGACGTTGAAAGGGCCTGTGGAGCTGTTTCTGTACTCCGTCTCGCTGACACTGTCCGCGCAGCTGTTGTTTCAGAACTTGCTACGCTTCGCGCAATCGCGGCCCGATCCAAAGACGCCATCGCCCGGTTCGCCAACTCATTTGTCGGTGTGTCGCCGTTTGTCTCTGTTTCCGCAAAGGCCTGATGGATTCGGTCCTGCGCTTTTGTGAACGTCTTCGGGGTTTCCGGTGACGCAACGGTAGACGGAGTATTCGAAACCGAGTCTATGAGATCACCCTTAGGAACCGCTGTTATTGTTTGGGTTTCGACCTGGACGACATCCGGTTCACCCCCCACCATCAAATCCGGCAAGCCAAGCGCAATGGCACCAGTACCTGCAAGAGCGAGCAGAACCGTACTCACTGCCAGCGCTTTGAATGACGGTCCATACTGAACGGGCAAGGCGCGGCTCACACGTCGCCGTCTTGGACGCGGTGTCCAGTCATCCATTGGATCTGCGGTCAGAACCTCCGGCATATCCAAGGGGGTCTCATCCGATCCCTTCAGTGCCGGCTTTTTAGGCTGCTGAGGCATCTTTGTTTCAAAATCTGCACTCAATTGCAGAATGCGAGCCGCCAGGGCGCTGGGGTCGTTTTGATTGTCTTCGGTGGCAGCGTTTGCAGTTGTTGTCGTGGTTATTGTGTCTTGCGTTTCTTGTGTTGCATTGTCCGGTGTGCCCTCAGACTGAGGTTCGCAAGAGTTGGTTTGGGCAGTTACTTTTACCATTGAGCCCTCCATGAGTTTGCGGTTTGGCACGCGCGGAGCGATCGCCATGTTGGAGACCTGCCCAATAAGCCCGGCCAATGCGCCGTCATGCGGGCTGGATTGCGGCGGCTCTGCGGAAATTTCCGGCAATTCTCGCGATGGGTTGCAACCCCATAAGGTTCGAGGCGTTTGCAAATACATAACCTGTGGCTGGCACACTGGTCGCCGGGTGAGTGGTGCTTGATCGGGCAATCTGTCCATCTTTTCCGGCGCTGAGGTCATGTTAGGAATGGGCAAAACACGATGAAAAATGTGCGCGCGCGGTTCAAACGCCTGGCCGGAGCGGTTCTCTGCAGCGCCTTCATGGCCGCTGTTCCCGGATATGCGCAGGAAACACCCAAGTTGACGGTTGGCTTCATGGCGACACTGTCGGGGCCAGCGGCGATTTACGGGGAGCATATGCGCGATGGCTTCATGCTCGCTGTCAATCAATCGAACGGCGCGCTCGGCGGCCTCGAAACAAACGTCCTAATCACTGACGACAAGCTGGATCCTGATTACGCCGTTGAAAAGGTTACAGAGCTCATCGAAGTCAACGGCATTGATGTGCTGGTTGGCGTCAATTTTTCCAGAGTGATGCTCGCGGTACATGATCCTGTAGTGCGCAGCCGAACGCTGTTCATCGGGACCAGTTCCGGACCGGCGCCAATCGCGGGGCGGACCTGCAGCAGATATTTCTATTCAACTGCGTCGCAAGATGATCAGGTCCATGAAACAATGGGACGGTTTGCAAGCTTGAAAGGCTATCAACGCGTTGTCACGATCGCGCCGGACTATGAGGCCGCCCGGGATGCGCTTGCCGCCTTTCAGCGGCATTTCAAGGGCCAGATTGCGCGCGAACTCTTCCCACGCCTTGGACAAACCGATTTTTCCGGCGAATTTGCTCAGATCGATGAAATCAGCCCAGATGCCATTTACGCCTTCATGCCGTCCGGAATGGGCGTTGAGCTGGTGCGCCAGTTTCACACCTCCGGGCTGAAGGGGGCCATTCCTTTCCTATCCGCCAAGACTATCAATGGCGTTTCATTGCCGTACTTGGCCGAGACTGCTGAAGGCTTGATGTCTGCGTCGACCTGGGCGCCCAACCTCGACAATCCGGCTAACAAGCGTTTCATGCGCGAGTTTCAGCGTACCTATGGCTACCAGCCATCCGTTTATGCCGCCCAAGGCTATGATGCCGCCAAATTTCTTCACTTCTCGCTGGAACTCACCGGCGGTATCAAAGATACAGAAACGCTGATTTCTGCCATGAATGCAGCGCCTTTTGAGAGTGTGCGTGGTGATTTCCGTTTCAATGACAACCAGTTCCCGATCCAGGACTTCTATTTGGTCGAAGGGGTGCGCCGGACAAGCACGCTCTACGAGATGGAGGCCACCGCCCGGATTTTCGATGATGTCGGCGACGCCTATTCTGGCTCGTGCCGGATGTAGGGCGGGGTCAGGGTAGGGCCCTGTGCCAAGTTCGGATACTCTTTCCGGACTGTGCAGTCCGAAATATTTCTAATGCGTCTTGTAATTCCGGAATGAGCAGTCCATATCCGGTTCATGAGTGACACAGCAGACATTCAAAAACCAAATGGACCAAGCTCCGGCGGGCGTGCGCCGGGGCCGGGGCGGCCGCGGGAGTTCGATGAATCGAAGGCCCTTGAGACCGCGCTCAATGTCTTTTGGCAAAAGGGATTTGAGGCTGCGTCGCTTGATGATCTGACGAAGGCCATGGGCCTGAGCAGGTCAAGTTTTTATGGCACATTCGGCAGCAAGCAGGCGTTGTTCCAACGTGCGTTGCTGCAATATTCCCAAAAGGCCCTGGACAACCTGCAGGACGTTGCCGACACATCGGGCGATGACCCTGTCGGTGCAATGGTCAAAGCGTTGGCGGACCCTGAGGGCGGGTCCCGCGGATGCATGTTGATCAATTGCGTTACGGAACTCGCGCCGCATGATCAGGATGTGGCAACCATCGGCCGCCGCCACTTGGAATCCATCGAAGAAATCATTGCAAAAGCGATTGATCCGGACAATCCGGACACAGTGCGTGACCAAGCCAGTGCCTATGCGTCGCTGGCCATTGGGACACTCGCATTAAGGAAAGCTGGGGTCCCGGCTGAACGGATCGCTAAGACACTTGCTCAGGCCAAATCTGTCCTGAGCCCAGACTAACCTATTTGTCTCAAATCCCATCGAAGGGGTTTTGGGACTAAATATGGACTGATCATTCCGTAAATGTCAGTTCCAACCGTCGATATCGTTGAAAAGGAAACGTGATGTCCGACACCAAACTGTTTTCCCCGGCCAAAGCGGGTGCCATTGATCTGAAAAACCGGATCGTGATGGCGCCGCTGACTCGCAACCGGGCGCGTGTGGAGGATGATGCGCCATATGAGCTTCATGCCAAGTATTATGCGCAGCGCGCAGGAGCCGGTTTGATCATTTCCGAAGCTTCTCAAATTTCACCTCAGGGGAAGGGCTATGCCTGGACCCCGGGCATCTATTCGGATGCCCAAATCGAAGGCTGGAAGAAAGTCACAGATGCGGTTCACGCCAAAGGCGGCAAGATCGTCATCCAGCTTTGGCATGTGGGCCGGATTTCCCATCCCGTTCTGCAGCCGGGCGGGGCAGACCCGGTCGCGCCATCCGCAATTTCTGCGACCTCGAAGTCGTTCGATGGCACCAGCTTTATCGAAACCACTACCCCGCGGGCGCTGGAAACAGATGAAATCGCCGGTATCGTTGAAGACTATCGGAAAGCAACCTTGAACGCGAAGGCTGCCGGGTTCGATGGCGTGGAAATCCATGCGGCGAACGGATACTTGATCGACCAGTTCCTAAAAGATGGCGCAAACCAGCGCACCGACGACTACGGAGGCTCCATCGAAAACCGCACGCGCTTCCTCAAGGAAGTTGTCGATGCGGTGACCGGGGCCTGGAGTGCTGACCGTGTGGGAATCCGTTTGAGCCCGTTCTCCAACGCCAACAACATTACAGAAAGTGACCCACAGGCTGTCTTCAGCCATGTGATCAAACTGTTGAATGGCTACGGCCTTGCCTATCTGCATCTGGTGGAAGGCCAGACCGGTGGACCGCGGGAGATCCCGGAGGGCGGTGATTTGGCGGCGCTTTATGCGTTGTTTGACGGCGCCACCATGGGCAACAATGGTTATGACCGTGACATGGCCATCGAGGCTGTCGATAGTGGTGACCTGGACCTTGTTGCGATTGGCCGTCCGTTCATCTCCAACCCGGACCTTGTCGAGCGGCTTGAGAAGAATGCCCCGCTCAACCCGCTGGATCCGGATACGCTCTATGGCGGCGGCGAAAAGGGCTACGTGGATTACCCAAGTCTTGCAGAGAGCGCAGTTGCTGCTGAATAAGCCTTAAGATCAGGCTGCCCGGCATCCACAAAATCCAGGTCGGCCCGAAAGAAGCCGGTGCAGACAGCTGCACCGGCTTCTCTTGTTTTGGGCGAGATCCGACCCTTGCGGCAGATGACCAAAGCTTAATGCAAACGCCACCCCGGAGCCGCAATTGAGCCCCCACCTCTAGGTTTCGATGAAACAAGAGATAGGGATATTGGATATGACAAATATGAAGAGTTGGGTGGCCGGGGCCGCTCTCGGGACCGCAGTAGTGTTGGCGGCAGGATCTGCGGTCGCAGCTGTTGCCGTGGGCGATACGCTTGGGACCAAAGTGTCCGAGATCGCCGCCCAGCTTGAGGAAAAGGGGTACACTATTCGCGAGATTGATGTTTCACGCAGCAAGATCGAAGTCGAAGTAACCTTTGATGGCGCGGACTATGAGATCGATGTCGATCGAACCAGCGGCACGGTGATCAAGATCGAGGACGACTAACGTTCTGCCGTAGTGACGAACGGTTGGAGGTTTACTGCGCCGGATCCAAGACTTCTTGCTTCTGGCGGCGGGCGAAGGGTGTCTCCTCGCTTGTCGCCGCAACAGGGGCTCCGGTTGCCGCGTGATGCGTCATGATGTTGCTGTGATCGTCTTGCCGCGCTTGGCGCAGGCAAATGCCGGCGATTTCAATCGCACGCTGAATATTGGTGTCGGCGGTGCCGGCAAAAATCCCGGCGCTCAACCTTGCGGAGAACCTGTTACCGGATGCCGACTGGCTCTCCGTGACGAGCATTTTCGAAATCCGGCGCGCGTAGGAGTTCGCCTCAACACCATCGGATAAGGGCATGAACACAACGATCTGGCCGGTTGGCAAGTGACCCGCAACCGCGGTTGAGGGCAATGTGGAACCGGAGATTTTCGCGAAGAGTTTTTGCAAGGCGTCGCGCATGGTTGCACCATAACGTTCTTCGATCTGCCTGAGCTCGTCAATGTCCATCAGGACCAGCGCATAGGGGGCGGATGTCGGGACCAATTGTTCGTGGTGTTGCGATGTGGCGCGCATGAAACCACGCTGATTGAGCAAACCCGTTTGCGGATCTTTTTCCGCTTCTTCGCGATACTGATGCCGCTGCATCTCGAAGATTGACATCGTGATCCCGACCAACTTCAAGACGATTGCCGTGATCAGAGCAAGGAAACAGAGCTGCAGAGGCAGAGTTTCGTAGGACTCAAGCAGGGTCGGGTAGTGTTTTTGCAAATGCGCGCCGATCAGGCTGATCCTGACGGCGGCATCCATCGAGAACGCAATTGTTAGAAACCAACTGCTGACCCGGTGATGGTTCAACCGGATACTTTCCCGGACACAGAGCAAAACCCCGAGCAGGCAAAAGCCGTTGATGTAAATGACCCGCAAAAGAATGTCCTCGCGGAAGAACTCAAAAGCATAAAGGCCCAGCCATCCAAGTGTTCCTGCGACCGGCAGCCACAGGTATTGCATCTTTCTGCCGTTAAAGAGTGCAATGGCACTTGGCCTCAGACCGAACCCGATGGTCAGGAGGGCGTTTGCCACAATGATACTAAGCGCATCTGGAATGGCACCGCGTTGACTGATCATTATTGCCGCCGCCGCGGACAAAAAGAGGCAAATTCCCCAAAGCCCCCAACCGGCCCGAACGGATTTCGGAGCGGACCGCATTGCGATCGACAAAACAGTCATGACGACCGCGCCGATCAGATAGGCAAGAGTAACAACCGTAAAGAGAGTTTTGACGTCCAGGTTCATGGCGGGAAAGTCTGAATCAATGAATGTGACGAAAACGGAAGGTGTCGATTCTATACACTACGGGCCACCACATGTCCTCGCCAATATTAACAAAGGACTGCTGTTTTGGGAGTTTCCGCGGCCTCAAACGACGTGTCTGTTGTTTCCAAGGGATTACAGGTTTTGCGTTATGAGGTCGCGACCAGGCCGCGCGGCTGGTTCGGCGAATTCACAATCGTCAGCTCATCAGAAGGAGCAGTCTTGTCGAGAGCGACATGCCGATTGCGGCCGGTTTTTTTGGCTTTGTAGAGCAGCTGATCGGCGTGATCAAAGGCCTCTTCGAAATCATGGCTTGTCGTCGCAGTGATGAGACCGGCACTGACCGTAATTCCCGAAACGTCCGACTTTGGACAAATCGCGCATTGCGAAATGACTTCGCGCAGTCTGCCAAGAAGATGGACGGCATCTGCTTTTTCTGTTTGCGGCAAAAGCACAGCGAATTCCTCGCCGCCGATCCGCCCTGGCGGAATTGCCCTGGGAAAGATCGATTTCATGGCAGTCCCAAAGGAGGCGAGCACGCGATCACCGGCAGTATGCCCAAACTGGTCGTTGATCGACTTGAAATGATCAATATCGATCAGGATGAGAGTAAAGGCCTGAGTCTGGTTCGTTGATGAGAACCAGCGTTCAGCCGCCTTTATGAACGCACGCCTGTTTGCAAGACCTGTCAGACTGTCGGTCAAGGCCTGCTTTTCAAACCGGACCTGGATGCGTTCAATGGCCATCGCGACAAAGGAGGCCGACACAATGACAATCGCCACCATCAACAGCACCAAATAGGCCAGTGGCTGTATGGGATTTGCAAAGACCTTAAGGGATTCGTGTTGGTAGATGAGTTGGCTTCCAATCGTCATCAGGTAGGCGGATGCTTCGAGAAAACTGCCGATCGTGAACAACCTTACCGATGACAGGTGTTCCGCGTTTAACCTGAAAACACGCCATACGGAGTACATTGCGGCTGCTAGAAGCATCGACTGGACGAAAATCAGCCTGATTGAAAACGAGCCAAAAAAGTCTGGAACCAAGCAAATGACCAACCAGCCACTGAGGGCCGCAAGTAGCATCCAGCCGCGTACCGGACGTCCATAAAAAACCGCAATGGCTTCCGGGCGCAAGGCAAAGCCGAGCAAGACCAGAGCGTTAGCAAACGTGATGCTCCAGAATGCTGAGACCTCAGACCGGAAGGCAACGAGAACAGTTCCACACGCAACCAAGAACATGGCAGGTGCATAGATGGCAAATGCCAAGCGTGTTGCCCGGTTGGCTTTCTTCAAACTCACAAGAAACGCCAGCAAAATCAGCGCACTTGCAAATTCTGCTGCTGCCAATGCGATCAGTAGTGTCGGCGTATCCAGTGTCATGCTGCTTTCCGGCTCTTGGATCGCGTTCTAAATTTTAAATAGAAGTAATATAATAACGCAACTAAAACGCTTATGTCATTTTTTACATGTAAAGGGTTGGCAAATACCTAACGGTACACAGCTGTTTTCCGCCGAATTGCTGGTTTCTATTCCGTTGAAACGAAGGCCAGATCCATTGATCGAATGAACTATAGTCTCGTTTATGTTCTGGGTTACCCTGCCTTAACAAGAGCGAGAAGGGCGGCGCGCCGAGTGCCCGTCCTTAGCAACGATACAATCATTTGCCAGACCACAGTGTGCGCCTAACGTGATCTTTTGTGCGATGCGCTACGTACTTCTTGCATCGGCAAACTATTGACCCACTTATCGTAAAACCACCAACGACCGTTCAGGCCATCCGGACCCCTTCATGGATTCAATCACCCAATTCGTACTGGGCGCAGCCGTTTCAACGGCGTGTCTTGGCAAGAAAATCGGTCCAAGGAAAGCAGCGCTTGTTGGCGGCTTATTGGGGACCGTGCCGGACCTGGATGTTCTCATCCCGTTTGCCGACCCGGTCGACAGCTTTGTCTATCACCGTGGATGGACGCACTCCGTGTTTGTTCATGCGCTTGCGGCACCGGTCTTCGGAGAGCTGCTCGTTCGCCTCTTTAAGGGCTTGAGAGACCATCGCTGGCTGACCTACCTGACGGTTTATCTGTGTTTCGCGACCCACGCGATGATTGACGCGATGACGGTCTACGGAACACGCATTTTCTGGCCGTTTTATCCAGATCCCGTGGGTGTCGGATCGGTGTTCATCATCGATCCGGTCTACTCGCTGCCGCTCTTGTTTGTCGTTGTTTGGGCGTTTTTCAAAAGCGACTGGACCCAGAGATTCGGACGGTGGGTCGGCGGCGTTTTGGTTGCGACCAGCGCGTACATGCTGTTGTCGGTCGGAATTCAAGCCTATGTCGAGCAAAGAGCGGAGCAGATCTTCGCCAGCCAGGGAGAGGTTCCCGAAAAGATCTTCGCAATCGCAGCGCCGTTTAATATTGCGCTTTGGAAAGTGATCGGTCTCGATCCAGACCGCTATCAAAACCTTTACCTGTCGCTCTTTGACGGGGATCAGGAGCCGGAGATTTACACTCATTCGCGCCATCCTGAACTCGTTGCCTGCGTTCAAAACTCGGATGCTTATCAAAAGCTCGATTGGTTCAGTCGCGGGTTCAATCGCGCGGAACTCGTGGACGGCAAGGTGGTCATCTCGGATCTGCGGATGGGTCTGACACCTGGTTACGCGTTCCGATTTGCCGTTGGTGAACTAACGGATGGTGGCATTGTTCCGATGATGCCGGAGCGGGACTTGTCTTTGCGCCGTGCCGACAGCGAAGACTTCGCCTGGCTCGGCGAGCGTTTGAGAGGGCGGCCTGCTATACGTGCAGCCGAAGCGTCAGAGATGCCGGCTGTTACGCAGCCTTCCGAGCGCTCGTGCTAGCCTGAAACACGCTCGCGTCAGTATTTGATCCCGAACTTGCGATACAAAA
This sequence comes from Roseibium sp. MMSF_3247, assembly GCF_030733765.1. Classification (NCBI taxonomy): domain Bacteria; kingdom Pseudomonadati; phylum Pseudomonadota; class Alphaproteobacteria; order Hyphomicrobiales; family Stappiaceae; genus Roseibium; species Roseibium sp. MMSF_3247. The sequence goes on from NZ_JASHII010000004.1 coordinate 154,695, forward strand.
AATGTAGGAGCCACGCCGGTCCGATCAACAGGAACTGAATGTCCTTGAAAAAGGACGGTTTCTTGCCTTCGATCTTGTGTCCGATGAATTGCCCGATCCATGCGGCTACGAACACCGCCAGCGCTGTTTGCCAGAGCGGCAGCGGCAGACCGTAGCTGGCGTTTATGGCGGAGCAAATTGCCCCGATTACGGCCATGCCAAAGGCAAGTGGAACGGAGAGGGTCAGGTAGTAGAGTGTCGCCAGTCCTATCACCAGAGTTGACCAGTTGAGAAACGGTACTGCAGTGAACCATGACGGAACCGGCAAACTCCAGAGCAGAGCGGTGACAGTCCAGACGATCACGGGAACACAAATCCAGTGAATAAACTTGTTGGTCGCGTTCTGGTGGCTTTCGCCATACTCCGCCAACAAACTGTCAATCCGGCGGTTGTTCGCTGTCTGTGTCGCCATGGGCTCCTCCCGTACGCTCGTGCATAGTTTATATTGAACATTTGTTCAATTAAAATCAACCGCTGACTTGTGCTGGTTCGACACTCCTCTACGACCGCGAAGGTGATGAATTGCTTAGAATAAGAACTTCAGCAGCCAAGTAATTGCATGAAAGTTGAGCAGAGTGCTGAACTTGTTATCATTGGCAATATTTGCAAGCCATAATTAATAAATTGCGCGGGATCATGCCGCCGATTCTGGTTTCTTGGGCGGTTAGAATGCGTAAGCTTCGGGTTCAGTTCGAAACGCTTGTTTGGTGTGCAGTTTTTTTCATTACGGGTATGTTGCTGCCTGCGCAGGCTGCTTCGGCGAATTTGCAACAGCGCCTCGATATGGTCTGGGTGCTGGTTGCTGCGGGGCTGGTTCTTCTGATGCAGCTCGGATTCATGCTGCTTGAAGCGGGCATGGTCCGGTCAAAGAACTCCATCAATGTTGCGCAGAAAAATCTTCTGGATCTCGCTGTTTGCGTGATCATTTTCGCCGTGTTCGGATTTGCAGTGGCGTTTGGGGCAGGCGGCACATGGTTTGCCGGTTACGATGATCGGTTGTTTTTACTGTCGGACGTTACGCCTTGGGCTCTGACCGTGTTTGCCTTCCAGGTCATGTTCTGCGGGACGGCGGCGACAATCATTTCCGGCGCAGTTGCCGAACGCATGCGGCTTCAGGCTTATGTCTGGTGCACGGTCTTAACCGCAGCCGTCATCTACCCGGTCTTTGCCCGTTGGGCGTGGGGCGGCGTTTTGTTCCCGGACGCCGAAGCCTTCCTTGCCGATCGCGGGTTTGTAGATTTTGCAGGGTCAACAGTCGTTCACGGGACAGGCGCCTGGGTTGCGTTGGCCGCATGTATCATCCTCGGTCCCCGGATCGGGCGGTTTGACGCCGAGGGCCGAGCTTATCGTATTCAGGGTCACAGCTCTGTTCTGGCGACAACCGGTGCTGTCGCTCTCTTCGTCGGCTGGCTCGGATTTAATGGCGGTTCAACACTGGCCGCCAGCTGGGATGTGCCCAAGATCTTCGCCAACACCGTCTTGGCGGCCGCAGCCGGGACTGCCGCTGGGTATCTGGCCGGCAAGTATCGGGATGGCGTGGTTTTACCGGAAAACTCTATTTCGGGGCTACTCGGCGGGCTCGTTGCAGTGACTGCAGGGTGCCATATTCTGACGCCCGGCGGTGCGCTCTTGGTTGGAGCTGCCGGAGGGGCCACAGCGCTCTTCGGAGCGCTTGTTCTCGAACGCTATTTCAGGCTGGATGATCCCGTCGGCGCGATCAGCGTTCACGGATTTGCTGGTGTCATTGGAACGCTTGGCCTGGCCGTTTTGGCGCCTGCAGAGGCATTGCCGCTCGGCGCGCGCGTGCCTCAGCTTTTGGTTCAGCTTCAAGGCATCTTGACCAACTTCTTGTGGTGTTTTGGTGTGAGCATCCTGTTCCTCGCGGTGTTGAACAAATACAGCCCGCTGCGTTTGTCACAGCAGGATGAAGACATCGGTCTGAATGAGGCTGAGCATGGGACACGGCTTGGGATCGGACATGTTGAGGATGCGCTCGACAGCCTGATTGCCGGAAAGGCCGATCTTTCCATGCGCCTTCAGGTGTCCAAAGGCGAAGATTCTGAGCGCCTAACCCGGTTGTTCAACGCGCTTATGGATACGGTCCAAAGTCAGGAGCAGGCCCAGTCCCGTGTCGCTGATGCAAAACGGACCCAGGAAGAAGCAGAGCGTCTGTCGGCGCTCGCAAATGCCACCTTTGATGCGATCGTTATTTCTGTCGATGGGCGTATTCTGGACGGCAACAAAACCTTCGAAGAGCTCGTCGGTTATTCGATTTCTGAGCTTGAAATGCGCGGTCTTTATGAGTTTGTGGAGACCGGTGTTGCCGGAACTCTGGAAGATCATCTGATCAAGGCGGAGAAGGAGCCGCGCGAGGTCGTATTCGTCAACCGCGCTGGCGAACGGGTGCCGGTTGAGATCCGGACCCGCGTGATCGCCTACCGAGGTGTTCCAACTCGTGTGTCAGCCCTTGTTGATTTGCGTGAGCGGAAAAAGGCGGAAGCGCAGATCCTTCATCTCGCGCAGCATGATCCCCTGACTGATCTTCCGAACAGGGCCGTCTTCAATGCCGAACTTCAGCAGACACTGCGCCGATGTGAAAAGAACGGGCAGGGGGCCGCGCTGCTGCTTGTTGATCTGGACAAGTTTAAAGACATCAATGATCTGCATGGTCACCCTGCCGGGGATGCGGTCATTCGTGTCACCGCAGAGCGTCTTTTGAGCGCTTGCCGAGGCAGTGACACCGTGGCGCGTCTGGGCGGGGATGAATTCGCCATTATCCAGACGTCGATTTCATTCGCCAATCAGGCGGAAGACATGGCGCACCGTCTGGTTGCCATTCTGTCTGAGCCGGTCAATTGCGGACACGGGCTAATTGTGAAGCCAGGGGCCAGCATTGGGGTTGCCATGATCGCGGCAGGTCAAAGCGAGGAGCAGGTCGTTTCGAACGCCGATATTGCCCTCTACAATGCCAAAAGCGCTGGACGGCAGACATATTGCCTGTTCCGAAAGGGCATGGGGGCTGAGGTGCGGCAGCGCCGTGAAATGGAAAAGGATTTGAACGCGGCTCTCGCTGATGACCAATTCGAGCTCTATTTTCAGCCGCGCCTGAACCTCGCCACGGGGAATATCGTTTCCTATGAAGCGTTGATCCGCTGGAATCATCCGGACCATGGGCTTGTCAGCCCAGTGGAGTTTATTCCGGTTGCCGAAAACTCAGGCCAGATAATCGGGATCGGTAAGTTCGTGCTTGAGCGGGCGCTTGCAGTTGCAGCACAGGAGATCCCCACCGGCAACATCAGTTTGAATGTCAGTCCGGTTCAGTTTCGGGACAAGGATTTTATTGAGGACGTGGCGCGTGCCATTAAGGCGTCTGGAATTCCTGCGAACCGGATTGAACTTGAGATCACCGAAAACACTCTGATCGAGGATGATGCACGGGCTCTTTCCATTCTGACGAAACTGAAGGACATCGGCGTAAAGATCGCCCTGGATGATTTTGGGGTCGGGTATTCCTCACTCAGTTATCTCAGCCGCTTCCCTTTCGACTGCATCAAAATCGACCGGTCCTTTGTGTTGGAGGCGCAGCAAAACTACAACGCATTGGCGATTATTGAAGCTGTCGTAAGGCTGGGCAAGGCGCTTGATATGCGGATCGTTGCCGAAGGTTTGGAGGACACTGAAAACCTCTGCCTGCTGGCAGCTCAGGGGTGCCATGAAGTGCAAGGTTATCTGATTGGCAAACCTGTTCCAGTCGACAAACTGGTCCGGGTTGCACCCAAAGCTGTGCTGGCGGCGTTGGATCGGATCAGGTTTGCCGCTGAACTTGGCAGTGACGATATCCCGCCTGCAGAATTGGCCAGTTGATCCAATCCAAACCGTAAAAGCACTGATTGTTCTGAAGGGGTGCCTGTCTGGATTGATGGCTTGAAACGTCAGTTCGCTTCGTTTTCTGGCAAAGGAGGCACTGCGATTGTGCTCAATATGCCAGCCGGATCATGGATCTCAGGAACCTGCGTGCAGTCTTTTTCGTTGGTTTGACTGTCCGACTGCTTTTCTCTCAAGGCGACGCATATCGGGATCGCGGCTTGCCGGGTGCCGGCGGAAGCTGCCCTGATCACGTCGGCAAGTGTTCCCTCAGTAGCTGATAGGGACGCTGCCAAATGTTTGGCGAAAAGGGCGATCGTCCGGTCAGCGGAATAGTTTGCCATTTGTCCGGCACCGGCAGAAGTCACCAGCGCCTCGGGGCGGGCATCCAGATTTGTCGCATGTGTTTCCAAAAGGTCCGGATCGATCGTGTCGGAGTTGCTGGTATCCAGGATCAAGATCACCTGGCCAGCCGGGACGGTATGGAGCATGGCTGCAAAGGCGGGGGCCGAGACCCATGTCCCCGTTTCAATCGCAAGCTCCGTGCTTTCTGGTTTTTCGTCCGCCCAAAGTTGCAGTATTTGACGGTTCGGCAAGCCGGCCTCAACGGCCGCGTTGGAGATTGACGGTATGTTTGCGTAGATGATGAGCCGGTCGTCTGGCCCTAGTGTGTTGGCGAGCGCCGTGACGGTTTTCTTGAGGCTGTCTGCGGAGGCGCCCTCATTTAACATCAAGTGAAGCCGCGCTTCGGAGAGACCGAGCCGTTCTGAAAAAGCCTTCAGAACGGTTTGAACACTGTTCCGGCAAACCTCTACCGATTGTGTCCGCCATGGCGGGCAAATCCCGATACCCAGAACCATGTCGGCGGCTTGGGTTGCTTGTGCAAATGCAGGCTTTGAAAGTGGTCGCTCCAATACAGCAAGACCAACTCCGCAGATCAGTGTCAGCAGCAGGCCTAATTGAGCGCCAGTCCTCTTGAATACTGTCACCGCTGTTCCCCGGCGTATCAGCCACTGTGTTCATGCGTCAGCTGTGCGCAATATGTGCGCAGCGTCCAGAGTCTATGTGCACGTTATCGCGAAACCCGTTTGCGCAAAACCTGCATTGGAAAAATTATGCATTTTATTTACCTGGAAAATACTGAACGTTTTACGCGAGTTATCTCGCAAGGGAAGGTTCCGTATGCTGGATTTCAAGGGAATTGGCGTTAGGGTTTTTTGAATTTATTCTGGTCATCTGAATGATCCAGAGTATCGACAGTTTTTACACTGCTTGTTGCTGAATAGTGGCGATTGTGACCGCCTCATTTATTCAAAATTAATTTTAGTCGGGAGATACTCAGCACCAGTTTTTTTCGGACTGCTGACAAGGTCAGCACGTAGAAGCTGGGGTTTTCCGGTGCCAAAAAATGCCTTCCTAACGGGACGCGAGCGAACGTTTCACAGAGACGATGTCATCGTCAGCAAAACCGACCTCAAGGGCCGCATAACCTATGCCAATCGGGTTTTTCTGGACGTTGCCGGTTACACTGAAAAAGAAGTTCTGGGGCAGCCACATAGCCTGATCCGCCATCCTGAGATGCCTCGATGTGTATTCAAGCTGTTGTGGTCCACACTCGAAGCTGGTCAGGAGATCTTTGCCTACGTTGTAAACCGTTGCAAGAATGGCGATCACTACTGGGTTTACGCCCATGTGACCCCGAGTTTTGACGCGTCTGGTAAAATCATCAGCTATCATTCCAATCGGCGCGTTCCCGACATGGCGATCGTGAACAAGCACATCATTCCGCTCTACAAGATGCTTCTTGAAGAAGAAAAGCGTCATGCAAGCCGTAAGGATGGCATGCTGGCCAGCGAGCAGATGGTGTTGGGGCTGCTTGAGCAGCATGGGATCGCTTACGACGAATTTGTCGCGACACTGGGTAAGGCGGCTTAATCACCGGAGCAGCCTTCAGGCAGGCGACCGGCTAGGAATAGGTTTGGGAATAGGCAGATGATCGGTGGATTGAGCAAGGCGTCACTGCGCAAGGCGGCCAAGGTGTGCAAGGCGGTAGCTGCGGGCGATTTCGAAGCCCGTATCACCGGAATTACCGAAACCGGAGAGGCGGCAGAACTTATGCATGCCATCAATCTCCTGATCGACCGCACCGACGCCTACTTGCGTGAATCGAAAGCCTGCCTCGATTATGTCGGGCGCAATCAGCATTTCCGAATGATTTCCGAAACCGGAATGGTTGGCGGGTTTGCAAGTGCCGCCAACAGCATCAACAAGGCGACCGTTGCGATTAAGGAAAAGCACGACGCCTTCTGCGATCTTGCCGAACAGTTCGAAACCCGGCTCAAGGACGTTGTCGAGACTGTTACGCATTCCGTTCAGGAGCTGAACACTGTTTCAACGGGGGTTGCTGCGGCCAGCGCGACTGTCAACGAACAGTCGACCGTTGTCGCTTCAGCGGCAGAGCAGACTTCGGCGAACATGCAAAGCGTGTCGTCGGCAACGGAAGAACTTGCCAGCTCGGTAGGAGAAATCAATCGCCAAGTTTACTCAGCGTCGGAAACGGCAGAAGGGGCTGTTTCCAAATCCGATACCATGAATCGTGAAATTGGCAGCCTTGCGAAGATGTCTTCGGACATTGGCGAAGTTGTTCAGTTGATTACAGATATTGCTGCGCAGACAAATCTTCTGGCGTTGAACGCGACGATTGAGGCGGCACGGGCCGGCGAGCATGGCCGTGGGTTTGCGATCGTTGCTCAAGAAGTCAAGGCGCTCGCAGGTCAGACAGCGGAAGCAACGCAGACGATCAACGGCCAGATTTCCGGTCTGCAAGGGGCAACAAAGAACGCCGTTGCGGCCAGTGAAGAGATCAGCCTTGCAATTGATCAGGTCAACAAGGTTTCAACGGCCATTGCGTCGTCGGTCGAGGAGCAGGCCGCGGCCACGGGCGAGATCGCTCAGAACATTGACGAAGTCGCCTCTGGTGTTGCTGAAGTCAGCAGCAGCATTGCAAACGTTCGGGCGGCCACGGCGGAAAGCAAGCAGATCAGCGACCGCGTGCTTGTGGAAGCCGAAGCCCTTAACGCTCAGGAAGTCCAGCTGCGTTCGCTGCGCGAGGATATGCGTCACTTCCTGGCAACCGCCACCAAGGTTGGATAAACTAGGTTGGCTCTGCGTAGCAATCGGTTTGCGGACGCAACGCGCAGCTGAGGCTCCCGCCAGGTTTTAGGCTGATTTCGCAGCTTCGAGTTCTGCCATCATCAAAGCCCGAACTTTCTCCAGGGCCTTAAGAGGCCGGAGCATGACCTTGAACTCAGTGATTTGGCCAGCTTCGTTAAACGTCATCATATCGACGCCGTTGATGTGAATTCCGTCGATCTCTGTCTCAAACTCAAGCACGGCATCCTGTCCTTGCTCGAGAATTCGGCAGTATTTGAACTTTCCCTCCTTCAAAAGCACCGTGAACGCGCTCGCAAGATAGAGGAAGGTCAGCTGTTTTCCCTTTTGCGGAGTGTGCATGACGGGGCTGTAGAAGACACAATCGTCCGCAAGGATCTTGTTGAGGACCTTATATTTGTCTGCCCCCTCAAGGCCGCTGAACCAGAGGGAGAGGTGATCGGAATACTGGGTCATGGATCCTCCCGTAAAACAAAAAGCTGCAGGATGGTATCCTGCAGCTTTTGAGTGGTAAATCCGTGACGCTACGACAGCTGAGCAAAAAACTCAGGCGCTCTCAGCAAGCTGTCTGTTTTGAACCAGCCGGGACACGACGTTTTCTATGATCTTATGGCCGGCGTTCTGATCCAGCGACATGATGGATTCTGGATGGAACTGAACGGCGGCGATCGGCTCTTTCTGATGCTCGATTGCCATCACGACACCATCTTCTGTTTCCGCCGTTACCCGGATGTCGCTGGGCAGTGTGTCCCGTTTGGCAAAAAGCGAATGATAGCGGCCGACGATCACGGGGGCGTTCAGGCCATCGAAGACGAGTGAGTTGCCCAGCAACGAGATCGGTGATGGCTTGCCGTGCATCGGCACATCTAATTGGCCGAGTTCCGCGCCGAAATACTCCGATAGTGCCTGAAGGCCGAGACAAACGCCAAAGATCGGCAGGTTTCGCGCCCGCGCGCGTCCAATCGTGGCTGCACAATCAAAATCCTTTGGGTTGCCGGGGCCGGGAGACAGGACCACGAGATCCGGGTTCACATCATGAAACACATGATCTGCGACTGGGGTTCGATACGTGACAACCTCGGCGCCTGTCTGGCGGAAGTAGTTTGCCAGCGTGTGCACGAAACTGTCTTCGTGGTCGACCAGGAGGATTTTCAAGCCCTTGCCGGGTTTTTTAACGTCGCCAGCGGCCGTTGTCTTGGTCGCAAGACCAGCTTCGCGAACAGCTGCGCGCATCGCTTCCGCTTTGAGTTCGGTTTCCGCTTCTTCGTCCTCGGGAATGCTGTCATAGAGCAAAGTCGCACCCGCCCGAATTTGGGCAACACCGTCCTTGATACGAACCGTGCGCAGGGTGAGGCCAGTGTTCATATCGCCATTGAAAAGCACTGCGCCAATCGCTCCGCCATACCAGGCGCGCGGTGACTTCTCGTGATCCTCAATGAACTGCATGGCCCAGCGTTTTGGCGCACCGGTGACGGTCACAGCCCAGGTATGCGAGAGGAATGCGTCCAGGGCATCCATGTCTTCGCGCAAGGTGCCTTCGATATGGTCCACCGTGTGGATGAGGCGCGAATACATCTCGATCTGACGGCGTCCGATCACCTTGACGGATCCGGGGACGCAGACACGGCTCTTGTCATTGCGGTCGACATCGGAACACATCGTCAGTTCCGCTTCATCCTTGGCCGAATTCAAAAGCTTGCGGATCTGTGCCTCATCCTCAATTGCGTTCTTGCCGCGCCGGATGGTGCCCGAAATCGGACAGGTCTCAACCCGGCGGCCACCGGTGACCCGGACATACATCTCAGGCGATGCGCCGACGAGATACTCATCATTGCCAAGGTTGAAAAAGAAGGAGTAGGGCGAGGGGTTGATCTGTGCGAGACGCCGGGACACCGCCGATGGCGGGTTTGGGCAAGCCTCGTAAAACACCTGTCCCGGCACGGTTTCGAAGAGATCCCCACGGCGGAAATAGTCTTTCGCCTCTTCAACAAGGCGCGCGTATTCGCCCGGTTCATGGTCGCCGCGGCCTGGATCCTGGTTCGCAGGGGTGTACTGACGCTTCTCGCCCGTGCGCTCAAGGCCTTTTGTGCTGCGGCCATTAACGACAAAATCGTATTCCAGAACATAGGCACGTTTGCCGTGGTGGTCGACAATGAGAATTTCGTCGGGCAGGAACAGAACAACATCCCGCTGGTCGTCTGGCCGGTCGCGTTTCAAATCGATCGGTTCGAACTGAAACGCCACGTCATAGCCAAATGCCCCGTAGAGACCGAGCTGATCGTCATTGCAGGCAAACAGGTCTTTCAGAGCCCGCACGATCGAGAAAGTCGACGGCTGACGGGAGCGCTCTTCTTCCTGAAAATCGCGATCTGGTTTTTTGACCGTCAGGTCGATGCGCTCGTCGGTCTCGGCAAAATGTTCGACATCTTCATGGGTTTTAAGGGCCTTGGCGATCGCTGGCATCAAAATCTTGCCGCGGTCGTTCAATGCACGGATTTCGACGGTCCGGTCTGCTGCCTCCATGACGAGAGGCGGATTGACCAACGCCATGTCCCAACGGGTGTACCGGCCGGGATATTCATAGGACGAGGCAAGAACGGCCCCGCGCTCTGCGTCCAGCCGGTCGATCCATTCCGATGTCCCTGTTTCGTAATCGGAGGGGCGGGAGCTGCGCAGGATGGTGATCCCGCTCTCGGTTACGAAACTCTGGTCTGCCAGTTGCGGCATGGTATGTCCCCGTCTTTTTTGGCCTTTGACCGGAACCCGGACGGCCCAATAAAGCACCAAGGCCGCCAGCGGGTTCCCGCGGCGGCCTTGGTTGAAACTTGTCGATCTTGTCAGAGCATGAGAGATCGCTGGCCGCCTATATCGCGCCGCGCCACCACCAAGCTGCTTTCAAGGTTTTCATCATTTCAACACCGTTAGAGGATGGCGCCGGCAATGGCAATGAAAAAGTGCCATTCCAAGGATTGCCGGAGGAAACACCAGCAGACCGCGCTCCCCGATAAGCTGGGCTCAGGTAGCGCAAGACGAGATGTTTGGCAGGAGTGGCCGCGTTCAGTTCGGCACTTTAGAAGAATGGCCTTGCGAGGTCGGCACGATCCAGTCCCGCAGGCCGTACCGCTGCAGGATCTGCGAAAGTTCGCCGGAATTGCGAAGCCGGTGCATGCCGTCCGACAGAGCTTTTGCGATCTCGTGCGAATTAGCATGAGCTGGCGAAAGCGCAATGAACAAATCATCTTGCGTGAAGGTTTTCTCAAGCCTGAAACGGTCAGCCAGTCCCATCTCCTCCGCCTTGTATGAAAACGTGTTGATGTCCTCCAGCATATAATCGAGACGTCCAGCAGCTAGGGTTCTTATGTTTTGTTCCAGCGCGTTGTTGCCGCCGGTCCGGACAACTTCAGAATAGCGATTAACGGATGCCTCGATTTCCTCGCCGTATCCATAGTCGATGATCAACCCGGCTCGCTTGTCTTTCAAAGAACTCGGCCCGTCATAGCGCCATGGATCATCTTTGGCGACGAACATGCCAATCGTGTATCGGCCTTGCGCTTCGCTGGGGAACACAAAACCAGTGGCCTCTTCGGGGGTGCCGGCAAATACGCCGTCAAACCGGCCTTGCCTGGCAAACAGAAGGGCTCTTGCCCAGGTTATCTGTTGATAGCGCACCTCGTAGCCAAGCGGTTCCAGAATTCGACTGGCAATTTCCACCATGTAGCCTGGGCGCTCACTGCCGGGTTCACAGTTGACCGGGCACCATTCGTCTGCGGCAAATGTGAGTGTCTGTGCGAATGCAGAAGCATTCAACATCAACAACATAAAGATGAAATGGCAGGCCAAATTAGCCCGCCGCGGGCGTCGCACGTGCGTCCTCGAGTCAGTTTCTAACGTGTGGCAACAGTTTATTTGAGCTCGCGTGATAAATCCAGCAACCGGACTTGAGCGGAGTTACCGCCGGGCAACGGGTTGACCTTGGGCGAAGGATCATGTTTGTGCGGTGCGACATAAAATATAGTGCGGTTTTTGGACGGATTCGCATTCGCAAGAGGTATGTGAGGGGCACATGGATCATTTTGATCTGATCGTTATCGGGAGTGGACCCGCGGGGCGCCGGGCGGCTATTCAGGCTGCGAAATTCGGATACGAGGTTCTTGTTGTCGAAAGAGGGCGCCGGGTTGGTGGTGTCTCGGTCCACACCGGTACAATCCCGTCAAAGACCTTGCGCGAGACGGTGCTGAACCTCACCGGCTGGCGAGAACGCGGCTTCTATGGCCGGTCTTACCGCGTGAAACAAGACATCTCGGCGGGTGACCTCAGAGCACGCCTTCATATGACGCTTGATCACGAAGTCGAAGTTCTCGAGCTGCAATTTGCCCGAAACAAAGTGTCGACGGTTTACGGCGAAGCGCGCTTCGTATCGCCCGAGAAAATTGAGGTTAAGAGCGAAGAAGGCGACGTGAAGCTGTTCTCCGCTGACAAGTTCATTCTTGCGGTCGGAACCAAGCCGTTCCGGCCTGACTATGTGCCATTTGACGGAGAATTCGTCCTCGACAGTGACGAAATACTGGAGTTGAACCAATTGCCCCGCTCGATCGCCGTGATCGGGGCGGGTGTCATCGGAGTGGAGTACGCTTCGATTTTTTCCGCGCTCGATGTGGCCGTGACGCTGGTCGAGCCTCGAGACACCATGCTTGATTTTCTCGATCACGAGCTTGTCAGCGATTTCACGCACCAGCTTCGGGATCGCGGTATCGCGATGCGGTTTGGCTCAAAAGTGAAAAGCATCGAAAAACACGGTCCGGGGGAATGCGAAATCTTTCTTGAAGGCGGCCGAAGCGTGCGGTCCAACGTGATCCTCTTTGCAGCTGGCCGGATGGGCGCAACGCCGTCGCTCAACCTTGAAGCTTGCGGACTTGAGGTCGATCATCGCGGCCGCTTGAAGGTAGATCCGGTTACCTTTCAGACAAGTGTGCCGCACATTTATGCTGCAGGTGATGTCATCGGTTTTCCAAGTCTTGCGTCCACCTCCATGGAGCAAGGGCGGATTGCTGCCTGTCAGGCGCTGGGGGAGAAGGCCTACGATCCTCCGGAGTATTTTCCCTACGGGATTTATGCAGTTCCAGAGATATCGACTGTTGGCATGACCGAGGAAGAAATAAAGGAACGCGGTATCCCTTATGAATGCGGGATCGCCCGGTTCCGGGAAACCTCCCGGGGGCAGATTATGGGTCTCGACACCGGCATGCTGAAAATGATTTTCTCTTTGAAAACCAGACGCTTGCTGGGGTGTCATATCGTGGGTGAGGGGGCAACGGAGCTGGTCCATATCGGTCAGGCTGTTTTGAACCTGAAGGGTACCCTGGAGTATTTTGTCGAAAACACGTTCAACTATCCGACATTGGCAGAAGCCTACAAGATTGCCGCCCTGGACGCCTGGAACAGAATGGGTCCCCTTGAGGACTGATATTCCAAGCTTTCGCTTGAAGGAGTTCCAGAGCACTGGCCGTGGTCTTGGGCTGATCCAACGGCTAGGGTGAGGCACCTTCGATTCTGCCTGAAAGACTGCTTATGCCCGAGACGCTGCTCCTCAAGAACGCCGATATGCTGGTCACGATGGATGGCGAGCGGCGGGAAATCGCCGGTGGCGGGGTCTATGCTGTGGACGGCGTCATCCAGCAAGTTGGGCCGTCCGATGACCTGCCGAAACAAGCGGACAAGGTTATTGACGCCTCTGGCCAGATTGTCCTTCCCGGATTCGTCAACACCCATCACCATCTCAACCAGACGCTGACGCGCAATCTGCCGGCAGCGCAGAACAACAATCTGTTTCCCTGGCTGCAGGCGCATTACCGGGTTTGGGCACGAACCGATCCGGAAGCCTCGCGCGCCAGCACGCTGATCGGCCTGGCCGAACTGGCGTTGTCCGGCTGCACGACTGTTTTTGATCACACCTATCTCTTCCAGAGCGGTAACAAGGTCGATTACCAGATCGAAGCGGCCCGGGAGCTTGGGGTCCGGTTCCACGCAAGCCGTGGATCCATGTCGCTCGGAGAAAGCAAAGGCGGTTTACCGCCCGACGAGTGTGTCGAAGATGAAGAGTTCATCCTGAACGACACGGTCCGGGTCATCGACCGCTACCATGATGCGGCGGACGGGGCGATGACGCGGGTGGTGGTCGCACCTTGCTCTCCGTTTTCTGTATCGGAGGATCTCTTGCGGGAGAGTGCCGCGCTTGCCCGCGATAAGAAGGTCATGCTGCACACGCATCTCTGCGAAACGCTGGATGAAGAACGCTACACTCTGGAGCGGTTCGGCAAGCGCCCGGTCGAATGGATGGAAGGGCTCGACTGGACCGGTCCGGATGTCTGGTTTGCCCATGCGATCCACGTCGATGACGATGAAATACGGCTCTTTGCCAAGACCGGCTGCGGCGCCGCGCATTGCCCCTGTTCCAACATGCGGCTCGCGTCGGGCATTGCGCCGGTGAAGAAATATATGGCTGCGGGTGTAAAAGTTGGTCTTGGTGTTGATGGGTCCGCAAGCAACGACAGTTCCAACATGCTGATGGAAGCCCGCCAGGCCATGCTGCTGGCCCGGTTGCAGCTCGGACTTCAGCCGCCGGAAGGCCCGAGTAAATACGCCCTGCTGCCACCTGCGCACCCGCTGCGAGCCGGGGAGTGGATGTCAGCCCGCGAAGCCCTGGAGCTCGCCACATTGGGCGGTGCTTCCGTGTTGGGTCGAAATGACATTGGGTCATTGGAAACAGGCAAGTGTGCCGACTTCTTCACACTTGACTTGAATACGATTGGGTTTGCTGGAGCGCTTCACGATCCGGTCGCAGCTGTGGTCTTTTGTGCGCCTCAAACAGCGAAAACAACGGTAATCAACGGCAAGGTCATTGTTGAGGACGGCCGGATCACGACGATGGACATGGTCCCGGTTATCGAGACTCATAACCGGTTGAGCCTGAAACTGGCCGAGGGGCTCTGAAGGCTGGCCGGTGAGACTTCAGCAGAGCCAGCAATTCTCGGGCTGCACAGCTTCTGTGACGTCTCCGCCGCCTGAGATCCAGCTCGTGATGCCATTGGTCACGTTGGCGACCTGGGTGAAACCGCCCTGTCCGGCAAGGTACTCCGACAAGGCTTTGCTGCGCGCGCCCGTCCGGCACAGGAAGATGACCTCATCGCCGGGGCCGGAGATCAGTGACTGCAGTTCCTTGCCGAAATTGGGGTTCGGGTTTCCGGAGGCATCGAAGAAGGTCACCAGATGGGTGCCGGGAATAACACCGGTCTGTTTCCATTCATCCGGGCGGCGAATGTCGATTACAGTCGCTCCTGCGGCCAGGCGCTCTTTGAGCTGATCATTGCTGAGCTCGGAGAATTTCTTGCCTTTGACATCCAGTAACTCGATTTCGAATTTGAGCGTGGCATTCGGCGGAATGACCCCGCCAGCACCGGATGCGCCATAGGCGAGATGCGGCGGGATGATCAGCTCGCGCTTGCCGCCGACTTGCATGCCTTCAACGCCTTGCTCCCAGCCCGGGATTACACGGCGTTCGCCGAGTGTGAAGGAAAACGGGGTGCCCCGGTCGATGCTTGAATCAAACTTTGTCCCATCCATCAGCCAACCGGTGTAATGCACGACGACGGTCTCGCCGACATTGGCTTCTTCTCCGGTGCCTTTTTCGATGTCCTTGATTTGCAGTTCTTCTTGCGCGACTGCCGGGAGCACAAACAGTGTTGCGGCAAGTATGGGAGCGATCCACTTGATCATGTCGGGGTCCATTTGTCCGAGAATTATTTTCTCGCCGACCGTCGATCATCTCCTTCTGAAATGCAAATCAAGGTGCGTTGATTGGGACCACGCCTATTGCCGCACCAATATGCATTCTTCTGGCAGGTTGCGGTTATCTGGCGGGTGGATCAGCCGGTCTTCTTCTCGTTGGCCGTGCGGATGAGTTTTTGCAGGAGGGTGCAGAGTTGCTGTTGTTCGTCTTTGCTCAAACCGTCGACAGCGGCGGCCTGCGCGTCCACATAGTCCGGCATCATGCCTTTGACGAGACTCAGTCCCTTGTCCGTCACACAGACGGTTAGAGCCCTTCGGTCTTCCGGATGAGGGCAGCGTTCGACAAGACCGGCCTTTTCCAGCTTGTCGAGCCGGGCCGTCATGCCGCCGGAGCTCATCATTGTGGTCCGGTAGAGTTCGGTCGGGGTGAGCTTGTAGGGCGGCCCGGAGCGGACGAGCGTTGCCAGGACGTCGAACTCCCCGAGTTTCAGGCCGATCTTGGCATAGGCCGGTGTCAGATAATCGGCGGTCATAATCTGTGAGGCTTCATTGATCCTGCCGAGCACCACCATGGGTGTCAGCTTGTCTGCGATCTCCGGCACTTCCTTTTGCCATTGCTGGCGGGCGCGTTCAGCCCGATCCATCAAAAGCTCTTCAGGATCCCCGAACATGTGGTCCGGGTTTTTTGCGCGTGAAGACGGCGATTTGGACATCTTGCTTCCTGGTTTTATCGCGCAAGCTTGTCCAGGGGACAGATTTGCGCTGCGCAGTGGCTTTTCTAGATGATTGATTTCTATTCCGAAAATGCGCCAGGACTCGCTGGTTGTCAATCAATATCAAGAAGCTTGATAAAAAGTATCTTGATATAAAGATAAAAGTTCTTATGTTGACCGTTACCGGCCGTATTGCAGCGGCTGAGAGACTGTTTCTGAGAAGGATTTTCAAATGTCGGATACGTTTAAAGCCCTGCCGTCACAGGCCGGGGAAGTGCCCCGGCAACAACCGAGCCTCCTGACCCGGTTTTACGACAACCCGCATATACTTCTTCTGACCGTTGGCAGCTTTCTGGCCGTCTCAGTCGTGTTCGCCAAAACCGGCCCCATGGTGGGATGGCATCCGTTGGGACTGTTGCAATGGGCCATTATTGGCGGTGCCGCGCTGCTCTGGAGCGGGACGCTGCTCGCCGGTGTCGAAAGCGGTGCCCGGCATCGCACCACCCGTGCGGCGAAGCTTCGTCTCCTGAAATACCTTTTCATAACCGGCATATTGTTCATTGCGCCCAACATGATTGCGGTGGTTGCGGCCCCTGAAGTCGGCGCAAGTTTTGTCTCGCTGAGTTATGCGTTTCCGCTGGTTCTGACCTATGCCTTCGCCGTGCTGATCGGTCTTGAGCGGTTCCAGTTTTTGCGCAGCATTGGGGTTCTGGCCGGTCTTGCCGGCGGTGTCCTCTTGGCGGGCGGTGGGGCCGGGGTGTCTCCTGAAGGCTCCCTTTGGGCCGTGGTCACACTCGCAATCCCGGTGTTTCTCGCCGTTGGAAACATCTACCGGTCTCTGAAATGGCCGGACGGTGCGACACCCATCGAACTGGCTCTTGGCATGATGGTCGTGGCGTTCATCGCGCTGGCAATTTTCAACGCGGTCATGGGAATACCTGTTGGTCCGGCCGAGTGGACGTCCGCAGCGCTTGGCCTTTTGTTGGCACAGATCCTGGCGTTTTCGGTACAATACGGGCTCTATTTCCGCCTGCAGCAGGTGGCCGGTCCGGTCTACCTCAGCCAGATCGGCTCCGTGGCGGCCATCGCCGGACTTGGCCTCGGATATCTCGTCTTCAGCGAAGTGCCCAACCTTGCGAAACTCGGGGCCATCGCAGCCGTCGCCCTCGGCATCGTGTTCGTCACGCTCGGAAAGGGGCGCGGATAGTCAGTCTTCCGTTCAAATCTGAAAACGCTTTCCCGGCCTCGCGCCGGGACCAATTCGTTTCAGACAGTGAGACCCAGGTCCCGGTTCGCACTTAGCTTGACCGGGACGGCATGTCATTCATGATTTCTCGTTTCGAAAACTATTGTAACAAATACCAGGAATTTCAGCTTGAAAAGCATTCATTGAGCCCATTAGTTATCGATCAGCGACACGAGTAAGAGCAAATATGAGTTCAATAAACGCAGTTAATTTCGAAAACGCCGTCGATATGATTTGGGAGAAAGTCGCAACCAGTCGCGTTTGGCAATATCTGGACAGGAGCGTAGGGTTCACGTGTTTCGATCCTCGGGATGAGATTTATTGTTACTATGACAGGGGCGTCGAAATCCGCTTCACCGAGATAGAACAAGAGCCGAAACTCGTTTCAATTATCCTTTACTTGGAAGCGACCCAAGGAGACGCCGAGGATCCTGGGTTCAAACGCTTTGAGGGCATTCTTCCTTATCGGTTGCCATCTGGCCTTACAAAGCAAGTTGTTCTCGATAGGTTCGGCGAGCCAACTGCGATCGGCAAAGAACAGCAGCATCCCGTTTTTGGCCGAATGCTGCCGTGGATAAAATACTATCCGAAAGACAACGTTCAAATCCTATTCGAACATCGCCAAGACGAGATCGTCCAAATTCATTTCAGTAAGGCGATTTATTGAACATCGTTTCTCTAGTTGTGTGATCAGCGCTTTGTATTGTTCGCAAAAATCAATCATTCTACAGCCAGGCCGCACCGCGCACGCCGGAACTGTCGCCGTGCTTGGCTTTGCGCATGGGCGATCCCTGGAATTTTTAATCCAGGTGAGAACCGAACTTCTCTATCCAGCCATCTTCGGTGTAGAGCTCTCCGCAAAGACCGTCACTTGTCTCCGCAACATTGATCACCGATCCGTCTGAGGCTTTGAACAACAGTTCGAGTGTATCGTAGTTGTTTTCGAGCATGAAGAGAAACTCGTGGAGGCAATCATCAATCGTGGCTTCTACGATTTTCCTGAGTTTTTCTTTTTGTTCGGAACTTGCAGCAAGGGCATCGGTGGTTTCATGCCGCCTTTTGGCATTTTCACCGCGTAGGGACCCGTTTTCTATCTGCCGATATTTCCAATGAACCTGATTTCTAACAGCTGAAATAAACAGTTTGCCGAATTGGTCTAGTGAATCGTTTTGTGTCATACTCTACCTAAGTATTTGATATTAAAATCAGTGTCTTAGAGAATTGATCTGACTAGTCGTTCCAAAGCCAGGCAGCACCGCGCACGCCGGAACTGTCGCCGTGCTTGGCCTTGCGGATGGGCGTGTCATAGGTGTCTGAAAAGACGTAAGGCAGCATGGCGTCCGGCAGGTCGTCATAGAGCTCTGCAATGTTCGACATGCCGCCGCCGAGCACAAAGACATCCGGATCCAGAAGGTTGGCCGACATGGCCAATGCCCTGGCCAAGCGGCTCACATAATCCTGGTAGACCTTTGTGGCCACCGCATCTCCGGATCGTTTCAAGTCGATAATCTCATGACCTTTCAGCGCTCTCCCGGTGCGTTCTTTGTAGTCCCACTGGAAGCCGGTGCCCGAGCACCACAGATCGATGACACCCTTGTGGCCGATCCAGCTGTCGGGGCCCGGAAACTCTTCCGCCGTCATCCAGGGCAGGGCGATGCCGCCCCATTCCCCGCCAATGCCGTTGGCACCAAGATGGGCCTTGGCGTCAATTGCGATGCCGGATCCGGATCCCGTGCCAATGATAATGGCGTGCACGATATGAGCGCCCGCGCCGGCACCATCCGTCGCCTCGGAAACGGCCAGGCAATTGGCATCGTTCTGGATGCGCACCGGACGGTTGAGGGCCGATTCCAGATCCTTGTCGAGCGGCTTGCCGTTCATCCAGGTGGAGTTGGCGTTCTTTACAACACCGGTTTTTGGGGAAAGCGATCCGGGAATGCCCAACCCAAGCGAGCCTGTCCGGCCGGTTGCACTTTCGGCGGCCTCGACCAGATCCTTCACCACGCGGATGCAGCCTTCGTAATCATCTTTCGGTGTTGCGCTGCGCTGACGGAACAGTTCTGCGCCCGCATCATCGAGCGCGATGATCTCGATCTTTGTTCCACCCCAATCAATTCCAAGACGCATGTTCAGCCCACCCGTTTCGGCAATTCAAATGCAGCGGATTGACCGTCTTTGAGGTCGCCCGCCTGTTTGCCGTAAGTTTTGAATTTCGTGAGAATGTCGGCCATCTCCGCCGCATCCAGAATCACCGGTTGCCCAAGTGCCAGCGCGGACAAATATTGGTCCGCAAGATCTTCAACACCTTCGGCAACCGACAAGGCCTTCTTGAGCGTTGCCCCACCGGCAATCTGTCCGTGATTGGCGAGAAGACATGCGTTTCGATCGCCAAGGGCGTCGATCATGGCTTCTGAGAGGGCGCGGGTCCCGAAGCTCTCGTATCGGGAACACTCGATCCGGTCGCCTCCAGCAAGGGCAACCATGTAGTGGAAGGCCGGAATGCCCTTCCGATGGCAAGCCAAGGCTGTTGCACGCGGGCTGTGACAATGGACGACCGCTCCGCAGCCTAACTTAGCCAAATAGAAGTCCAGATGCATGCGCCATTCCGAAGAGGGCAGAATGTCACCGCGGTAGCACCCTTGCATATCCACGGCGATGATCTTCTCGTCAGTCAAATCCTCATAAGGTGTGCCGGACGGAGTGATCAGAAAACCGTTCTCTGTGCGTGCACTGACGTTCCCGGACGTGCCTTTTGTCAGCCCCAGTTTCGGCAAGGCCCGTGCCGTCTCGATGATCTCCGTGCGGAGCGCCTCGGTGTCTTTGGGAAAGACAGGCTGGGTTTGGGCGGTCATGACAACTCCTTGAAACCAATCCGTTCTGTATAAAGGCCAGAGCGACGGCTTCAAGGGACTTGGCGGTGGCATACGGTTTCCGCACCGGTTTCGCAAAAGAAAACCGCGCCGGAGGCCCGGCGCGGCTGAAGTCTTTTTGGGAATGACCTGAAAACTACGGCCCAGGCCGGTCGGGCAGGGGAATGAACTCCTCTTCGTCGCCCGGCACGATGTCGAACCGGCCCTGACGCCAGTCCTCTTTGGCCTGCTCGATCCGTTCCTTGGACGAGG
The DNA here is from genome assembly GCF_030733765.1 of Roseibium sp. MMSF_3247. Classification (NCBI taxonomy): domain Bacteria; kingdom Pseudomonadati; phylum Pseudomonadota; class Alphaproteobacteria; order Hyphomicrobiales; family Stappiaceae; genus Roseibium; species Roseibium sp. MMSF_3247. Next base: position 174,635 of record NZ_JASHII010000004.1, read on the forward strand.
AAACAAAATTCCACCAGATGTAGCGCTCACCATCCATAGGCTCGCCGCCCATCACGACAAACCGGGCGGGTGCCGGAGAGGTGTTTTCGATAACGAGATGATCGCCCGGTTTGACGACCATCAGCTGAGCCGGATCGAAAGTCTGTCCGGCAATCGTGATTTGCCCGGAGATCGTGTAGATGCCGCGCTCTTCCCAACCTGCGTCCAGTGGAACCTTTGCGCCCGGCTCCAGATGGATGTCGGCATAGAACATGTCCGAGGCTGTTTTAACAGGCGCCGTATGGCCGTATAGCGATCCGGCAATCAGTTTGACTGACGCGCCCTGATCGGCAAATTCCGGCTGCTCATCGGTTCCGTGGTGCTGGAAGGTCGGGTCGGTCTCTTCCAGATGTTTTGGCAGTGCCACCCAGCTTTGCAGACCAAACAGCGGACGTTTTTCGTTCAGGCGCTCCGGCCGTTCGCGCTCTGAATGGACAATGCCTTTTCCGGCGCTCATCCAGTTGAGTGCGCCGGGGGCAATGGCGATTTCCGTGCCGAGACTGTCCCGGTGGTACATTTCACCTTCAAACAGATAGGTCACGGTCGCAAGGCCAATGTGCGGGTGCGGGCGCACGTCAATACCGCCGCCAACCAGAAGCTCTGCCGGGCCCATCTGGTCGAAAAAGATGAACGGGCCGATCATTCGGCGCTTTGCGGATGGCAGCGCCCGGCGGACCGAGAAACCGCCAAGATCTGATGTGCGCGGCACGATAATCGTCTCGATCGGATCGCAGCTTGCAGCGTCTCCCGGAGTTGGATCCGGGCAATTCAACCAGCTCATGGGCCTCTCCCAATGTCACAAATACGTTTCTTCTCATCATAGATAGGGGATGCATGCCGAAAGTGTCCATTGAACAGTCCGTTTCGGTCTTGAGCAGTGATTTGCACGCAGTATAACGGACCGGTAATCGGCCTTACGCCGCTATCTCCGTGAGCCAGTATGAAACTCGATCCTTTTTATCTCATCGTTGACAGCTCTGATTGGATTGCCCGGCTGGTGCCGCTGGGCGTGAAACTTGTGCAGCTGCGCATCAAGGACCAGCCGGACGCGGACATCGCCCGCCAGATACGCGAAGCAAAATCCGTCTGTGCCGATCACGGATGCCAATTGGTCGTGAACGACTATTGGCAGCTCGCCATTTCCGAAGGCTGTGATTTCGTCCACCTGGGGCAGGAAGATCTGGCAGATGCTGACGTGGACGCGATCCGTAAGGCTGGCTTGAAACTGGGCGTCTCCACCCATGATGGCGCGGAGCTCTCGACGGCATTGGCAGTGCAGCCGGAGTATGTGGCGCTCGGTCCGGTCTATCCAACAGTTACCAAGGAGCTGAAATGGGCGCCGCAGGGGCTGGAAAAGATCACCCGCTGGAAAGCGGACATCGGCGATCTGCCCTTGGTTACCATCGGTGGATTGACCGTGGAACGGCTTTCGGGTGTCTTTGAGCATGGCGCAGACAGCGCTGCGGTGATCACTGACATTACCCGCAATAGCGACCCGGAAGCGCGGACACGCGAATGGATCTCTGCAACTAAAACGTGGCGCTAAGGTCCCCCATTACTCAAATATCGCCTTGTCGCGCGCGACTTGCTCGCGCAGGAAGTCCTGCACCGCTGCGACGTGGCGCAAGGGTCGGGAACTTTCGTGGGTAACCATCCAGTAGGCGCGTTTCAATTTCATATCTGGTAGAACAGGCACAAGCGATGGATCTGCGCGGGCGATAAAGTCGTGCAGGATGCCGATGCCCGCGCCCGCCTTGACAGCTTCAGTCTGGCCGAGTGCCGACGCGATTTCGAAGCGCGCGGTCCAGCCCTTAAAGAACTCCGTCCCATAATTGAGCGAAGCGGAATAGAGCAGGTCCTCCACGTACCCGATCAGATTGTGCGCGCTCAAATCTCCAGGACTAGCCGGGATACCCCGTTCCGACAGATAGGATCTGGAGGCGTAGAGCCCGAGGGCGTAATCGACCAGTTTTCCTGCGATCAGGCGGCCCGTTTCCGGCCGCTCAATGGTGACGGCAATGTCCGCCTCCCGGCGGGACAGGGAGAAGGAGCGGGAGACCGGAACAAGCTGAACCGTGAGGCCCGGATGCTGGCGCGTGAGAAGCCCGAGGCGCGGGGCAAGGTACGCCACCCCAAACCCGTCTGGTGCACCAATGCGCACGGTGCCGGATATCTCCGGCGTGTCATCGCCAAGATCAGCTTCGGCTTGAAGAGCTGCGGCTTCCATTGTCTCGGCGCGGTCGAAAAAACGGCTGCCGGCATCGGTTAAGACGCAGCCTGAGGTCGAGCGATCAAAGAGCCGGGTGCCAAGACTGTCCTCAAGCGCAGTCAACCGCCGGGCAACGGTGGCATGGTTCAGCCCGAGCCGTTTGGCCGCCGCCAGGATCTGCCCCGTGCGGGCCACGCCCAAAAAGATGCGAATATCGTCCCAGTTCATAGAGTATGTCTTTGTTGTCGTCTCGGACCCTGCGCAGCGAAGATCCGGGGTCCAATCGATTGCGGATGGCTGGTTTAGTTTTCAGCCCGGGTAGTCCCAGCTCCGCGCTCTGCTTGGCCCGGGTTGCGTGGGGTGGCTTTTTGTGCCGGGTTTGTGATGCCTGTTTGTTATCGAGTTATAGTGGAGCTTATGCGTTCTAACTATCAAAAACGCACAACGGATGCGGATTTTCGGTTCTTGTAGAATGCAAAAATAAAAGCGAAAACAGCTGCAGCATAATTTTGGTGGCAGTTATCAGCTGCCGTTGCTTCTGACGTTTTGGGAGAAACGAACATGGAAAAGATCGGTCATTTTATCGGCGGCAAACAGGTTGAGGGTACCTCTGGCCGGTATGCAGACGTCTACAACCCGGCAACCGGTGAAGTCCAGGCGCAGGTCGCGCTTGCAACCACTGCCGAAATGGAAGCTGCCGTTGCCAACGCTGCCGCTGCCCAGCCGGCCTGGGCTGCGCAGAACCCGCAAAAGCGCGCCCGCGTGATGATGAAGTTTGTCGATCTTCTGAATCGTGACATGGACAAGCTGGCCGAAAAGTTGTCCTCCGAACACGGCAAGACCTTTGTCGACGCGAAAGGCGACGTGCAGCGCGGTCTGGAAGTGATCGAGTTCTGCATCGGCGCGCCGCATCTCCTGAAAGGCGAGTTTACCGACAGTGCCGGCCCGGGTATCGACATGTACTCCATGCGCCAGCCGCTGGGCGTTGTTGCCGGGATTACCCCGTTCAACTTCCCGGCCATGATCCCGCTTTGGAAGATGGGCCCGGCGCTCGTTGCCGGTAACGCTATGATTATGAAGCCGTCCGAGCGCGATCCGTCCGTTCCGATGATGTTGGCGGAGCTGTTGAAAGAAGCCGGTTTGCCGGATGGCGTTTTGAACGTCGTCAACGGCGACAAGGAATCGGTCGATGCGATCCTCGACAACCCGACCATTCAAGCTGTCGGCTTTGTCGGCTCCACGCCGATCGCCCATTACATTTATCACCGGGCTGCTGAAAACGGAAAACGGGCGCAGTGCTTCGGTGGTGCCAAAAACCACATGATCATCATGCCGGATGCGGACATGGATCAGGCAGCTGACGCGCTTGTTGGTGCCGGTTATGGCGCGGCAGGCGAGCGCTGCATGGCGATTTCCGTTGCTGTGCCGGTTGGCGATGAAACCGCAGACCGCCTGATCGAAAAACTCGTCCCGCGTGTTGAAGCGTTGAAAGTCGGCCCATGGACAGCCGGTGATGACATCGATTTTGGTCCGGTCGTGACCAAGGCCGCACAGGAAAACATCCTGCGCCTCATCAACTCCGGCGTGGACCAGGGCGCGAAGTTGGTCGTGGACAACCGTGACTTCTCGATGCAGGGCTATGAGGACGGTTTCTTCGTCGGACCGCACCTGTTCGATCACGTCACCAAGGACATGGACATCTACAAGACCGAGATCTTCGGTCCGGTGCTGTCCACTGTGCGCGCCAAGACCTACGAGGAAGCCATTGGCCTTGCCATGGATCACGAGTACGGCAATGGCACCGCGATCTTCACCCGCGACGGGGACACGGCCCGCGACTTCGCCAACCGGATCAACATCGGCATGGTCGGCATCAACGTGCCGATCCCTGTGCCGCTCGCCTACCACACGTTCGGCGGCTGGAAGAAATCCGGCTTCGGCGATCTGAACCAGCACGGTCCGGATGCGTTCAAGTTCTACACGCGGACAAAAACGGTCACCTCCCGTTGGCCGTCCGGTATTCGGCAAGGCGCAGAATTTTCCATTCCGACCATGAAGTAAGTCTTGTTTAAACCGACAGTTTGAGGCGCGGGCGGACCATCTGGTTCGCCCGTTCTTATTTTTAGCTTCAGGCGGCGGCCGTCATCTCGGCCTCGACCACCCGGTCCGCGGTGTAATGTGCCATTGAAACGAGACCATCGATTTCTGCCATGATGGCTTTGAAGCCTGGATCAGACATGACCTTCTGTCCGGCAGCTTTGGCCGTCGCGAGATCGCGCCACATGACAACATCAGCTAAGAGGCCTTCGTCGTCGCAGGCCTCATAGGCGGACCAGGACAAAAAGCCTTCATAGTTGCGAACGACGTCCTGGGCTGCCCGGCGGGCAATGCGCGCCTTGGCGCGGTCCTTGACTTTGAAAACCACCAGTTCGAGGCACGGAGTTGTCATGACGGATCATCCTTTTTCGGTGTTGCTGTTGAGGAAACAATGTCCGCAGACTTTGTTGCACAGGCCTCCTGCCAGCTTCCTGTCAGGAGAAACAGCTGGTGATTGGGGCAAAATCCGCGCTCAAACCTTGGGCTAGATGGAAATTTCGAAAAACCGCGTGTAAGAGTCGTTGAAACAAGACAAAGGGGCAAAAAGCCTCAGTGACATCGCGGGGGGAGCGCGGCGATAAGCAGTCCATGACTAAAGGGAATACCAAACGGGCAAGAATACCGGGTGCGAGCGTGACGACTGCCGATGCGGCTGATGGGCCGATCGGCGTGCCGGATGACGCCTGCGCGAAGGCTCTTCGGCGTGCCGGATTGTTGTTGGCATTCGCCGATCTCATTTGGATTGCCCAGGCCGGACTGATCGCGTTTGCCGCTGCTCTCTTGCTTCAGCCCTTTTTGGATCCAGCAAGCGCAGACGTCTCCCTCGAGAGCTCTGTTCCGGTTCTCGTAGCTGGTTTTGGCGTCATAGCGCTGGCGCTTGTTCGCATGGTTTTGCAAACGAGGGGTATGAATGCGGCACGCCGTTCTGCTCGCAGGGTGCAAAGTGCGGCGCGAACCCGGTTGCTTAAAGCAGCCGTTGAAGTTTCGCCTGCAGCAACATTCCCATCTTCAGGGGCCTTTGCTGCCCATCTGACCGAACAAGTGGATCTTCTTGGTCCGTATTACCAAAACTATGTGCCGCAAATGATGCGGGTGAAGGTCGTTCCGCTGGTCATTGTTGTGGCAGTGCTGCCGGTCAGCTGGATTGCCTCTCTCATTTTGCTGATCTGTGGCCCGTTGATCCCTGTCTTCATGGCCCTGATTGGCATGCGGGCCAAAAAAGCCAGTGCCCATCAGCAAAATGAGCTAACCCGGTTAAGCGGAACGTTGCTGGATCGTATCAGAGGGCTGGAAACGCTCACTCTCTTTGGTGCGCTCGATCGTACGTTGCAAAGTGTCAATGACGCCGGAGAGCGGTTCCGGTCCGGCACAATGAATGTCCTGAAGATTGCGTTTTTATCTTCAACCGTGTTGGAGCTGTTCTCTGCGCTCGGGATTGCTTTTGCTGCCGTTTATATCGGTTTTTCGCTCCTTGGAGACATCTCCATCGGAACTTGGGGATCGCCGTTGACCTACGGCGGAGGGTTGTTTGTCCTGTTGCTGGCACCGGAGTTTTTTGCGCCCTTGCGCGGATTTGCGGCCGCCTATCATGACCGGGCAGCAGGGCTGGCAGCATTGGACAGCCTTGCCAGCCTTGAAGACAGCTTTCCGGCACCCAAGCCAAGCAGTGCTGAAAAGAGCGAAGCAGTTGCGTTCCATGTCGGAGGCGGCGTACCAACTATCCGGTTTGAGGACGTGTCGATCCGGTTCGGCGAGCGGTCCGTCTATGATGGTCTCACACTGGATATCCCGTCTGGCCAGACGCTTCTGTTGTTCGGTCCGAGCGGCAGCGGCAAGACAACGCTGATCGACTGTATCCTGGGTTTCCACACACCAGCAGACGGTGCCGTAACGGTTGATGGGCAGGCGCTGACATCAGCAATGGCCAAGGAATTGCGCCAGAGCGCCATGTGGCTCGGTCAGTCGCCGCGCTTGTTTCATGGCTCGATCAAAGCCAACTTGATGCGGGGCGCGGGGCCTAGCGAAACCGTAAGTGACGATGATCTCTGGGCCGCACTACGGCTTGCCGGTGCAGAGGGACTGGTCCGCGGGTTGCCGCGTGGACTTGGGACACAGCTGGGCGAGGATGGTTTTGGCCTCTCTGTTGGCGAGATCCGGCGGATTGCGCTCGCAAGGGCTGCCGTGCGCAGATCGGCCAAGCTCCTTCTGGCAGATGAACCGACGGCAGGGCTTGATGATGAAACCGCTGCCGATGTGATCTCCGGGCTGCAAAAGCTGTGCGCCGGCCGGACGGCGGTCATTGCAACCCACAATCCGGCCATTTTGGCTCTTCCTGGACAAAAGATTGATCTTGCTCGTTTGGCAGGAGCGAAGATTTTGGAGACAGCAGGATGAGCGCTGTTCTGAGCTTTGTCTCCCGCCACTTTCGGCACAATCGCCTATCATTTTGCCTCGGGATTGCAGCTGCACTGGTTCCGGCAATCTCCGGCCTGTTGCTATTGGGTGTTGCGGGCTGGTTCATCACGGCCGCCGGTATTGCCGGGGCGACGGGTGTGTTTTTGAACATCTTTGCCCCGAGCGCCATGATCCGGGCTTTGGCGATCTTGCGAACGGCGGGCCGGTATGGTGAGCGGATGCTGACCCATGACGCAACATTCCGGTACCTCGCGGATCTGCGCACAAAGCTCTTTGCCGCAATGGCGTCGAAGTCGCTGTCCAGACAGCGATCCGGCTTGCTGTTGAACCGTCTGACCATCGACATTTCCGCTCTGGACGGTGTTTATCTCCGGTTGGTTGTTCCTTTTGCGGTAATTTCGACGGTTTCGCTCGCGGCTCTTGCGATCTGGTTGTCCATGCCGGCAATCGTGTTTGCCGCTGGTGCAATTTGCCTGACTGGCTGGTTCTGGCTCGCAGTCTATGCGGTCCGCAGTGCCGACAAGAAACTTGCCCGCCGGGCGGACGCGGCGAATGAAGCCATGCGTTTGAGAGCTACCGACATGGTTGCCGGGCGACGGGATCTTGCGGTGTTTGGTGGGCTGGAGCCGGTTGTTGAAACCATTCGGCAGGCGGATGACAGCCAAGGAGCAGCGGAAGATCTGGAAGATCGCCGGGCGGTACGCTTGACCGGGTTTTCGGGCGCGCTCGGACAGGTGTTTGTGGCCCTGATGCTGGTCGCCGTTTCCCTCTCGGTTATGGCGAGCGATATCTCTCCCGGCCTCGGCATTGCTCTTGTCCTTGCAGCCATAGCCGTTCCTGAGATCATCGGTTCTATCCTGCCGGGGCTTGCAAAACTGCCCCGTATCGCTTTGGCAGCAGACCGGACAAACACTTTGCTCGCGCCGTCTCATTCGGACGAAAGAGCTGGTGTCCACCAAAGAAACGACAACAACCAGGAAGAGCCAGTCACTGGTTCAATTCTAAAGTTCGACTCGGTGTCATTCGGCTATCCCGGTGCAGAGCGCACTGTTCTGGAAAATCTGTCCTTTGAACTTTCAGAGAAACAAACGCTGGCAATTGCGGGGCGCAGTGGATGCGGCAAGAGCACCGTTGCCGCACTTGCCTCCAGAATGCTGGTTCCAGGCAAGGGTCGGATCCTTCTGAATGGTCAGGATTTGGCTAATGTGCCCGAAGCAGAGCTTCGTTCACGCGTCACGGTTCTGAGCCAGCGACCGCATCTCTTCAATGATACGGTCGCTGCGAATCTAAGGATTGCGAACCCGTCTGCAAGCGATACCGAACTCTGGATCGCGTTGGCGCAAGCGGCCATCGCGCAGCGGATCTCTGAAAGCCCGGATGGACTAGATACGATCATCGGGGAGGGGGGGCTTGGTCTGTCTGGTGGTGAACAGCGGCGGATTGCTCTCGCACGTGCGTTTTTGACCAGTCCGGACCTGTTTATCCTGGATGAGATGACGGAAGGATTGGACACGGCGACGACAACAGATGTCCTTGAGCGGTTCTTCTCGTTCCGGGGGCGCGCTGCTGTTCTCATGATCGCGCACAAGCGGATCGAATTGGAATCGGCCGGCAGCGTTTTGTTTCTCAATCAGAGAAAAGCCGATCTTGCGGCGGAATAAAGTGACTTCAGATTATCTCGAATTTGTAATTTCGTATTCATTTTGATGTAGTTAGGTGTCCTGCAATATAGTTTGGGTGCATTGACCTTGCGATGCACCTGGGTCACCATCTCGTCAAAGGCTAAGGCCGCACGGGCTTAAAAGGGGAACCTGATGGAACTCAACGTCGTCGATCTGTCACGGCTGCAGTTTGCCATGACTGCGATGTACCACTTCTTGTTCGTGCCGCTGACAATCGGACTCTCCATCCTGCTTGCCACCATGGAAACGGTCTATGTCATGACCGGCCGCGAAATCTGGAAACGGATGGTGAAGTTCTGGGGAACCCTGTTCGGCATCAATTTCGTGCTCGGGGTCGCCACGGGGCTGACCATGGAGTTCCAGTTCGGCATGAACTGGGCATATTTCAGCCAGTACGTCGGGGATGTGTTCGGCGCGCCGTTGGCCATCGAAGGCTTGATGGCATTCTTTCTTGAAGCGACCTTTGTCGGCTTGTTCTTCTTCGGCTGGGACAGACTGTCGAAGCGCCAGCACCTCGCTGCGACCTGGGCCGTTGCTTTTGGAACCAATTTTTCAGCGCTCTGGATCCTGATCGCGAATGGTTGGATGCAGCATCCAGTTGGTGCCGAGTTCAATCCCGACACGATGCGGATGGAAGTCACAAGCTTCTATGAAGTCCTGTTCAACCCGGTTGCCCAGGCAAAGTTCGTTCACACCGTATCGGCTGGCTATGTCACCGCGGCGATGTTCATGATCGGGATTTCCGCTTGGTACATGCTGCAGGGCCGGCATCTGCAGATCGCGAAACGGTCCATGGCAATCGCCTCGGCATTCGGCTTTGCCTCGGCACTGTCCGTCGTCGTTCTGGGCGATGAGAGCGGTTACGAAGCCAACTTGAACCAGAAGATGAAGCTCGCAACCATCGAGGCCATGTGGCACACGGAACCGGCCCCGGCTGCGTTCAACGTTGTCGCCTGGCCCGACATGGAAACGCGGGAGAACATCTTTGCGATTGAAGTCCCGTATGTGATGGGTCTCATTGCAACACGGTCTCTCGATACCGAGATCCCGGGCATCAACGAGCTCGTGGAGCGATCGAAAGATCGCATCCGGCAAGGCGCGGTCGCTTGGGATGCGTTGCAGAAAATTCGAGAGAACCCGGCTGAGGCCAGCGAAGAGTTGCGGGAAACATTCCGCCAGAACGCACAGTCTCTCGGCTATGCCTATCTCCTGTTGCCCTACACCGACAACCCGATGGCAGCTACGACCGAGCAGGTTGATGCGGCAGCCTGGTCGACGGTGCCGAATGTTTGGCCGATGTTCTATGCCTTCCGGATCATGGTGGCGTGCGGTTTCTTCTTTATCCTACTGACAGCCGTGTTTTTCTACTATTCCTCTGCTGGCCGGCTGGAAACGCTCATGGAAAAACGGCGCTGGATCCTTCATGTCGCGGTCTGGTCCATACCGCTGCCCTGGATCGCCTGCGAGATGGGCTGGTTTGTTGCTGAGTACGGCCGTCAACCCTGGATCATCGAGAGTATGCTGCCAACGTCTGCTGCCGTTTCCAGTCTCTCAGTTCCTGAAGTTCTGCTGACGCTCGCCGGTTTTGTGGCCCTTTACAGCACGCTGTTGGTCATCGAGATCGCGCTGATGATCAAATACATCAAGATTGGACCGGAGGATGGCGAACGGATTGCTCCCACACCACCACCGTCCATCTCGGCGCCCTCATCAGCTTCAGCAGTTCCGGCGGAGTAAACGATCATGGTCCTTTACGAACTCATCGATTACTCGACCCTGAAAGTGATCTGGTGGTTGCTGCTCGGCATCCTGCTGATCGCATTTGCCGTGACCGACGGTTTCGACATGGGTGTTGGAACGCTGCTGCCGTTCATCGCCGAAACCGATATTGAGCGGCGCGTCGTGATTAACACGATCGGTGCCACCTGGGAGGGTAATCAGGTCTGGTTCATCTTGGGCGGCGGTGCGATCTTTGCTGCCTGGCCGCCGCTCTATGCGATCAGCTTCTCCGGGTTTTATCTGGCCATGTTCGTGGTTCTGGCGGCCATGATCCTGAGGCCAGTGGCCTTTAAGTATCGCTCCAAACGGCCTGATCCTAATTGGCGTAGCGCCTGGGACTGGGCACTCTTCACCGGGTCTTTTGTGCCTGCGCTGGTGTTTGGTGTTGCGGTCGGCAATGTTCTTCTTGGGGTGCCATTCCGGCTCGATAATGAACTTCGCATGACCTATGACGGCTCGTTCTTCGGTCTGTTCTCTCCATTTACGCTTCTGTGCGGACTTTTGTCGGTTACCATGCTCGTGATGCATGGAGCGGTCTGGCTGGTGATGCGGGCGACCGGGGAGATTGCTGCACGGGCCAGAAAGGCCGGCACCTTTGCAGCTCTCGGCGGGATCCTTCTGTTCGGCGTTGGCGGATATCTGATTGCAACCGGTTATGTGGAGGGCTTCCGGATCACATCGGAGGTCGACCCAAACATGCAAGCCAACCCGCTCGCCAAACAAGCGGTTGTTGAGGGCGGAGCCTGGATGCAGAACTATGCGGCTTATCCGGTACTGTGGCTTGCCCCGATCATGGGGTTCCTGGGGATGCTCGGCACACTTGTTTTGCTGCAGACGCGCTTCGAGATGCCGATTTTCGCGTTCTCGAAGATGGCTGTATTCGGGATCATTGCCACCGTCGGAGTTTCGATGTTCCCCTTCATTTTGCCGTCATCGGTACAACCCGAGGCGAGCTTGACTGTTTGGGACGCCTCTTCGACACATCGCACGCTCTTCAACATGCTCGTGGCGGTTGTCATCTTCCTGCCGATCATCCTGGTTTACACGGCCTGGGTCTACAAGGTGCTGTGGGGCAAGATTGATGAAGAAACCATCGAACGCGACAACCACACGGCCTACTGAGGCACGCACAGACGGAGACGAAATCTCATGTGGTACTTTGCCTGGATCCTGGGAATGCCGCTCGCCTGCTGTCTGGCGATCTTGAATGCAATGTGGCTTGAGTTGCGCTCTGAAGACGAACGGCGCCGGGGTCTCAATCCGGACTAAAAGCAAAAGCCGTGTCTCTGACCGCCGCTCCGCCCCGAAAAAAAATCACGGGGTCAAAACGGCTGCGATCCGGCGGCCGTTTTGTCTTTTCCAGGTGCGATAGAGCATGCCTTACTCGTCTCCTGAGTGGTCTATGTGCTGACCTTAGGTAATAATTCAAATTTCAATTGTATTTTTCAGTTGCCCGACAAGTCCGGTATTGGCAGGCTTCGGGTTAGTCGCGTTGATTGCCTTTTCATTCAGTAGAAACACAAGCAATCATCGCCGGAAGAAAGGCGAGAATGCAGAAGATTACGTTATTGAGACTGATTGCCGTTTCTATTTTTCTCGTTTTTTCCGGGGTTGTACCCGCGCGCGCCGAGACTGTTGGTGCTGTTATTTTTACGAATGCCAAGATGGATGGTTCCTTCAACGAACTCGCAGCAATTGGGTCTGAGCGAGCCGCGGCTGAGTTTGGACTCGAAATCCGGGAATGGATCAGCACGGATCCGGACGAGACGATGAACGTCATCCGGCAGTTCGCGAAGTCCGGTGTGAATCATATCCTGACGCTAGGATTTGAGAGCTCGGAACTCGTTCGCACCACGGCGATGGAGTTTCCGGATGTCAAATTCACAAGTATCGATGGTGTCATTAGTGACCTTCCCAATGTCCGGTCTATCCTCTTTGCGGACGACGAGAGCGGATTTCTTGCAGGTTATGTTGCCGGCCTGAAGACAAAAACCGGGACAGTGGGAACCATTGGCGGGATGGATATCCCACCGGTGCGCCGGTTCATGTGTGGATTTGAAGCCGGGGCGAAATATGCCAATGCTGATGTCAGCGTGTTGTCATCTTTCGTGGGGCAGGACATGTACGCTTTCCGGAATATCCAAGGTGGAAAGGCGATCGCAGACAAGATGTTTGCAGATGGGGCCGACGTGATTTTTGCACCGGCCGGAATGGCCGCGGAAGGCGTCGCACGGGCCGCTCGAGAGCAAGATGCCCATGTGATTATGGTGGATGCTAACAAAAACGGGTTTTTGCCAGGAACCGTTTTGACCAGTGCTTTGAAACGGGTCGATGAGGCGGCCTATGCGACTTGGAAAGCTGCGATCGATAACACATGGACACCGGGCCTGGTTGTAATGACAACCCGTGACAAAGGCGTCGGCTGGGCGGTTGACGAGCACAACAGGGCGCTGGTTTCCGATGTCGAAGACCAGGTGAATGCAATCGTGGATGGATTGGCCGCCGGCAGTGTTGCGATTTTGCCTGGGGACACTGTTGCTGGATGCGCCGATGTTCTTTGAAGCTTTGCTGGAAACAAAAAAGCCCCGGAGCAGTTTGCGCCGGGGCTTGATCCAAAAGGCTGCAGTTTAAGCAGCTTTTGCTTTGGATGCCTTGAGGCTCTCCAGAATGTTCTGCGGAGATGAAACACCGTATGGGTCGATTTCGCAGTTGTCAGAGAAGCCTTCTTCTTCGAACCACTGCTCAACAATGCCGTCGGTGACGACCGCGCCATAGCGCCAGGACCGCATGCCAAATCCAAGATTGTCCTTGGCGACCAGCATGCCCATCTTGCGGGTGAATTCACCAGAGCCGTCCGGAATGACTTTGACCTTGTCGACGCCCTGAGCCTTTGCCCAGGCGTTCATGACAAAGGCATCGTTCACGGAGATGCAGTAGATTTCGTCGACACCTTCGGCCTTGAAGTCATCGAACAGTTTTTCAAAGTCCGGCAGCTGATAGGTGGAGCAGGTGGGGGTGAAAGCACCCGGAAGGGAGAACAGCACGACCTTCTTGCCTTTGAAGTAGTCATCGCTTGTCTTGTCGTCCCACCGAAACGGGTTCGGGCCTTCGATGGATTCGTCGCGGACACGGGTGCGGAAGGTGACAAAAGGAACTTTTTTGCCGAGCATTTATAAACTCCAGGAAATGGATTTTGAATTTGCTTTCAAACCGGTAGGAGGTGCAGCGCCCGGGAGGAGGTGGGCCGGCCCGTTATCCAGTCTGAAAACGAAAGGACGGCCCCGACCTAGCGCACTTGCTGCGCTGCGGCAAGGCGCGACGGTTCAATGAGAAGCGGCAAATTCACAGATTGCTGAAACTGAGACCACGCGTTCGACGTGGTCTCAACTGGAGGTCTGATTTGCTAGTGCGCGTCGGTCAGGGACACCTTGAATTTGGCACCATCGCTCACTCCTGAAATCTGAAAGAAATGGGCTGGACCTGTTTTCGGCCGCACCATCCAGATCTCCATCGGTTTTGCATTGGCAACATCAAGTTGGATATGCCGAATAGTCAGGTTTTTCCCTGAGACCGAGGTCTGCGTATCGCCGAGATCTTTCACCTTTGCCTTGAAGACGGACATCTCCTCCGTGTCGATGATCGTCAGAGAGCTTGGCAGATCGTAACCATTCGACTGCCAATAGAGCGGCAGGCCGATCAGTGACGTATCGAAATGGTCGGTTGTCAGGCGTTTGTGCTGCGGAGCGTCCCGCTTGTCTGAGAGGAGAATGCCGGCAACAGTCATCGCGTCTCCTGCGTAAGGGACGACCGTCGCAATGACCTCCTTTGCCAAGCCCGCAAGCTCCTCGGTTTCAAGTTGTTCCGGTGTCTTCATCTCGGCTGTAAATGCCAAATAACTGCTGCCGGACCGTTGAATCTTTGTCCAATAGGTTTTCTTGTTCTCAACCAGCCTGTTGGAGGCTGCATCAAGATATCCGTCAACGGAGATTGTTTCTTCCAGAACGCTGTTGATGCGGACCTTGCTGAAGAATGATTTTGTTTCGATCTGAGTGGACAGTTTCAATCCGTGACCGCCATCTGGCTGCTGAACGTATTCATGAACGATTTGGCCGACCGGTTTTCCATCGAGTTCAATTTGATAGGTAAGGGGGGAAGCCGCATGGGCGCCCGACAGGCTGCCAAGGACCAAACAGGCGAAAACACTTGAGGTGACGATAATTGGTTTTAAGAAGCGCATGTTGAATGAGGCCTGAGTTTTTGAGCAGATGCTCCGGTTAAGACAGGAGGAAAGGGCGTAAGCCCGCAGAGTTCGATAAGTTTCCATAACTGTTGCAGCACGCATGAAGCTGGGATGGTCAGGTGCTCTGCGCTTATTTAAACGAACGAACGTTCGTTTACAATATCTGTGTCTTTCGTTTTTTGTGCACGCTTGTGGTGCTGGCATTTGTTCGGTGTGTTTCACCGATCACTAAAAAGCGAAAACGCTGGTACCGCCGATAACCGGGACGGGCTATTGCGGGATCACAGGCTGAGCCGCTACAACATGGTCGGAATCACGTGTTGCAGTTCGGAATTTTCATGCAAAACTTGTTACAAGCGGTGCGCTGGCTTTGCATGGGGCTCGCCGTCATCGTTTTTGCCGGCCAGCTGGCCATGGTGCTGATGCGGTATTTGCTGGGCGTCGGCTTTGTAGAACTTCAGGATGCTGTCAGTTATTCGTTTGCTGCGCTGGTTGCACTGTCCGTCGCTGTAACCTTTGACCGGGACCGTCACGTTCGAGTGGACGTTTTCCGACAGACCTGGTCGGAACGCGTCAACCAAAGCATTGATCGGGCGGGAGATCTGCTGTTCGCACTTCCAGTCTTTGGGCTGATGCTGTGGGCGGCGTATCCGCTTGTCAAAAGCTCCTGGCTCATTCTGGAGGGCTCCCAGGAAACCGGCGGTCTCCCGGGTCTTTTTGTCGTTAAGACCTGTCTCGTTATCCTCCCCGCATTGATCCTTTTGATTGTGCTCACAAGACTTGTTGGCGTTGTCCGCCGGAGCGTTTCATGAATCCCGATCTTCTCTGGCTTGTAGTTCTGGCTCTGGCCGTCTTTGCCGGGATCCTTTCCGGCGTTCCGGTCCTATTGGCAATCGCGGGCGCACCGACGCTCGTTGCTTTAATCGCCGCATCTGCCGGACAATTTGATCTCGGTTATTTCCAGGCTGTGCCGCAGCGTGTCTTCGGCGTCATGACCAATCCGCTCCTGCTCGCGGTTCCTTTGTTCGTGTTGATGGGGCTGTTGCTTGAGAAATCCCAGCAAGCGGAAAAGATGCTAAAAAGCCTGACGGCTGCGCTTGGTGGCAATCAGTCCGCGCTCGCCTTGGCGGTTGTTCTGGTCAGCGCGCTGATCGCGGCCTCGACGGGTATCATTGGTGCGACCATTGTCATGCTCGGCACGATCACGCTGCCCGCGTTGTTGAAGGCGGGGATCAACAAACATATGAGCAGTGGCCTGATTTGCGCGAGCGGTACGCTCGGCCAGATCATTCCTCCGTCAATCGTCCTCATCTTGCTGGGCGATCAGATTTCCAACGCCTATTTTGAAGCGCAACAGGAAGCCGGCAATTTCGCGCCTGACCCGGTCACCGTTGGTGATCTGTTCGCAGGTGCGCTGTTGCCGGGTCTTCTGCTGGTGGCGCTTTACTCCGGCTACGTGTTTTTCAATCTGCGCGGCAAAGCGTCGGAGACCGAAGAGGCTGCAGATTCACCGAAATCCTCGCTTTCGGAGCTTTTGAAGAACATCGCGCCGACACTCGGTCTCATCATTGCTGTGCTGGGCAGCATTCTGATCGGGGTTGCAACACCGACGGAGGCGGCCGGCGTTGGCGTTGCCGGTGCACTGGTGATTGCTGCGGCCGGGCAGGGGGCTCGCGCATTTTGGACGGCATGTGCCTGTGCAGCTCTCGCAGTTTTACTCCTGATCCTTCGGCAAAGCGGACTGTTCGGTCTTGAGTTTGCCGGCGGCAAGATCGCCTGGACGCTGCCGACACTGACCGCAGTCGGGGCTGTTGTTGTGCTCGGCGCGCTGCTTGCCGCGGTCGTGATGGCTTTGCCCCGCCGCGATGTCTTGGGCTCCGCTCTTAGCGAGACAGTCATCATCACCGGCATGATTTTCGGCATTGTGATTGCCGCAAGTATCCTCTCCTTGGTGTTCCGTGGCTTCAACGGCGACGAACATGTCTCAGAGTTGCTGCAATCGCTGCCGGGGGGCGCCTATGGCATGCTGCTCCTCACGATGCTCGTGATTTTCCTGCTCGGTTTCATACTGGAATTCGTCGAGATCATTTTCATAGTTGTGCCGATTGTTGGGCCAATCATCCTGCAGACGGACATCAGTCCGGTCTGGTTCGCTGTTCTGATCGCGCTTAACTTGCAAACATCGTTCTTGACGCCGCCCTTCGGCTTTGCCTTGTTCTATTTCAGATCGGTTGCGCCCGATACGATCCGGACACGGGACATTTATGTTTCGGTCCTTCCGTTCGTCGGCTTGCAGTTGTTTGCTCTGGCCCTTGTGGCCGCTGTTCCGGCTCTGGCCACCTGGCTGCCGGACGTCTTGTTTAAATAGAAATCATCTGAGGGAGACTTTCCATGAAAAGACGTGATTTCCTGAAGGCTGGAGCTGTTGCGGCACCGGCCACAATGCTTGCAGCACCAGCGATTGCGCAGGGCAAGATCGAGTGGAAAATGCCAACGTCGTTTCCGGCCAAGGCGCCGGGCGTTGGAACAAATGCCACGACATTTGCCGCCCGCGTCAACGCTATGTCGGATGGTCAGTTGACGCTGAAAGTCTTCTCCGGCGGGGAACTGGTACCGCCCTTTGGCGTTGAAGACGCCGTGGAGCAGGGTACGGCCGAGATCGGTCATTCCACGCCGTATTATGCGGCTTCCAAGAACTCGGCCCTTCATTTCTTTTCTGCCGTGCCTTTTGGCATGACGGCGGTTGAAACGACAGCCTGGCTTCAGTACGGCGGCGGCCAGCAGCTTTGGGACGAGATCTACGCCGAGCGTGGCCTCAAGCCTTTCTACTCCGGCAGTTCCGGTGTCCAGGCAGCGGGCTGGTTCAAGAACCCGGTCAACAGCCTTGAAGACCTTGCCGGTTTGAACATGCGGATTGCAGGTCTTGGCGGCGAAGCCATGCGCAAGATCGGCGTCAATGCGGTTCTCCTGCCGCCTCCGGAAATCTTCCCGTCCTTCCAGTCCGGTGCGATTGATGCAGCAGAGTGGGTTGGTCCGCTGCTCGATCAGGCGTTCGGTCTGCAAAAGGTTGCCAAATACTGCTATGTCCCGGCCTTCCACGAGCCGTCCGCGGCGCTTGAAATTGTCGTCAACAAAGACGCTTATGACAGTCTTCCAGCACATCTTCAGGCAGTGATTGAGAATGCCGCCGCTGCGGCGTCTGTCGAGACGACCGCGCAATTCGATTATTACAACGCGCTGTCTTTGAAGAGCCTGCAGGAAGACGGCGTCACGTTTGGTGCCTTCCCTGATGATGTGATCGCGGCGCTTAAGACGGCTGTTGCAGAAGTCATGGCGGAAAATGCTGAAGCGAATCCGCGCTTTGCAGAAGTGCAAGAGAGTTACAATACGTTCCTCGATCTCGCCAAGGACTATGCCACCTTGGTCAAGGAAACGACCTTCACGCAGCGTGTCTAAAGCTTAAAGGCCGGGAGCGATCCCGGCCTTTTTGAAATTGGGGCACAGACAGACCTAAGGCTGCGACCGGCTTTCCCGCAACACGATGAAAATCCCGCTGGCGATGATGATCGCCGCCCCGACGTAGGTCCAGGTATCCGGGATCTCCCGCCAAAACATCCAGCCAAGCAAGGTCGCCCACAATAGCGACGTGTACTCAAACGGCGCGATCGTGGACGCGGGGGCAACGCGAAAGGCCTGGGTCAGCATCGTTACACCCGCCGTCCCGAAAGCTGCAATGCCGAGAAACAAAAGGGCATCTTCTGCCCGCGGCGGCACCCATAGGAACGGCATGGTCAACGCACTGATCAACCCGCCGGAGCCAACCAGATAGAGCATCAATGTCCAGACGCTTTCGCGTTCATCGACCAGCCGTGCGCTCAGCATCAAGACGGCATAGAGAAAAGCCGTTGCAAGCGGCAGAAGCAGGGCTGGCTGAAAAGCGCTTGCACCTGGCCGGACGACCACCAAGACACCGATAAACCCAACCATCACGGCGGACCAACGGCGCCAGCCGACTTGCTCGTTCAAAAACAAGGCCGAGATCGCCGTTATGAAAATGGGCGCGATGAACACGAGGGTCGTCGCTTCGGCCAGACCCAGATAGCGGAAGCTGGTGAAAAACGTCATGGCTGCCAGCACCCAGACACCGCCGCGGACCAGATGAGCGATCGGTTTGTGCGACTTGAGTGCGGAAGGCCCCGCCAGCTTCCAAATCAAGGCCACAACAATCGGCAGAGCGATCAAGTTCCTCAGGAAGAGGATCTGCAAGACGGGGTAATTGGCCGACAAGGCCTTGGCAATCGCGTCGCTGATGCAAAGACAAATGACCCCGGCACATATCAGGATGATTCCGGCCCGGGCATTTGACCGTGGTATATAGGCTGCCGAATTCATGAAATACTCCGAAAAAAGAGCGCCAATAAATCACTGAAGCTTGTCAACGGCAAGCCGAATGTAGCAAATGACCTGATATGTTCTGATGGATCAAAAATCTGTAAGTTATTGAAAAAATACATACCTATCTTCGACTGGCATTGTGTCAGCTGAAGGAGGCAGTCATCTCACCGCACAAGGGTGAGCGAACCGGCGGAACGAGCGCCGGGCTTGATCCCAATCCGCACAAAACATCCGCAGAATTCGCTATTTTGCGTTCCAGGCGGCCAAGTGATATGGAGGCGCCATGACAACCCGTGATCGCCTTTACACCGCCCATCAGCCGCGCTTCGCAGTTGCACCGATGATGGAGTGGACTGACCGCCATTGCCGCGCATTCCACCGGCATTTGTCGGCGTATGCGCTGCTGTACACCGAAATGGTCACGACCGGCGCGGTGATTCATGGTGACCGGGAACATATTTTGGGGTTTTCCGATCTGGAGCATCCGGTTGCGTGCCAGCTTGGCGGGTCTGATCCGCAGGCAATGGTAGAAGCGGCAAAGATCGTGGAAGACTTCGGCTATGACGAGGTCAACATCAATGTCGGGTGTCCATCCGACCGGGTTCAGTCCGGGCGGTTCGGCGCGTGCTTGATGGAAGAGCCGCAGCTTGTTGCGGACTGTGTTTCAGCGATGAAGGCGGCAGTCGCCATTCCGGTAACCGTCAAATGCCGGATTGGCGTTGACGATCAGGACCCGGAGCCGGCGCTTGATGCAATGGCAGATCTGACCTTTGCCGCCGGATCCGACGCGCTTTGGGTTCATGCCCGCAAGGCTTGGCTTCAAGGATTGAGTCCGAAGGAAAACCGGGATGTTCCGCCGCTCGACTACGACCGGGTGTTGCGCTTGAAACAGCGCCTTACGGACAAGTTCATTGGCCTCAACGGCGGTCTCGATACGCTTGACCAGGGCGAGCCTTATCTCAAAACGCTGGATGGCCTGATGTATGGCCGGGCCGCGTATCATTCACCGGAAATCTTGGGCGAAGTCGACGTCCGCCTTTATGGTGCAGAGACCGAGACCATCTCGCCATGGGATGCGGTGCGCGGCCATATGACCTATCTGGAAGATCAGTTGTCAAGAGGCGTGAAACTGGCGCACATGACCCGGCATATGCTCGGACTGTTCCATGGCAGGCCGGGTGCGCGTTCCTGGCGCCGCATTCTGACCGTGGAAGCCATCAAGCCCGGCGCTGGACTGGAAGTGGTTGAAAAGGCACTCGACGCGGTCAGTCTGACGAATTTTGAAGTGGATGCCGCCGAGTAACCGTTGGCTATTTTCTATGGATTCATGATCAGCCGGTCGCCCTCGATGCGCCAGCTTCGAAGACGGTCGAGCGCGGTCATGCCGAGCAGGCTTTGACCGAGTGAGCCGTCCCGCGCGACAAACGCCCGGACATTGCGCAAAGTGTGATCACCGATCGTCAGATTGTCGATCCGGATCGGGGCAACAAGTGTCCGCCCGTTGGCCGTTGCCACCGGCACGGTGAACGACAGATCGCGTTCCGGAATTCCGGCCCTGGCTGCATCTTGGTAGGTGAGGACAACGGCGCTCGCGCCTGTGTCGAGCAGAAAGCTTGTTTTCCGGCCATTGGCACGGCCGTCGACCACGAAATGCCCACCAGCGTCCCGCACGATCAGGATCGAGCCGTCAGCCTGGGTGACCGCCATACCCGGCGCCAAAGAGCCAAGGACCCGGTAACCGGCCTGCACCAGATCGGTCCGGTAGGTGTAGCCGACCACCAGCAAGGCACATAAACCACCCCAGAAGAGCGTGCCTTGAATGATGTCGCGCACTTTCGGCTGTCCAAAAATGAAGCTTGCCAGGAAGACAAAGGCGAGAGTCGACAGGGCGACGACCCGCGGTCCGGTGTCGTCGAAATTGAGATTTTCCGGGTCAGTCGGATCGCCAAAAAAGAAATAGAAGACCGCGGCCGCCATCACCGTGATCAGGATGACAAGTGCAAAGCCCCGGTACTGTCCGCGCCCGCTCACGTGAGCGCCGCTTCTCCGGCAGAAAAACGCATGCGCCGGGTGTCCAAGCTGTCCATGATCGCTTGCCGCCGGGTGTCGTCATAGGTGCTCCAAGACGCAATTTCATCAAGCGTCCGGAAACATCCGGTGCACAGGCGGCTTACCTGGTCGATCTGACAGATTTTGATGCAAGGTGATTTCATAATTCTCATATGGCGTTTGCAGATGGTGCTGCCAATGCTTCTTTCAAGAATTTCACAATTCTCAACTCCTAGAATCCACCTGTCGCCAGTGTAAATGGTGCAGCTATGATTTTGATAGGCAGCGTGACAGCAGCCTGAGTGGTTGTCCCGACAAAGCTGCCGAGATCGTCACCAAAATTCTTGGGACCTGTGGCGCTCGTCTCGCTTGTGAGACCACTTTTCAGCAAGGCATCGCGTAACTCTGGAGAGTACTCAGCCAACGCTGCAAATTTGCTGTGGCTGGATGTTTCGCCTGTTTCGAGTTCGGTCACGTCAAAGACGATCGCCCCAAGTTCCGCCAGTTCTTCGTCATCCGAATAGGCGCCGACCCGCTCAACCCCGCCGGCTATCGCCCTGGATAGCCGAAGTGCCTGATCATCACGAGACACAATAATCACGTAAGGTTTGGCTGGCCCACCTTCCAGTTTCCGGAGGGTGGATTTGAAAAGGTCGATGTCGATATCGGGAGCTGCAAGAACGACGCTGTTGACCTTACGATTGAAGCGCTGTCTGTCGGCCTCTGGGATCTGCCGAGCGGTTTCCATGAGCAAGTAGTTGCCCATGGAATGCGCTAGAATTGAGATGTCATCGGCATTGCTTTTCTCTAGCAGACGGAACGTTTGTTCGAGGCTGTCACGGGCGATTGCGGCGCTGTTGAGATCGTACACATACCCTTGGAGTTGCCCACGGGAAGCCCACGTGAACAGAACTGGCACGACGGGTGTTTTGGAATCGTGGATGATCTGTGTGAAGCGATAAAGCCCCTCCACAAACCTCGTATTGTAACCGTGAATGAACAACATCACGTCCCGTTTGCCCTTGGGAAGTTTTGCGAGCTGCTCGTTCAATTGTTTCAAGAACGCTTGTTCATTTTCGATGTAGCCAGCCTTTCGAGCTACGAAATCAGTGGCTGGATTGCCGGGAAGTTCGCGCGGCCATTCTACCGCACCTGCCTTGTGGGTTGGCGGGACGGAAATTGTTGCTTGCGCATAGTTGGTTGTTTTTGAGCGTTCACCGTTGAAGTAAGTATCCGGCGCAGAGTCTTTTTCACGAGTGGTTACGATGAGAATGTCGTGGTCTTCCGCACCGGCGGCAAGTTCGGTGTTGATTGCAAGAGCACCTGTTGTCGGCCGGCTGCCACAAGCGCTGACCAGAAGCGCGACCAGTAGAGCTGACAGGGCAAGTCTCGCCGGCGCGGGAACTGATATACTCAACATAAACGGCCACGCCTCTTGCTCGGTCCGGATCACCGCCTGATTACACGGCCACCATAAGCACTCCGGTCAAGAATCCAAGTCCGCTGATCTGCTGAATTGCCCCTAGGACATCTCCGGTTGTTCCATTGATCTTGGACAGTGCCACCTGTGCCACACTCATAGCCGCAGACACGGCGACCACAATGCCAACTGCGATGGTCTGCAACGGCAAAGCAAGAAGGGCGGGGAGCAAAAGCACCAGCATAACCAGAACACATTGGCGCAGGGCAGCGTCAGAGGGTTTGCCAAACCGGGCCCCAAGTCCGTCGGGCCGGGCCAATGGCAATCGGTGCCATTGCCATACCATCAGAAACCGGCTGAAGGCCTCTACGCTCACAATGAGCAAGGCGGTGTCCGCTGCTCCGAACCGATCCAGCAAGGCTGCGATTAGAGCAACTTTCAGAACAATGGCAAAGACCAGTGCAATTGCGCCAAAGGCCCCGATCCGGCTGTCTTTCATGATGTCCAGTCGCTTGGAGACCGTGGCTCCTCCGAAAAAACCGTCGGCAACATCGCTCAAGCCGTCTTCGTGCAAGGCCCCGGTCACGATCGTAAGCGCGGCTGCGGCCATCACAGCGACGACGAGTGCCGGGAGGCTGGTTGCTCCAAGCACCAGCAGCAGGCCTGCCGCCGGAAGGGAGACAAACGCACCTGCGAGCGGAGCAGCTCTCGAGATCCGGCTAAAATCCGGAAGCGCTGCCGGATCATCGGCCACATTGAGCTTCTGAAGAGGCATGCGCGAAAAGAATCGGACGCAGGCCGCCATATCAGCGAACAGGACCGCTAGAGATGATACCGTCGTGGTTGATTGGTCCCAAGAAAACTCAGGCTTTGTTTTGGATGCTGTTTCAGTGTTTTGGTCGTTTTCAGACGGCATCCTGTTCGGTCCGGAGCTTGAGTTTTATCAAGGGGCGGTTATAGAACGGCCTCTTGAAGAGACCAAGAGGCGGCCTAACTTTCCGCCCATCAATTGGAACTGTGAGCACCATGTCCCTGTCCGAAACCGCGCTGCCCTTCGACGATATTCGCAACCTGGTCAAGTCCATGCCTGGCCCGGACGAAGAGGCGCTTCAGAAGGTGAAGGCTCGGGATGCAGAACTCACCAAGCCCGCCGGGTCTTTGGGCCGTCTGGAAGAGATCGCGGAATGGCTTGCGGCCTGGTCCGGCAAGGCCCCGCCGAAAATCACCCGGCCGATGGTCGGGATCTTTGCAACGGCACATGGCGTTGCGGACGAAGGCGTTTCAGCATTTCCAAGTGCGGTGAACCGGCAAATGGTCGAAAACTTCGCAGTTGGCGGAGCGGCTATCAATCAGATCTGCCGGGTCAACGACATTGGCCTGAAGGTGTTTGATCTTGCCGTTGATATGCCCACACCGAGCATCACCCAGGAAGATGCGTTGGATGAGGCCAACTGCGCGGCCACCATGGCTTACGGTATGGAAGCGCTGGCGGGCGGTATCGATCTGATTTGTCTCGGCGAAATGGGCATTGGTAACACGACCGTTGCAGCTGCCGTCTTGAACGGCCTGTTTGGCGGATCGGCTGCCGACTGGATTGGCCGTGGCACCGGCGTAGACGACGAAGGTTTGGCGCGCAAACGTGACGCCGTTGAAAAGGCCGTGAACCGGCTGAACGGCGAAAAAGACCCGCTGGAAGTGCTTCGCAAGGTTGGCGGACGTGAAATCGCAGCCATGGCCGGACTGATCATCGCAGCGCGCCTTCAGCGCGTTCCCGTGGTGGTGGATGGGTTCGTTGCAACGGCTGCTGCAGCGGTGGTTTACGCGATGGATCCGGAAGGACTGGATCATTGCCTGTTTGCGCATGTCTCTGCCGAACAAGCCCATGCCAAGGCGCTGTCCCATATGAGCAAAGATGCGCTGTTCGATTTCGGCATGCGTTTAGGTGAAGGTAGCGGAGCTGCGTTGGCGGCCGGGATCATCAAGACCGCGGCCGAGGTGCATTCGGGTATGGCAACCTTCGCAGATGCCGGTGTTTCAGAAAAGTCGGAGTGACGAAACGCGTCTCACGGTCTTATGCGCTGCGCGCGTTCTCAAGGTCGAAGTCGGTGCTGTCCGTGTCTGCCCAAACGACGTCCGGTGAATAGTTCATCACCCGGGCGCGGGGCAGGGACATGATTGCCTCGGTGCCGACACCCAGCTGAGATTTGATTACGAATTTACCGTCATGCATTCCAACGAGCGCCTGGACGATTGACAGTCCGAGCCCAGTGCCGGGTTCTGCGCTCTTGATGGCATGAGACCCTTGGCCAAAAGCTTCCAGCACTGTTGGAATTTCGTCTTCCGGGATGCCTGGGCCGGTGTCGGTGATGGAAACATATTGCCCGTCATCACTGGTCCGTCCGACCTTGATGTGCACTTCCCCGCCCACCGGGGTAAACTTCACCGCGTTTGAAATGAGGTTGAGGACGACCTGACGCAATGCGCGCTCGTCGGCCCACACCCGGGGCATATCCGGTTCGTGGGTGTGATGCAGCATGATGTTCTTGGCGTTGGCGCGTACGGTCATCATCGACCCGCACTCTTCCACGACCTCTTCCAGATAGAGCGATTCTTCCTGAAGCTCATGCCGGCCCGCTTCAATCCGCGACAGATCGAGGATTTCATTGATGAGATTCAATAAGTGTTGGCCCGAGCCATGGATATCGGCGGAATAGCTCTTGTAGGTGTCGTTCTTCATCGGACCGAGCACTTCATCCTTCATGATTTCGGAAAATCCGAGGATCGCGTTGAGCGGTGTGCGCAGTTCGTGGCTCATCGTGGCAAGAAACCGTGACTTGGCAACGTTTGCAGCTTCAGCGCGGCGGCGTGCTTCGTCCGACATGGCGTTGGCCGTTTCCAATTCAGCAATCAGATGGTCCTTTTCAGCGCGATACTCCAGCATGGTGTTGGCGTTCTTCAAGAGCTGGTTGCCAAGAATGAAGAAGAAACCCTGCGCGCCAATTGCCATGGCGGCCAGCGTGTAATGGATCGGGTCGATCTGCTGCAAAAAACTCGCCGTGACGATGAGCGTCATCGGCAAAGTGCTCGCCAACAGGCACCGCGGCAGCGTTGCCGATTGCATCGTGTTCATTGCAACGACAATCAGGAGCGTCGCAAAGTGAAAGATCACAAAACCGTCGCCCGCGTTGTCAGATCGCGGCAGAAGAAAGAACACCGCCCATGAGCATCCATAGAGTAGGTCGCCGAGGGTGAAGCGGCGGCGCCAATAGATCCTGGCCTTTTGGTCTGACGGCGCGCGCTCATAAGAGTGGCACGTGACGACCATCAAGAGATGCGTGCAAAGCGTGACAATGAGCCAGGCGCCGAGAAAAAACGGGTTCAGCCAGATTACAGAGATTGCGGTGACGATAAGCACCAGAAGGGGAACCGCAAAAGCCGCGTTGATCCGTGTGTCGGCGAAGAGATGCTGGCGTTCCAGCTCAAAGGTTGAGTGCTGCCGGTCGGATGTGCCGAGACGGCTGCGGACATTTCCGGCCGAACGGGCCATCTCGCGCCGGCGGCGCGCGCGATCCCGATCAATCGCCTGACTGTCGTCGTCTTTTACTGACGCGGCGGTGTCCATTCGGCCTGCCCAAGGTGTTCAATTGGTTATTTCAATTATGCTTGTTTCCTTGTTTTGACTCACCATTCCTTAAGATCGTCCCTAGAATTGTGGTAAGCAAAGGGTTAACCGGATCGCAAAAATTAAGGCATTGATTGAATTGACAAAAATCGAAGAAATTGAAGCTGTTTCTAACGCAGTGCGCGCGTGCCGGATTTGTGTCGAGAAGCCGGAAAAGGCGCCCTTGCCGCATGAGCCTCGACCGGTTCTCCAAACATCTTCGACGGCGCGGATTTGCATTAGCGGCCAGGCACCTGGGACCCGTGTGCACAAGAGCGGACGAGCCTTTACAGACCCGTCCGGAGATCGTCTGCGATCCTGGATGGGGATTGGGGAAGATATCTTTTATGACCCGGACCTGCTGGCAATCGTACCGATGGGGTTCTGTTTCCCGGGCCTGGATGCCAAGGGAGGGGATTTGCCACCGCGCCCGGAATGCCGAAAAGTCTGGCACGATCGCGTGTTTGCAGCGATGCCGCAAATCGAATTGATCCTGGTTATCGGGCAATATGCACAGGCTTACCATCTGGGTAAGGCGCGCAAGGGCTCTTTGACGGAGACCGTTGCTGCATGGGAGACCTACTTTCAAGAAAGTGGACAGTCTGACCGTCCGCTTGTGCTGCCGTTGCCCCATCCGTCCTGGCGCAACAATGCATGGCTCAAAAAGAACCCGTGGTTCGAAGCGGAGCTTTTGCCGGTCCTTCAAAAAGAAATCGCCCGGCTGTTGAGCCGGGCGTAAGGTGAGGGGCGGCACATTTATGGATGCCATGCCAACCCCAGGGGAAAAGCTTAGTTCGTTGCCGTTTTCGGGCTTGAGATCGGCAGGTCTTTTTGCTGGCTCCAACCAACCATGCTGTCGTCATAAACGGCGACATTCTCGTGACCGAGCAGCTCGCTCAATACAAACCAGTTCGTCGCGGCCCAGTGACCTGTGTTGCAGTACGAGACGACCGGTGTGTCCGAGCCGGAAACCGCATTCTCTGCCAGCGATGCCAAAGCTGCCTGCGGCTTCAACTGGTTGCTTTCAGTGTCGTAGAACTTTGCCTGGTCGAAGTGGGTTGCGCCCGGCAAATGACCGAAGCGGGTTGCATCCTTGTGCTTCTCTGCGCCTTCAAACTGCGCCAGCGGCCGGCCGTCGAGCAGAACGGCATCCCCACCAATGAGGGACGCTACATCGTCGGTCGAAACCAGCAGCTCAGGACGTGGCTCGGCAATGAACATGTCACCCTCTGGCACGACTTCTCCTGTTTCAAGGGGCTTGCCGGCTTTTACCCACGCGTTGTGGCCACCATCCAAAATGGCGACTTTGTCGTGGCCGAGATACTTGAAGGTCCAATAGATCCGGGTCGCAGCCCCAAAATCGAGGTGAGATGTGCCCGCTGGAACCAGAACGACGGTCCGGTCTTCATGAATGCCGAGCTCAGATAGCGAAGCCTCCAGCTTTTCAATCGACGGCAGAACGCCCGTCACATCGCCGCGCGAGGTGCGCCAGAAACCTGGATATTCACTCCAGACAGCTCCTGGAATATGACCTTTCAGGTAATCGTCTTTACCGGACTTGGCGAGCGGGGAGCGAATGTCGAGGACCAGAAGGTTATCGTCGTCTTGGTTGGTCTCAAGCCACTCGACGCTGACCAAAGGAGATGCGTCCAGCGCCTGTGCGGCACTGATCAGGCTTGTGGCCTGAAACAAGATAGCACATGCGGCGGCCACAATCGCTTTTGTGCCAAGGTGCAAACGTGTCATGCCGATCTCCTTCCAAAATTCGAATAAATTTCTATTTGACCGTGGAAATTGCACTGAGAGGGTGCTGTTTCAAGCCAAATCGGCTCCTCTTTTGGAAGAAAAATCTCAATTTCTCTTGCCTTCCCCCCATGTAGAACGGTATTGCGGGATCTGGACCCGGCAGGCAAAAAGAATCCTGTCATTTTGGGGCGTCCCAAAGCTTGGAGACGCTGCGTTTTCTCAGGCAAAACCATGATCGACCGCATAGACCGCCGTATTCTCTCCATCCTTCAGGAAGACTGCACCGTGCCCGTTGCCGAAATCGGCCGGCGGGTTGGGCTGTCGACCACTCCGTGCTGGCGGCGCATCCAGAAGATGGAAGAAGACGGTGTGATCACGGGCCGGGTGGCTCTGCTTGATCCGGCCAAGGTCAATGCAAAGGTGACGGCTTTTGTTGCAATTACCACGAGCCAGCACTCGGAAGACTGGCTGAAGAAATTTGCCGACGTCATTCAGGAGTTTCCCGAGGTGGTCGAGTTTTACCGCATGGCGGGGCAGGTGGATTATCTCCTGCGCGTTGCGGTGCCGGATATCGAAGCCTACGACTCGTTTTACAAACGCTTAATCGCCAAGATTGATATCTCTGATGTGTCTACCACCTTCGCGATGGAGCAAATCAAAAACACCACCGCCTTGCCCCTGGCCTATGTCGCTACAGAAAAGCCGAAAGCTGACAAGGACGCGTAGGATCATCAGGTTGTTTTTGCAGGGGTTATGCATTTATAGCGATTGTATTTATAAATTACACTTTTTGCGTTTATGTGATTTTTACTAATACTGCGTACTTTCAAAAGTGTTGGCTGTAATCAAGCTTGCATTTTTTGAGAGTTTTTCAATGAACTATATTATGGCAATTGCCGCGCAGTGGCGGATAAGTTACCCCACGTTCCTCAACACAGGGCCACTTTGTAAACAGTTAGGCGGTCCGTTTTTTTTCCCTTTTTGGCTTCTTGCGGGCATCTTGACTCTGGTTTTTTTGTTCGGAGTCGATCATGGCTTGTTGGAGTTTGATAAAGGCATCGGTGAGATAGGGGCGGAGGACTTTGCTGCATTTTATCGCGGTGGGCAGTTGGCCCTGAATGGTGCTGCAGCTACAGCTTATGATCCAGTTGTTTTTGCTGAACCGTTCTCTCATGAAAACAAAGGGTTGCTGTTTCTAAATCCTCCACATGCATTCCTTTTTTTTGAACCGCTTGCCAATCTTCCTTATGCCGTTGCACGAGGGATCATTATCGTTGTCAATTTGTCGGCAATTTTGGGCTTGGTGTATATTCTGCGCTTGAAATTAGGGGGGGCTCCATATGTTTTTGCCCTATTTTCTTGCGGGTCCTACTTCAGCTTTAGTGTGCTTCAGATTTCGCCAATTATCATTTTTTTGGTGATCTACGCTTTGATCCATCATCAACGCCGACCTGTCTTGAGCGCAATTGCGCTTGCAATCGCGACAATTAAGCCGCAGCTAGGTGTGCTTATTCCCTTTTTTCTTATTTCTGCAAGAAGTTGGACAACGCTTACTTATGCGACTGTATCTACACTGTTTTTGTTTGTGCTCAGTGTTGCGTTTTACGGCTTTATTGTTTGGACTGCTTTCTTTGTTTCACTGGTTGATGGTTCGCATGTTGTTCAATTTGAAAATATGATTGGATATATGATCGGTATACGCCATTCATTCAGCATAATTGGAGCATCAGGTACTACTAAGTTGGTGTTTCAGTTGCTCGTGACTTTGTGCGGTTCAGTTTTGGTTTGGTATTCAGTTCGCAGCTTTCCCGAAAAACAGGCATTGCCGATCGTTGTTTTTTTGATGTGCATCGCTGCACCGTCCTTTCTTCTCTACGATTGGTTGCTGTTGTCTGCGGCAATGCTTCTTGCGCTAGGTATTCAGAGCCGTTGGTCTGCGCTGTTGCAGATTCTGGCCGGAATGCTGCTGTTGGCTCCATATATTCAAGCGCTGCTTCGTATAAGAGGTAGTGATGCCATGATCCTGTTCTCCTTATTCGTGCCATTCCTAATGATCGGTGTCTGCTGGCTCTACATAAGGGAACTATCTAGCAAAAAGCATGTGACCCGTGGTGCAAACGAAGCGCCTCGACGCCAGAGTTCACTACCCCGAAATGAAGTATTTAGTACCCAATAGGATGCCGGGCGCGGAAGCGGGCGATTTCGGCGTCTGAGACCGGTTGGCCGGTGAAAATCTCCGCGTAGTGGGGCATGCGCGCCAGGCGCGGTTCCAGCGGTTCGGACGGCCCGTCCTCTTTCATCGAGATATAGCCGATCTGGGTCTGATAAACGGTGTTCGCGCGCACATTTGCGTATTGCGGCGCATCGCCAAACCGCAAAAACAGAGCTTCCAAAGCTTCGACGCGCACCTGATCGGCCTCGTTCAGAAGTTTTGCCAGCTGCGGGTCGGTGTGCGCCCAGTTGCGGACGGCAAACTCCAGGCGGGAATCGAACAGTTCCGGCATGAGCCACAAATCGAAAATGTTCAGCATCGCTTCCGTGATAGTCTCAGCGTAAGCCTCGGTTCGTTGGACGAGGTTGCCGGTGTTCTTGGTTTGCCAAAGCGTGATCAGCGCGTCCAGAAGATCCTGCCGGTTTGAAAAGTGGCCGTAAAAACTGGTGCGCGACAGACCAAGCCGGTCGGCAAGGGGCATGACTTTCACTGCGTCAATACCGCCGTTCAAAAGCGCTTCATAAGCCGCCTGGACCCATATGTCGCGAGACCCGCGCCATCCCGATCTTTTGCTGATCAGATCTGTGTTCATTCAGATCCGTTATCAGTGCAAATCCGCAGAAACAAGCAAAATTGACACCTATGTTTTCAAATCCGACATAAATGTCGTTTTTACGGCTTTTCAAAGGAGTTTATGCGGCCTTTATTGAAGGTATTCCGCGGCCATCGCGGGCATGCGCACAAGAGGGAGAGGCATGTCGAAAGATCCGTTGCTGCAGCCGTATCAGCTGAAACATCTGTCATTGAAAAACCGGATCATGATCACCTCTCATGAACCTGCCTATCCTGAAGACGGGATGCCGAAGGACCGTTACCGGGCCTATCACGAGACCCGGGCCAAGGCGGGTGTCGCTCTGACTATGACGGCCGGATCTGCTGCCGTCTCGCGCAACTCTCCACCGGTCTTCAACAATATTCTGGCTTACAAGGACGAGGTGGTGCCTTGGGTTAAACGGCTGACCGATGCTTGTCATGATCATGGCTGCGCGGTGATGATCCAGCTGACCCATCTTGGCCGGCGGACCCACTGGAACAAGGGGGACTGGCTGCCGGCCGTCTCATCAAGTCATGAGCGGGAAGCGGCCCACCGGGCCTTTCCGAAACAGGTCGAAGACTGGGACATTGCCCGGATTGTTCAAGATTATGCCGATGCCGCTGAGCGTATGAAAGACGGCGGCATGGATGGCATTGAGCTGCAGGCCTACGGACATCTGATGGATCAGTTCTGGTCTCCGGTCACCAACACGCTCGAAGGTCCCTATGGCGGGTCTCTGGAGAACCGGATGCGGTTTTCGATGGAAGTGATCGATGCGGTACGAGAGCGGGTTGGCGATGAGTTCATTGTGGGTATACGTTTCACGGCTGACGAAGACCTTGAGGGTGGGATCACCGAAGCCGAGGGACTGGAGATTGCCCGTCGTTTAAAT
The DNA here is from genome assembly GCF_030733765.1 of Roseibium sp. MMSF_3247. Lineage (NCBI taxonomy): Bacteria > Pseudomonadati > Pseudomonadota > Alphaproteobacteria > Hyphomicrobiales > Stappiaceae > Roseibium > Roseibium sp. MMSF_3247. The sequence continues at coordinate 206,066 of NZ_JASHII010000004.1, forward strand.
GCAACAGACAAGATCGACTTCCTGAATGTGATCCGCGGGCATATCGATACCGACCCGGGCCTGACAGACGTTATTCCGGTTCAAGGCATGCGCAACGCGCCACATCTTGATTTTGCCGGGCGGATCAAAAAGGAAATCGGACTGCCGACATTTCACGCAGCGAAAATCCCGGATGTGGCCACCGCGCGGCACGCCATCGCGGAAGGTCTTCTTGATATGGTGGGCATGACCCGCGCCCATATGGCGGATCCTCAGGTCGTGAAGAAGATCGCAGAGAAACGCGAGGACGATATTCGTCCTTGCGTCGGGGCGACCTATTGTCTGGACCGGATCTACCAGGCGGGTGACGCGCTGTGCATACACAATGCGGCGACAGGACGTGAACTGACCATGCCGCATGAGATCCCGCCGGCAGACGAGAAAAAGAAGGTCGTTGTTGTGGGAGCTGGGCCTGCCGGATTGGAAGCGGCGCGTGTTGCCAGTGAACGTGGTCACGACGTTACGGTCTTTGAAGCGGCGCCCGATGCAGGTGGTCAAATCCGGTTGACGGCGCAGTCCGAGCGCCGCCGGGAGATGATCTCCATCATCGATTGGCGCTTGCAGCAGTGTTCCAATCGTGGGGTTACATTTCACTTCAACAGATTTGCGGAAAGCTCTGATATCGAATCTGAAAACCCGGATGCTGTCATCATCGCAACCGGAGGCTTGCCGCACACGAATGTGCTTCGTGAAGGCAATGACCTGGTAGTTTCTGCCTGGGACGTCATCGCGGGCGACGTCAAGCCCGGTAAGCGAGTGCTGGTCTATGACGATGCTGGCGATCATCCAGCCTTGCAGGCGGCAGAGTTGATTGCCGCATCAGGGGCACATATTGAAATCATGACCCCGGACCGGTCCTTTGCGCCCGATGTCATGGCGATGAACCTGGTGCCTTACATGCGTGCGCTTCAAGACAAGGATGTGCGCTTCACGGTGACCTACCGCCTGAAAAGCGTGCGCCGGTCCGGCAACCAATTGGCAGCTGTGATTGGAACTGACTATTCGGCGCACACCGAGGAGCGTGAGTTTGATCAGATCGTTGTCAATCACGGCACCGTTCCGATGGATGAGCTCTATTTCGAGCTGAAACCGAAATCGACCAACTTCGGCGCGGTGGATCAGGACGCTTTAATCTTCGGTCGGTCTCAGCCGCAAGGCGCGAATCCCGATGGGGCCTTTGCGCTCTACCGGATCGGCGATGCGGTTGCCGCCCGTAACACACATGCGGCAATCTATGACGCTTTGAGGATAGTGAAAGATATCTAGAAAAGCGGCACAGCTGACTGAATTTGCAGCACGTCTTACTTGGATAAAATCATGCCGTTTTTGTGCTATGTAAAATCACAATTGCGCGTCAATTATCCGCCAGATCAATGGCCACCACAAACGGCTTTTACAGGATGATGCAGAATGCACAGCGACGCTGATATTCTTTCGCTTCTCATGTCCCGGACCCCCGGTTATTCCCTGCCGCAGGCCTTCTATGCCGATGAGGATGTGTTCCAGGCGGACATGAAACACATCTGGCACAAAGAGTGGGTGTTTGCGATCCCATCTGCGGAATTGCCGAAGACCGGGAATTACGTGACGCTTGAAATCGGCGCCTATTCAATCATCATCGTGCGCGGTACGGACGGTCAGATTCGCAGCTTCCACAACTCCTGCCGGCACCGTGGCAGCCGCATTTGCTCTGCGTCCAAGGGAAGTTCCCCGAAGCTCGTCTGCCCCTATCATCAGTGGACCTACGAGCTTGACGGCAAGCTTCTTTGGGCGCGGGAAATGGGCGAAGACTTCAAGCCTGAAAATCACGGGTTAAAGCCGGTCCACTGTGCCGATGTGTCAGGCATGGTGTTCATTTGCCTCGCCGACGTCGCTCCCGACATCTCGGACCTGAAGGCTCAAGCATCCCGATATCTTGGTCCGCATGATCTCTCCAATCTGAAGGTGGCGCACCAGTCGACGATCACGGAGAAGGCCAACTGGAAGCTTGTCCTTGAGAACAACCGCGAATGCTATCACTGCTCCGGTTCGCACCCGTCGCTCTGCCGGACCTTTTCGGATGATCCAAATCTTGTTGGCGGAGACGATTCCAGCAGTTCCAATGTGGGCCTGGCGCATGTCGATCGCTGCGAAAAATCCGGCTTGCCGGCCAAATATGTGATCAACGACGACGAGCAGTGGCGGTTCGTCCGCATTCCGTTCCTTGGGGACGCGGTGAGCTACACCATGGACGGCAAGGCGGCAGTTTCTCGCCGGGTGGGGTCGATCCCGTTCGACAATGCCGGGACGTGCCTGTTTTTCCATTATCCGAACACGTGGAACCATTTCCTATCCGACAGTGTTCTGACGTTTAGCGTGCTTCCGGTCGGGCCGATGGAAACCCGGGTCACGACGACGTGGCTGGTGCACAAGGATGCCCAAGAGGGCGTTGACTATGATTTGAAGCGGCTTACCGAGGTCTGGGTGCACACCAACGATGAAGACCGGCAAATTGTTGAAGAGAATCAGATCGGTATCAATTCCCCTGCCTATGAACCCGGACCATACTCGCCTGTTCAGGAGAGCGGCGTGATCCAGTTTGTCGACTGGTATGCCCGCACCCTTGAAAAGGGCCTTGTGCGCCGGTTTCGTGTAGCAGCGGAGTAAGTCATGGCGATGATTCCGATGCCGGACAAGGACACACCTGTCTGGACCGATGCCGAGATGCTGGAATGCGTGAACGTTTTACCGGAGGCACCAAACGTGAAGACTTTCACGTTCCGTCCGCCGTCCGGCAATCGGTTTGTTTACAAGGCAGGCCAGTTCATCACGCTTGATCTGCCAGTCCCCGGCGGGAACGTGCAACGCACCTATACGATTTCCTCTTCACCAGTGACACAGGCCTATTTGTCGGTGACGGTGAAGGCCCAGGAAGGCAGCATCGGGACGCGCTGGATGCTCGATCACCTGGCCCCGGGCATGAAGATCAAGGCCTTTGGGCCTGCAGGCCTGTTTCATTTGCCGCCTAATCCTGACGGCAAATTCCTGTTCATTTCCGCCGGATCTGGCGTGACGCCGATGATGTCGATGGCGGGCACGTTGTTCGAGCGCGGTGAAGAGCCGGATATCTGCTTCATTCAGTGCGCCAACCGGCCGGCAGAGCTGATTTTCCGCAAGCGTCTGGAATATATGGCCTGCCGGACGAACGGTCTGCAGTTGCATTTCGTTGTCAATCAAAGCGATCCTTACGAGGTTTGGACCGGCTATCGCGGTTACTTCAACCAGCTGATGCTTGGTTTGATGTGCAACGACTATTTGGAACGCGACGTCTATTGCTGCGGCCCTGAAGGGTTCATGGAAGGTGTGCGTGAGATCCTGAACGCGCTCGGTTACGACATGGACCGGTATCATCAGGAAAGCTTCCAGGCTCCGGCGGAGACCAAGGAAGAGCTCACCGAGTTCGACGACGTGGTCCCGCAGGAAGACACCAAGGCGCATATCGTCTTTACCGGTTCCAACGTGTCGGCCTGGTGTTCTGAGACGGATACGGTTCTGGCTGTTGCCAAGGAGGCCGGGTTGAATATTCCGTCCGGCTGTACATTCGGCGTTTGTGGGACCTGCAAGGTCAAGAAGGTGTCTGGCGACGTGCATATGGTGCACTCCGGCGGTATCAGCGATGAGGACATCGAGGATGGTTTCATCCTGGCCTGTTGCTCCAATCCGATTGGCACCGTCGAAGTCGAAGTCTAATCCGGACCGAATAAAACATTCAAAAATTGAGATGTATCAATGGCGGTGGCCGTAATCGTGCCGTATCCTCCAAAAAAACAAAGCTTTCTTGGGAGGATGGTATGAAAACGGGTTTAACCACGGCTGTCGCCATCGCGATTGGAGCGTTTGGGTTTGTCAGCTTTGCAACAGCCAACGCGGCTGACAAGGCAGATGCTCCGGACGGCGTAACCGCCTATTCGGTCGAGGCAGACTTCGAAGATGTCCGGTTCGGTCTTGAGACCGCGATCATCAACAGCGGCCTCGTCATCGACTACACCTCCCATATTGGTGAGATGCTTGCGCGCACATCCGCCGATGTCGGGGGAACAAAGCAGATCTATGCCAACGCCCAGGCGATGCTGTTCTGCTCTGCGGATCTGTCGCGAAAAGTGATGGAAGCCGATCCGGCCAACATCGCCTATTGTCCTTACACCTTGTTCGTTTACGACACGCCGGACGCGGAAGGCAGCATCACGGTCGGGTTTCGCCGCTTGTCCGAAACCGGATCAGATGCATCCAAGGCGGCGATCCGTGACATCAACGCACTGTTGGATGGCATTGCACAGGAAGCTGTCTCTGAGTAACGGAGCAGAGGGGGAAGCGGATCACTCAGTCTTTGCTGATTGAAAAGCGCTGGCGCACCTTGTCGGAGTTCAGTTCCCGAAACGCTTCGCGTCCTACCCGCCTTACGGTTTTGTTCTGATCTTCAGAAAGCTCTTCAGCGAGCTGAAGGGCAGGGCCATGCAGACTGGCAGACCGCTTTCCGATCTGGCGCAAGGCCCAATGAACCGCCTTCCAGACAAAATTTCGGGGATCGCTGGCGGCTGTTCTGATCAGTGGCAGGTAGCTGAGAAAATCGGTGTCCGGCGATTTCTTCGCGTGAACGGCGCGCCAGGCGATCAGCGCGAAGGCTGCGCGCCGGAGGAACTCTTCTTCTTTGGCTGCGAGGGGTGCGATCAAGCCGTCTGATCTTTCCCGCCGAGCCAGGACGTTTGTCAACTGATCGCAGTGGTCCCAGGACCTGATCTCGGCCATCCAATGCAGGGCGCGCTCGTCCGTCAAGGCTGCTGGCGGAATGATCAAAATGGCGAGCAGACGCGCTTCATGATACCCGCTGGCCCAAAGCTCATCAGCCAGGTTTTCGTGTTTGCCAATACGCCGCGCCAAGGGACGCAGCTCTGCCATTGGAACGCCGAAGGCCTTGGACGTTTCAATGCCGAACCGCGCCATGCCGGCGCGGTTTTCTTCTGAGCACAGGGCCGTCAAGGTGTCCAGAACGTGATCTAAAGACCAGTCTTCACCGGAAGGTTTTGGGCGGCGGGACACGTTGAATTAGCTTTTGTCGGCGTTCCGCAAGCGGGCGACCAAGCTGGAGGTGTCCCACCGGTTTCCGCCCATGGCCTGGACTTCCGCGTAGAACTGGTCGACCAGTGCGGTTACCGGCAAGCGGGCACCGGTGTCGCTTGCGGTTTTCAGGCAGATACCCAGGTCCTTGCGCATCCAGTCGACCGCAAAACCATAATCGAATTTGCCGTCGCGCATGGTTTCCCAGCGGTTTTCCATCTGCCAGGACTGTGCTGCACCACCGCGAATGGCGGAGATGACGGTCTCCACGTCGAGGTTTGATTTCTCGGCAAAATGAATGGCTTCAGACAGTCCTTGAACCAGTCCGGCGATGCAGATCTGATTGCACATCTTGGTGAGCTGTCCGGCGCCGCTCGGACCCATCAAGCCGACAAACTTGGAAAAGCAATCGATGACCGGCTTGGCTTTGTCGAAGACATCTTCATCTCCGCCGCACATGACGGTCAAAACGCCATTTTCAGCACCTGCCTGGCCGCCTGAAACGGGCGCATCGATAAAACCGCAGCCCTTTGCTTTGGCCGCTTCATAGAGTTCGCGTGCGACCTCTGCGGAAGCCGTTGTGTTGTCGATGAAAATCGCGCCGTCTTTCAGGCTGTGAAACGCGCCGTCTGGGCCAGTTGTGACAGACCGCAAATCATCGTCATTGCCGACGCAGCAGAAGACAAAATCACACCCCTCAGCGGCTTCCTGCGGGGTCTTTGCGAAGGAGCCGCCATACTCGGCCGCCCATTTTTCTGCCTTCGCAGTTGTGCGGTTGTAGACCGTGACGTCATGGCCGCCTTTGGTCTTCAAAAACCCGGCCATCGGGTATCCCATGACCCCAAGACCGATGAATGCCACCTTTGCCATGATTTTGCTCCCCATGCAGACGAAGGCCCGGCTTGCCGCCGGGCCTCGGTGTTCAGATGTTCGGCAAAGTTCTAGGGCATCTTGATGGACTTGTCAGTCCCTTGCTCAGATCCAATACGGTCCGCGACGCCACAAGCGTGTGTGACGTGTTCTTGCTGCCGTTTGCTGATCTTGATGCTGTTGGGTAGCAGGATCAGGGCGTGTGTTTTGTGTGAAGCGTGTTGCCTCAAAGAAAGAACGGGCATAAACGTTAAACATGATCTAACATCCTTCTATCCGGTTGACTGGAGATAATGTGCGTTTTCTCGCCTTCTTTAGCGAGTCAGGAAGATTTTCAATATGTAAGGAAATCTAATATATGGATTGGCGCAACATGCCCCCGCTGAATAGCCTTCGTGCATTTGCGACTGTCGCGGAAAGCAAAAGCCTGTCCGCTGCCGGACGTGAGTTGAACGTCACACATGCAGCGATCAGCCAACAGGTGCGGGCTCTGGAGAAACACCTTGGTCTTCCGCTTGTCGTCCGGGCAGGGCGTGGAATCGAGCTCACGGACGAAGGGCGGCAGCTCTATGAGGGCCTTCGAAAAGGGTTTGAAACGATCGGTGAAACCGTTGAGGCTATTGGCGCAAGCGGAGAAGCCCGCCCGCTGAACATCACGATGACACCCTCATTTGCAGTGAGTTGGTTGATGCCTAGGATCAACGATTTCCGGCATAAACATCCAGGTGTTGAGCTCATGCTCAATCCGAGCGCCGAGGTGACCGAACTGGCGCCTGGCGGTACGGACCTTGCTATTCGTTTTGGAAAGGGCAATTGGCCTGGATTGGAAGCCGAATTGTTCTTGGCGACCAATTTCGTTGTGGTCGGGGCGGATTGCCTGATTGGCGACCGGAAAATAGAAAATCCGGAAGATATCCTGGAGTTTCCCTGGCTTCAGGAATACGGGACAAATGAGCTTGGCGTCTGGTTGGAGCGGCAGGGGGTTGTTCCGAAAAACAAGCTGAGCGTTACGCACCTGCCTGGCTACATGGTTCTGGAAGGTCTTCGCCGCGGAGAAGGCATCTCCGCCACTGCGAAGGCTTTTATCCAGCCTGACATTGATGCCGGAAATCTAAGGGTGCTGTTTGAGGAGGGCCTCTATCCGGGGACAGGGTATTATTTGGTCACACGGCCCGGCGTAAAGCGGCCCGCCCTGAAGAGCTTTATCAGTTGGCTCCGCTCGATGATGCAGGAATGAGCCGAGCAGTCTTTTTGTTGCGGCGGGTTATTTGGGTGCAAGCAACGCGAGACCGACCACAATCAGCATTGACATTGCCACGGCGATGTTCACCCGCCGTTGCACATGCGGGGCAAGATTGAGCCGGTGGATTGTCATTCCAACATATAACCAACCAAAATGTATCGGGATCCAGATCAGGTTCATGATCAGGAACTTTAATAGCGTTTCCGCGACGAGGCTCGACGGCAAAAAAGCAAACCCCGTCAGCAAGGTTGTGTTCACGGCATAGGCCTTGGGGTTGACCAACTGCAGTGTGACGCCTGCCCAAAAGCCAGGCACGCTTGGTGCTTCCTTGAACGCAATACGCGTTCCCGCAAAGGCAATCCGATAGGCAAGGTAAAGGAGGTAAAGCACCGAGGCGATCAACAGACCTGCGCGAATGTTTTCATTTGCCAGGATTACGGTCGCCATGCCGGACACAACGGCGATCGCAACCAGATTGGTGCCGATGAATAGCCCGGCAATGTAGCGGGCGCCGGGACCAAGCCCGAACGCAGATCCTACACCTGCTACCGACAAGACGCCGGGCCCAGGAGTGATGATCAAGAAGAAAACAGCAAGAGCGAATGTGATCATGCACGTCCTCCTCTCGATTTGTGTCGGATCACCGGCCTATTGCGATTGATGTGTCTGTTATCCCAGGATCATGGATTAGATTGCTTTCAGTGCCGCATCGAAGTCGGCGATCAGATCATCGATGTGTTCGATGCCAAGCGAGAGGCGCAGGAGGTTCCCCGGGATACCGGAAGTTTCGCCTTCAATGGAGCGGCGATGCTCGATGAGGCTTTCCGTACCGCCCAGCGATGTTGCCCGCTGGAACAGCGTCAGCGCTCCGGTGACTTTGAGCGCTTCCTCTTTGCCGCCCTTGGTCTGAACGGACATCAAAGATCCATATCCGCCCGACATCTGTGCCTTTGCGACTGTGTGGTCCTTGTGGCCGGCTAGCCCTGGATAAAGGACCTTCTCGATCTTTGAGTGCGTCTCAAGGTGTTCTGCCAAAGCCTGTGCGTTGGCATTCATGCGCTCAACGCGAAGGCTCAGGGTTCTGAGACCCCGCAGCAGCAGCCAAGCTTCGAATGAGCCCATCACGGCGCCGGCCATCTTGCGTTCCGTCTTGATGAAGTCCCAGGCTTCTGACTTGGCATCGCGTGTGGTGACGACACCGCCAAGGAGATCAGAGTGTCCGTTCAAGGCTTTTGTTGCCGAATGCATGACCAAATCCGCTCCAAGTGTGAGCGGCTTCAGGATCAGCGGGGTTGCGGCTGTGGCGTCGACCGCAAGGAGAGCGTCCGCAGCTTTACAGAGTTCTGCGGCTTTCTCGATGTCTGCGACCTTGAGGTAGGGATTGCTTGGAACCTCAAGCCAGACAAGGTCGGGCTTGGTGATAGCCAGTTCATCACGGAAGGTGGCGAGATCGCTCGCATCGCATTCAACCAGGGCGATGTTGTTGCGGGCGCAGTGTTCACGCAGGAACAGAGTGGTTCCCCAATAAATCCCGGACTGGACCATCAAAGTACCGCCCGGTTTCACAATCCGTGCAACAGCTGCAACTGCGGCCATGCCTGAAGAGAACAGCCGGCTTTCCGCGCCGTTTTCCAGCGTTGCGAGTAGATTCTCCGTCTTGCGGAAGAGGTCATTGTCGTCCCGGCTATAAAGGTGCCCATCGCTGACCAAGGCGTAGTTCTCGTCCCGCACAAATGTCGTCGCCACCGGAATGGGAGGCACAACAGCCCCGGTCGCGGCATCGAACCCTCCGCCGCCATGAGCGAGGAGCGTGTCAGCGTGAAGCGGTGGTTTGTGTGAGGACATGAAAGGCTCCATCACCACGCCCAGTGTCGAGAACAGATGAGCGGGTTTATCAATATTGAAGAATTGGGGAAGCGGTGAGGGGCTCACCGCTTCAAGTGCCGGGTCAACCGGGCTTCGATTTTGTCCCAGATCCGGCGCAGCGTTTCCACGATCAACAGATAGGCAACCGCCGCCCAGATGTAAGCCTGGAAGTCGTAGGACCGCGAATAGGCACGGCGAGTTTCACCCATGAGATCGTAGATTGTCACGATTGAGGCAATCGCCGATCCCTTGATCATCAGAATGATTTCGTTGCCATAGGGCCGCAGGGCGACCATCAAGGCCTGGGGCAGGATGATCTTGAAGAAAATCACATTTCTGGAGAGCCCAAGAGCCTCTCCGCCCTCCCATTGGCCTTTCGGCACGTTCTGGATCGCGCCGCGCAGGATCTCTGCCTGATAGGCCGCCGTGTTCAGCGAGAACGTGAAGATCACACAGTACCAGGCGTCCCGGAAGAACCACCAGAGACCAGCAGCTTTCAGCTCTTCGCTGAAGGATCCAAAGCCGTAATAGACCATGAACGCCTGGGCGAGCAGAGGCGTGCCGCGGAAGAAGTTCACATAGGCATAGGCCGGCCAGGAGAAGATTTTCAGTTTTGACGCGCGCCCGGCTGCAATCGGCACCGACAGCAGGGCCCCCAGCACCAGTGAGACGCTGACGATCTGGATCGTGACGATGAAGCCATCGACATATTCAGGCCAGTACTTCTGGAAAAACGGGCTCGCGACGTTCGAGCCAAGAAAGTACAGCAGATAAAGACCGGATAGGATCCAAAGCGCCATCAGGACATGGCCGGCGATCCGGAGGTTGGTCCACTTTTTCTGCGGTGGTGGCGGGCGTGTCATGCCGGTTGAGGGATTGGCTGCGATCATCTTGCGGCGTCTCCCCGTTTGGACCAGCGTTCAATGCGGAGCAGCCCCACAGAGGAAATCATGGTCAGAAGGAGGTAGATGACCAGCACCAGCCCGAAGAACAGGAACGGCTCTTTGGTCACACGTGCAGCAATTCCGGCTTCTCGAACCAGGTCTGCCAAGCCGATGACGGACACAAGCGAGGTTTCCTTCAACAGGATCAGCCAGAGATTTCCAAGCGCGGGCAAGGCAAGGCGGATCAACTGCGGCAGGATGATCAAACGCATTGTCTTGTAGCGCGACAGGCCAAGCGCGTAGCCGCCTTCATATTGGCCTTGCGGAATGCCGTTGAATGCGGACAGGAAGGCTTCGGAGGCATAGGAGGAAAACACCAAAGACAGCGCTACCATCCCTGCGACGAAGGAGTTGACCTCGAAGTAGATGTCGTAGCCGAGCAGTTTGATGAATTCCTGGATGGCGATTTGAACGCCGAAATAGACCAGGAACAGGGTCAGGAGCTCAGGAAGGCCACGGAAGATTGTTGTGTAGATGTTGGCCGCCAGCTTGAGGCTGGGTTCGGACGAGTTTTTGGCCAGTGCAATCAGAAAACCAAGGATAAGACCGATCGGTAAGGTCGCGAGCGCCAGCGATACGGTGATCAGCACACCTGAGGCAATCGTATCACCCCAGCCTTGTTCCCCAAAAGATAACAGCGTCAAAGCTTCATTCATGAGCCGGCGCTTCTTTCTGTTTTGTCGTTGTTAGTCCAGCCGCCCCTCCGGCTGGCAGCGTGAGGACCACCTCACGATAAAGCGTGGCCCGGAGGTCCGCGCCACGCTTCAAAGGTTTTCACACCGCGATCAGATTAGCCGCCGTATACGTCGAAGGAGAAGTACTTGTCGTTGATTTCTTTGTACTTTCCGTTCGCAATGATGGCTTCGATCGCTGCGTTGAATTTGTCTTTCAGTTCATCTTCGCCCTTGCGGATCGCGATGCCGGCACCTTCACCGTTGATGACCGGATCGGACTTCAACGTGCTCAGAACTTTACAGCATGCACCGTTGTCGGTTGCGAGCCAGTCGGACAGAACCACAACGTCTTCGATCACAGCGTCGATACGGCCGTTTTCGAGATCCAGCTTGTATTCGTCAGCAGTCGGATACAGCTTCAGTTCGGCATCCGGGAAGTGCGCTTCCGCATAGTTGGAGTGGGTCGTGGAGGACTGTGCACCAAGAAGAATGCCGCTCAGGTCTTCCTTGGTAACGCCGGTCAGCTTGGTGTCTTTCGGAACACCGATTGCCGGAGGAGTGTTGTAGTACTTGTTGGTGAAGTCGACCTTCTGCTTGCGCTCTTCGGTGATCGACATGGACGCGATGATCGCGTCGTATTTGCCAGCCTGAAGTGCCGGGATCATGCCGTCCCAGTCCTGAGTGACGAATTCGCACTCGACCTTCATTTCTTCGCAAAGAGCGTTGGCGATATCGATGTCGAAGCCAACAAGCTGACCGTCAGCGGTCAGGGAGTTGAACGGAGGGTAGGCGCCCTCGGTTCCGATGCGGACCTTGGACCAGTCTTTTGCAGTTGCGCCACCAACCGTGGCCAGGACTGCAACCGCAGCTGCGGCCATACGCACAAAACGCATATTGATTCCCCTAGTATTTTGTTTGGGTTTCAGGCGGGTTCGTCCCGCCTTTTTGCCCGAAGGCCCTATTCCATACACTTCGATCCAAATTTCAAGCATGCTCATAAAAAAAACACAGCGGAAATTTGCCTTTTTTTGATCCAATTAGGCATGCCGTAGGGAAATGCTGGCCGGTTGGCGAACATTGTTGTTTGGTTTTGCCTAATATCGAGACAATTATCTTTCGCGGCCGTTGTCGATGCTGTTCGCCAAGAGAGCGGTATCTTGCCGTGCTCCGGCGGGTTCGTTCGCATCCGCGGGGGTGGCGTCGGAAATGGCGAGTACCGAGGCAAGAGAAACGACGGGCTTGAAAAGGGCTGATCTGCTGGTGCTTTCGTCAGAAGATGGCGCAAACACGGGCTGCTGACTCGCCTCAGCGATTTTTTGCTCAAACTGGGCACGCTCTGCTTCTGGAAGATTGTCCAGATCCTGTTCGCTCAGTCCATGCTTTTCAAGTTTGAGGTGGCGCAATTTCTGATCTTCGGGCAGCGCTTTCCAGTCTTCGTATTGGCGGGCGAGCTCTGCCCTGATCTCAGACATGTTGAAAGGAGATTTGGACGAAGAAAGATGTTTGTTTGTTTGGGCAACGGTCAAAGTCTTGGCTGCGGCGGAAACGGTCATTGGATGTAAGTCCTTAAAAATTAGAAACGCATGTTCCGATGCAAACAGCATGCCGTTGTCCACCCATGAGACTTCCTTATGGAATTGATGAACTTATTCAATTTGATGCGGCCGTTGGGTGCCGGTAGGACATTATCGCCCGGCACAGTTTGCCGGTTGCATCTCATGAAACAATCTGGAAACGGATTTGAAAGCGGGCGGAGCAGATGGCCGAATTCGAACTCTTCATCGGCAACAAGAACTATTCGACCTGGTCGTTCCGACCCTGGATCGCGATGCGGCACAAGGGTATTGCGTTTAAGGAAACGCTTGTTCCCTTCGATTTTGAAAACGGCAATCCGAAGTTTCGTGATTTCTCGCCAAGTATGAAAGTGCCTGTGCTGAAGCACGGTGATCTCACGGTTTGGGACAGCCTGGCGATCCTTGAATATGTTGCCGATTGTGAACCTGAGACGGGCCTTTGGCCGACGGATCTTAAATCGCGTGCGCGCGCAAGATCAGTTTCGGCGGAAATGCATTCAGGTTTTCCAGCTCTGAGAGCCGAATGTCCGATGAACATGCGCCGGCCGGCTGAAAAGCGGTCCGTCAGCGAGGCTGTCCAGGCGGATGTCGGCCGGATCCTTGAGATTTGGGAAGAGTGTCTCGAGGCCTCCGGCGGACCGTTTTTGTTCGGCGATTTCACGATTGCAGATGCCATGTATGCGCCCGTCGTGAGCCGCTTTAACACATACGGCCTCAGCGATGCGTCTGTTGCCGCCAAATACAGCCAAACCTTGCGCGGGCTTGATGCCTGGCAGGAATGGGAAGCTGAGGCACTCAAGGAGACGTGGGTCGTCGCCGTGGATGAGGTTTGACGGGCTTATTCCGCTGCAGCCAAATGGGTGTTCGGGTCTGCGAAGGCCTGCTGCTCATCCAGATGAGCTTGAAGGTCCGAGACAAACTGGCGGACTTTCATTGGTATGAAGCGGTAAGACGGATAAACCGCGTGGATGGGATGAACACCATAGGACCAATCCTCAAGGATCAGTTCCAGTTCTCCCGTTCCAAAGTGCGGTGCTGACAGCCAGGTTACCGCGGTGGAGATGCCCAAGCCTGCGATTGCTGCACGGCGGAGGGCCGCTGAATTGTTGATCACCATTGTTGGCGACACAGCAACCTTGGTTGCCTTTCCTGTGGGGCCGACGAGGTCGATGGATCCAGCCTCGGCGATATGCGGATAAAGTAGGAAGTCGTGCGTTTTGAGATCTTCCGGTGTCTCGGGGCGCCTCCTTCGGTTCAGATAGTCTGGTGAGGCAACAAGGCATCGTTTCATGTCGCCGAGCTTCTTAACGATCAACCGGTCGTCACGCAAATGCCCCATGCGAATGGCGACATCAATCCGTTCCTTTTGCAGATCCACCATGGCGTCCGACAGTTGCACGTCGAACAAGATGTTCGGATAGGCCGCCTTGAACTTGGTCAGGAAGCCTGCCAGCTCCGGCTCTGTGAAGGCATACGGCAGGCTGACGGTGAGGCGGCCACTCATTTGGGCTTCATTGCTTTGTACCGACCGGTCCGCCTCGGAGAGCTTTTCCAGAATGTCACTGGCATAAGCGAAATAGCGTTCCCCCGCCTCGGTCAAAGACAAACGCCGGGTTGTGCGGTTGATCAGCCGTGTTCCGAGCGTGTCCTCCAGGCTTCGGACCTGTTGGCTGACCGCTGGCTGTGACACGCCCAGGTGCGTTGCGGCCGCGGAAAAGCTGCCCAGTCTCACCGCGTTCACAAAACTGCTGAGCGCGCTCAATTTGTCCATTTCAGTCTCCTGAAGCCGCCAGAAAATGTAATTCATAAGTTGAGCTTCTGGTTCTTATAAATAATCTCCGGCTTTAAAATCCAGAAGAATAAATCAATTAAAGGGCACGGCCTCTTTAGGGGGCGGATTGGCAGAACGGCATTGGAGAACAGGTATGACCGTTGAAACAATTTCCATGAACCGGCGTGGCTTCTTGGGCGGCGCCATGACCGGCGGTGCTGCACTTGGCGCGGCAAGTGCTTTGAGCCTAGTCCCGGCAACAGCACATGCGGTAGCGCCTTTGGCAAGGTCACCAATGGCGGGTGCTTTGCGGCGCAAAGTCGGTGACTTCGAAGTGACAGCGCTTCTCGACGGTTACCTGCAACTGGGTCCAGAACTCTTCGTTGGCTACGAAGAAGAAACTGCGGCGAAACTTCGTGAGGCGGCCTTTATTGAAGGTCAGGCCCTCACTGGACCGGTGAACGCTTATCTCGTCAACACCGGGGACAAATTGGTGCTGATCGATGCGGGCACATCCGACAAGATGGGGCCGACACTGGGGCATCTAAGCAGTGCTTTGTCCGCAGCTGGTGTCACGCCGGAACAGATCGATGCGGTTCTGATCACCCACATGCACCCGGACCACCTTTTCGGCGTGTTGACACCGACAGGTGAAAAAGCGTTCCCGAATGCTGAATTGCTGCTGCCTGAGCTGGATAACACCTTCTGGTACGATGATGCGGCGATGAACGCAGCACCTGAACAGTTCAAACCGTTCTTTCTGGGGGCTCGCGCAAGTGCGGATGCCTACAAGTCCACCCAGACATTGTTCAATCCGGGAAAGGAACTCTTTCCGGGTATCACTGCAAAGGCCTTGCCGGGCCACACGCCCGGACATGTCGGTTTTGTCATCGAAAGCAATGGCGAACAGCTGATCATTGCGGCGGACATCATTCACGCAACAACGTATCAATTCGAGAACCCGGAATGGGCGATTGCCTTTGATATTGATCCAGCGCAGGCAATTGAAACCCGGAAGAAGTTTTTCGATGAGGTTTCGGCCGACAGGGTGATGTTTGCCGGAATGCACATCCCGTTCCCGGGTTTTGGCTATCTCGCCAAACAGGGCGATGGCTACCGCTTCGTTGCAGCGGACTGGCCGTACACCTTCTAAAGGACTTCTGAAAGAGGTGGGAGCGCTTGGACGGCGCTCCTACAAAACACCCATACCGGAGAACGGTAGGAAGGTGACGAGCTCTCCGCGTTTTACAGACGTTGCGTCTTCCGGGATCTCGATCAGCCCGTCCGCTTCGCGCAACCCCGTGATCAGGCCAGAGCCGTCTCTGTCGAACTTGCGGGCGATCGTCCTGCCGTCTTCGTCTACCCCGAGGATACCTCTGTAGAACTCCCGGCGGTCCGGCTTCTTCTTTGGAACCTCGAAGTCCGCCGGGGCCTGGAACCGTTGTGGTTTCACAAAACCGCCGCCACCCAAAACACTGATGACCGGGCGGCCATAGAGCAGAAAACAGACCATCGCCGCGACCGGGTTGCCGGGCAGTCCAAGAAACACGCAGTTTTCGATCTGGCCGAACATCATAGGCCGTCCCGGCTTGATGGCGAGTTGCCACATGTGCCGTTGGCCAAGCTTTTCCAGCGCGGTCTGCATGTGATCTTCTTCGCCGCGGCTTGCCCCGCCGGTCGTCAAGATGATGTCAAAGGTCTTTGAGGCTTCAGCCAGAGTGTTTTCGACAAGACCCGCATCGTCCTTCAAGATCCCCAGATCTTCGATCTCAACCGGCAATCCTGCGGCGAGGCTTTTCAGCAAGTAGTGATTGGAATCGTAGACGTCTCCAACGGTGATCAGATCGCCAGGCCGGCGCAATTCATCGCCGGTTGAAACGAGCGCAACCTTGAGCTTTCGATAGACCGTGATTTCAGCAAGTCCGGTCGATGCAATTGCCGCAAGGTCTTGAGGCTTCAGCCGGTGCCCGGAGGTCAATATCTTCGTGCCCTCGGCAACATCTTCCCCGGCCTTCCGGCAATTGGCACCTTTCTTGAGGCCTTGGGGCACGATGACGAAATCTTCGCCGTCCTGGCTGTGAGTTTCACAGTCTTCCTGCATGGCGACCGTGTCCGCCCCCGGCGGCATGACGGCTCCGGTGAAGATCCGGGCGGCGCCCCAAGGTGTAAGCATTTCATTGCTGGCATGACCGGCGGCAACACGCTGGCGCAACCGGAAAAAACCACCGGCTTCATCATGGTCCGCAAAGCGGAATGCATACCCGTCGACAGCGGAATTGTCGGCGAGCGGAATGTTGCGCGGCGCGGTTATGTCTTCTGCCAGGATCCGGCCGAGCGCTTCGCCCAGGGTAATGGTCTCCGATAGGGCCACCGGCGCAAGCCGGTCTTTCAGAATAGCCAGGGCTTCAGCGTGTTTCAGCCGGTCCTTGTCGTGCAGAAAGCAGTCGTTCAAAAGCGGCTTTGCTGTCATGACTGGACACTCTGCAGGCTGAGGTGGCTGGTTATGAAGTCAGCAAGACCTGAGATGTCGTTAAGATCATAAACAGGCAGTGTTTCGTCAGGAATTGCATGATCAGCGGCAACAGCCAAAATGTTTGGGTCGTCCGGTGACAAAGGTCCTTTGCTGGCCGATTCGATGCGTCTGGCTTCAATCTTCGGATGGTTTTCCCGCTTATACCCTTCGATCAGGATCAAGTCGCAGGGCGCCAATCGTGGGAGGATAGCTGAAAGCGGTGGCTCTTCTTCCTCGCGCAGCTCGTGCATCAAGGCCCAACGGCGGCCGGACACAAGAGCGACTTCAACGGCACCTGCCTCCCGGTGCCGGTAACTGTCGGCGCCTGGCCGATCGATATCGAAGTTGTGGTGGGCGTGTTTGACTGTCGAGACCTTAAGGCCACGTGAGGTGAACTCCGCCACCAGCCGGGTCACCAATTGCGTCTTGCCGGAGTTCTTCCAGCCAGTAATTCCGAAGACAGGCGTTGATATCATGAGGACAAAAGGCTCGCCGCGTTGCGGGCCGTCTCAAGATCATCCGGCCGGTTGGCATTGAAAAACGGATCGAGGCCGGTCGCCTGATCCAACTCGAAGCCGACTTCGATGCTGTCATGCCGGTCGACAAAGGCCAGAACCTTGCCGCTTTGTCCCGTCGACAGCCAGTCGTGCAGATCGTTATAGAGCGCGACCGGCCAAAGACCAAAGACCGGGTGGAGTTTGTCAGAAGAACTGGCGAGTGCGATCACCGGTTTGTCGCCAGGAGCCGCTTCCAGGAAACGATCAACAAGGTTGGATGGATAGAACGGTGTATCACCGGCGACTGACACGACATGACTGAAGTGAGGCAGATTGCGCCGTGCGTGATCAAGTCCAGCAAGGACACCGGCAAGAGGGCCTGCAAAGCCGCCGATTGGGTCAGGCTCTACCGGAAGCCGGAACTGGGCAAACCGCTCGGGGTCGCCATTTGCATTCAGAACGATCTGGGAGACCTGCGGGTTGAGCCGATCCAGAATGATCTCCAGCATCGATTTGCCATTGAGGTCAATCAGCGTCTTGTCGCCGCCGCCCATCCGGCGCGATTGCCCGCCCGCGAGCACACAGCCGAGGACACGGTCTTTGGAGATCCGAGCATTTGCCGGGGTCATTCCGCTTTTTCACTCCCTTTCCGGCCGGAACCGCGGGGTTCGTCGTCCGCAAGCGCGGGATCCATATCAAAGTCAATTCGTTCAGAGCCGGACAGCACGACGAATCTCTTGCCCCGCGCCCGGCCAATCAAAGTCAAACCGGCTTGCTGGGCAAGTTCCACGCCCCAAGCGGTAAAGCCGGAGCGCGACACGAGTATCGGAATCCCCATCATGACAGTCTTGATCACCATTTCGGATGTCAGACGTCCTGTTGTGTAGAAGACCTTGTCGTCTGCTGGGATCTTGTTCAGCTCCATCCAGCCGGCGATCTTGTCGACAGCGTTATGGCGGCCGACATCCTCCATGTAGACCAGCGGCTGGTCATGACGGCACAACACGCAGCCGTGGATCGCACCAGCTTCCAGATACAGCGACGGTGTTGTGTTGATCGCCTTGGTAAGCGCATAGAGCCAGGATGTTTTCAGCCGGGCGTCCTTTGGAAGGTCAATGGTTTCAAAGCCCTCCATGACATCACCGAAAACGGTGCCTTGGGCACAGCCGGAGGTCCGTACCTTCTTCTTCATCTTGTCTTCGAAGTTGGTCTCGCGCTCTGTGCGAACGATAACCACTTCGAGATCATCATCGTATTCGATCCCGGTGATGACATCGTCGGGTGCCAGCATGTTCTGGTTTTTGAGATAGCCGACGGCAAGCAGGTCCGGATGATCACCGATGGTCATCATCGTGACCACTTCCTGGGAATTCAGAAACAAGGTGAGAGGTTTTTCGGTGACCACTCTTGTGTCGACCTCGGCACCGGTATGGTCGACCCCGGTCACGGTGGTCGAAAGGGCGGGATTGAAAGGGTCGGGTTGCAGTATGTAGGGCGCCGTCACAGGCACAGAACTCCAAAGTTGTTTCGTCTGGAAGACTATGGGAGCCAAAGGGGGAAGGGCAAGCACTTAAGTCTGTTTTCGAAAGCGCATAAGTGCCATGAACACTCCCCCTGCAAGAAGTCCCCAAAAGGCGCCGGACACTCCGAAGAAGCTGACGCCGGAGGCCGTGATTGCAAAGGTGATGATCGCGCTGTCCCGCGTTTCGGCCTCTTTGGTCGCTTCACCGATTGAAAACGCAAGCGCGCCAAGCAAGGCAAGACCTGCTACAGCTTCAATCAAGATGCCAGGTGTTGCGGCCACGAAAGCCATAACCAAACCGGCGAAGAGACCGAACAGGATATAGATCACACCGGCAAACACGGCCGCCCAATAGCGGGCGGCTGGATCCTTATGCGCATCTTCACCGGCGCACATGGCGGCCGTGATTGCGGCAAGGTTTACGGCGTGCCCGCCGAACGGGGCCGATACCAAGCTGAAGACACCGGACAGTGTAAACAAAGAGCTGCTGTTCGGTTGGTAGCCAAAGGCTCTCAAGACCGCGATGCCCGGTATGTTCTGAGACGCCATCGTCACAATAAAAAGCGGCAGTGCGATGCTGACCAGTGCCTCGAAAGTGAACACGGGGAGGATAACAAGCGGTTGGCTGATGAGAGGCGTTTCTCCAAGATCGAGCGAACCGCCGGTCAAAAACGCAATGCCAAAGGTGACGACCATGGCCAGCGGGACGGCGTAAAGCCTGGCAAAACGCACAGCGACTGCCCAGGACAGGATCACCGCCAATGCATAGACCGGCATTTCGCCAACCGCCCGCACCGGAGCAAGACACAGCCCGAAAAGAACGCCCGCGAGCATGGCATTTGCCAGCGGACTTGGGATAGCCGCAACGGCGCGCCCAAAAGGACGGATCAGGCCTGCGAGAATGATCAGAACAGCGCACACAAGAAAGGCACCAACTGCAGCCGCAAAGCCTCCCTCGATTGGGCCGGCGGATGCAAGCAAGGCTGCACCGGGCGTCGACCAGGCAATGCTGACCGGGATCTTTGTCCAGAGCGATGCGACGACAGCGCAAAGGCCCATGGAGATGGACAGAGCCATCAGACCGCTGGTTGCCTCAGCGGGCGTGGTTCCGGTGGCATTCAACCCCTGGATGACGATGGCGAAGGAACTGGCAAAGCCCACGATTGCGGCGAGCAGTCCGGCAGAAAAAGACTGGAAGGACGGGTGTGCGGCGGACATGAAAATGTGATTCCAAGGAAAGGGAACCACACCCTAGTCCGCACGGAGCGGAGATGGCCAGATCAGTTCAGCCGCAAACCGTTCTCTTTGGAGTTCGGGTCCGGGCTCAGATCATCAACATGTCGTTGGTCATCCGGCCTTCGCGCAGCTCCTTGGCGAAGTGGCTGAGCGCCAGATAAGCCTCATCGCGGGTGACTTCACCTGGATGATCAAGGAGTGGGCGGAGTTCTGCATGCCGGGATGCAGCAATGCCGTCCGTCAGATCTCGGAAGAACATCAGCGAGTTCGGAAACAACCGGTAATCGGCCGGCTCGTGAATGATGCCCTCAATGTCGTGGAGGCGTGGATCGTTCATGACACAGTACACGGTGTCGAGCACTGGTCCGGTGTAGCCTTCCAGGACCTGAATGATGTGCTGATCGACAAGAAGCAAAGCCCCGGTCACACCTGCACGACGGTTGATGCGCCGAATGCGCAGCAAGGTCTTGTCGATTTCATCCGGCAGGGGCAAGCGCATGTTGTTCCATTTAATCTTGCTGCGGTAGCAGGCCCGGTAGAGTTCCATTTGCTTGTGTCCCATCCAATCCCTGACAAGACCAGCCTGCGCTTCAATTCCTCACATTTGCTTAAAATTTGAATCAAATTGGAAGAAGAGGACCGGTTTTCGACAGGTCCTCTCCTTGGTCTGCTGATTCCGGTGCTGTTGGCCTAAAAGATCAGCATCAAGAAAGCTGTGCACAAATACATTGGCTGATCTTCTTGTGTGAAAGCGGCTCAGATGTCTCGCGACAGCTTGAACATTAGGCCGTTCTTAACTGCTGGCCATTCGTGTGGAAGAATCGAATAAACCGCCGTATCCCTCAACGCACCATCTGCGGATCTTTGGTGGGACCGCAAGACGCCATCAAGCCGCGCGCCAAGCCGCTCGATGGCTGTCCGGCTCTGCCGGTTCAGGAAGTGGGTCCGGAACTCCACCGCTATACAGTCCAGCTCTTCAAAGGCGTGCGTGAGCAGCATCAGCTTGCACTCTGTGTTAAGGCCGGTTCGTTGAACAGACTTACGATACCAGGTGGAGCCGATCTCGACACGTTTGTGAACCGGATCGATGTTCATGTATGTCGTCATGCCGACTGCCTTGCCATCCGGTGTGAGAACCGAAAAGGGCAACATCGATCCGGCGTCCTGCAATCCCAGGCGCCGCTCTATTTCTGCCCGCACGTCTTCAGGCTTCGGAATGCTCGTATACCAGGCTTTCCATAAATCCCCTTCGGCCGAAGCTTCCGAGAGATCGTCCGCGTGTTCAAGGCTGAGAGGAACGAGAGAGACATGTGTACCGGTCAAGGTAATGGGTAGGGGCCAGGACATCGAATGATCCGCTAGTTTGTTGGTGCGTTGGTTGTCTATCAGAAGGGGCGTTCTTCGCCGCTCCATTTGAAGAACTTGCCGGTGTCTTTCAACGTGAGGGTTTCGCTTAAGTTCAGAATGCCCGAAGCAACATCGGCCGGGCAATTGTCGGCCTCCGGTCCGCCCATGTCGGTGCGGACCCAGCCCGGATCGATCAAGGCGACCGGAACACCTTCGTCTTCGAGCTCTGTTGCCAAACCTTGCATCACCTTGTTCACCGCCGCTTTGGATGCCCGATAGGCGATGCGGTCGGACTTGCGATAGCCCATCCAGGACATCTGGCTGGAGACCGTGATGATCGTCCCGGGTTTGCCTTTCAAGATGTGAGGCAGAAAGGATTGGCTGACGGCAAGGGGACCAAGGGTGTTGATTGCCAGCGTTTCGTGAAAGCCGTCATAGTCCATATCGAGAGGACTTTGCCGGTCGGGTCCGATAATGCCCGCATTGTTTATCAGGACGTCGATTGAGGCGTCGAGTGCTTCTGCAGCTGCTTCCACGGCCTTGTGATCGGTGACGTCAAACACGAGAGGCGAGACTTTGCCGTCAAAGGCTTCAGTGACTTCGCGGGCGGCCTCCGCTGACCGGACAGACCCATACACAGTCCAGCCCTTAGCAAGAGCGGCGGCGACAAGTTCGCGGCCAATTCCGCGATTGATGGCGGTAATCAGACAGGTGGTCATATGTTTTCTCGAAAGGTGGCTGTTCAGGCGACAGGGCCGAAACTATCCGGGCTGCCTGGGGAGGGGCAAGGACAACATTGTCCTCTCTCCGCAAGGGGGACAATGTTGAGCGCTCAACACACCTTGTAACGCGCAATCATCAACCCTAAGAAACAGAAGGAAATCACCTTAAGGGGTGAAAATCATAGAATAAGGTGATTTAGGGCCGATATGGCACATCAGCGGAGGAGCGCTGCGATCACCTGAGACCGACAGGACGCATAGATGAGTGAAACCATAAAAAACGCCGTGATGGACCGGCTGCGCCAAATCAAAGGGCCTGACCTGGAGGGCGACATCGTCTCGCTTGGACTGGTTTCAGACGTCTTCGTGTCCGATGGCCGTGTGGCATTTTCGATTACCGTCCCAGCTGCGCGAGCTCAGGAATTGGAGCCCTTGCGTCAGGCGGCCGAGAAAGTCGTGAAGGAAGTTGAGGGTGTTGAAAACGCCATGGTTGCTCTCACTGCGGAGCGCGCGCCTGGAAGTGCTCCCCCACGTCCGCCGCAGCCAGCGCCTGCGCCGCGAGCGTCAAGACCCCCGCAAGAAGAACAGGCCTCCGCTAAACCGGGTGTTCCGGGGATTAAGCACATTGTTGCAGTTGCGTCCGGAAAGGGCGGTGTTGGCAAATCGACCACAACTGCGAACCTCGCTCTGGGCATGGCTGCAAATGGTATGAAGGTCGGTGTTCTCGATGCCGACATTTATGGACCGTCCGTGCCGCGGCTTTTCAATGTCTCCGGACGTCCGGAAGCCTTGTCCGGTCGCATGCTCAAGCCGTTGGAAGGCTATGGCGTCAAGGTGATGTCCATGGGCTTCATGGTTGAAGAAGAAACTCCGATGATCTGGCGTGGTCCGATGGTGATCTCCGCGCTCACACAGATGCTGCGCGAAGTTGCCTGGGGTGAGCTCGATGTCCTCGTGGTCGATATGCCTCCTGGAACCGGCGATGCGCAGCTCACAATGGCCCAACAGGTGCCGCTCGCAGGGGCTGTGATTGTCTCTACCCCGCAGGATCTTGCCTTGATAGATGCGCGCAAAGGGCTTGCCATGTTTAAGAAGGTCGACGTGCCAGTTCTCGGCATCGTTGAAAACATGAGCTACTTCCTCTGCCCGGATTGCGGCAGCCGCCATGACATCTTCGGCCACGGGGGCGCACGCGCCGACGCTGAGCGTCTTGGTGTGCCGTTTCTAGGAGAGGTGCCGTTGGCGATGAAGATCCGCGAGACGTCCGATGCAGGAACGCCAATCGTTGTGTCTGATCCGGAAGGCCAGTCTGCGCAAATCTACAAAGAGATCGCGGGCAAAGTGATGGCCGGCATCGAAGGCGGGACGGACGGTGCAGATCGCGCAGCACCCGCGATTGTTTTTGAATAGTTAGCGCAATAGTTTAGTTTGGATCGGGCAGGGGCGATGTTCCTGCCCGAATTTCGTTTAAAGGCATTTTTATGGACCATCCGAGCAACAGCCGGGCGATTGCTGCGATGCTGATCGCCATGGCTGGCTTCATCTTGAACGATACGCTGGTCAAGATGGCTTCTGACGCGGTGCCGCTCGGACAGATCATTCTGGTACGTGGTTTGATCTGCATCGCCGCGCTGGGCGTTGCCGGTGCCGTGACCGGGCTGTTTCACAATGCGCGTGTTCTGGCGCATCCAGCGGTACTGGTTCGGGCACTCGCAGAGACAGCGGCCACCATCCTATATTTGACGGCGCTCTTCCAGTTGCCGATCGCCAATGCGACTGCCATTCTTCAAGTGTTGCCGCTCGTGGTAACAGCCGCAGCAGCGGTTTTCCTAAAAGACGCGGTTGGGTGGCGCCGATGGAGCGCGATCCTTGTCGGTCTGATCGGTGTTTTATTGATTATCCGGCCGGGATTGGAGGGCTTCAACGCGTTCTCCCTTCTGGCACTGGCAGGTGTTGGCTGCATGGCGCTGCGGGATCTTGCAACCCGTCAGTTGCCCAAGGATGTCCCGACCCTCGGTGTCGCCTTGGTAAGTTTTATTGCCGTGACGCTGCTTGGTACCTTCTTAACCCTGCAATCCGGCTGGACGGATCTGTCTTTGGTGGAATACGGCTATCTCGGCGGGGCGGCTGTTTTTGTCCTGGCTGGATACGTCTTCATTATTCTGGCGATGCGGCTTGGGGACATCGCCGTGGTTGCGCCCTTCCGGTACACCATTGTCGTCTGGGCGATTTTTCTGGGCTACATTGTGTGGGGCGATGTCCCGGATGGAATCACATTGGTAGGCATTGCTATCGTCATCGCTTCCGGCACCTACAGCTTTTTCCGGGAGCGCAAAGCTGTCGCAGCGGACACAAGATGATATGCAACTATCGCGATAGTTGGTACCGCATTCAATTAATAAGATTGATTTTTTGAGAACGCCTTCCTAAGGTCTGCGTTCAGCGAAAAGAACACTTTCAAATGGCCTCAGATCTGACTGCGCATACAACCCGGGAACCCAAACGGATCGCGTTTGTTGTCATGCTCATGGGCATTTCGACATTGTCTCCCTTTGCGATGAACATCTATCTGCCATCCGTCGACGGCATGATGAGTGCGTTCTCGGCTACTGCTGCTGAGATCCAGCTCACATTAGCGTTCTATTTCATCGCAATTGCTGGAGCGCAGATTTTTTTGGGGCCGATCTCCGATCAGTTCGGCAGGCGACCTGTTGTTGTTGCCGGAATGGTGCTGTTCGTTATCGGCAGCGTGTTGTGTTTGATGGCACCGACAGTTGAGGCCCTGATAGCTGCCCGTATTGTTCAAGCGATCGGCGGCGGGGCCGGTCTCGTTCTGGCCCGTGCCATCGTTCGGGACGTCTACGGACGCAACAAAGCAGCCAGCATGATCGGTTATGTTGCTATGGGCATGGCCGTCGCGCCGACCATCGGGCCCGCGATTGGCGGTTTTCTCGACGCGCATTACGGTTGGCGGGGTGGTTTTGTGTTGATGCTGACTTTTGGGATCGGCGTTACAATTTGCGCCTGGCTGTTCCTTCCGGAGACCAATCAGCACAAAAAGGCGGTCAGTCTGAAGCAGATCGGGCAGGGCTATGCTGATCTTTTCAAGGTGAAGATGTTCTGGGTGTATTGCGGAGCATCGACCTTTATGGCCTGGCTGTACTTTGCCTATCTCGGCGGGGCCCCGTTTGTGGCGGCTGGTGTGTTCAATATGGCTCCTGCGGAAATCGGCCTTTATCTGATGGTGGTCTCAATCGGCTATATCATCGGGAACTTCATCACAGGCCGAATTGCAGCTCGTGCAGGGATTGCGCGGATGATCGCACTTGGTGTGATCACGGGTGTCTTTGGGGTGTCGCTTCTTGTCCTTGGGACGTTGACGGATAGCCTTACCGGGGCGTTGTTCTTCCTGCCGATGTTTTTCATCGGTCTGGGCAATGGGCTGGGCATTCCAAGCGCCATTTCCGGAGCTGTGAGCATCCGCCCTGATCTTGCCGGCACGGCGTCAGGAATGCTCAGTTTTCTCCAGGTTGGCGCTGGTGCGCTGGTCTCAAGTGCCGTCGCTTACATGTTCTCGGCCGACATTGCCGGTGGTGGTGAAATGCCGATGATCCTGGTCATGGTTGTCGGAGGCGTTTTCGGACTGGCGTGTGTGCTCGCCGTTTTTCTTGGCGAGCGTCAAGACACACCATATGAAGACCGGTGAGCAATCACTAGGCACGTAAGCCGCTGCTGCGCGGTTAAACTGCCGCGCAACATGTTTTTTGCTGCTTGGCGTTTCTGGTTTCCCGAAACGAATGAGACCCGAGATTAGCCGCCCGTAACGCTCATATGACGGGAAACCGCCGGCTGATTGCGCTCCCGGTCAATGACAAAGTCGTGCCCCTTCGGCTTGCGCCCAATGGCCTCGTCGATTGCGTCACTCAGCAGTTCGTTGCCTTCCGAGGCCCTGAGAGGCGCACGCAGATCCGCCATGTCATCCTGACCCAGGCACATGTAAAGCTGGCCCGTGCAGGTCACGCGGACCCGGTTGCAGCTTTCGCAGAAATTGTGGGTCATCGGCGTGATGAAGCCGAGGCGACCGCCGGTTTCCTCAACCGTGACGTAGCGCGCCGGACCACCGGTCTTATAAGGAATGTCCGTCAGGGTGAAGCGTTCGCTCAGGCGTTGGCGCACGGTGGAGAGCGGTAGATACTGATCGGTGCGATCTTCGTTGATCTCGCCGAGCGGCATGGTCTCGATCATTGTGAGATCATACCCATGCTCATGGCACCAGGACATCATGCTCTCAATTTCATGCTCATTCACTTGTTTGAGCGCGACCATATTGATCTTTATCGCAAGCCCGGCTTCCTTGGCAACTCGGATGCCGTCCATGACTTTGGCAAGGTCGCCCCAGCGGGTGACTGCCTTGAATTTTTGCGGATCGAGCGTGTCGATGGAAACATTGATCCGGCGGACACCGCAATCATAAAGCTCGTGGGCAAAGCGGGCCAGCTGGGATCCGTTGGTGGTGAGCGTCAGCTCGTCCAGAGCGCCGCTGCCCAGATGCCGTCCGAGGCTGCGGATCAGGCTCATGATATTTTTGCGCACCAGCGGTTCACCGCCCGTCAGGCGCAGCTTGCGGACACCTTTTTCGATGAAAGCGGTGCACAGGCGGTCCAGCTCTTCAAGGCTGAGAACTTCGCGCTTCGGCAGGAACGTCATGTCCTCTGCCATGCAGTACACGCAGCGGAAATCGCAGCGGTCTGTTACGGAGACCCGAAGATAGGAAACGGCGCGGCCAAAGGGATCGATCATCGGTTTAGGCCTTGCGGATGTCTCTGGTGCCGCCGGTTTCGAAACCACGATATTGCCGTCTGTCACGTTCCGCTCTCCCTCAGAATTGTCTTTGACGGCGGGTCTTCGCCCGCTCCTGCATCATATGGAACAAACCGGCATGTTTTCAAATAAAACCGGAGCCAAATGGTACAGTTCCGAATTATCGGTAAACTGGTTAGTGTAGTTCTGTCAATCGCGCGCGAGCTTTGCAGGTCGCCGGTGCAATCAATTCTCGTCGCGATAAGCGTCCATGAAACTGCGGATTTCCGCCAGAAGTGGTAGGATTTCAGCGATCTTTTCCTCCGGGATGGCCGATTTTATCGCCGACATGTCCGGGTCAATCGAGCGGATGGCCGTCTCACGGAATTGTCGCCCGGCTTCGGTGAGCCAGACTGTTTTGCTGCGGCCATCTTTTGGGTTGGGGCGCATGTCAACCAAGCCATGATCCAGCAAACCGCTTAGCGTGTGGGTCATCGTCGTCTTGGGGACCTGGAAAGCTTTGGCAAGGGCAAGTGGCGTTTGACCGTCCTTGACCCGTATCAGGTGATTGATCACGCTGAAGTGGGGCAGGGTCAGGCCCTTCGGCAGCCGGGCTTCCATGGCAGCCCGGCTCAGTTGGGCGATAATGCCGATTTCATTGAAAAAACTGAACAGCGTATGGCGGGACGCGTTATCCATTCATCATCCGTGTTTCAAGGGGCCAGCGCGGCGTGCGGGCGGTTTGCGGCCCGAATCCCAATCGTCCAAGCATCTGAACAGTTTCTCCGGGTTTGGCAAGCAGGCGGTGCGCTTCAGCATGATGCGGGGTCATTTCATCAAACTCCTGCAGCGCCTGGCTCACCGGGTGAAGCGCCAATCCGAGACGTGTCGTGTCCAGGTTGAGCCTCAGCCAGCGGCGGCCAGCCTCTATCTGATCCTGCCGCGTGTTTGCCGGCGTTGTCAGGCTGATATAGGCGGGCGTTGCATGGAGCATTGCCTGGTACATTTTCACGCCCTCCTGAAATCCTGTGGACGCCGGATCCAGCTGACTGTCCTTGGTCAGAAGACCAGCCACCATGAGGCTTTCCAGGAACGGACCGCCGAGATCAATACCGTCCGGATTTGCATTGATTTCTGCTTTGCCGAAGCGCATCAAATCGACGCTTTCCTTCAAGGTCCGGTGGGTGTTCATTTCCGTTAGCCAGGCCTGCCATGTCAGGTCCTTGATGCTTTTAACATCCGCCGGATTGGTCCAGACCGAGCCATAGGTCTGGAGTTGCGCCGCCATGGCATCTGGAACCGGCGTGTTCTGAAAGGGCTCCTTGCAAGACCGGCGGTCCATGATATGCGCACCCAATGGATCTGCGTCCGCCCCGTCGATCAACACAACGTCCGCGATTGGACCATCAGTTCCCTCTGGAAAGAGCGAAATCTCAGTCGAAAAGCCTTTGAGGCTAGCGGCAATGGCCATTTGCTCCAGGAAGCAACCGAGACCAATGAAGATCTGCCGGTGATAAGGGTCAGTGTGAGGGAGATCCCGCGCCGGATCTCTGTGCAGCCGGAATGTGTCCTTGTCAGTCAACTCGATCAGCCAGGGCTGCCGGTTATGCGGGTTTGGTGCAAGCAAGGCGTAAGACAGCGCAAACAGCCGTGGATCTTCGTATCCGCCGGCGCTGCTCCACGGTTTGAGCGCCTTTTCTGGAGTGCGGGTTGCGAGAAATGTGCCGGCCGATGCGGTGGCGGCAACTATCAGACCACCTCCAAGGAGGGCGAGCGTTTTGCGGCGGGAAACTGACATGGAAGGCTCCTATATGATGCGATATCGTACTATATAATACGATTTCGCACTAAATCAAGATGTGGTGCCAACCGTTCGGTTTTTGGGAGCATGTGCTTTTAAAGTCAGAGAAAAATTGATCTGAAGAGGGGCGGCCGCGTAGGAAAGAGACACACTTAAGAGGCGTTATGACTACAATCGTTTGGTTCCGGCAGGACTTGCGTGTTTCGGACAATCCGGCCCTTCATGAAGCAACTCGGCGCGGCCCGGTGTTGCCGGTCTATATTCTTGAGACACCGGATCAATCTGGCGATGACCATCCCATGGGCGGCGCCAGCAGGTGGTGGTTGCATCACAGCTTGGCGGCGCTGAAGGAAGACCTCCCGGGCCTTGTCTTCCTGCGCGGCAGCGCGCGGCATCTGATCCCGGAACTCGTTCAGGAGACCGGCGCAGATGCTGTGTACTGGAACCGCTGCTATGAGCCGCATGCCATCGAACGCGACAGTGCGCTGAAAGAGGCCCTGAAAACGGACCTGATCGATGCCAAGAGTTTTAAGGCCTCTCTGCTGTTTGAGCCCTGGGATGTCGAAACGAAGACGGGTGGCCCCTACAAAGTCTATTCGCCGTTCTGGAAAGCGGCTCAAAAAATCAACGTGCCGGATCCCTTGCCGGCCCCAGAGGAGATTGACTTCGCTGCCTACGACAAAAGCGATAGTTTGTCCGATCTGGAGTTGCTGCCGACCAAGCCGAACTGGGCCGAAGGCTGGGAAGACATCTGGCAGCCTGGGGAAGCCGGTGCCAAAGACCGCCTGATCGAATTTTTGGATCACGGATTGTCCGGCTATGGCGACAAGCGCAACCGGCCGGACTTGCCCAACGTCTCACGTTTGTCGCCGCACCTTCATTTTGGCGATATCTCGCCGAGGCAGGTGTGGTCGGCAACCCAGCATGCAACCGCACGCAAATCCAGCCTTTCCAGCGACGGGCACAAGTTCCTATCGGAAATTGCCTGGCGGGAGTTTTCCTATCATCTCCTCTATCATTTCCCGCAATTGCCAGAGAAAAACTGGCGGCCTGCCTTCGACGCATACCCTTGGCGGGAGAGTGCGGAGGATCTCACAAAATGGCAAAAGGGATTGACCGGGTATCCGATGGTGGATGCCGGGATGCGTGAGCTCTGGCACACGGGCTACATGCACAATCGTGTGCGAATGCTGGCTGGCAGTTTTCTGGTCAAGCATCTCCGGCTTCACTGGAAGCATGGAGAGACCTGGTTCCGCGATACGCTGGTCGATGCGGATCTTGCCAACAACTCGGCAAGCTGGCAGTGGGTGGCCGGGTCCGGTGCGGATGCGGCACCATATTTCCGGATCTTCAATCCGATTTCTCAGGGACCGAAATTCGATCCGGACGGCAAATACGTGCGCCGCTGGGTACCGGAGTTGGCAAAGCTGCCGACAAAACACCTGTTTTCGCCGTTCGAGGCCCCGGCCAGTGTCCTGCGGGAGGCAGGCGTCAGGCTTGGAGAGACCTACCCGTATCCGATTGTGGATCACAGCAAGGCCCGCCAGGCTGCGCTCGACGGCTATGAGGATGTGAAATCAGCGGGACAAGATGCAGCTTGACCCGTTGTTTTTGCCCGGTATCGTCGCGCCACCAAATTCTGCCTAACCGGACACAGACAAAATGACCGACTCTTCCGCACCCTGGCCAACCGAACTCAGGGTTTCAAAGGATCGCAAGACGCTGACCGTTGCTTTCAACGACGGGGAGCGACACGAGTTGAGCGCGGAATATCTGCGGGTGTGTTCACCGTCGGCGGAGGTAAAGGGTCATGCTCCCTCGCAGAAGAAAACGGTCCCGGGCAAGAAAAACGTCGGCATCATGAAGATCGATCCGGTCGGCAACTACGCCGTCCGCATTCATTTCGACGACCTGCACAATTCCGGAATTTTCAGCTGGACCTATCTCCTGGAACTGGCAACGGACCGGTCAAAGCACTGGGGCGGGTATTTGCAGGAGCTCGGTGAGAAGGGCCTCAGCCGTTAATGTGATGGGCAGCGCGGTTTTTGCCGCGCTACCTCTGTTGGATTACTGGGTGATTTCGCGTTCCAGGAAATCCCGAATTTCTTCAGCTATGAACGCGCCGTCTTCTTCAAGAGCAAAGTGCCCGGTATTCAGAAGATGGAACTCGACGTTGGTCAGGTCCTGCCGATAGGGGTGAGCGCCTTCCGCCGGGAAGATCTGATCATTCTTACCCCAGACCACGAGGGCAGGCGGCTGATGCTCGCGGAACAAAGCCTGCCATTCCGGATAGTGCGTCAGGTTGGTCCGGTAATCATAGAACAGCTCCAGTTGAACCTCGGCATTTCCCGGACGATCCAAAAGGTATTGGACGTGCCAGTAATTGTCCGGGTTGATGGCTTCCGGGTTACGGGTTCCATGGGTGAATTGCCATTTGGTGCCTTCGATCCCGAGGAACGCGCGCAGAGGCGCTGCATTTTCCTCTGACGGATCTGCCCAATAGGCCCGAATTGGATCCCAGAACTCCGGCAGTCCTTCTTCATAGGCGTTGCCGTTTTGAATGATAAAACCCGTGACCTTCTCCGGCGCATCGGCGAACAGGCGGTATCCTACCGGCGCGCCATAGTCCATCAGGTAGAGTGCATAATTTTCAATGTTCTTGCGCTCCAAAAGTTCTTCGACCGTACCGGCCAGGTTGTCAAACGTGTAATCGTAGGTCTCAGCGGACGGCATGTCGGATGCGCCAAATCCCTGAAAGTCAGGTGCGATCACGTGATAGTCCGCGGCAAGGTCCGGAATCAGGTTGCGGAACATGTGCGACGAGGTCGGAAAGCCGTGCAGCAGCAGCACAGTCGGATTGGCCGGGTCTCCGGCTTCCCGATAAGCTATCCGCAACCCGTCAATCGTTTCGTATCCAAACTTGGTCTCAAACGCGGAGGCGCGCTCTGACGCGTTGGATGACGCTATTGGTGTGATCAAGGCCGCTGCCAACAAGGCAGCCGAAAGGGTTCTGGTAATCAGCGACATGGGAAGTCTCCTATTGTAGTGGGTCGCCGGAAACTGCCGGCGTCAGGTTTAGGGTGCGGGTTTCAGGAAGTCTTTGAGTTCCGCGTTTTCCGCTTCGAGTTCTGAAATGCGGTTTTTAAGAGCCAGAATGTCCGGGGCGAGTTCTTCCAGCGTGTAGCGCTTTGGAATGTGCTGCGGACAGTTCCAGTCGAGGGCTTCGATCGTCAGGGCGACGGCGCGTTCTGGCAGGCCGCGATATCCGTCTTCGCGCAGGGTTGCGATAAGGTTCGGATCGTCCTTGGCATCAATCTGCCGGGCCCGCGCCCAGACTTTCAGACGGCGACGGTTTGGGTAATCCATCAGGATCAGGGATACACGGTCATTTTCTTTGAGGTTTCCGGAGCTGATGTACTGCCGGTTGCCGCGAAAGTCCGCATAGGCCAGCGTCTTTTCATCCAGAACCTTCAAGAACCCGCGGGGGCCGCCGCGAAACTGAACGTAGGGCCAGCCGGTCTCGGAAACGGTTGCCTGATAGAAGCCATCGCGTTCGGAGATGAAGGCAGCTTCTGCTGGGCCCAGCCGATCGCCGTTGTCTGCCTCCGGAAGATCGAGCGGGGCGTAAGCCTCCCGGGAACCTTCTTCCGTTTGCCGCGCCCGAACAGCCGGGGTGAAGGCAATGGTTGATAATGCGCGTGCCATGACGGGTCTCCAATCTGATGATGTACCGATCTGTCCACTTTGATGGTTTGTATATGTACAGATCTGTTCATTTAATCAAGGGGAGTCAGACATATTTTTTGAGCTCGCGCGCTTTGAAATTCATCTAAACTCAAATAAATATCTGTAATAAATGAATAATACTGGATTTCAAAAATTTAGTTTGAATGGAAAGTCAATCTTAATATATATACAGATCAGTACACATAGGAGTGAGCATGCGCCCGAGTAAACGCGATGAACTGGTCCATAAAGCCCAAGAGATTTTCGATCGGGATGGATTTCAGGCGACCGGTATGGATGCGCTTGTGGCTGAGACCGGTATCAGCAAGACAACGATGTTCAAGCACTTCCGCAACAAGGATGAACTGATCCTGGCGACCTTGCGGCTGCGGGATGAGACGTTCCGCAACTGGATGCACCGGAAACTTGACCGGTTCTCAGGAGCGCCAGATCAGCAACTCTTGGCGGTTTTCGATCTGTTGCAGGAATGGTTTGAGCAGCCGGATTTTCACGGCTGCTTGTTCATCAAGGCAGCCTCGGAGTTCTCTGACGGTGAAGCGGCGATCCCGGCGCAGGCCCGCGAACACAAACGGCTCCTGCTGAACGACTTGATTGGCCTGGCCAAGGCTGCCGGTGCAGATCTGCCGGATCAATTGGGCCTACAGTTGATGCTTCTGATCGAGGGTGCAATCGTCGCAGCGCGCATGGGGTACTCCAAAACGCCGGCCCGCGATGCACATGCGGCTGCGTCGGTGCTGATCGGACAAGCTACTGGCAAATAAAAAAGGCCGGGATGCCCCGGCCTTTCCTTGATGACATGCGGCTGACAGATCAGCGCTTCACGACGATTTTCGCGCCGACATCTACGCTCTTGTAAAGATGGATGACGTCTTCATTTGCCATCCGGATGCAGCCGGAAGAGACCGCTGAGCCGATCGTCCACGGTTCCGTGGTGCCGTGAATGCGGTACAAGGTGTTGCCGATGTAAAGCGCGCGTGCGCCCATCGGGTTGTTCGGGCCGCCTTTCATGTGCGCCGGAAGGATCCGGCCCTTGGCACGCTCGCGCGCCCGCATTTGCGCCGGAGGTGTCCAGCTCGGCCACTCAGCCTTGCGGGTTACGCGGTGTGTCCCGGCCCACTGGAAGCCTTCCTTGCCGACACCCACGCCGTATTTCATGGCGCGGCCATTGTCCAGGATGTGGTAAAGGCGGCGCTCGGACGTGTCGATGACAATCGTGCCCGGGCTGTAAGGACCGTCATAACGCACGCGCTTGCGCTTGATCGGGGACGGCCCGCCTGGATGATATTTCATGGTGAGCCAGCGTTTGCTCACCGGATCGAAGTACGTTCCTTGCGCACTGGCCGGGGTTTCGAACATGATCGCGCTGATCGCGACTGCCAAAACCAAATAAAAAAGTTTTCTCATAACATTTCCCCGTAAGCACCCAGCCTCCTGACGGAGAGGCGAATCCATGTCTTCAAGATAAAAAGACGTCCTTGCCGTACCGTTAACACTATTGGCGTAATCGAGGCGCGTCTTCCATCTCACGTATCTGTGATCGACCTATATCAGCCGATATTTGTGCTTCATTAGCAACAATTCATGCACGTCAGTGCAGTCAAAACCGACGGCACACGCATAAGTTAGTCTTTGCAGTCACTCTTTTTGGTGATCCGGAACACACTTTGCCGCCGCTCTTCTAAAATTTCCAATCAATTCCCATGCGTCAGGCCCCGTGGCTGCGGTCATACGGATTGATATCAGGTGATTCCCATCCAGCGAGGCGACCATCCTGCGGCTTGAAGACTTCCATGAGCATTGGATGACAGGGCGCTGTATCGCTGGAATGCTCAGATCCGCAATCTCCGCCAGGACAGGCGCTCATGACGGCGAGCAATCCGATTTCGGCGAAGAGTTCCAGATAGTCGCCCGGCCGCACTGGGCTGGCCTTCATGAAGTACTGACCGGTGTCGCGAGTAAAACCGGTGCACATGAAGACATTCAGGACATCATGCACATGTTGTTCCGCGTCTTCCAGGCTCATGCCTTTTGTCTGAGCGAGCGCACGGGTCAAATTGGAATGGCAGCAATGATGATAGTCGGGACCGCCAAGCGCACGGCCGGTATACGGGTCGCAGCGGGTGCCGATAACATCGTGCACCGAGCCGCCGAATTCATCGATGCCATACCAGTCGAGGGTATCGGTGGTGACCGTTGCCAGCGGGCGCAGGGTCGGGAAGTTCGACCAGAGACGGTCGCCGGTGGTCACATGCGTGCCATGGAGAGCACGGGTCTTGCCGGAGTAAAACCGTTCGGTGAGATCTGCGCTGTTGAAGAGATTGAGGTCACCTACCTGTGGGCCCTCAATCGAAGTGATCCTCAAGAAACATCCGGTCGGGACTTCAATGCTCGCCGCTTCCCGTGGCGGCACCGTCACCTCACCAATTTTTTCAGCCCCTTCGCGCGCCTTTCCATAGAGCGGCAGGTCAGGGGACGGCAGGGTGTCGTTCGGATAACAAATCACCGGGCGGATCGCACGGCGGTCTGCAGCATCAACAGGTTGGGTCATCGGTGCGTCCAGCAAAATTTGACGATGGACGAGTTGTGGCCGGGCCGGTGACGCCTTGCAAGACCGGTTGGCAGAGAAAACGACCTGTCTCCTGTCAAAACTGTAATGGTCCGGTGGGTCTTATTCGGCCCGGATGTGACGACCATCACGTCATGAAGCACACGCCTTGGATAGTCTTATTTCAGTTGAACGGAAGATCCTTGGGAGGACATCATGGCTCAGTACGGCGGAAGAAGAACATCTCACATTCGTCAGATGTGCGTGGCGCTGAAACCGTTAAAGCGGACGGACGCCGAAACTTCAGGTGAAGCGTTGAAATCCGACACTGATGATCAGGATTGATAGTCTTGGTGTGCACGGCGGAACAGTCGGGTCGTGCGCGTGGCTCTGGCGCGGAAACATCAACTCCCTCGGCCGAGCGCACGTAAGCGCATGACATCTATGGCGCCGATGTCGACCTCTATAAGGACGTCTTCGCCAATGTCCTTTGCCAGCTGGGCACTGAAACGTTCAAGATTCTCTTGGGCTTGCGCCAGTTTTTGGCGGTCGGCCAGAAGGTCGACCCGGATGAACAAATGGTCGTTGCGATAGCCCACATTGACCGTTTGGATCCGCACCTCGGTGCCTTTGGAACCAAAGGTGGGTTCCCGTTCGAGGTTTTTGTTCACCAGCCGCAAGAGGCGGTTTTTGACATAGATCTCGTGCAAGGCCGTGTTGAGCGGAGGCACAAGGACGTAGCCGCCAAGCGAAGCAACGATCAGTAAGGCGAGACCCTTCTTCCACTGGCCATAGTTCTGCAAAAGAAACACCAGAGCGGCGACGATAATGATGCCGGCAAGGTTTGTTAAAAATAGCAGAGCCCCTCCAGCTGCGACATCGATGCCCGCATCCTGCAAACCGAACTCGTCGAGACGCAGACCGATCTCAGAGCTTGCCTTGCTGCCCAAAGCCAGCCCAATTCCGGCAACAGCAAGGGGAGGGACAAGGGCAACCGCGATCGCGACCCCGGCAATGGAATCGGCGATGCTGGGCCGGGTTTGCGCATAGGCGCCAGCACAGCCTGCAGCCAGGGCAACGGCGAGATCAATCATCGACGGGCTGGTTCTTGCGAGGATCTCCGGTCCTACGATCCGCGCGCCAATGGCCATCACCCCGAGATACCCGATCGTCACCACACACACTGTTCCTGCCAGAACGGTGACAGCCGAGCGTGTGATCAGTGCCCAGTCGTAAGTTGCTATGCCAAATGCGAGGCTCAGAATGGGCGCCATCAGGGGCGCAATGATCATTGCTCCAATCACTGTTGCGGTGCTGTTGGCAACCAGGCCCAAAGTTGCCAGGACGGCGCTTAAGGAGAGCATCAGAAAGAAAGGGAAAGTGGCGGCGGAGAACCGCTCCATGCGGGCCGCGAGTTCATTTCCGTTCGTTTTTTCAGATGGCTCCGCATCAGGGCGGGGGCGGAACCACAATGCGTAAATCGGTCGTCGCACGGCGCACCTCATCAATCGCAAGCTGACGTAGGATGCGTTGATGTTTAGCGGTTCTCAATCCTGTGAAATTTACGCTTAACCGGGCCGAAGTAGGCGTGTCACATTGTGCAAGCTTCCTTGGTAAACACCTGGCTAGTGACCTGTACCTAACATTCAGAAGGCGCGTTTTCCCGTTCTTGGAGGCCGGTCAGTCTGCAGGCTCTTTCTTGGTGACTTTGTACCAAAGGACGGCCACGGCGACCCCGGCACCGCCGAACTTGGCCATTGTCTCCAACAACTGTGCCGTCAGCGGCTCGTCCTTTCCGATGTCGGTGCGCAATCCGAACATCCCGGACCAGTCATAGCCCGCAATGTCCAAAAGGCTCTGTTCCCTGGTGATCATAAAATAGACAAGTCCGGCGATCATTCCGGCAATCGGCACCAGTGGATACTTCGCCTGGATCGCGCGCTTCCTCTTTTCCTTTTCACCCTGCATGCCACGTTGCAGTCCCTTGAACTGCAGAAACAGGATGAAACCGACGAAGGTCATCATCGGAACCAACATCAGCAGTGTTATGGTGCTAACCTCGCCAACAGCGAAAAGTGTGGTCGCTATGACCGCCAGCGTAGTTCCCGCAGCAGCATAGGCCGGCCAGGGCGTGTCCGTTGCAAAGCGCACAAGGACAGGATCTTCATAGCTATCGACCGCATCGTGGATTGGACGGCGGGGCAGGGACCGTCCCCGCTCTTGCGGGACAAAACTGTGGTCGCGCTTTCCAAAGGATTTCTGCTGCCGCATTCCCGATCCTCCGCATGTCAGAATTGCTGAGAAGATAGAGAATACAACTTAAAATAGGCTTTCAGATTGCCCTAAATGCTTAAGGAGATGGCCCGGTAACGGAGACTTGGTCTTTTGGCGCAATAACTCCCGGAATGCCGTTCAATACGTGGCCGTCCCGGCCTTTGAGCCGGGACCTATAACAACACGATTGTGGTCCCGGGTCGCGCCCGGGACGGCGGAGCGGGAGTTCGAAAATGTGTGGCGAAACCCGCAGCTTCTCCTATGTCATCGCCGGGCTTGACCCGGTGATCCATGCCGTTTCCTTTTCACTCGATCAGCATGGGTGCGAAACATCGGCACGGCATGGGAGGCTCCGCACCCGTAGCGGGGACAGGATTTCTGCTACTCAATTCCGCGTCTTATCACGGATCTCGACGTACACTTTTATCGAGCAGATTTCTCTGGGTCGCAATGCGATCCATTTTCTTGTCGGCGCGAAAATCGGATTTCAGACCGAACACCAGTCCTACCAATAGGAGAATCGAAAGAATACGAAATAGCCAAAGGGCACCTGTAACACCAAGTAGCTCTACGGCCCATTGAGCCCGATAATCGGCTTGGATTGTGTCTGCGCCGACGAAGATCAGGCCGAACACGCATAGTGAAAGCAAACAGAATCCGATGAGTTTGTGGCGGTTATGTCTTTTGAACAGGGAAAGACCAAACACTCAAAGCTCCGAGTGATTTATTTGTTTCGTCTCTAAGGTGACAATCAGAGGTTTAAGGAATATGAAGCCCGCAAGTATGGCTACTTGCGGGCTACACTAGAATAAGTTGGTTTTACCGGATCCCGGCCACATTCACCCCAAATTCAGTTCCTTGAAGAAGTCATTGCCCTTGTCGTCGACGACGATGAAGGCGGGGAAGTCTTCGACTTCGATCTTCCAGACCGCTTCCATGCCAAGTTCCTCGAATTCGACGACCTCGACCTTCTTGATGCAGTCCTGGGCAAGCCGGGCAGCCGGGCCACCGATGGAGCCGAGATAAAACCCGCCATGCGCCTGACAGGCGCGGCGGACTTGAGCCGAGCGGTTGCCCTTTGCCAACATGACCATCGAGCCGCCGGCCGCCTGGAACTGATCGACATAGGCGTCCATGCGTCCGGCCGTTGTCGGCCCGAAGGAACCGGAGGGCATACCGTCCGGGGTCTTGGCAGGGCCCGCGTAATAAACCGGGTGGTTCTTGATGTAGTCGGGCAGGGGCTCACCGGCCTCCAGCCGTTCGCGCAGTTTGGCGTGGGCCGCGTCACGGGCAACAATAAGTGTTCCGGTCAGGGAGAGACGGGTCTTGATCGGATGTTTTGTGAGTTCCCCGAGGATCTCGGACATCGGCTTCGTCAAGTCGATCTCGACGACGTCACCCCCCAAGTGTTCATCGGTGATTTCCGGCAGATATTTTTCCGGATGCATTTCCAGCTGTTCAAGGAAAATACCGTCCTTGGTGATCTTGCCGACAGCTTGACGGTCGGCGGAGCAGGACACGGCCAGACCGATCGGCAGGGAGGCACCATGGCGTGGCAGGCGGATCACACGGACATCGTGGCAGAAGTATTTGCCGCCGAACTGTGCGCCAACGCCGGTTGCCTGTGTCAGTTTGTGGATCTCTTCTTCCATCGCCAGATCGCGGAACGCGTGCCCGGCTTCCGAGCCTTCGGTCGGCAGGTTGTCGAGATAACGGGCGGAGGCGTATTTCGCCGTCTTCAGGTTCATTTCCGCCGACGTGCCGCCGATGACGATCGCCAAGTGGTAGGGCGGGCAGGCGGCCGTTCCGAGCGTGAGGATTTTTTCCTTCAGGAAGTCGATCATGCGGTCATGGGTTAGGAGCGACGGCGTTCCCTGGAACAGGAAGGTCTTGTTCGCCGAACCACCGCCCTTGGCCATGAACAAGAACTTGTAGGCGTCTTCGCCCTCTGAATAGAGTTCGATCTGCGCCGGCATGTTGTTCTTGGTGTTTTTCTCCTCGAACATGGAAATCGGCGCGAGCTGCGAATAGCGCAGGTTCTTCTTGTAATACGCATCGCGCGCACCTTCACCGAGCGATGCCTCGTCGCCGCCGGAGGTCCACACGCGCCGGCCCTTCTTGCCCATGATGATCGCTGTGCCTGTGTCCTGGCACATCGGCAAGACGCCATGGGACGCGATGTTGGCGTTTTTCAGTAGATCAAAGGCGACGAACTTGTCGTTTTCGGTGGCTTCCGGATCATCCAGGATCTTTTGCAGCTGTTCGAGGTGTCCGGGGCGCAAAAAGTGGTTGATGTCCTTGAAGGCCTCTTCGGCCAGA
Source organism: Roseibium sp. MMSF_3247 (assembly GCF_030733765.1). Lineage (NCBI taxonomy): Bacteria > Pseudomonadati > Pseudomonadota > Alphaproteobacteria > Hyphomicrobiales > Stappiaceae > Roseibium > Roseibium sp. MMSF_3247. Next base: position 245,463 of record NZ_JASHII010000004.1, read on the forward strand.
AGACGCAGGCCTTCCGGCTCGACGACCAAAACTTCTTCGCCGTTGAATTCGGCTGTTTTGACGTGGTCAGAGGTCAGCTTGCGATAGGGCGTTGTGTCTTCGCCTTGCGGGAAGAGGGCGCTGTGCTGATAGTCTGGCGGGGTGACGGGCGCGTTCATGCAAAAAGCCTTCCTGATCTGGCTAGGCGCTGACGGTTCAGCCCCTGGCAAAAGGTCTGTGGCGTGTTCTTAAGCAAAATGTTGGAAGAGTCCAAGCCGACATAAGACGCAATCGATCCGGTTTTCGAAATTCGGCGCATAGCCGTTGAGCTTGTTGAGCGCTTGTGAAACAGTGCGATCAGGAAATTCGTCCGATCTGATCGTGTTCATTTAGCTATTATCTTTGGGGGACTTATGGACCTGTCGTTTTGGGCCCTGTTCGCGCTGACAGTCTTCACCGCCTCGATGGTGCCGGGCCCGAGCACTTTAATCGCATTTACCCACGGTGCGCGTTATGGATGGAAACAGGTGCTTGCGACCGCACTTGGAAATATGAGTGCTTCCGTGGTGCAGGCCATCTTGGCCTGCGCTGGTCTCGGCATTGTGCTTGCCAAATCGGCTGTCTTGTTCATGTTCATCAAATATGCTGGTGCGGCATATCTTGTTTATCTTGGCTTTTCGATGTGGCGCAGCGCTTCCAACGGGCTCGACATCGGCGGAGACAAACGGTCAGAAGCGGATACGACCGGGCGCCTTTATCGGAGCGGATTTCTCGTCGCTGCTTCAAATCCCAAGGCAGTTGTGTTTTTCACGGCTTTGTTTCCCCAGTTTCTTGACCCATCGGGAACAGCTGTCACTCAGCTGACCGGGATGGTTGTTCTGATCGCGCTGGTGTCGTTCTCGGTCGCTATGATTTACGGCTTCGTGGGAAGCCGTTTGAGCGTTCTTCGCCTGTCGCGACGGTTTATGGGACGGATGCACAAAGCGATTGGCGGTTTGTTCGTTGCCAGCGGCATCGGTCTGGCGGCCTCGCGCGGCTGAAGACCGCGCGGGCCCCTTAGGAATTGTCAGCGGGTCGCTGTGAGATTGAGCGTGACGGTGACTGCATCGCCGACGGTATCTGGGCCGACACCGGATCCAAGGCCGTATTCAAGACGGTTTAAGGTCGCCATGCCATTGGCTGTGGCTGTGTCACCGTTGATAGCCAGCGTAAAGTCCAGGACGAGCGGCATGGACACACCTTTGATCGTGAGCGTTCCGTTTGCCCGGTAACTGTCGCCTTCCACCCGTTCGACACTGTCGGCGGCGAAGGTGGCGTCCGGGAAAGCGGCGGTGTCGAACCAGTCGCCATTCGGCAGGGTCCCATCGAACTGGGCGTTGCCGGTGGAGGCGCTGGCCGGGCGGATCGTTGCCGAGATATCGGCGTTCTCCGGCGCGTCCGGGTCAAACTCGATGGATGCGTCCCAGGAGGTAAACCGTCCTGTCAAAGCGCTGCTGCCCTGCTGGACTTGGAACCCAAGTGTGCTCTGCGCCGGATCTACAGTCCATGTCGCGGCAAGTGCGGGCTGCACGGTCAGGAAAGACAAGGTGCAGCTGAGGAGTGCAAGTGATTTCAGTGTCATGCTTTGGCTTTCTCAGAATGTGATTCAAGCGCGTTTTGAGCTGGCTTGGTTGATGTCATCCGCTTCAAGGTGTCGTCCTTGGCAATGAAGTGGTGCTTCAGTGCGGCGGCGATGTGAACAACCACCAAGGCGATCAACAGATACGCACCATATTCATGGAGGATCATGAAAAAGGCTTCGGCCTGTTCTTTTGTTCCAAGGGCCTCCGGATAGGGCAGGTGTGGGATCGGCAGAACGTTAAAGACCACCGTCGGGATGCCCCAGGGGGACGCGGACACCATGAACCAGCCTGTGATCGGCATTGCGAAGATCAGGACGTAGAGCCCGATATGACCGAGATGAGCTGCGAGTTTTTCAAGAGCCGGCATGTCGGACGGCAGTTTCGGTGAAGGGTTTGTCAGACGCCAAACCAGCCTGAAGGCCGCAAGCGCCAATACAACAAAGCCGAAGGACTTGTGCAGCTGGTACAGCTGAAAAAGGTTCGGGTCGGTCTGCGGCAGCTGCTTGAGATAAAGTCCGAAGGCGAGCATGCCGATTATCAGCAGGGCCATGGTCCAGTGAAAGAAAATGGCTATCCGGCCGTAACCGGTTGGCGTATTGCGATACATGGCAGTTTCCTTCGGCAAACGGGAAGCCTTAACAAGGCTCCCCGCATCTTCGCAGATTAGTTTGTTGCGGCAGTCGTAAGCGTTTCGGTGTGAAACGTGATTGTGACCTCGTCCCCTACATAGGGCACGAACATGTCCATGCCGTAGTCAGAGCGTTTGATCACGGTGTTTACGGCAAAACCAACCGATTCCTTCTTCGCCATCGGATGCTCACCCATTGCCTTGACATCAACGGTCAGGGTCGCCGGCTTCGTGATGCCTTTGATGGTGAGATCGCCGGTGACTTCAAGCTGCTTCTCGCCGGTTTGTTCAACACTTGTGCTCTTGAAGGTCGCTTCCGGGAACTTTTCAGCGTCAAAGAAGTCGGCGCTCAGGAGGTGCTTGTCGCGATCTGCCCAGAATGTATCGAGGCTGCCGATCTGAATGGTGAACTCGATCGAGGAATTGGCCGGGGTTTCCTTGTCGATCAAAAGAGTGCCATCCCAGTCGCCAAAACGGCCATCGGTGGTGGAGTAGCCAAGGTGATCATACGTGAAAGACAGGTTGGAGTGGGACTTGTCGAAGTCGAACGCAACCGGTTCAGCGACAGCAGCGCCAGCGAGAACGGACAGGGCAAAGGCAGATGTAGCAAGACGGATCATTTTGGAACCTCATCAATAAGACTGTTGAAGACGTTCCATGGGGAACGCTGATCCATCACATAAGCTGTATTTCAAAAGCTGCAATTTGACTGACTGTTTATTGGGGGTGAACAATTTGTCATAATTCCGCCGGATGGTTCGGGAAAACGACTCGGCGCGTTATCGAGAAGACCGGAAGTTTCTGCGAGGTCTACAACTGCGCTCGGCAACAGTTGATAGTGACCGAAGCGGCCACTTTTGACCTTGAACCAATCTATAGTTTGGTGAACGTGATATGTGTCATGAAGGTATCAAAGTCCTCAGGCATCTCTTTCGTGTCTCGATCAATCGAGATTCGTTTCCCTTCAACATCGCCGGTGCTTTGACCCCGAACCTTCTGGAGCATATCCATGAACCGTGCAGCTATTGTTTGCCATCGTGGCCTCAGCCTCAAAGCCCCGGAAAACACCCTGGCGTCTCTTGAAAAAGCGATCGAAGCAGGCGCCGAAGTTGTCGAGCTCGATGTCCGTCCATCCCGCGACGGTGTCCTCTACGTCTTTCACGATGACACGCTGGATAGAACGACGAACGGCTCGGGCCGGTTTGCCGACAAACTCTCATCTGAGATCGACCGACTTGATGCAGGTTCCTGGTTTTCAAAAGAGTTTTCCGGCGAACGTGTGCCGCGGTTTGATGCATTCCTGAAGGCGTGCCGGGAGCGGATTTCGGTCTATGCTGAGATCAAAGAAGGAGACCCGGCGAAGGTCAGAGACATGCTCCAGGCTAACGGTCTCCTGGAAACAGCCTGGACGTTCTCCTTTGACCAGGCCATTCGCGCCGAGGCACGGGCCCGTGTTCCTGATCTCCGGCTCATGGTCTTGTTTGATCATGTCGGCTCGGTTGAAAGGGCGGTCGCGCAAGGCGCGGCAATTTTGGAGTTTCAAGCGCACAACCTGGACCCTGATCTGGCCGCTTCAGCAAGGGATGCTGGGCTCACCACGCAGCTCTTTTATGACGGTGATGATCGCGACGTGTTCGAACTGGCGGTCAAGTGCGGCATCCAGCAAATGAACATTGACCATGTCGACGTTTTCCGCTCTGTTGAAAACGAAATTCTGACCCCGGCGACCTAGGATTTTTGATCACGAGCCGGGCCCTGCAAAACACAAAAGGACTGCGACCGGTGACGGGTCATGATGCTGCCTTGAGCCTCAACCGGTTCGAAACGCGGCTTGCAACACGGCTGGTGTTTTTCATTGGTGGACTGACCATGGGCGCCTGGTCACCGCTGATCCCGTTCGCACAACAAAGGCTTGGCGTTGATGATGCCGGGCTTGGTCTTTTGCTCTTGTGCCTCGGTATTGGCTCGGTTCTTTTCATGCCGCTTGCCGGACCTCTATGCGCCGCATTTGGAAGCCGTCGAGTGATCGTCGGGTCCGGGATCGGTTTGATTGCCGGATTTCCGGCTCTTGGGTATGCAGAGACAATCCCGCTCATGGCTATCGCGGTTTTCCTGTTCGGGAGCTTCCTCGGTGTCATGGAAGTCGGCATGAATTCCCATGCGGTGGATGTTGAAAGCGGATCGGATAAACCGCTGATGTCGGGGTTCCATGCCCAGTTCAGCATCGGCGGGTTTGCCGGGGCAGGGGGTGTCACGCTTTTCTTGACGCTCGGCCTGTCACCGTTCGCATCTGCTGGCTTGATTGCGCTGTCAAGCCTCTTGCTGCTGATTTTAGCGGCCCCCCGGCTGCTCCCAAATCGCACGGGCGGTTCTTCAACGGGCGGGGCTTTCCCGAAAGGCGTTGTCCTGCTTCTGGCACTCCTCATTGCCATCACGTTTTTGACCGAAGGAGCTGTTCTGGACTGGAGCGCTGCGCTGATCACAGATCAGGGGCTGGTGGACATTGCCCAGGGCGGTATTGGCTTCATGTGTTTTTCAATCACGATGACGATCGGTCGTTTGCTGGGCGACCGGGTGGTTGCCAGGTTCGGCCCGAAAAACATCCTGCTTTGGGGCGGAGTGATCACCATTGCCGGTATTCTGCTCGTTGCAACGGCGAGCAACCTGGCTGTGTCGCTGATCGGATTTGCGGCAATCGGGGCCGGGGTCTGCAATATTGTCCCGGTGCTCTTCAGCTTAACAGGGCGGCAAAAGGTCATGCCGCAAGGCGCCGCGATTGCAGCGGTCGCAACAGCCGGGTATGGCGGAATATTATTGGGGCCTGCGGTGATCGGTTTCGTTGCGGACGGGATCGGCTTGCCCGTGACGTTCGCCGGACTTTCTCTGCTTATGGTAATCGTAGCGTTAAGTGCTAGTGTTGCCGTTCAAGGTTCACAGGCTGAATAAAACTGTTGTTTTGATTGTCGTTAGACAGCATGGAAGCCGGAATTTGTCAGGCATTTCAATTCCTCAGCGCAGGTGACCGTCAGTTGGAAATAGTTGCGATAGTCTTGGCCTCTATCGCTGTGGTAGTATGAGCATGGCATCGGGGTTCAACTTATGTTCCGCGACCTATTTGCTGACCTTCACCTAACGTTAAAATTGTCAATGTTATAAGGTGCTTCAATAATCATCTAAAATACGGTGTCTGGCGTGGTTTCCATTCGGTCAATAGACGTGTCTACGGTGTTTTATAAGCTCCTTGCTATAAAACCATTTGGCAGATCGATTGGGTTCAACGTATTCGCTTTTTTCCTCTGCAGTTTCGCGGTCCTGTCGAGCGTCGGTGAAGCGCGCGCTGAGTGGGTTGTCAAGCGGGTGTCTGGGGTCGTTTATTTTGTCGCGCCAGAGGTCAAAGCGTTCCGCGTTCAACGCGGTATGGTGTTTCAACCAGGTTACACCATGGCAACGCGTTCCGGCGCGCGGGCGCTAATCGCGCGCGGCGCAGAGACCATTTCGGTTGGCCCGAATGCCAAGTTTGCTCTTTCAAAGTATCGGAGCAACAATCGCAAGACCACGCTGCTTCAGCGCTCTGGCCGCCTGACCGTCGATGTTCAAAAGCGCGGGCGTCCGCATTTTACAGTCGAAACCCCTTTTCTCGCCGCTGTTGTCAAAGGAACGCGGTTTGGTGTTTCCGTGAACAGCCGCGAAGCTCGGGTCTCTGTTGAACGTGGCCTTGTCGAGGTCTCCGATTTGGCGACCGGCCAAACCGCTTCGCTGGGACCAGGTCAAAGTGCCTCAAGTGCGCCCGGCAGTCGGTCGGGCTTGTCGGTGTCCGGTGTGAATGCGCCCTCTGTGTCACCGGGCGCTGCAAGGGCTCCGGCTTTTGCCACTCCGTCAATCGGAAATGTTCCGAGCCAGTCTACGAACACCTCCAATCAAGGCGTTTCGGGAGGCTCAACAAACAGCCAGGGACAGAATGCTGGTGGCAACTCGGGTGGCGCCGGTAATGGGAGCGCGGGCAGTTCTTCCGGGAGCGGCGAATCCGCTGGCAACAATGGAAGTGGCAACGGAAACGGGAACGGCAATTCCGGTAACAACGGAAATGGCAACGGCAACTCCGGCAACAACGGGAATGGCAACGGCAATTCCGGTAATAACGGAAATGGCAACGGCAATTCCGGTAACAACGGGAATGGCAACGGCAATTCCGGTAACAACGGAAATGGCAACGGCAATTCCGGTAACAACGGAAACGGGAACGGCAATTCCGGCAACAACGGGAATGGAAACGGCAACGGCAACGGTGGAGCTGATACAGGCGGTCGTTTGTAACGCCATTGGTGTTTGCGTACTCAAGCTATCGGTTGGGGAGCCGAAACTTGATGCCAAAGCGTCCTGATAGGATGCAAGCCGGAGTGTATCGAGCATTTAGAGGTGGGATTGGGCGGGCAAAGTGCGATTAGGAGCAATTTCGGCTGACTTAAAAAGATTTCTTGCAGCGATCGTGTTTGCAGGCCTGATGGGGGCAGGTCTTTTGGCGCTGCAAGCTGTCCGCGTTACGGACGGGCTTGACCGGATGCTATGGGAACACCGGTTCACAGCGTCCGAGCGTCCGGTCACAGGAGATTTGCTCTTTGTCGATATTGACGCGCGGTCGCTCGAGCAACTTGGCGTATGGCCAATACCGCGGCGAACCTACGCGGATCTGATCGACAATCTGTCCGAAGCTGGCGTCACTGAAATCGTTTTTGATATCGATTTCAGTTCGGTCTCAACTCCGGAAGATGATGCGATTTTTGCGGCGTCCATTGAGCGTGCAGGAAACGTCAGTCTTGCAGCTTTCCGCCAGGCGGCAACCGGTGCAGAGGACGAATCCGAAGAAATTCTCAACCAACCAATAGCGGAATTTTTGGAATTCGCCTGGCCCGTCGTTGTGATGGTGCCGGTGGAGGCCGACAGCCGGATTTGGCGAAACATCTACGGATTTGAACTAAACGGCGTTGAGGAGCTGTCCGCCGCCGCCTATCTCGGCGGCCATACCGGCGCAACCTCAGGGGCCTTTTGGCTGGATTACAGCATCGCCATTGATCAGATGCCCCGGGTATCCATGATTGATGTGCTTGAAGGAGACGTCGCCAATACGACCGTCTTTGGGAAAAAGGTCATCATCGGAGCAAGCGCTCAGGAACTGCGGGACCTGTTTCCAACACCCGTCTACGGTATCCTTCCTGGCGCAATGATTCAGGCCCTTGGGGCTGAAACCCTCATGCAGGACCGGGCGTTGATTATCCGTGGCGCAATGCCTGCTGTTTTATCGGTTCTTCTCCTGTTTGTGCTCCTCGCAACAACGAAAAGAACAGGCCTCAGCACGAAATTGGCCGTGCTGGTTGGCTTCATGGTGCTCCTGGAGCTTGCCGGGTATTTTGCCCTTCAAGAACGTCCCGTGCTGATGTCAACGGCGTCCGCGCAAGTGCTGCTTGTCGCCTCTGCGATTGTCATCATTTTCCAGGAACTCGGCCTCAGGAAACTGATCTCTCAGCTCTACCAGATCAGCCAGCGCAATACGGTCCGAATGCTGGGACAGGTCTTTGACGACAGTTTTGATGCCATCGTTGTGATTGATCGGTCGGAGAAGATTACAGCATCGAGTGAAGTCGCGCGTCAGCTCTTTGGTCTGAACGCTGTTCCGAACGCCTCTGGCCGCGAGGCTTTGCCAGCTGAATTGGTGGATGACGCCGTTGCGGTGTTATCCGACACAACAGAGGGCAAACCTGAACCCAAACTCCTCAAGATGACTGGGGAAGATGGTCAGCTGCGCGTTATTGAGTATGTGGTAACGCGCTCTGAAAAAACGGTAACCAGCAAAAAAGGGAAACACGCGCGGGAAAATGAGGCGCTGGCGTGTCTGACCTGCCGGGATATTACCGAGGAATACGAAGCCAACAAACGGCTGGCTTATCTTGCAAGGTTCGATCCTGTCACGGGTTTGTTCAACCGCAATGGTTTCGAAGACGAGATGCCGGCAACCGTTGAAAGAGCCGGATTTGATGGGCAGGTCCTTTGTCTTGTTCAGTTCTCGATTTCCAATCTTGACCAGATCATCGCCTCACTGGGTTTTTCCTACGGGGATTTGTTGCGAAAAGCGGTTGCGGACCGCGTGACCCAGCATTTTGGCACGGAAGTGACTTGGGCGGCGCTCACGGCCGATGTATTTGCTGCAGCCTATATTTCGGAAGAAGGGGAGATCTGCGCTGAACGGTTCCTCGAGACGGTGCAACAAGTCGTCGGCAAAGACTATATGATCGAGGGATCCCGGATCTCTGTCCGGCTGGATTTCGGGTACATCGTCGACCACTACGCGTCCGAAATAGACGAGCTACTGAAAAAGTCCGGCAACGCGCTGGCCTTGTCGCGGAGAAGCGCTCAGCTGGCCTGCGTGGCTTTTCGTCCGGAAATGAATGACACGTTGCAACGGCGCCGGAGCCTGGAAACCGAGCTCTTCAAGTCGATTTCACGGAACGAACTCCGGATGGTTTACCAGCCACTGATTGATCTGCGGAGCCGAGAAATCATTGGCGTGGAAGCTCTGCTGCGTTGGCGGCACGGAGAATTGGGTGAAATCTCACCCGTGGAGTTCATCCCGATATCGGAGGAAAACGGGTTTATCGTCGAATTGGGTGCCTGGACCTTGCACCGGTCAATGGAAGAGGTCGGTCAATGGAACAGCAACATCAATCTTTCGGTCAATGTGTCCGCCCTCCAGTTTTCGCGGGGCGATATCGTCGCCACCGTCGAAGATGCGCTCAAAGCCACCAAATTTCCGGCGGACCGGTTCGACCTGGAAATCACAGAATCGCTGTTTATTGACGAGACCATTGATGTCCGCTCCAGCATGCAGGAGCTCGCCGAGCTGGGGTGCTGTTTCTCTCTGGATGATTTTGGCACGGGATATTCGTCGCTGGCCTATCTTCAGAACTATCCATTTTCCAAGATCAAGTTGGACCGGATGTTCATATCGAAGGTGACAACCAACAAGAAGGACGTCGCCCTCATTGAAGCGGTCCTACATATGGCCAAGGCCTTTGGCATGGAAACAGTCATGGAGGGCATTGAAACCGAGGAACAGACTGAAACGCTCCTCGGTCTCGGGTGCCGTGTCGGACAAGGCTATCTTTTCGGGCGCCCTATGAGCGCTGCGGACCTTGCGCAACTTCTTCGCAGGTCCGCCTAACCGCTTTTAGAGGCCGAGGCCGCCAAGGCAGCTGTATTTGATGTTCAGATAGTCATCGAGGCCGTATTTGGAGCCTTCGTTGCCGATGCCGCTGTCCTTGACGCCGCCGAAGGGCGCGACTTCAGTGGTGATAACGCCTTCGTTTATGCCGACAAGGCCATACTGCAGAGCTTCCATGACGCGGAAGGTCCGGCCGAGATCCTGGGTGTAGAAGTAGCAGGCCAGGCCGTATTCGGTGTCGTTTGCCCGATCGATCGCGTCTTCTTCGCTCTCGAATTTGAAGAGCGCTGCCAAGGGGCCGAACGTCTCTTCGTTGGCGACTTTCATGTCCGCGGTTGCTCCGACAATCAGTGTCGGCTCGTAGAAAGTGCCCGGACCGTCGCTGCGCTTGCCGCCGGAGATCAGCTCACCGCCTTTTGCAAGAGCGTCGGCCACATGGTCGGCCACCTTTTCAAGAGCTGCCTCATTGATCAACGGACCTTGTGTGCTGCCGTCTTCCAGACCGTTGCCGGGTTTGAGTTGTGCGGCAATCGCGTCCTTCAGCTTGCCCGCAAAGGCATCGTAAACACCGGCTTGCACGTAGATCCGGTTGGCGCAGACACATGTTTGGCCGGAATTGCGGAATTTTGAGGCGATTGCGCCCTCAACGGCCTTGTCGAGATCCGCATCGTCGAACACGATGAACGGCGCGTTGCCGCCAAGCTCCATGGAGATCTTCTTCATGTTCTTGCCCGCGTTCCCGGCCAGCAGTTTGCCGACGCGGGTCGAGCCGGTGAAGGTGATCTTCCTCAAGAGCGGGTTTTCACACATTTCTTCGCCAATCGCCGGAGCGTCGCCAGTGACGATGTTGACCACACCGGCAGGAATACCGGCTTTTTCTGCAAGAATGCCGTAAATCAGAGCGGAGTAGGGTGTGAATTCAGCCGGTTTCATCACCATGGTGCAACCTGCTGCAAGGGCCGCGCCGAGCTTTCGGGCAATCATGGAATTCGGGAAGTTCCATGGCGTGATCGCGCCGACAACGCCGACAGGCTCCTTGGTCACCAGGATGCGACGGTCCGGCCACGGAGACGGAATTGTGTCGCCATAGACCCGTTTGCCTTCTTCGGCAAAGAACCGGATGTATTTCACACCAAGAGCGATTTCGCCTTTGGCCTCGGCGAGCGGTTTGCCCATTTCAGTGGTGAGCAATACGGCCAAGTCGTCGATCACCGCCATGATCTCATCGCAGAGCTTGTGCATGAGCGTGGCACGGGCTTCTGCGGTCAAGGCCTTCCAGGCCGGCATGGCCTTGTGGGCCGCATCGATTGCGCGTTTTGTCTCCTCCCGGCCGCAGACCGGAATGGTGCCTATCACATCTCCGGTTGCCGGGTTGGTCACTTCCATTGTTTGGCCGCTGTCGGCATCCACCCAGGACCCGTCGATGTAGACTTGCTGTTTCAAGAGCGCCGGATTGAGAGACATAGAGAACTCCGTGACATAGGTGCAGGAACCGGGCGAGTGCCGGTCTGAGTTGTTCAAGTGATAGGCGGATCACCAAGGGTCTGGCAAGGCAAAACACTGTTGCAACAGTTCACCGCCCAAACGCGGCGTGGCCGTGTCTGAGCGGTGAACGAAGAAGCGTTGAACGGATCGGGGATTGTGCCGGATCAGCTGCCGCCAAGCCGGCTTTGCAGGGTTGCGATCTCATCGGCAAGGGACTGGGCCTGCTTCTGGATGCGATCAAGGGCGACCCGCATGCTGTCGAGATCTGCGGTGGTGTCTTCTGCAACAGGCGGCGACCCGCGTCCGACAAGAAGCCAGGTCGGGCTGACGTTCAAAAGGCCTGCCAGCAGGATGAGTTTGTTGGACCGCGGTTCGGAGCGGTCGCTTTCCCAGCTTTGCAATGTAGAGGTTTTGATGCCGAGGCGGCGCGCGAGCTGAGCGGTGGACAGTCCGGCAATATCCCGTGCCTTACAAATCCGTTCTCCCAGGGTGTAGTCGCTGCTGCTGTTCGACATGTAGTTGGCTCCGGTGTCCGCAGGTGCGCCGATAGCCGGATAAACGGTCTGATCGTCTTCCTGCGGAACTTCAATTTTCTTTAGATTGGTCATGGGCCGGACCCTCGCACGTTGTGGCGGTGCACCGCAACAGCAAGCCGGCGATTTGTCGGAAAAAGAAATTTGTGTGGCGGAAATCCGCGCCGGGTTCGCTAAAAATGCCGGTGATCGTTTAGCCATGCTTGACAGTTTCGATTGGCAATAAAAACGCCCATCAATACTCCCGCTCAAAGAAAATGCCGGCTTTCGACGACCCATCCGCTCCGACTTCGCCGCGAACCTTTAGGCCGCGGTCGAGGTCAATGTCGACTTTCACACGGCTGGAGCCGCTGGACGCGCCTTGCTCGACACCCAAGTAGATGTTGTCGTTGATATAGCGGCCAACCGACACCGATGGTCCATCTTCGCCCGATGTGTCGATGTCGATTGCGTCAAGGCCGAGAGACTTCCGGATCTGGGCAAGCGGTCCGCTGTCACTGCCGCCGGTCAGGGTTGCAACGGCCGCTCCAAGCTGGGCGATCTGAGTGGCAGACAGGTTGCCGACAGATTTGCCGAACAAGAGAAGTGCCAGGACTTCATCCTGTGGCAGTTCCGGGGAGGATGTGAAAGCGATCTGCGGATCATCCGCTTCGCCTGTGACCGTGATCGTAATGGTGGTGTCACTGACGGTCGTGGTCGCAACAAACTCCAGAAATGGAGTGAGGCTGCCTTCAAATGTGGCGCGGCCCGTGGAGAACGTCAAACGGCGGGTCAGGATGTCCAGCACGCCGCGGCGCAAGGTAAACGCGCCGATGGCTTGGGGATCGGCAGTTGTTCCGACAATCTTCAAGTTGCCCTGTAGTTCTGCATCAAGGCCGCGTCCGCGAATGAAGATACGGCCAGGTGCCGATACCAGAACATCAAGGCGTGGAGGGTTGCTGCGTTGTTCGGTTTGCCGCCCGCTGTCGCCGCCGCCGAGCTCTTCAGCCTGGCGCCGGACGGCCGCAGACGCATTGAGGTGGCGGACATCAACCGGGGGGATTGCCCCGGGCAGCGACTCTGGAATGGAGACATCTGCCTTGTTGATGGTCACCGTGCCGCCGATCAGCGGTGATGCGGAGGTCGAGGCAAGGGGACCAGTGACAGAAATGCTGGCATCGACTTCTGCGTTGACCAGACCTGGATCAATATAGCGCGCCTTGTCGAGGGCAAGGTTGAGATTGGCCGGCGACCCGTCTTTCATTCCGACAGTACCAGATGCCGACAAAGACCCACCTGTTGCAAGATCACCGGCAATACCATTCAGCGAGGCTTGATCTTGGGTGACGTTCGCCGAACCGCGAATGTTTTGCACAGTCAGACCAGTTGAAAGACTGGTTACCTTGAGGCCGGATGGCGCCGCTGTGAGATTATAGGCTGGAGATTGCGCACTGCCACCGATGGATCCGTTCAAGCTTATTCCGCCTTCCGCGCGGATACCCGCCTCCAGCAGTGGCCGTCTCAAGGCCGCAGTCGGAATGGTTCCGTCTACAGTGATGGAAAGCGGCTGCGGTGCAGTCAGTCCGACGGTGCCGTTGGCGCTGATAGACAGTCCGTTTGCGTCGGACACCTTCGTGGTTTGGGATATCTGATTGTTAATCAGAGTGCCGTTTGAGTTTAGCGCCAGGGCTGAGAGCCCATTGTCCCGCAAGGGAGATGCTGTTAGGCCATCGCCGGAGAGCGCCCAGTCAACTTCCGGGGCTGATGTGCTGCCTTTTGCATTTACCGTTCCCGTCAAAGTGCCGCCGATGCCGAGCGACGACACAAAAGCGTTCGCCAATGAAAGGGGCACTGCGTTCAGATCGGCTTGCAGGCCCAGAGCCTCGCCGGCAGATCCTGAGATTGATAACGACCCTTGACCGAGCGCAAGTTCCAGCGGAGTGATGTCGGCTGTCCCATCGCCATAGGTGATCGTGGCAGGCTGCTTCAGTTGGCTGGCGATGCCCTGATAATTTAGCGCAAGCTGATTGAGTGCGAGCGCATAAGTCGTGGCAGTGGGCTGGGACAGGACAGCTGCAAGGGTGAGGCCATCTTGCGCACCATCTTCGAGCTTTACATCGGCGGTCAGAGCCGTGCCATCGCCTTGCGGTTTTGCCGTCAGGGCCACACTGCGCACCGGGGTTGCCGCCGTGATCAGATCGTTCACGACAAGATCGGCTGACACCGTTTTGGGATCATAGGGACGCGCGATATCGGCTTTCAGCTGAAGACTGCCGATGTTGACTGAAGGAACGTCGATTTCAGAACCGGAGAGATCCAGCAGAAGTTTTCCAGCATCAGGATCGGCGGTAAGGGTTCCTTCAAGGCGGCCGCCAAGCTCTGTCAGGGCCAAGGGGGAGATCGCTGCAAGGTTCGGCGCATCGATCTTCAAGGAACCACTTAGCGTCTCGACAGGGTTTTCCAAGTCGGCCACTGCAAGATCGCCGGAAATTGTGTTTTCCGCCACTCTCACGGCCAACGGATTGAGTTCCGCCGCGCCATCAGCGCTTTTGAGATCCACATCAACCGAGACGGTGTGCCCGTTCAGGTCTGCGGACCCATTGACGCTCGCGGACGGTGCCGACGGATCGGCGGTCGCCTCGATGTCCAGTTCCAGATTGTCGAGAGGAGTGCCGGCCAGGAGGATCTGTTTGGATTTCACATCCGCGGTGATGTCCAGCCGGTCCAGCGGGCCGGATGTTTCAGCACTGAGGTCCAGCGCGCCGCCCAACTGCGGATCCGCCAAAGCGAGATCGAGGAGGGATACAGTGATGCCGGAAGCGAGGGTACCCGACACATAATCCGCAGATCCGGCCAGGGTTAAATTGGTGTTTGTCACCGTCAAATCTTCAACCGATACATCGTCCACACCGGCAAGTTTGACGGTGCCTTTCATGTCCGTTCGACCAGTGAGCAGCGCATCGGCTTGCGCCGTGCCTGTCCGAATATCTTGCGCGACGGCCTGAAGATTTGCTGTTCCTTCCAGCGCTGAGGGGTCCAGGTCGAAATCCACGCTTGCCGTCACAGCACCGCCTAGATCTTGTACAGCGAGTTGTGAAAAGCGGCTTAGATCGGACAGGGTTAGCCGACCATTGCCGGACGCCTTTTCCGCACCCAGCTCAGTATCGGATAGATTAAGGTTCACAAAACTGGAGGTGAGGGCGAGGGCGCTCAAATTGAGTGTTTGCGATGCGCCATTGACCGATCCATTGGAGTTGAGTGCCAAAGCACCCGTGACAAACTGGATTTCAGTCATTAGGCCCTGCAAGCCATCAGCAGTCAGGGAGAGATCAAAGGGGGTCGTCAGCACGTCCGGGGTGAGATTTGCACCGCTTCCCTTTGCCGCCAGTTGGATTTGACCGCTGCGGATTTCAGTGGTTTCGAACGAGGCCAGTCCAATGTCCGTTGACCAGCCGACCGACGACATGTCGCCATTTGCGGAGAGTTTGACCGTCAATGGTCCGAAGGCAATCCGTCGGTCACCGAGATCGAGTGCAATCAGAGAATCTCCGCCCGCGCTGACGGCCAAGTCGGCATCGGCCGACAAGCGGTTGTTTTCAAGCGCCCCTTGGGCCGACAGGGAGACGGTCTGTGTTTTCAGGTTGATCGCACCGGACTGCGGCGCGAAATCCAATGTGAAATCTGCCTTGCCGGTGGCGTTGGTTGTGCCCAGCAAAAAGGCATGCGCTTCGGGCGGCGCCAGTGGGGCGAGGTCGCCGTCAAGGTCGAAGGTCAAGTGGCGGGCCGCCGCAGTTTCGGCAAGCTTGGCCGTGCCGGAGACCGTCTGGCGTCCATCAAGAGCGATGCTGAGATCCGCGGCCCATTCATTAAGCGGGCCGCTGCCGGTCAGCTCAAGGCCGAGGGCCGGAAGGTCTGGAACATCAAGCACCCGGGCTGCCAAACCACCGCGCGGTTCGGACACCTTGATGTCAAAGGCCAGGGTTTCTTCCGAGGGGGCGAACTCTGCTTTTGCGGTGAGCTGCGCGTCTACACCGTCGATCCGCCGGACGTCCAGGTTGGCCGAAAAGATCGCCGGATCCATTGCCGCACTGCCTGAGCCGGTCAATGCCAGCGCGATCGGTGTCCCGAGAAGTGGCTCGCCGAGATTTATCTCCGAAATGCTGAGCGATCCGAGTGCAACATCAAGAGGGAGCGCGAAAGATGATCCTGTTTCATCGGTGCTTTCGGCGGGCTGCGTCTCTTCCGAAGTCGCGGGAAGCCGGTTCAGGTCGAACCGGGAGGCGGAGATGTCATTGACTTGCAGTGTGCCGGAGATGAGCTGAAGCGGAGACCATGAAACGCTTAAATCATCCGCTTCGAGCCAGGTGCCCAAGTCATCGCCCAGTGCAATGCGTTTGGCCGAAAGGTCGAGGTCAAACCCAAGATAAGGGTCTTCGACAGAGATGGTTTGGGAAGAGGAGGATGCAAGATCGCTCACAATGTTGGACACGAGTGTCCGTCCTGCCGGAATTTGCAGGATTGCGATTGCGACAACTGGGATTGCGACCGCCAGTGCGACCAGCAGTCCAATGATCCTCAGGGCTAGATTTACAAAACGCATCGGCGTTAGAAGGCCTGGCTTAGTCCAACATAAAGGGCAAAACTCGGGTCGTCCTGTTCCGGGTCGAGCGGGACGGCCGCATCGACTCGAAGGGGACCTATGGGCGTAAAGTAACGCAGTCCGGCGCCCACGCCTATCTTAAGGCCATCAGAAAAATCAGGAATGGTATCTTCATAAGCATTGCCCGCATCGACAAAGCCGACGACGCCGATTGTCTCGGTGATCCTGACGCGAACTTCGCCGGACATCTCGATGAGCGAGCGCCCGCCGACAACTTCGCCGTTTAACCGCGGGCCAACGTTCCGGTAAGCGTAGCCGCGGATTGACCCGCCGCCGCCTGCAATGAGACGGCGGTTCGCTGGCACGGCCGACACAGACGGCGCGATGATTGATCCGGCGGACAGCTTTCCGGCAAGAATAAAGCGTTTTGCTTCATCCAGGGCGTAGTAGCTTGAAACGGTTCCTTGGAGGAAACCCATTCCGTTGCCGTTCTTGGCATCATAGGCCGGCTCGCCAAAGAGCGCCGCAAAGACACCCTTTGACGGATTGAGCTTGTCGTCCCGGTTGTCGAAGGTCAGATCCGCCGGAAGCCCGACCAGAAGATATTGGTTGTCGCCAAATGCGTCTTCTTCGTCGGCGTACTGGATTTCAAAGCCGGCCCGGCCCTTTACCTGTTCGCTGAATTCCCGGCTCAGGAATGCGTCATAAGTCAGCGTCCGGCTGATGTAGGCATCCGGGTTTTCTTGCTTGGCTTCAAGGCTTGTCGTGAAGCTGGTGAGAGGGCCGAAAACACCGGGTTTTTCAAATGCAATGCGGGCGGAGTATTCCTGGTTGGCAATGCTCTCGGACCCGATCCGGCCAATCGAGCCTTCGACCGACAGGGTTTCCCCGCCGCCAAACAGGTTGCGGCGGCGCCAGTAGGCTTCCGCACTGAAGCCTTCGGTGCTGGACCAGGACGCGCCCGCACCGATGACATGGCGTTTGCGCTCGGTAACCTGGATGGTGATCGGCAACGTGCCATCCGGTCTTGCAATGTCGCCTTCGACAAACCGGATTGAGGAAAAAATGCCGAGGTCGTTCAAGCGTTTCCGAGCGCGTGAGATGTCTTCGGGTGAATAGATGCCACCTTCCGGGATCATCGCCTGCTGGACCACAAACTCCGGCTTTGTGACTTCGGTGCCTGAGACCGATACCTTGCCGAACCTTGCCTGCGGACCGGCTTCTGCGACCAGGGCGACGTCCAATCGATCGGAGCTGTGATCTGCCGTAATCCGGCGTTCTGCGATTTTCGCCTCCGGATAGCCGCGTCCACGCAACATCGTGACAATTCGGCGCTCGGCACTCAGAATTTTGCCGGAGCCTGCGGGCTCTCCGGGAGCAAGACCCCAGAAAGTAGGATCGGTCGAGAGTTCGCCGCCGGGGCTTTGTACTGTGACAGTGCCGAATGTGAAAGCCGGGCCCGGGTCCACCAGGATCTTGACTTGAACAGGCCGCCCGTCCGGCAAGCCGGCACGTTCAAGCGCGCTTTCAAGCGGCAGTCCATTAAGAGAAATGCTGACTGTGCCGCCGTAGCGCCCATCGGCATAAAGGCGGGCGATCAAACGTTCCCGGTCCGACAAGGACCGGGCGATCAACCCGGCTTCACCCGAGGGCGGTTTTTTCACTTGCTGAACCAGAAGCGACGTGGCGGTTATTTCCTCGGTCAGATCAGCATCACTGCGCTCAGATACAGCAACCTCTGCCTCATAGGCGATGGGATCCGGGACGGCGGCCTCTTCTTCCTTGCCGTTTTCAAAAAACTTCCAGCCGAAGATTTCAAATGCGTGTGCGGGCTGTGGCGCCAATAGGAGCGGTACTGAGACGCTGAGGGCCAATAGTGAAGAAGTGGACAGCAAAAAGGGTGCCGCGTTCTTTATGTGAACGCGTGCATCTCTTGCGCTTGAGCGCAGGCGCCGGACATGTCCGAACGCTTGAGACGGTAGACCCTTCACTCACTGCCGCCTGTTCAGGTTTAAAGTCGGCATGACCAAGCACTTAGCGTCCTTTGTCATGCCATCAACTTATCTGCAATTGCAGTCCCTACATGGCGCAGCTTAGTTGGCCATGGTTAAGAGGCTGTCAACATTGATAGACCATGGCGGCAGGCCGAATGCAAGGCGGCGGTTTGACCTAGCGGAACAGCTAAAAAAGCGGCTCGTCTTCCGGTAGGCCCATGAGCCGTCGGGCGGCGGTTAGCGTGTTGACCATCAACATGGCAATCGTCATCGGTCCGACGCCGCCAGGTACAGGCGTGATGGCGCCGGCGTGTTCTGCGGCTTCGTCAAAGGCGACATCGCCGACAAGACGGCTTTTGCCTTCACCCTTTTCCGGTGCCGGGATCCGGTTGATGCCAACATCAATCACTGTGGCCCCCGGTTTGATCCAATCGCCCTTGATCATCTCAGGCCGTCCGACGGCTGCAACGACAATGTCGGCTGCGCGGACAACGCCGGGCAGGTCTTTCGTGCGGCTGTGGGCGATGGTGACGGTGCAGCTTTCTTGCAGCAGCAGCGAGGCCATCGGCTTGCCGACGATGTTCGAACGGCCGACGACAACAGCATTCTTGCCGGACAAAGTGTCGCCGAGGGTGCGCTTCAACAGCACAAGGCTGCCCGCAGGCGTGCAGGGGACGAGTGCGCTGTCGCGTTCGCCGGCGGTCAAAAGACCAACATTGATCGGGTGAAAGCCGTCGACATCCTTTTCCGGCTTGATTAGGCGCAGAACCTTGCTTTCATCGATATGGCCGGGCAGGGGAAGCTGCACGAGGATCCCGTGAATGTCTGGGT
This sequence comes from Roseibium sp. MMSF_3247, assembly GCF_030733765.1. NCBI lineage: Bacteria > Pseudomonadati > Pseudomonadota > Alphaproteobacteria > Hyphomicrobiales > Stappiaceae > Roseibium > Roseibium sp. MMSF_3247. The sequence continues at coordinate 264,327 of NZ_JASHII010000004.1, forward strand.
CGTTGTTTAGCTGATCTACCATGCCCAGCACTGCATCTTCGCTGGAGTCGGCAGGCATGGTGTGCTTCACGGAATGGAAGCCACACGCTTCGGCAGCGCGGTCCTTGTTTCGGACATAGACCTGACTTGCCGGATCTTCTCCGACAAGAACAACCGCAAGGCCGGGGCGTTTGCCGGTTTCGCTCAACAGCTTTGCTGCGCGTTCAGTGATCTCACCACGCACGGATTCCGCAATGGCTTTGCCGTCAATGATTTGAGCTTGTGGCATTCCGCCTCCCTTTGAACCTCAGATCGGTTTTCGAATCCTATCCGGTGCTCAGCTATAGAGCGCCCGTCGCTTCTGTAAAATGCGGAAAACGTCTTATCGTGCTCTGCATTCGCCATTCATGTTCAAGTCGCAGTTACAGCGACTTGGCGAATGCGTTCAATTCTGAAATGGCGCAGACGATGTGATAGAGCGAACTGGCAGGAGCGGCCTCGTCTTCAAACGAGCCGTCCACGTGCCACTTGTCCCGGTAAAGGCCGGCGGGCACGTCCTCAAAATAAGCTGTTAGCGCTGCAACCGAGAGCGAAATGTCGGCCGTATAGGCCTCACGTTCCGCGCCGACCGATATACTGGCCAAGGCGATGGCTGCCTTGATCCATTCGGTTTGACCCCAGAGTCGTGCGACTGGGTCGCGCGCGCTGAAATCGTCGTTGATCGACATGAAGGTTGCGCCGCGGCTTTCGTCAATGCCGTAGGTCCAGCCGATGTCGTAGAGCCGCCGGGCTGCGACAAGTGCATCCGCGTCGGCCCGGCTTGTGCCCCACCGGACCAGCAGCCAAGCCCATTCAAAATGGTGTCCAGGCTCCAATATCCGTCCTTCGTCGCCGGGCAACGGCCCCCAGTGAAGATCGAAAAACTCGCGCAGCCCACCGTTCACCGGGTCGATCAGTTTGGTCAGTGCCAGCTCGGCCAACTCATCCGCCATGCCGGACCACATCGGGTCGTTGGAGATGCTTTCCCAAGCCATTGCAGCTTCAAACAGATGCATGTGGGGATTTGCGCGCAGCGGGATGCGGTCCGGATTGTCCTCCCGGAACCCGATGACCGGGTGCTTGTAGCTTTTGACCAATACCTCAACGAGTGACTTAGCATCTGCTTCGGCGCTGCTCGCGCAGGCCGGGATCTTGTCGGCCATGTGGGCCAAGGCAAAAAGCACGAACGCCTGATTATAGAGATCGAAGCGCGCATCGGTCAGGGTGTTGTCCACGGCCGCGGTGGCCGCAAAGGTGCCATCCGGCAGCCGGTAGGTGTCCGAAAACCAGGCCCAGAGCCGGGTTGCTATGCTCTCCGACGGGCCCGTCCAGCCAAGCCGGGCTCCTTCAAGAAACGAGTAGATTTGCCGTGGAATAACACGCGCCCGGCGGTCTTTGGGCACGCCTTGCTGGGTTGCAAGGTCGATGGTTTCGTAACACTCGCCAGTGTCTGAATTTATGCCGCCCGCTTGCCAGGCCGGCAATGCGTCCTCCGTTAGCCAACGTGTCAGGTCATCGGCGAGTTTTTGGACGTGCGCGGTTTCAGAGGACATGGTCACCTATCACGTTACCGAGTGCATTTTGCAGGACCTGCTGGCAGGAGTGGGCGGCAGGTTAGACCAACGTGGCAAACAAGCAAACCGGTAATCTGATCAATGCGTTTTTCGCGTTTCCCTTGCCGGTAAGACGTCGCTGAAGGCGCTTACTCAGAAGCACGGTCCGGTAACAGGTAGTAATCACCTTTGGTATCGGTGTGAATGTGATGACTGATTTGAAGGCCGGTTGGGCCGTCCAGTGTGCCGGCCATAATCGACACCGCGTCTTGGCCGTCCGGCTCCCAGAAGAGCTGGCTACCGCAGGCTGCGCAAAAACCGCGGCGAGCGCAATCGGAGGACTGAAACCAGGTCAGATTGTCTTCGCCCTGAATGTGGAGGTCTTTCTTCGCCGCCTGTGTGGCGGCGACAAAATGACCGGATGTCTTGCGGCACTGGACGCAATGACAAGCAACAACGGGGCGCAATGGCCCCGTTACTTCATAGGTGACACGACCACAAAGACAGCTGCCTTTCATCGTATCACTCCGGGCGATTTAAACGTTACTGTCCGGGAAGGACGCTTTACGCTCTGCCATGAAGTCCAACAGTGCTTCGTCGATGGCCGGATCGAGAGCAGGGCCTGTATAAGCCGCAAGCTGCTCTTTCCAAATCTTGTTTGCCCGTTTTGCCGCGTCCAGTTCACCATCCGCGAGCCATTGCTCATAGGAGTTGTTGTCCGCAACGCTGGAGCGGTAGAAGGCGCTCTCGAAGTTGCGTTGTGTGTGGGCAGCGCCAAGGAAATGGCCGCCCGGGCCGACTTCTTCCAAGGCGTCCATCGCGAGCGACTCGTCGTTTACGTCGATGCCTTTGGCCAGGACATGCATCATGCCGAGCTGATCGGCATCCATGATGAACTTTTCATAGGACGAGCAAAGGCCGCCTTCGAGCCACCCAGCTGCGTGCAGGCAGAAGTTCACGCCGCCCTGGACCGTAGCCGTTATTGTCTGAGCCGATTCTTGGGCGGACTGTGCATCCGGCAGTTTGGATGCGGTGAACGAGCCTCCGGAGCGGAACGGAAGACCTGCGCGGCGGGCAAGCTTTGCTGCCCCATTCAAAAGGAGCGAGCCTTCCGGGCTTCCAAAAGTTGGCGCACCGGATTGCATGGAGATGGAGCTCACGAAAGCGCCGAAGACAACCGGAGCGCCGGGACGGATCAGCTGGGTGAGGGCGCAGCCGGCCAATGCCTCGGCCAGAACCTGTGCCAGAGTACCGGCAACGGTCACAGGGCTCATCGCACCGGCCAGAATAAACGGCGAGACGATGCAAGCCTGATTGTTCCGGGCGTAGACCTTGAGTGCGCCCAGCATGGTTGCGTCGAACACCAGAGGCGAATTGGCGTTGATCAGCTGTATCATTACGCAGTTCTGGTCGACGAAGTCTTCGCCGAACGTGATCTGGGCCATCCGAACCGAGTCTTCTGCACGTTCCGGCGCTGTGACGGATCCCATGAACGGCTTGTCGGAATATTTGATATGGGAATAGACCATATCAAAGTGACGCTTGTTGACCGGCAAATCGACCGGCTCACACACGGTGCCGCCGGAATGGTGCATCCACGGGGACATATAGGCGAGCTTCACGAAGTTGCGGAAGTCGTCGATCGTGCCGTAGCGGCGACCTTGGTCAAGGTCGGTAACGAAAGGAGGGCCGTAGACCGGGGCAAATACAAGATTATTGCCGCCGATTTCCACATTGCGCGCCGGATTGCGGGCGTGCTGTGTGAACTGTGCCGGAGCCGTTTTCAGGATCTCGCGCAGCATGCCCTTCGGAAAGCGAACGCGCTCGCCGTCAACTTCTGCGCCTGCAATCTTCCAGATGTTCAGGACATCTGGATCTTCACGGAACTCCAGTCCGATTTCAGCAAGGATGCGATCCGCGTTGGCCTCAATGGTGGCCGCGCTCTCGTCGCTCAGCACTTCGTAATTCGGAATGCCCCGGCTGATATAAGGAGCGCCGACGCCTCCGGACGTGGCGGTGCGTCTTTCGCGGCGGGCGGATCGGCCACGGCGGCCGGTGCTGACGGCGGCGTCTGACATTGAGGGGCTCCCTGAACAGAAAAATTTGTGTCGTTATCTCAAGTCTTAGAGGGCTTGGCCAGCGATCTTGGTGCGGATGCGTCCTATCATGCCCTAATTCCGTCATTGCGGCGGTTCCGGCACCTGCGTCGGACGGCCGCGGTTTGCCGGGCTGAAATTCTGCTGCGTGTCGTCGCAACATGCTCCCATGACGCAATTGAGCTACTTTGCCCTCCCGAGTGTCGCAATACTGGCGGCCAAATCGGCGGGGCAATGGCTCCGGGGTGCAGAAGAATATCCTTCGTGGATGGGACAAGCGGAGGGGAGCGCGTTTAAGCACAGCGCTTCCTGCCATTTGAAGAGGAATGAAACATGTCAGCTTTTCCTGACAAGGCACAGGTCGTCATCGTCGGTCTCGGCGGCATCGTCGGCGCTTCGGTTGCGCATCACCTGATCGAGCGCGGCTGGACGGACATTGTCGGCATCGACAAGTCTGGCATTCCAACCGACGTCGGCTCCACCGCCCACGCTTCAGACTTCTGCTACACCACCAGCCACGACTTCTTGTCCACATGGACTTCGCTCTATTCCGTCGACTTCTTCGACAAGATGGGCGCCTACGAGCGCGTCGGCGGGCTGGAAATTGCCCGGACCGGCGACGATGCCTGGATGGAGGAAATCAAGCGCAAGGTGACCTCCGGCAAGGCATTCGGCACCAATGTCCGCCTCGTCACACCCTCCGAAATCAAGGAAATGTTCCCGCTGATCGAGGAAGATCAGGTTCAGGGCGGCCTCTATGACCCGGACGCCGGTCTTGTTGTGCCGCGGTCCCAGGCGCTGTCCGGCCGGCTTGTCGACATGGGCGTTGAAAGTGGCAAGCTGAAATCCTTCGCCAACACACCGGCGCAGTCCCTGATTGTCGAGGGCGGCAAGATCACCGGTGTGAAAACCCACCGCGGTACGATCATGGCCGATCATGTTGTTGTCTGTGCCGGTCTTTGGGGACGCCTGATCGCAAACATGGTGGGTGAGGATCTGCCGGTCATGCCCGTTGACCACCCGCTGACGTTCTTCGGTCCGTTCAATGAATTTGAGGGCACCGGCAAGGACATTGGTTATCCGCTGCTGCGCGACCAGGGCAACTCCGCCTATATGCGCGATACGGGCGATCCGAAAACCACCGAAGGTGGCCAGATCGAGTGGGGCTACTACGAGACAACCAATCCGCGTATGTGCCACCCGCGTGATCTTCAGTCCAAGGAAGAGGCGCGCCTGTCTCCCTCACAGCGCGACTTGGAGCTGGAGCAGGTCATCGAACCGCTTGAAAAGGCGATGGAACTGACCCCGATCCTCAGCGAACTCGGCTACAACGAGACTTGGTCGTTTAACGGCCTGTTGCAGGTGTCGGCCGCTGGCGGTCCATCCTGCGGCGAAAGTCAGAAGGTGCGCGGTCTTTGGTACTGCGTTGCCATCTGGGTCAAGGACGGTCCGGGCTACGGCAAGCTGATCGCCGACTGGATGACCGATGGCCGCACTGAGATCGATCATGCGGGTATCGATTATTCCCGTTTCTATCCGCACCAGATGACAGAAAAGTTCATCGAGGACCGGTGCTACGAGGCGGCGCAGAAGATCTACTTCCCGGCAATCCACCCGCGCGAGCCTTATGCCGGATCACGCAACATCAAGCGCTCGCCGTTCTATGAGCGTGAGGTGGAGCTTGGCGGATACTTCATGGAGCTTGGCGGCTGGGAGCGGGCGCACGGCTACGCGGCCAATGAGCACCTTTTGGAGAACTACGGCAACAAGGTTCCGGTCCGCGAAAACGAGTGGGACAACCGTCACTTCTGGCGCGTTTCCAATGCCGAGCAGCTGGCGCTCTCCGAAGACTGCGGCATCATTAACCTGTCGCACTTCTACATGTTCGATGTGGAAGGTCCGGACCATGTTGCACTGATGGAGTGGCTGTGCGCGGCCAAGATTGGCGGCGACAACAACATCGGCAAAGGCATCTACACGCACTTCCTCGATGATGAAGGCAATGTCCGCGCTGACCTCACCATTTTCCGCATGGAAGACCGCTGCCGGATCGTTGATGGCGCCGATGCCGGGCCGCGCGACTATCACTATGTAAAGCGCATTGCGGAAGACAAAGGTTTTGACGTCACGGTGACCGATGTCAGTGAAGAGTACACGACCATCGGCATCTGGGGTCCGAATGCCCGTGAAAACCTGAAGAAAGTCGTCTCCGATCCAGCGGCTCTTGATCCGGAAAACTTCCCGTTTGCCGCGATCCGCAACCTGGAAATCGCCGGCAAGAAAGTGTCCGCGCTTCGCTTGTCCTACGTTGGCGAGCAGGGCTGGGAACTTCACATGAAGTATGAGGACGGTCTGGCTGTCTGGGACGCGCTGCGTGCGGAAGGCATCATGGCCGTTGGTGTTGAAACATACGCCAACTCCCGGCGGCTGGAAAAATCTCTGCGTCTCCAGAACGCCGACCTTCTGACCCAGTACAACCTTTATGAGGCGGATCTGGCTCGTCCGAAGGTCAAGGAAGCCGATTTCCGCGGCAAGGAAAAGCATCTGGAGTACCGTGCGCGCGACAAGCAACCTGCGATGCTCTGCACGCTGGTCATGCAGGAAAACACGGATGCAAACGGCGTTGAGCGGTTCCCGGTCGGTGCGATGCCGGTTCAGGATCCGGACACCGGCAAGACACTGGTCGATGAGCTCGGCCGCATTTCCTACACCACCTCGGTCGCATACGGCCCGACCATCGGCAAAAACATTGCGCTGGCCTATCTGCCTCAAGAGTACTGCGAAGTCGGCCGCAAGCTTCAGGTGGAGTACTTCTCCGAAAGCTATCCGGTGGAAGTTGCCGGTGTCGGCTATGCGCCGCTCTACGATCCGGAGAACGCCAAACCGCGGAGCTAAGGCGCAGCGTATATTGACCGCAGTCCCGGGCTTGAACCGGGGCCATCAAACAACTGGTTAGCTCCCGGCGCAGGGCTGGAACAGCCGACGAACCGGAAAAACAAAACCCCGCGTGGACATCCGCGCGGGGTCTGCTATTGCAGGCCTCAGATTTGCCTTCGGGCTCGAGACGACTCGGAAAGACCAAAAAGACATGTCGAAGTTTGAAGATTTCCTCGCTCAAAAAGGTGCATTGCTGGCGGACGGGGCAACGGGCACCAACTTGTTCGATATGGGGCTGGTGTCCGGCGACGCGCCGGAACTCTGGAACATGGACGAACCACAAAAGATCAAGGCGCTCTATAAGTCGTTCGTCGATGCAGGGTCCGACATCATTCTGACGAACACCTTCGGCTGCAACCGGCACCGGTTGAAGCTTCACAGCGCGCAGGACCGCGTGAAGGAACTCAATATCGCCGCGGTCGAACTCGCCAAGGACGTGATCGCCGCTTCTGGCCGGGACGTACTCATCGGTGGTTCCATCGGTCCAACCGGAGAACTGTTCCAGCCACTTGGTGCATTGTCCTATGAAGAGGGCGTTGAGGCCTTTCGGGAACAGATCGAAGGGCTTGTTGAGGGCGGTGTGGATGTGCTCTGGGTCGAGACCATGTCTGCGATTGAGGAAATGAAGGCAGCGGCGGAAGCGGCTCAAGGCTTTGATATGCCTCTGGTCATCACCGCTAGCTTCGATACGGCCGGCAAAACTATGATGGGGCTGTCGCCAAAGGGGCTAGGGGATTTGCAGGGCCAGTTTGCCTGCACGCCGGTTGCCATCGGGTCGAACTGCGGCGTCGGTGCTTCCGATTTGCTGGCGGCCATCATGGAGATCACCGAGGCTTATCCGGACGCGGTTGTCGTTGCCAAGGCCAATTGCGGCATTCCCCAAATCAAGGGGGATGAGGTGGTCTATACAGGTACACCAGAATTGATGGCGGACTATGCCCGCATGGCTTTGGACGCAGGAGCGCGCATTGTCGGTGGATGTTGTGGCACGTCTCCCTCCCATTTGAAGGCAATGCGTCTTGCGCTTGACGACTACAAAAAGGGTGTGCGTCCGACGCTCGATCAGGTGATTTCAGAGATTGGCCCGCTTGTGTCTCCGCCCAACAAGGAAGCCGATGCTGCGCGCGCCGCAGAAGGCGAGGGTGCCGGATCCGGTCGCCGCCGCGGCCGTCGCCGGGGTTAATTGGAAGACTGGCATCTGCGGACCAAAATCACTTAGGCGTTGAAAGTGAACCGCACGCTTTCGACCAGCCATGCGATCACCGGGACTCGGAGACGGATCTGCAGGTTTCGCAGATCGCGGTCGACGCGGGCAAGGTGCTGTGGCGGTATGGCTTGATACCGCCCATCAGCGCGGCCAAGGCCTGGTACGCGGGTCGACAGCCTGTTCACCGCTTTCCCCTCGGCCCAACGGTCAATTGTTGCATTCATCGGGAGAAAACCGGCTTCATCGGTCCATGCTTCGATGAAGGTGATTTGCCCGTAATCATTGAAGGTGAACTCCTGATAAATATCGACATAGGAATCGATCCACTCATAGTGGAAAGTGACCCGGCACCGGCTGAAAGGTTGGACCTCAAAACTGCGGCAGTCCCGGTTCAGGACGCGCGTCGGATAGAGCACAAGCAACCGGTCCATCGTCATCCAGTGGTCCTTGTGACCGGTCAGGTACAGCCAGGGAGGCCACTCCCACCGGATCACATGGGTGGAATAGATGGGCTTTGAGGCGCGGGACGCATAGCTGTCTAGTGTGTCGAAGTATTTGTTGCCTTGTTCTGCATAGTATGCGGCCGGAAACTTCGGGCTGAGACTTCTGGAAAACGCGGCATCCGGCGGGCCCAGTGTGGCCAGCGCAGACGATACCAGCATGAAGATGTACGTGAAGAGCGCGTCGCAGCGCACTTGGTCCGCGCGCGGGCCACTGCTGCTGTTGTGCATCTCCTGTTCCTTACACGATGGTATTCCACAAAAGGTGCAACAGCACCCGAAGTTCACCGAAAGATTGTAAAGATATGTAGGTTGAGCGTGTAACGTCAATAATCGCGCGTTTTGCGGGAGGCGCGCGCTTTGAGTGCGGGCAGCCGTATCTGTGGTGTTTACCCGTACAAATGACAGATGTGCACGTGAGTGTTAGTGTTCGATTACTGGTTGTATTCCGGAGGGGGACTTCAGTGGCGCATTTCCGGTATCTTGTTGAAAATGTCGATGAGGCCGTCTCCTTCTATCGGGATCAACTCGGATTTGACCTGAAACAGCAATTTGGGCCGGCGATGGCGATTCTCAAGCGCGATGATCTTGAGCTCTGGCTGGCGGGGCCAATGGCGTCTGCGTCAAAGCCGATGGCAGATGGAACTGTCCCGCAATCTGGAGGGTGGAACCGCTGCGTCCTTATTGTGGCTGATCTGGAAACGCTTGTGACCGAGCTCGGGCAGAAAGAATTCCCGTTTCTCAACGACATCGTCATCGGGCCCGGCGGAAAACAGATCCTGTGCCGGGATCCATCCGGAAACGTTGTTGAGCTCTTTGAACCGGCATAAAGAAAGGGCCCCACCAAAAAGGGGCGGGGCCGCGCAAGGTTGGAGCATTCGGTTACTGGGCGAAATAAGCGTCGATGATGCTTTGATACTCGCCGCTGTCGATCATGCCTTGCAGGACGGTGTCGAGTTCATCCCGCATACCGGCCAGATTGTTGGCTTTTGAAAAAGCAATGTAAGACGGAACAGAAGACAGCTCCGGCTGGAGCTCTGCGACTTTCTCCAGACCGCCCAGGTTTTTCAGGTGATGCATGGCGCCGTACTTGTTCATGATGACGGCATCGATCCGGCCACCCATGAGCTTTTTGATGTTGTTGGAGCTTTCCGGGGCGTAGTCGAGAGACGTCAAAACACCTGATTTGATAGCGTCATCAACCGTGCCGCCGTAGCTCAACCCGTCGACGAGGCCGATCGAGACATCACTTAAACTGTCCATGCTGCCATCAAATGCAACGCTCTTGTCCTTGTTGACCCAAACGGAGACGACCTGCGGCATCAGAACGGTTTTGGAATAGTCGAGGAAGGTTTCCCGTTCGGCGGTCTTATAGGCGGTGAATATGGCATCGGCATCGCCGGTTTCGACCATCTTCAGAGACCGTTTCCAGGGCAAGACCTCAATGCTGATGTCCGCGTTCATTTTGGCAAATGCCTCGCGCAGGATGCGCACGACGATGCCGTCGGCATCAGATCCGGCCGCATACTGGTAGGGCGGGTACTCAAGGGTCACAAGTCTGACGGTTTCTGCTTTGACCGCTGTTGCGCAGAACGCCAGTCCCATTGCAATCAGAGTAATGTGTGCGAGTCGCTTCATGTGTGCCTCCATCCTTGGCTTTGACGCCCAACCTGCGGGACAGAAATTGGACGTCTCGAACCGCCACCCGGGCGGAAATGTCAAAACTGTGTTTTTGCCGATTTTTCAGCAAAGTAGTCGTCGATGATCCGCGCATAGTCGCCAGAGGCGATCATGGTCTCCAAGACGTGATCGAACTGGTCTCTCAGCACCGTGTGATTTCGAAGTTTCGAGAAGGCCACATAGGAGGGAACCGAAGAGATTTCGGGCGTCAGTTCTTTGACCCGTTCAAAGCCGTCTTGAAGGTGCAAATGGTGCAGGGCGCCGTAGCGGTTCATGATGACCACGGATGTGCGGCCTGCCAGAAGTTTCTTGATGTTCTGCGCGCTGTCCGGCGCATACTCCAGGTGTTTCAAAGCACCGCTCTTGAGCGCCCGGTCGGCTTTTTCGCCGTAGCTCACTCCAAGAACAAGGCCGATTGAAAGATCCGCAAGGCTTTCCATGGTGCCGTCATAGGCAACTTCGGTTTCGCGAAGCGCCCATAAGGAGACTGTTTGTGGGATAAGGACCTTCTTGGAATAGTCGAGGTACTTCAGCCGTTCAGGCGTCTCATATACGGTGAATATGCCGTCGACTTGGCCTTTTTTGGCCATGAGTTGAGCGCGCTTCCATGGAAGGACCGTAATTTCTATGTCCCGCCCCAGCTGTTCAAAAGCGTGGTGCAACAAGCGGACGACGATGCCGTCTACCTTGTCGCCATCCTGATACTCGTAAGGCGGATATTGAAGCGTTACGAGTTGCAAAGGCGCCGCGGCGGCGGACAGGATTAGGGCCAGCAAGAACGCTGCAGAAAGAACAAACTTCCGGAACACATATCCTGTCGCCATACTATCGATCCGCAGTCCTCGTGATGAGTTGGACAAGCAGTTTCGATAGATTTTGAATTAAATTTGGTTTACGACGCAGTTCGCAGCGCTTTTGAATCACATCACTATTTATGAAAGCTTGAGCTGGTCGCTTAGCACTCCAAGAAAGTCATGTATTTCAGAATGATACGCGGAAATGACTAGATGAAGGTGTTCGCCTTGTCTCTTACGCCCTTTGTAGTCAAAGCTCAGCACTTTTGAGGGGCGGCCTTTTCAAAAGGAACGTCCGTTTCCTTAAGCGATGCTTCGACGATCCCCATTGGCTGAAAGGGTGGTTCTGTCTGCATTCCAAGATTTGCCATGTGAATCGTGTAACAGCCTGAGAAAATGACAGTTGAGCCGTCGGTCTTGGTGGTGTTGAGTGCGACCGGAAGGCCCCAATAGATCTGACCGGCACCCGGATCAGGCTCGGTCGGGCCGAACGTCACTTCAACACTTTTGGTGTCCGCATAACCTTCCGACCAGGACTTGAAATCCTTGGGCGCCATGTCCGTTTGAAAATAGCTGTAAGCTTGAACATAAAGCTGGTTGCTGATCGCATAATAATAGCTTTCAACCAGTTTTTGAGGTGTCGACCGGTCATCCAGATATGTCCAGTCTTCGCCATGCGCCGCACTTGCAAGCATGCTGGCGGTTAAAGCTGCGATAAGGCCGTATCGTGTCATGTGCATGCCTCCAGATGAGGTTTGACCAAGCGTTGGGTCACCAGGTGCCTGCCGGGTTTCGATAAACGTTTTATATAAATACCAGAAAATCAGTCCGATAATCTTTTGTTGGCCCACGCCCGGTCTTGCCACCGTCATGGAGCTCTTCTAAGGCAGAGTGCATCTGCCCTCGCGTTTTGCTGAGCCAAAAGCCAAGAAGACGGAATTCCCCAATGCGCCCCCTCGGCCTTGTCCTCATTGCACTTGCGGTCCTGATACCGGTTTATTGGTTTGCGCCGATCGCCTCCGAGCGGGACCCAATTGCCTTGTTCAGCCAATATCTTGGCTCCGCCGCTCTCATCCTGATGGGCATCAATCAATTTGTTGCCACGAGGGCCCCGGGTTTGGAGATCGTTTTTGGTCCGCTTGACCGGATATACGTGCTGCACAAGTGGCTGGGTGTCATAGCGCTTGTCGCCATGGGGCTGCATGACATCATTGATGCGGAGATGAGCGGGTTGCGCGGCGGGACGTTCTCCGGAATTGCCGAAGATATCGGTGAGATCAGCCTTTATGGCTTGATGATCCTGATCCTGGCCTCTGTCATCACCTTCATTCCCTATCACCTTTGGAAATGGAGCCACCGCATCATCGGGGCGTTCTTCTTTCTCGGAGCCTTTCACTTCTTCTTCATTGCAAAGCCCTTTTCCAACTTCGATCCGCTTGGGCTCTATGTTTCGGCATTCTGTATTTTAGGAATACTTTCCTATGTACGGATATCTATCCTTCGCCCGATGGCACCGCGCGGTCACAGATATGAAGTGGATCTTGTCCGTCGGGTCGGCGGGTTGACTGAGCTGGTCTTGGTGCCCAAGGGGCGCGGGATGCGGCACAAGCCGGGGCAATTTGCGTTTCTGTCGATCGATGGTGGCGGACTGGGGGAGGAGCACCCATTTACGCTCAGTGGCGCGCCGGCAGACGACAAGGTCCTGCGGTTTTCCATCAAGGATCTTGGCGATTACACCGACCGGCTGCAAAGAACGGTTCAGCCGGGCATGGGCGCAACCGTGTCGGGTCCATTTGGGCATTTTTCGATGCCCCGTAGTCGGGATCCTCAGGTGTGGATTGGGGCAGGTGTTGGTATCACCCCGTTTCTGGCCTTTGCGGAAAGTCTCAAGGGCCGGGAGACCGGTCCGGTAAAGCTCTATTATTGCGTCCGGGAGCGGGACGACATTCCTTATGTGGTCGAACTTGAACGGCTGGCAGAAGAGGTGGACACGCTGGAACTGATCATCGTCAACTCCGCAGAGGGCATCCGGCTGACTTCGGATCGCATCGTGTCCGACCTTGGCGGCGATGTTGAGAATGCGCACGTCTTCTTTTGCGGGCCTGTGCCTATGCGCAAGGCGCTCAGATCCGGTCTGGTACTCAAGGGGCTCAAGGCGTCCAGGTTCCACTTTGAGGAATTTGAGATGCGCACCGGAATTGGCCTCCAGGCGCTTGCTGTGTGGCTTTGGGCTCGCGGTATCTATGAAGTGGAAAAACGGGTTTCCAGAAATACCGAACCTGCTGAATAAGACGATCTATCCCGCGAACACACTTGCATCAGAACTGCTTTGACGTTTACGTAAGTCAAAGAGATAGAACGATTGCAAGTTGAATGGATTGGGAGAGTCGATGCAGCCGATCATGAACGCTGATGAAATCATGGGGATGCTGGATGAGGTTTTTCCTCAAATCCATGCCGATGGCCGCGTCTATGCAATCGAGAGTGTCGGGCCCGGCGAAGCCGTGCTACGCCTGTCAGCCAACGAGCGGCATTTGCGTCCCGGTGGCACGGTGTCCGGTCCGACCATGATGGCGATGGCTGACTTTGCGGCCTATGTCGTCATTCTGGCGCATATCGGGCCGCAGGCGTTGGCGGTCACCACCAATCTCAACATCAATTTCCTGAGAAAGCCGGAGCCAGGCGATCTGCTGGCAACTTGCCGTCTTTTGAAGCTCGGAAAACGTTTGGCCGTGGTCGACTGCGCGATTGCCGGGGAGGGACAAGACGATATGGTTGCCCATGCAACGGCCACCTATTCAATCCCACCGCGGTAATCGACAAAAATACTCCTGATAGTGTCAGGCGCTTTTCTGAGCGGCTTCATCCTTGAAAAGCCCTTCCATATTTTCTGAGTATTCAACGACCTGGTTGCGCCCGCCGCGTTTGGCCGCGTAGACCGCCAAGTCCGCGCGGTGCAGGGCGAGATCTTCCGTGTCTCCATCGCGCGAGAGATAAGCCCCAACGCTCAAGCTGGGTGTGTAGCTGTTGCCTTCGTGGGTGCAGGGCGTCTTGGCGCCTTCCATGACGCGCTGCCAGAGCCCCCGGAAGTCCTCTTTCGTGATGTTCCGGCACAGAATCACGAACTCATCCCCGCCATAGCGGCCAACGACATCGTCTTTGAGGCGGATACTGGATTTCAGCACATCCGCGATATGTTTCAAAAGGATATCACCACAGGCGTGGCCGTACTTATCGTTGACCTGCTTAAAATAGTCCACGTCAACAAAAAGAATGCCGGTTCCGGCCGCCCTGTCGGGATCGATGAACAGTGCCTTCAAATGCTGCGTGGTCGAGTTGCGATTGAAAACCCCGGTCAGCTGATCATACCGCGTCAACTCAAGCATGCGCTTGTCGTTTTGCATAAGTTGTTGGGTCCGGCGCACGAATGCGCCGATCGGAAACAGAAGAACGAGCACGGTTCCGGCGACGAGGTATATGCTGACTTCCTGAAAGGTTTCTTCCAAAGCTTCTTCAAAGGCGCTGGCATCAACATAAAGCTCGATCGTGCCAACCTTTTCGCCGGAAGAGGTGATCGCCGGCACATACGCCTCGATATAGGTCTCGGGAACCCGAGGATCGCCATCCGTCCGCTCGTCATTGTCATCGTGATGAACTTCGATGACAGGTTGTCCCGTTTCGAAGGCGAGAACAGCGTTCTCGTTGGGTGCGTCACCGTAATTGCTGTTCCGGTCCAGGCTCCCGTTCGACAGGAAGGTCTGTCTGCCTTCTTCGTCAAAGAGCTGAAAGCGGATGATGTTCACCAGTGCAAAGGAGTCTTCCAGACGGTTGATATCGTTCATATCGCCTTTGCCTGTCTGGATCAGTTCAATTGCAGACGGCGTGGTTTCCAGGAAATTGTGGGACCAATTGAGCGCCCGTTCCTCAGCATTGCGCTTGATGGCTTCCTGGACCTGCCAGTCTATAAGTGTGTCCAGTGCAATCCACACGATGCCGATCAGGGCCAGCGTTCCCGTTGCTGCGGCAAGAAGCGTATAGCGGTGTTGTTCATACAAACGTGTGACGTTCATCAGGGTTTCCCAGTCATATCCGATGGAGATCGTAGCCATCGACCGCTTAAGGGCGCGTAAAATAGCGGAAAATTGAATGCTGCCAATTCCAGCGCTTTGGTCTCACCGACGCTGCAGGATGACGATAAGCCATCAAAAGACGCAAAAAAGATGCGGTAATGTAATACCGTTTTTTCAAATATTTGATTTTATTATGTTATTTTAAGCGTTGCGCGAATAAAGGTTCTTGACGCCCAATTTGGACAGGCGTATAAGCTCGATCCGAACGAATTGAAGGTCCGTTCGCTGTGCTTCTTGAAAGCCGCGCGGGCCTTTTCTTTAACCTGAACTCATGGATCGAACTCATGAAGACCTTCTCTGCCAAGCCGGCCGAGGTCGAGAAAAAGTGGATCTTGATCGACGCAGAAGGCATGGTTGTTGGCCGTTTGGCTGCCTACATCGCCAACCATCTGCGCGGCAAGCACCTGCCGACCTACACGCCGCACGTCGACACCGGTGACAATGTCATCGTCATCAACGCCGACAAAGTGGTTCTGACCGGCCGCAAGTACGACAGCAAGAAGTACTACTGGCACACCGGCCACCCGGGCGGCATCAAAGAGCGTACAGCACGCGGCATTCTCGAAGGCCGTTTTCCGGAACGCGTTCTGGAAAAAGCTGTTCAGCGCATGATGCCGGGCGGTCCGCTGTCCAACAAGCAGCTGTCCAACCTGAAGGTCTACGCTGGTCCGAACCATCCGCATGAAGCTCAGTCGCCGGAACTGGTCGACGTGAAGAGCCTCAACGCAAAAAATGACGGCAAGAGGGCTTAACAATGGCTGAGCTGCAATCCCTGGAAGAACTGGGCGGCGCGGTCGACACCGCAGCCCCTGAAGCTCCGGTCCATGTCCAGAAGCTGGACGCACAGGGCCGTGCATACGCAACCGGCAAGCGTAAAGACGCGATTGCCCGCGTTTGGGTCAAGCCGGGCACCGGCAAGATCATCGTCAACAAGAAGGACTTCACCGAGTATTTCGCTCGTCCGGTTCTTCAGATGATCCTGAAACAGCCGCTGATGATCACCGAGCGTGATGGTCAGTTCGACATCGTTGCCACCGTTACCGGTGGTGGTCTGTCCGGTCAGGCGGGTGCTGTGCGCCACGGCCTGTCCAAGGCTCTGACCCACTACGAGCCGGAACTGCGTTCGATCTTGAAGAAGAACGGCTTCATCACACGCGACAGCCGTGTTGTTGAACGTAAGAAATTCGGCCGCGCGAAAGCTCGCCGGTCCTTCCAGTTCTCCAAGCGTTAATCGCTGGACTTACTGGTTCGAAACTTCAAAGCCCGCCGGATCGCTCCGGCGGGCTTTTTGTATGACAAGACTGCAAAGCCGATTGAGCGGCCCGTCAGTTTTCCCGAACCGCGGCGATTTTTCCATTGCGAAACTCAACGAAGTTCCCATCTACCTGACTGTCCATCAATTCGGCTGATGGACTGCAGAAATGGCCTACGAGCATGACATAGACCGCGCCCACGTGTTGAACCTGCGTTGGTTCCACGTCGCGGCCCGAATGCCAAAAATGTAACAACATTGGTTTATGGTTTTCTGCTTGGATGATGAGATTTCTTAAGGGCTTGATGGAGTGGATTTCTAATCCGCTGAAGTTCCGGCAAAAAGACAATGCGCGTGACATCCAGGCATTTGTTGCGACGGACCTGTGTCCCTCAAGAGCAGCACTTCTGGATGAAGACTTTGTCCCACATGAAAGACGCTGCCGATGATTTCGGGAGCGGGCCGTAAACGCCGCCGGTTGTTTCGCTGGTCATGGCGGCTGGCAAATTCCCGGTCAGGCAATATTGGTGTCGCGGTTGTCAGTTTCGCCGAAGCGACAGTGGTTCCTGTCCCGCTTGAGGCCGTTCTGGCTCCGCTCATGCTGCTCAATCCCAAGCGCGGTTGGACTTTGGCCGCGATGGCAACGATCGGGTGTCTTGCAGCCGCGGCTGTCGGCTACGTGGTTGGCTGGCTGTTTTTTGAAAGTGTCGGCCTGCTCCTGATTGACACCTTCGGCTGGCAGGCTGGGCTTGCGACAACGCAAGAATGGATGAAAGCTTACGGTTTCTTTGCCGTATTTGTCATTGGCGTCGTGCCAATACCATTCCAAACTGCCATGCTCTTGGCTGGAGCCACGGGAATGGCGTTCCCGTTGTTTATGTTGGCGGCAGCCTTGTCGCGCGGCGCGCGCTACTTCGGCTTGGCATTCGTAATGATCAAAACTTCCAGTCTGCGAAAGCGTCGCCGGGGTGTTAAGCTCGTGTGATCGGTCGGCGTACCTTCTTAAGCCTCAAAGGTCCTGGCCAAGCGCTGAACCTGTGCTCGGAAACATTTGTGGGCCGGGTCATTTTGTCGGCGGGAGGCACAGGAGATCGAGGTCAAAGGCGGGGGGCCGGAAGGCCGATGGATCGCACGCCACATTGCCATCGTGGAGTTTGGCGATACCGCTCGGCATGATGCTCAGTGCGTCCGAGCTGGATAAAAGTGCTGGAGGTATCCCGGGTCTCAGATCAATTGCCTGAGCGCAAGCCGCTGAACATTCTGGCATTTTCCAGAGCGATCACGCTTTGATCGGCAAAGGTATGGGCAAGTTCTGTTGCCTCGCGGCTGAACGGTCGGACTTGTTGCCGGTAAATTGTGAAGGCTCCGACCAACCGGTCGCCGGACAGCATCGGGATAGCGACAAAGGATCGGGCACCACCCAGCTTGGCTGTTGCATGCCGGAGCGGATCATCGGTGTGGTAAACTTTCTCGGCCCGAACGTCGAAGATGTTTATGACTTCGTGGGTGTTTTCCATCCGGCCCAATCCAGTTTGTGCACCGGGAGCAAATGCGCCTTGTTCGACAAACCAATCGCGAAATGCCGACGGTATGCCACGATAGAAACTGGCGGAAAATTGATTGTTGCCGTGGTGTTCGAAGAGAACCCCGAATTCG
Organism: Roseibium sp. MMSF_3247; assembly: GCF_030733765.1. Taxonomy (NCBI): domain Bacteria; kingdom Pseudomonadati; phylum Pseudomonadota; class Alphaproteobacteria; order Hyphomicrobiales; family Stappiaceae; genus Roseibium; species Roseibium sp. MMSF_3247. The sequence goes on from NZ_JASHII010000004.1 coordinate 282,150, forward strand.
GCTTCGCACAACTCCAGAGCAAAGCCGAGGATCGCGGCCATTACGGCGTCGATATCCCCGTGTGATCGGCTGATGATTTTTAAAACCTCAGCCATCGTGCGCTCTCGGCGCAAGGCTTCTTCCAGACTGAGGGCCAATTCCGATATGACGGCCGCATGGTCCGTCTGGTCTTCGTTGCTGGGTTGATCCCCGTTCAGCCGGGCTAGCAGTGCAAGTTTTGAGGAAACTTCCAGCTTGCGGTAGACGGTTGCAAGGTGCGTGCGGACTGTAGACGGTGCGAGACAAAGCCGGTCGGCGATCTTTTGATAAGTGTCACCGTCCGCATAGCTGCTCGCGATTTCAAACTCACGTGGGCTGAGAATATCGGACGCCGGCTTCATAGAGTTTTTCATATTTCTCGTGCCATTTCCCGATTAACACAGCCAGTGCCCCGGCATTTGCGTCAGACTAATACTGCATCTCTTCGCATAAAATACTGCATTCGCATGATACTTGGAAATTGCGCCGCTTGATAACCTTTCGTCATGGTGTGGCAAGGAGAAGCGTCATGACGGTCAAGCAAGAGCAGCAGTTCATTGTTGCATCCGATTGGAGGTGAGCGATGCGCTGGCGGATGCTATCACTCCTCTTCTTTGCCCGGGTCGGGCTCGGCTTGCAATTTCAGACCATGGCGTCGAGTGGAGACGCTTTCGCAATGAGTTTCGGATTGGTCTATGCCGAAGTTGGCTTGCTGATCGGTTTGTTTATGGCGCCAGGCCTGTTTCTCGCCCTTCCGGCAGGTTTCTCTGGCCGTTACGCTTCTGATCGGTTGCTGGCGGGTGGCGGCCTTGCCGCACTTGCCCTTGGCGGCGTCATGTGCGGGTTGGCGAACGATCCCACTCTGGTTGCCCTTGGCCGGCTTATGGCAGGGGCAGGATTCCTGTTCGCAAATTTGTACTTTACCAAGATGGTTGCCGATTGGTTCGATGGACGCGAAATCGCAACTGCGATGAGTATCCTCGTCATGAGTTGGCCATTTGGCATCGCGATGGGGCAAGCGGGTTATGCCTGGCTCATAGAAGTTCATGGATGGCGGGTGCCATTTTTGTCCGCCGCCTTCTATTGCGCGCTCGCGGCTGTCGCTGTCCTGATGTTTTACCGCCCACCTGAAACACACAGCGGCCCTGCATCAAAAGGGGCATTCCAGTTATCGCGAACGGAATGGGCACTCATCGTTTGTGCGGGCGTCGCATGGGCCGTCTTTAACGCAGGCTATGTTGTCTATCTCAGCTTTGGCCCAAAGATGCTTGAGGTGCATGGCTTGTCGAGTATCGCTGCCGCGGGCGTAATCAGCGTTGGGAGCTGGTTGATGATCGTATCAGGGGCCATATGCGGTCAAATCGTGGATCGGTTCGGCCGCAGGGACCTTGTTCTGATCATCTGCATGACAGGCGCCATCGCGGCACTTGTGCTCTTGCACGTTCCCTCTGCCGGACTTTTCGCGAGTTTGCTCTTCGGCCTGATCGGTATGGCGCCGGCCGGGATCATCATGGCACTTTCCGGCCAGGCTGTTGCCCCGGAACGCAGAGCATTCGGAATGGGGATCTTTTTCACCATCTACTACGCCATCATGACCGCGGCCCCGCCGGTTTCTGGCGCAATTTTCGATAGTGTTGGCACCCCGGGTGCGGCGCTGATCTTTGGAATGTGTTTGTTTGCTGCAGTTGTTCCTGCTGCCCTAGCATTCCGCTTGGTTCAGAGACAGGGTGCGGAACGACTGGTCAAAGGAGAAACGTAATGCACATCCGGAAAACCGTTTTAATCCGTGAGTTGACTGAAACCGATGAAACCGGAGTTGTGTCTACGCCACAGATCCGATGCGCGGCGATGGCCGTGATTCAAAACCCTTTTGCTGGTCTGGAGCAAGACGATCTTTCTGCGCTTTTTGAGAGCGGAGCGATGTTGGGCGAAAAGCTTGCAGCTGACGTTGTGAAAAGCCTTGGCGGTCCAGCAGTGTCCTATGGCAAGGCAGCAATTGTCGGTCTTGACGGCATCGCCGAACATGGAGCGGCATTGTTGCACCCAAGGTTTGGCAAACCGGTGCGGAGCCAAATCGGTGGCGGTCAGGCCCTGATGCCATCAAATGTCAAAGTGGGTGCAATGGGTGTTGCAGTGGATCTGCCGCTTGGCCACAAGGATGAGGCTTGGTCGTTCGACCACATTGACACAATGACTGTTAGCCTTGCCGACGCACCAAGAGCTGATGAAATCGTTGTATGCCTCGGTATGGCCGATGGACCCCGTGTTAGAGCGCGGGTCGGGAGCGGGCCGACAAAGTAGCCTTTGTATACTGGCTGGACACTCCAGATCAGAGAGGTCTGCCGAGCGAGAACTTATCTCCGTCCATCACAGTCTTACAAAGGTTTGTTCAAAGACCTTGCGCCAAACGACGGACCTGTCCGCGGAACCATTTGTGGGCGGGGTCGTTTTGGCGGCGCGGATGCCACATCAGATCGACATCAAAGACGGGGGACGGGAAGGGCGATGGACTGCAAGCCACATTGCTTTCGTACAGTTTGGCGAGACGGCTCGGCATCATGCAAAGCGCATCGGAGCTGGATACAAGTGCTGGAGCCAGCAGAAAACTCGGCAACGAGATCGCAACGCGGCGCTTGTGACCGGTCTCTTTGAGGACACGGTCTGTGGCTCCAATGAAGCCACCGCCTTCCGGTGACACCAGGATATGCGGGAAAGCGCAAAATCCTTCAAGTGTCATTTGCTGTCCCACAAGAGGATGCGTCTTGGACATGATCACCTGAAAATCTTCTGTGAGCGCTGATTGTCTTTTTGCCTCCGGCAAAGACATGCCCGTTGCAAGCGCAAGGTCTGCCGTTTCGACTTCGAGCGATGACCAGAGCGTTTTCGGATCGAAGGCCAAAAATGCCGCCCGCGCACCCGGGGCTTCCGCCGCCAGCATCTTTTGAACGGGCGCGGCCAAAACGGCATGGACATAGTCGGTCCCGATCAGACGAAACGTTGTTTCGCTCAATGCCGGGTCGAAAACCGTGTGATCGCGCACCAAGGCGTTTAGGCCCTGAAGATGGGCGTGCAGGTCATTCTGCAAAGCACGTGCGCGCGTGGTCGCCACCAGGCGCCGGCCGGACGGCACGAGAAGTGGATCGTTGAAGAGGTCGCGGAGCCGCTTGAGCTGCGCCGACATCGCAGGTTGCGTGATACCGATCTGTTTCGCGGCCAGTGAGACATTCTCATGGTCCAGCAGGGCATGAAGGGCGAGGAGAAGCCCAAGCTCAGTCTGTTTTATATCCACTCGGATTATACCTAAGATCCAATTTTACGATTTTATTTATGACAGTCTTCACACCATGTTCAAGCCATCAAACAACAGGAGATGGTTATGAACATCGGATTTATTGGTGCCGGCGGGATGGCAAAGGCCTTGGCGGGCAAGTGGGCCGCCAAACACGAGGTGATGCTGTCCGGCCGGGATCTGCACAAGACTGAAGCCGCAGCTAGCTCCCTTGGTGTTCGCGCTGGAAGCGCTCAGGAAGCGGCCCATTTTGGAGACGTGATTATTTTGGCAACACGTTGGGAAGATGTGTTTTCTGCCATAGAAAACGCCGGTGGACCGGCCGCTTTTGAGGGCAAGACGGTTATTGATATCAACAACCCGGTCAGCATCGAGACCTTCTTGACGACCCGTGAGGATGGCCGGTCTTTAACCCAGGCGATCGCGGACGCATTGCCGGGAGCTAATGTCGCCAAGGCCTACAACATGGCGCAAGTCGCCGTTTGGGAAGACCCGAACATGATCTATGACGGCCGTCAGCTGGTCACGCTCTATACGTCCGATGAGGAGATTGATGAGATCGTTGCCGGGCTGATTGCCGATGTTGGCTCCGAACCGCTGCGGCTCGGCAGCAACGCGCATGCCTACCAGCTGGAAGCTGCGGCCGCCATTGTTATCAAATTCCTTTTTGCGGGCCGGGATCCGCACACGGTCTTCAATTTCATTCAGCCCGAAGTCAAAGCCATTCGGTAAACCGGCAAAAGGAAAGCGCGTAATGTCCATTTTTGAAGGAAAAAGAGTAGCGGTAGTCGGTGGCGGTTCGGGGATCGGTCGGGCTGTTGCCGAGAGCGCGCTGACGCAGGGCGCTGACGTCATCATTTCCAGCCGGGATGCTGCGAAACTCGAAAGCGTTGCGGAGAGCCGAACGGGTATGACCGTGCTGCCGTTGGATATGACGGATGCGACATCCAGAGCCGCATGGGCGGATAGGCTTGGTCCGATTGATCATCTTGTGATTTCCGCGTCGAGTGCGGCCCACGGAGCGTTCTCCGATTTGCAAGAGGACCCACTCCGGGCCATGTTCGATGCAAAATTCTTCGGCCCCTATCTGACGGCTAAGGCAGCGCTGCCACATCTTCGCGATGGCGGGTCGATCACGTTGTTCAGTGGTGTCCTGTCCCGGAGGCCCGGAATGAACTGCTCCGGTCTGGGCGCGGTCAACGGCGCTGTGGAGAGCCTCACCTATGGACTGGCTTTAGAACTCGGTTCCCGATTGCGGGTCAATTGCGTGTCTCCGGGCATGATCCGCTCTGATGCCTATGCGGCTGTGCCGGAGGCTGCAAGAGAGGAAATGTATGCAGCAACGGGCGAGTCCCTGCCGCTGGGCCGGGTCGGGACAGTCGACGAAGCTGCGGAAGCTGCATTGTTCTTGATGGCAAACACCTTCACGACCGGCCATGTTCTGGATGTCGACGGCGGCCACATGATCCGGCAATACGCCACGCGATAAAACCGGTCCCGACAATTGAGCACCAATGATTGCCGGGCGATTGCCGGTGACATGCCTAAAGACTGGTGCTCTAATGTTCTGAGCCGTTTGCCAGCCATTCGAACACATCGGCCCAAAGGGGCGCGCACTCTGGTTTGAGGGCGCCTTCATGCCCGATCCGCTTGACGTTGAGGTCTTTCGGGGAGGTCAAGGTCAGGGACTTGGGCGCATTTGGGTATGCGTCCAGAAGGACTTCATGGGCCTTGGGTGTTGCAATCGGGTCGTCTGTAAACAGCCAACTGCGGATCGGCGAACGAACCTGATCATAGTGCTGCGGTGCCAGCGCGGTCTCAAAGTCCTTTTGAAAGTAGGTCGGCCTGTGGCTCCACCTGCGCCATGTCTTGAAGACCTCCGGCGGCAGGGCTTCTCCGCGCCATCCGCCGATCGGTTTTAACTGACCATGGCGCAGCAAGGAATAACTGCCCAAACCCCACCAGAAATAGGCCTCCATCGGGCGGTAATGGGCCGCGTGGTGGCCGATGTATCCCGTGCTGACGGCCAGAAAAGCATTGCGCGCGATCTTGTCGTGGTTCGGCATCAGGCCAAGAAAGTGTCCACCCACACTGTGCGCCAAATGCGTGATTGGCAGGTCCGGGGCTTGCGCTTCCAGAACATCAATTGCGGCCGGCATATCAAGACGGCCCCAGTCCGGCAAATCGATTGCGGACTGGGCGATCGAGGCTGTCCTGGACCCGCCGATCCCCCGGTAATCATAGGTCAGAACGACAGCGCCCTGTTCGGCCATGTAAGCTGCCATATGCCTATAGAACCGCCGCGGAAATCCGGTTCCTGACGAGACCACAATAGCGACCTTCGGCAAAGGGCCAACATAAAGGTCTCCGGTCAGCTGCCAGCCGTCTTCTGCCTGAAAGGTTAGGGATTGGGGTTGGACGGTGCTCATGGTTCAGCTCCTTCAGGACGGGGATTGGCCTTTGTCCGTGTCCGGCCCATCGGATTGACCTGTACCTGGCCCGTTGATGATGGTGTCGGCGTTGGTGGCAAGATGGTTAAGGAACCGGCCGATGACGTCCTGCTCATCTTCCGAGAACGGAGCAAGCAGTGCGGCGTTGTAATGGCGCGTGTGGAGGCCTGCTTCTTGCGCTGCCGTCCGGCCGGTCTCCTCCAGATAGACCCTTGTCACACGTCCATCGACCGGGCAGGGACTGCGCCTGACCAGGTGTTTCTCGCACATCCGGTCGATCAGCCCGGTGAGACTGGACTTCCCCATGGAAAGACGGTTTGCGATTTCGGAAACCGGCTGGCCGTCCTTTTCGTTGAGCAGAAAGAGGACGGCGATCTGTGTGATCGTAAGCCCCGTGTTTTGCCGGGCTCGGTGATCTGCCGCGCGGAAAACGGCCGAGTAAGCGACTTGCAGTAGATAGAAAACGCGAAGTTTCTTGGACATCTATTTGGTTCGTATGTGGACTAATTTAGTTTATATACGAACTAATATCTCGTCTGGCAAGGTTCTTTTTGACGTAAACGGAATGATGATTTTGACGGCAATCGCACTTGGAAATTGGAGCAAGCGCTGCTGGCCGCGCGCTTCGAAAAGAGGGAATCTCTTCAGCTAAGTATCAGAGCGACGATTTTAGTTGTTCTGTGTTTCTGATCATGAAATTCAGCTCCGCCTATCCGCTGCAAATTATTGCGAATGAACAAAGAATTCGCTTGCTGTTGATCGCAAATAATGGACATGATGTTGGGCAGTAGGCGCCTTGGGGCAAGACTATCATTTTACTCGAACAGCAGTGAACCGCCGCATCAAACTTGTGGTGGCGAGCAGCTCTGTGTGTGTCCGGCACGGATTGATCGGCCCAGATGGGTTGTAGTCCCGGCAGCGCTTTGCAACAGTAGGGTGGTCATGGATGGAATGACGGACAAACCAGAACCGGACACGCCGAAGCGCAAGGAACGCCCGCTCACAATCATTGGATGGATGGAGCGAGTCAGCTTGCCTGATTTGGATCTTTTCGGCGTAAAAGCGAAGATTGATACGGGCGCGCGGACGTCTGCACTGCATGTCAGTGAAATCGAACACTTTGAACAGGATGGGGAACCCTGGGTCCGTTTCCTGACGTTGGACGCGGATGGACAGGGCGACCACTACGCCACCGCAAAAATTCATTCTGACCGGTGGATCAAGAACACAAGCGGTATCCCCGAAGAGCGGATCATCATCCGGACCCGGGCGCGATTTGGAACGCGAACCTGGACCATAGATGTTTCTTTATCCGATCGCACAAACATGACGTTCCCGATGATCGTCGGGCGCTCTGCTTTGAAAAATCATGCCATCGCCGTCCATACCCGCCGCGCTTATTTGATCAGCGAGAAATGACGAATTCAGCTGAAAGGACGTATTATGAAAATTGCAATGCTGGCCCGGAACGCCAAACTCTATTCGCACCAACGTCTGAAAGAGGCCGCGGAAACGCGCGGACATGAGCTGGAAATCATCGACACCTTACGGTGTTACATGAACATCGCGTCGCGGCGGCCGGAAGTTTATTACAACGGTGAGAAGTTGACTGGATTTGATGCCGTTATTCCGCGGATTGGAGCATCTGTAACCTTTTATGGCATGGCGGTCCTGCGGCAGTTTGAAATGATGGGCGTCTACCCGCTTAATGAAAGCGTCGCGATCGGACGCTCGCGTGACAAGCTGCGCTCCATGCAGTTGATGGCCCGTGATGGCATTGGGCTTCCAGTGACGACTTTTGCCCATGATCCGAAACAGACAGAAGAAGTCTTGAGGCTTGCAGGCGGGGCTCCGATCGTTATCAAGCTTTTGGAAGGTACGCAGGGGATCGGTGTGGTTCTAGCGGATTCCGACCGGTCGGCGAAATCCGTTGTCGAGGCGTTTCGCGGTGCCGGCGTGAACATCATGCTGCAGGAATTCATCAAGGAAGCCGGTGGCACCGATATCCGGGCAATTGTGATTGGCGGCAAGGTGGTCGCTGCCATGAAGCGGACGGGGGCGGAAGGCGATTTCCGCTCCAACTTGCACCGCGGCGGATCTGCGCAGGTGGTCAAGTTGTCCAGTGAGGAGCGGGCAACGGCCGTTCGCGCGGCCAAAAGCCTTGGGCTGAACGTGTGCGGCGTCGATATGCTGCGGTCCAACCATGGGCCGGTGATCATGGAGGTCAATTCGTCTCCGGGCTTGGAAGGCGTTGAAAAAGCAACCGGGCTAGATATCGCTGGCAAGATCATCGAGTACATGGAAAAGCACGCGAAATCTGGCGCGACCAGAACGAAGGGCAGCGGTTGATGGCACTGCGCGCGGTTTTCGAGATCGGGCAATACAAGGTTCCGGCAGGAACCCGGCAAACAGTCGATGTTCCCGTTAGCGTGCTCTCAGATCACACACCGGTCACGATGTCCGTGCACGTGGTCCACGGCAAACGCAGCGGACCAACGATCTTTGTCAGCGGTGGTGTGCACGGCGATGAAGTCATCGGCGTTGAGATCATCCGGCGTTTGTTGAAGGCGCCAGGCCTTGCCGCAATGCGCGGCACTTTGCTGGCGATCCCGATCGTGAACGCCTTCGGTTTTATCAACCACTCCAGATACCTGCCGGACAGGCGCGACCTGAACCGCATGTTTCCAGGTTCTGCAAGCGGGCCTTTGGCGTCGCGTCTGGCGCACCAGTTCATGAACGAGATCGTGCTGAGATCGGATCTCGGCATTGACCTGCACTCTGCTGCGATCCACCGGATCAACTATCCTCAGGTGCGGGTCTCTCCGGACAATGAGCGGACCATGGAGCTCGCCAAAATTTTCGGCTCTCCGATTATTATGCGTTCGCCCATCCGCGACGGATCGCTGCGCCAAGCCGCTGCAGATGCCGGCAAGGACGTCCTTCTGTTCGAAGCGGGCGAGGGACTGCGCTTTGATGAGTTGTCCGTTCGCGCCGGTGTCGCCGGTGTGTTGCGCATCATGCGGCATTTCAAAATGCTGACCGCCAAGGGGATCTCCAAACCAAAGTCGGGCCCCTGGGTGTGCAGGTCCAGTAAGTGGCTGCGGGCGCCGATGGGTGGATTGTTGCGGATCTTTAAAGCCGACGGAGAACTGGTGCGTGAGGGCACCGTTTTGGGCGCGGTATCCGATCCGTTCGGCGAGCGGGAACAAGATATCATTGCGCCGTTTGACGGGGTGATTGTTGGCCGCGCTGTCATGCCGGTCGTCAACGAGGGCGATGCCGTGTTTCACCTTGGGCGTGTAATGTCCGTTCCTCGGGCGGAGGGCACTTTGGAAAACCTCAGCAACCAGCTCGAGGACGATCCGATGTTCGATGAAGACGAGATCATCTGATCGAGACGAACAGTCGTCGCCTCAATGAACGCAAAGCGCGAGCCTAAGCCGCATGAGGGTCTGACTTCTTCAAAAATTCCACGACCGTCCCGAGCGGAGAATTTGGATCCAGTTGATGCAGCGTTTTGATGATGAGTTTCTTCGGCAGGGCGACTGTTGCCGGAAACGGAGCAACCAGATTTCCAGTCTTTAGTTCCTGCCGCACCAGCAAGTCGTGTCCGATCAAGACGCCTGCGCCATTCTTGCACTCCTGCAGTGCCAGCGCATAAAGAGAAAACTCCGGGCCTGATTTTAGGAGCCGTTTGCCCTCCGAGATGTGCGAGAGCCAAGTCTCCCAGTCCGATTTCCAGGCGGTATCATATAGAAACGTCGTACTCGCAAGATCATCCAGGGTGCGGAGTTTTTGCGCAGTCTCAGGCGAGCACACTGGATATATCGTGTCCGATCCAATCAAGATTTCATTGCTGCAGTCATCTGATGCGCTGCTAAAAAAGATCGCAAGATCAAAGGGTTCGCGCGCAAGATTTGGCGGCTCTTCCATGGCCGTCAGGGAGAGGGAGAGGTCCGGTATTGTAGCCCTCAGACACGGCAGGAGCGGCGAGATCCATAGTTGCGAGATGCTCGGTGTGGCCGCGATCCGGATGTCCAGCGGGTTGGCGGTTGCCCTGAGGGTTTGCACCGAAGACGCCATCGTGTCGAAGGCCGCTATGAAGCCGGGCAAGACGGTCGCGCCCAAAGGTGTCAACTGAACACCTTTGGCGTTGCGCTTGAACAGCTTTTTGCCTGTCCAGGTTTCGAGGCTTTTGATCTGCTGTGCGACCGCAGCCGGCGTAACACATAGCTCGTCGGCGGCAGCTGAAAAACTGTTGAGGCGCGCCGCTGCTTCGAAGGCTTTCAAAGCGTTGAGCGGCGGCATCTTGGGTCGCGGAGGGGCAACGGCCATAACAGATCCAATGAGGCATAGAATTACTAGGGCAAATAATTAGCAAATCTCGTTTGCAGGTTCCACCCGCATTTGCTTTCGTTCCAATCAACAGCGCGGGAGAGCGAAATGACTGCATTGGAAAGAAGAAACTGGGTGCCGGAGGCCTGTGAGGCTTATGTTCAGGAGCTGGCGGCCCGGACCGCCTCAAACAATCTGGAAAAGACGCAGGCGCGCATCGACGCGTTGATCGCACAGAACCTCCAGATCCATGACCGCGACTGCTTCAATCTCAATCCGGCGACCAACGTCATGAACCCAAAGGCGGAGGCTGCGCTCGCTTCCGGGCTCGGGTCGCGGCCGTCGCTTGGGTATCCGGGCGACAAATATGAAATGGGTTTGGAAGCGATCGAGGAAATCGAGGTCATTTGCGCCGAACTCTGCGCGGAAGTGTTTCAGGCGAAGTTCGCCGAAATACGGGTTGGCTCCGGCGCGCTGGCCAATCTCTATGCCTTCATGTCGACCTGCCGTCCGGGCGACACGATCATTGCGCCGCCCGCGTCCATCGGCGGTCACGTGACCCATCACCAAGCTGGATGTGCCGGCCTCTATGGTCTTAGTATTCACGAAGCGCCGGTGAGCGCAGATGGCTACACGGTCGATCTTGATGGGTTGAAGGAACTGGTAGACCGCGTGAAACCGAAACTGATCACCATTGGCGGCAGCCTCAATCTCTTTCCGCATCCGGTCCGGGAAATCCGCGAAATTGCAGACGCGAACGGGGCCAAGGTTCTCTTCGACGCAGCTCACCAATGCGGGATCATTGCCGGCAAGGCCTGGCCGAACCCGCTCAAGGAAGGGGCTCATATGATGACCATGAGCACCTACAAGAGCCTCGGCGGACCGGCAGGTGGATTGCTGGTCACCAATGAGGCCGATCTGGCAGAACGGTTGGATGCGATTGCCTTTCCAGGCATGACGGCAAACTTTGATGCGGCCAAGTCGGCCGGGCTTGCGGTAACCATGTTGGACTGGAAGGCCTATGGCGAAGCTTATGCGGCCGAGATGATCGCTCTGTCTCAAGAATTGGCAAAGGAACTGCATGCGAATGGCGTGACAGTCTTCGGCGCAGGAAAGGGATTTACCCAGTCCCATCAGTTCGCAGTCGAGGCAGCCAGTTTCGGTGGCGGGCAAGCAGCTTCGAAAAAACTGCGCCAAGCAGGTTTCCTTGCCTGTGGGATCGGTCTTCCGATTGCACCGGTTGAGGGAGACATGAACGGTTTGCGAATTGGAACCCCGGAATTGGTGCGCAGAGGCGTGACCGCCAAAGACGCACCAAAATTGGCGGGTCTGATCGCACGTGCCCTGAAGACCAACGATCCGGTCACTCTTGCGGGCGAGGTCTCGGCATACCGGGCTGAGTTTAACGATGTGCACTTCGTGCTTCAGTCATGATTTGCACATAGGACCTTCCCGTGGCATGACGCGCGCAGGGACCGCTGTCTGAGTCCTGGCGAACCGTCTGTGCTCATGTCCCAAGCCAAATTCCTGACCGGCAACCTGTTCCGTCATGTGACCGTGATGTCGCTGACATCGTCCGTTGGACTGATGGCAATCTTCGCCGTTGATTTCGTCGATATGATTTTCATCTCGATGCTGGGTAAGGATGAGTTGGCGGCGGCGGTTGGCTATGCGGGCGCGATCCTGTTCTTCACGACATCCTTCAACATCGGGGTTGCGATTGCAGCCGGTGCATTGGTGGCCCGGGCGCTCGGCGAGGGAGACAAGGAACATGCGCGCAGCAGGGCATCAGCAGCACTCGGCTGGGGCGTCCTGTTTTGCATTGTGTTTGCGACCCTGGTCTGGTTCGGGCTGGATTTTCTGGTCAGCCTGATTGGAGCGACCGGCGCGACCCACGGACTTGCCGTTGATTACCTGTCGATCATTGTTCCAACCTTGCCGTTTTTGCTGTTGGGCATGGCAGGGGGCGCCATCTTGAGGGCCCACGGGGATGCCCGGCGCGCGATGTCCTGCACGATCATCGCCGGGTTGGTGAACGCGGTTCTGGATCCTATCCTGATCTTTGGCTTTGGTCTTGAGTTGACCGGTGCCGCCCTTGCAAGTGCAGCGTCCCGCATCGCGCTGGCTGTCTTCGCCATCTGGCCGATCTTTCAGTATTACGGCGGTCTGAGCCTTCCGGGCAAATCCGCTTTCATGAAAGCTTTGCCGCCGATCGCAGCGATCGCCGTCCCTGCAATTCTCACCCAATTGGCGACCCCTGTCGGTCAGGCGTTTGTCACCCGCTCAATGGCGGAGTTCGGTGAAGATGCGGTTGCCGGAATGGCTGTCGTCGCCCGGATGAGCCCGCTTGCCTTCGCCACGATTTTTGCGCTTTCCGGTGCCGTGGGGCCGATCGTCGGGCAGAATTATGGAGCAGGGGCCTACACAAGGGTTCGCACCGTCTTGCGGGATGCGCTTTTGTTCACGGCCCTGGTGGTTGCGTTCGCCGCCCTGGTGCTATTCCTTTTAAGAGAGCCGATCGCTGCCTTGTTTCAGGTGCAGGGTGTGGCCCTGACGCTGATCTATCTTTTCTGCGGTCCTTTGGCCCTGGCATTCTTCTTCAACGGAGCTCTCTTCGTCTCCAACGCATTCTTCAACAATTTGGGGCGCCCGTTCTATTCGACCTGGATGAACTGGGGCCGTCATACGCTTGGCACCATCCCGCTCGTCATGATTTGCGGATCGATCTGGGGAGCTCCCGGGGTGCTGATCGGTCAGGCCGCAGGCGGTGTGATTTTTGGCGTTGCGGCCATCTTCCTGGTGCGCTCGGTGATCCGGTCGGTCGAGACCGGGGACGGCAGACCCGCAGGGCCAAGCATCTTCCAGCGTCAAGCCCGCCAGGTCATTCTCTTTTTCAACCGCCGCTAAGCCACTACTTGTAGAGTTCAGAACTTGCTGGGTTTCACAGCGCTCCTTCGGGCACTGATCCGGATGAGTTTTTGAAACTTCGGGCATTCTATGTGACGCGGTGCAGGGCAGTCGGCAACGTGCCGGATCATATCCCGCAAGGATGTCAGCCGGGTGATCTGATCATCGAGATCGTCCGCCTTTGTGCGCAGGACCGAGCGGGAGAGGGACGGGCGGCCGCCCGGTCCGAACATGCCCTTGATCTCCTCCAGCGAAAAACCGGCGGCTTTGCCGAGCCGGATGACGGCCAGCTGATCGAGCACTTCCGGTCCGAACAGCCGTTTCAGGCCACGCCTGCCGGCGGAATGGATCAGACCCTTTTCCTCATAGTGGCGCAGCGCTGATGCGGCGACCCCGGACTGGCGCGCAACTTCCGAAATATCGAGTAATTTCATCTCTTGACCTTAAGTCGACTTGAACTTGTAGGCTGCAGCCAACTCAGTCGTCATGCAAGAGGATTTTTACATGACTTATACAAATGGCCGGCCGGAAACATCGCTTTGGCGCGATGTAACTGCGTTGGCGCTGCTTCTGACAGCCTCGTTAAAAATCATGGCAAATGCCACGATCAGTCCTGCCTTGCCTGCGCTGGAAGCCAGTTTTTCAGGCGAGCCGGGCGCAGCTTATCTGGTCCGCTTTTTGGTCTCGGCGCCGTCCTTGACCGTGGTTCTTGTTGCACCGCTTGCCGGTCTTGCGATTGACCGCTTCGGGCGAAGCTGGCTGCTGATGGCCGGTGTTTTGGTGTTCGCACTGTCGGGCAGTGCCGGTGCCTATCTGAACGATCTGACTGCCATCCTTATAAGCCGTCTTCTGCTTGGGGTCGCCCTTGCTTTTACGATGACCGCGCAGGTCGCACTTGCCGGGGATTTGTTTCAGGGCAACCGCCGCAGCGCCTTTATGGGAGGGCAGGTTGTTGCGATTAATTTCGGAGGTTTTTTGTTTATTGGCGGAGCCGGTCTGTTGGCCGGCGTTTCTCCGCGTTTGCCCTTTGTAATTTATGCGTTGCCTCTTCTGCTGCTGCCGTTGCTCTGGCCGGTTATGAAACAGGAGTATCGGAACCGGAAACCCGCACACGACGTGTCCACATCCTTAACCAGTGCGGCAACCGAAGTATCAGCTGCGCAAGCCGGATCGTGGCTGGTCTATGCTTTTGGGCTTGCCGGTCTTTCAATGCTGACCGTGATGATCTTTTTTCTGATGCCAAGCCAATTGCCGTTTTATCTTGAAACATCAGGATTTGACGGGGCGACCGGCACAGCGCTCGGGCTTGGCGCCTTGACCCTGTCGGGCGCTTTCACTGCGTTGAAGTTTGCAGCGATCCGCGGCCGTCTCGGTCTCCCAATCACGTTTTCGGCAGGTTTTCTCATCATGGGATGTGGTTTTGCAACGCTTGCGATGTATCCAGCGTGGGAGTTCATCATTCCAGGCTGCGCACTGATTGGCGTTGGCTATGCGTTCGTCCAGCCGGCCTTGTTTCTTGCCGCGCTCGACATTGCACCGTCCGCTCGGCGTGGAACGGTCTCCGGCATGATCACAACATCGATGTTCTTAGGGCAGATCGTGTCGCCATTTGTGTTTACTCCGGCACTCCAGAGCTATGGTTTTGTAGCGGTATACGCCGTGAGCGGCGCAGCATTTGTTGTCTTCGCATCTTTGGCACTGGCAGTTAGACTTTTCAGACCCGTAAGAATGGCTGTGCCCTCAGAGCCTAGTTTGGAAAAACCAGTACTTTGACCGGTAACAGAAGGGACTGGATGCGGATGACGAGCGCATTCGCAATTCCCATCCCGTCCACGATCCGGAACAGGAAGGCAGAGAACCCGGAAATCTCACCAGACTTGATGGCCTTGTCGTGATTTGAATACGCAACGCCTATGCATCGGCTGCCGGGTGGGATGTAATCCGCATGACCTTCGAAAACAGGCTCTAGAACAGTCAGGATCGTGCCGGGACGCGCGCGATCCTGAATATCGATTAGCTGATCTGTGGGCCGGAGTTGACCGCCTGAGATCGCATCCTGGATTTCGGTGACAGCCATCGGGATGACGGCAAGCGGTTTTGAGGCGCAAGTAATCTCAACGACCGTGCCGATGTGGAGGATCTGAGCTGAGATTTGGCCAAAGCCAGCCTGAAAGCGGCCGCGGCCCGATCCTTCAGGGACCAGAATACCGGCCGGACGCAGGATTGGATTGACGAGGTCACCCGGTTGGAGCTTGAACTGGCGGACAGTACCGTTTGTCCCGGCAAAGACGGTCGACTTTTCGATCTCTGTTTCCGCCTGCGCAAGTGCCGCTTCGGCACTCGACTTTTGCGCCGGGAGAAGAACCCGGAGCCGGGTCTGGATCGCATCGCGCTGCGCCTTGATTGCTTCCTGCGACCCGGTTAGACCTTCGACCGACAGCCGTAGGCGCTCCAATTCCTGCTTGGTGACCACATTCTGGTTGCGCTCAGACAGGTTCAGGCGCCGCGTGAGATCATCCTGTGCCTGGCGCAACTGACTTTCAGAAGCAACGATATTGCCTTCGGCTGCTGCGAGTTCCGCTTGTCCGACCAGAATTGCGGCTTCCACCTCGGCAATCCGGCGCCGCGCTGTCTCGGCTGCCGCTTGTTGCCGCTGCGTATCGAGCCGGAAGATGGGGTCTCCGGCGCGGACAAACTGGTTGTCGGCAACATAGACCTCTTCGACCCGGCCGGGTCGATCGCTGAGAATAGAAACGGTCCTGAAGAGTGAGGTGACATTCGTCGTGGTGGGGTGAAAATAGAAAATCACCGTCAGCAGACTGATCGCAAGCACCGCACAGGACGTGATGCCCCAACGCAGTTCATACCACACTGTGAACAGGTTGATCTCATGACCAAGCCGCTTGCCCTGCTTGTAGCGGCGATAAAGGTAATCCGGAAGGATCGTAATCAGGGCGCTGAAAAGCAGCTCAAGCATTACCGGATCCTTCGCTTGCCGGTCCGGCCATAACGGAGCGATTTGACCTTAACTGGTAAAACTATCTGCGAAATTGGAATGGCGGCGAGCAACAGAGCTGCAACCCAAAAGGCGTTGTTGAAGGTGATCAGTGACAACAGGCCGAGCAGCCCGACAATCTGGATCTGGGTCTTGCCCATGCCGGACGCCATCCGGTCCGGCCAAGCCTGAACTGTGAAATACAGCGCGCCGAACCCGACCAGCACCAGGACCATGAAGATACTGACCGCGATGAACAGCGTGTCTGTCTGGCCCGGTGCCGTGATAAAAAACGGTAGCGGATCATGGCTAAGATTGCTCGTGATTGTGTCCACAACATCCCCTTCAAAGCCGAGACTTTGTTCTTAGTAGACAAAGTCAGGGCCTTGCGGGCAATACGTAATTTTGCGTTAGAGGCCGACTGCGTCGAGGTCTGCAGGTTTCTGCGGAACCCCTGCCACATAGGTTTCGACAACGGACCGGTCATCACCCAGGGTTTGCAAAACAAACAGCTCTTCGGACAACGTTTCAGCTGTTTCCATCCGTAAGGCCATTGGGCGTGTGGCTTTGGCGTTCAGAACAACAATGTCCGCGTCGGTACCAACGTCGAGCGAGCCGATCTTTTCAGAAAGCGACAGCGCCTTCGCATTACCAAGCGTTGCCCAGTAGAACGTTTCAAGCGGATGCAGGCGCTGGCGCTGCAATTGCAGGACCTTGTAGCCTTCATCCAGCGTGCGCAGCATGGAATAGCTGGTGCCGCCGCCAATGTCGGTCGCGATCGAGGTTTTTATGCCGGCTGCTTCTGTCCGTTTTTTGTCGAAAAGACCGCTGCCCAGGAACAGATTGGAGGTCGGACAGAACACGGCGACAGAACCGGTTTCCCGCATCACGCCCAATTCCCGGTCATTCATGTGGATGCAATGGCCCAGTAGTGTTTTGGGCCCCAGAAGTCCGAAGTCTTCATAGACTCCCAAATAGTCTTTTGCGTCGGGGTAGAGCTCCTTCGTGAAGGCAATCTCGTTGTGGTTCTCATTGATGTGGGTCTGCAGATGGCAGTCCGGATACTCTTTCAGGAGCGTGCCGGCAGCTTCCAGCTGCTGGGGCGTCGAAGTGATCGCAAACCTTGGCGTGATGACGTAGTGGGCGCGGCCTTTGCCATGCCATTTCTCCAAAAGTACCTTGCTGTCAGTGTAGGCGCTTTCCGCAGTGTCGCAGAGGGCTTCCGGCGCATTCCGGTCCATCATCGTCTTGCCGCCGAGCATCAGCATGCCCCGGCGGCCGGCTTCCTCGAAATACGCCTCGACCGAATTCGGATGACTGGAACAGTAGGCGACCGCCGTCGTCGTGCCGTTTGCAAGCAAACAGTCGTAGAACCCACGTGCGATCCGGTCACCGTGTGTTTTGTCAGCGAATTTCTGCTCGGCCGGGAAGGTGTAGTCGTTCAACCAGTCCAGCAGCTGATCGGCCCAAGAGGCGATGACCTGCACTTGCGGAAAATGCAAATGCGTATCGATGAAACCGGGCATCAGTAAATACGGCCGGTGGTCGATTTCCTCAAATGGCTCTAAAGCTGCGGCTTTGACATCGGCATACGAACCGCGTGCCTTGATCACTCCATTGGAAATCAGGAGCGCGCCATCGTCTTCATAGGTATAGGCGGATGTGTCCTCAGGGCCGCCGGGCGCGGAGGTGAAGGTCAGCAGTCTGCCGCGCAGAAGTTTTGCCGTTGTGTCTGCCAAATCTCTATGTCCCTGAAATTATGCTGCCGGAGCCCGCTGTGCGAGGCAAGGCCTTTTAGACGCGATCCGGGAGGGCGGCAACGCGAGATACATTCAGAATTTCAAGAAAGACCTCCATGAGAGGGCCGCCGAAATGGCATTCTCACTTTGACGGTAAGTTGCAAATCTCTTCAGCGGCCGGGTCTGAATGAATGCTTGAGGTTGTCGATAGACTGCGGTTAAGTGCCTGCAGTTCTTTTGATAAAGGTGCCCCATGGCTGTTGATTTGCCCCGTCAGACCGACAATGCGTTCCTTGGTGATTCTCTGAAAGGAGGGTCGCACGAGCCGACTTATGGCGGCGTCTTGTCGTTCATGCGCCGGCGGTACAGCCGCGATTTGACCGGGGTCGATCTGGCCGTCTGGGGGATTCCGTTTGACGCTTCCGTTTCAAATCGGCCTGGTGCTCGTTTCGGACCACAGGGCGTGCGCCGAGCATCGGCTATTTTTGATGGGGATCCGCAATACCCCTTCGAGTTTGATCCGTTCGAAACACTGGCTTGTGTCGATTATGGGGATTGCGTTTTTGATTATGGCCACAACCGGGATATCCCAGGCCACATTGAAGCACAGGCGCGAGAGATCCTGCAGAGTGGCACGCATCTCTTTTCCATCGGAGGCGATCATTTCGTCACCTATCCCTTGTTGAAGGCGCATGTCGAAAAGCATGGACCTTTGGCCCTCGTTCAGTTCGACGCGCACCAGGACACCTGGGATGACAAGGGAGACCGGATCGATCATGGCACCTTTGTTGGCCGGGCGGTTCGAGAAGGTCTGATTGACCCGGAAAAATCAATTCAGATTGGTATCCGGACGCACGCGCCGGAAACTTGCGGCCTCGAAATTCTTTACGGCGAAGAAGTGGAGCTGCTTGGGGTCAACGGCGTGGTCGAACTGGTCAAGGACCGGGTCGGTGATGCCAAGGCCTACATGACGTTCGACATTGATTGCCTTGATCCCGCGTTCGCGCCAGGAACTGGAACGCCTGTTGCGGGTGGTCTTACGAGCCGCGAGGCGTTGATGATCTTGCGCCGGCTGGGGGATCTGAACTTCGTGGGTGGGGATGTTGTTGAAGTCGCCCCAGCCTATGACCATGCCGACATCACATCAATTGCAGGCGCAAGCGTGGCGTTGATGTATATCGGATTGCTTGCGGAAAGGCAGCGTCAGCGGACAGACGGTCTTTGACGTTGACGGCCGAGATCGGACGTCATGTGTCCGTCGGATAAGCCTTTGAATGACTTGTTGTTGTCATTGGCTTTTCGTGCGTCCCAGAAGCGGTAGAGCGGATGGGTTGTCTTGTTCTTGCTGTAATAAGCAGACAGTTGCTTCCACAAAACGTACTGGGTGATCATGGCGACAATCACACCTGTGGCAGTCACAAGCGGCGATAACATCAAACCACCCAAGATGGTGATAGCGAGCGCTGTCCAAGCAGTCAGATAAAGACCCAACATTGGTCCTCGCTGACCTTTGGTTTCTCGCAATTGATTGAGCCAGATACGTTCGCCGTAGCTGGCCTTCCGGCACAAGCGCAAGTCATTGATCGGAATGTAGCGAGACAGGGCCACCACAACCCAACAGGTCCAGAGTGCCAGAATGCCGGCATAGAACGGGCCGATCCAAAGCGCCGTCCAGCTTGCAGCCGCAGCACATGCAGGGACGATCATGCGCGCTGCCATGACAGACGCTTTTACCGGGGCAGGTGAACCAGACCGTGCCGTGTAGCGCGCGGACCCGGTTGGCCCGGCCCAGTGCGCAGGTCTTCCATCATCAGAATGAAGCAGAGGCGGTGTGTGCATGATCTGGATTTGTTTCCCTTCGTAAGAACCTATACCGCGCGCTAAACGGGTTTTGCAAACCGGGAAAAGCAAGCGGCTTGGCAAAGTTGACAATAATCAGACAAGGCTTTGGTTCGGTTTTGCTCTCATGCGGCGTTTCTGGGGTTGGATTAACGGAAAATCAAACCAAACACACAGAGCTTGTGCGGTATTAATGCATGTAAACGCTTTGGCAGTCTGGAATGTGTTACTAGGATGGTCTGCAAGAAAAAGTGATATGCAGATGCGGTTGAAGGCGGATCCATGACGGATCAACAGGTGTCTCAGGGAAGAAACGAAGGCCCAACAGGTTTTGCCGATTGGCAAGCCATGAAATCCCTTGCGACCAGACTTGAAGAGTTGAACACAACAACGTGCTTTGACAGCTCTCTGGACATGTTTGGCGATCTGGACTGGCTTCAGCAGCTGGTGAACCTCGTTTCCGATTATGTCTATGTAAAAGACCGGCGGTCGCGATTTGTCATGGCAAATGACAAGGTCGCTGAAGATATGGGCCGGTCAACCAGTGCTGAGTTGATTGGCAAGTCCGATTTGGAGTTGCATCCACCCGAGGTCGGGCAGGTGTTCTATGAGGACGAGCAGTCCATGATGCGTGAAGGCCGGGATTTGGTCGACATTATGGACCGTATCCTTTTGCCCGACGGCACCGAAAAGTGGTTTTCATCATCCAAATATCCGATCCGCAAAGAAAACGGTGATGTTGTCGGGATCGTCGGTATTTCCCGAGATGTGACGGAGCGCCAAAACGCTGAGAAATTGCAGCGGGGTCAGAACGAGATCCTGAAGAAACTTGTGAGCGGTTTGCCGCTGCAGGATGTTTTGAATTCGCTCGTGCTCATGATCGAAGGGCAGCTGGAAAGCGGCATGGGTTCCGTCATGCTGGTGGACGACAGCGGTAATCATATCCTGTCTGCGTCCGGTCCGAACTTGCCCCAGAGCTATCTGGAGTTGGTTGATGGCATAGAGATTGGCCCAAGAGTAGGGTCTTGTGGAACGGCTGTTTTTCGAAAGGAAGCAGTGTTCGTCGAGGATATTTTCGACAGCGAGCTCTGGGCAGAGTATGTCGATCTTGTGCGCGAATATGATCTGAAATCGTGCTGGTCGGTTCCGTTTTTCTCCGGGGATGGCAAGGTGTTGGG
Organism: Roseibium sp. MMSF_3247; assembly: GCF_030733765.1. NCBI lineage: Bacteria > Pseudomonadati > Pseudomonadota > Alphaproteobacteria > Hyphomicrobiales > Stappiaceae > Roseibium > Roseibium sp. MMSF_3247. The sequence goes on from NZ_JASHII010000004.1 coordinate 302,900, forward strand.
GACCTTTGCATTCTATTGGACCGATGTTCGGGCCCCCTCAGAGCGGGAAGAGAAAATTGTTCGTGAAGCTGCGCATTTGGCTTCCATTGCGGTTGAACGCGACCGGGCGGAAAAAAGGATCCGGTATCTTGCAGTTCATGACCCGCTAACGGGATTGCCGAACCGCCGGAAGTTCAAACGGAAGCTGGAAGCTAAAATCGAAGCAAGCCGACAGACCGGCGAACCGGTCGCTGTTGTGTTTGTGGACATGGACAACTTCAAGTTCATCAACGACAGCTATGGACATGCTGTGGGTGACGACGTGTTGTCTACTGTCGCAGATCGCATCCTCGGATCCCACAACACCACTTTTGAGACGATAAGGTTCGGCGGGGACGAATTTGTCCTCTTCGTAGATGGCCCTACCGCGCATAAGTCGGAACTCAAGGACTATCTGGCGCGCATGCGCGCTGAAATTTTGAAAACAATCGAGCTGGACACGCTGACGCTTCACGTGACTTGTTCGATCGGGGCAGCCGTCTTCCCGTTAGATGGCGACACGGCCGATGAAGTTTTGAAGAACGCCGACCAGGCGATGTTTGAAGCCAAGAACCTGGGCCGGGATAATTTTTTCATTTTCGATCGGGAAACGGCGCCGGCGGGTGTCAACCGGCTGAAGCTGGTTGAAGAGCTGCGTCGGGGCATCAACAACAATGAACTGTTCCTGGAGTATCAGCCACAGATCGATCTGATGAGTGGCCGGATTGTCGGTGCTGAGGCGTTAGTGCGGTGGACACACCCGGAACGCGGGAGACTAATGCCCGGCGAGTTTATTGAGATTGCGGAACAGACCGGCGCGATTATTTCCCTTGGCCGCTGGGTCCTGAACGAAGCATGCCGTCAAAACAAAGCCTGGCAGGACGCTGGTCTTCCGCACATAACGATCGCGGTAAATGTCTCTGCGAACCAGTTCCGCGACAAGGCTCTTTTGTCAGATGTGTTTTCCGCGCTGGACACAAGCGGTTTGGATGCGCGGTATCTGGAACTTGAGTTTACCGAAAGCCTTGTTATCCAGAATGTGGAACAGGCCGTCGCCTTGATGGAAGATTTCCGGCGGATCGGCATTCATTTGGCGATTGATGACTTCGGCACCGGTTACTCCAGCCTTGTCGCTTTGAAGAATTTTCCTTTGAACCGGCTGAAGATTGACCAAAGCTTCATCCGGGATCTCGAATACAAGGAAAGCGACCGAGCAATTGTCCGGGCGATTATCAGCCTCGGGCGGGAACTGGGGCTAAACGTTGTCGCCGAAGGGGTCGAAACAGCAAAACAGCAAGCGTTCCTGCTGAGCTGCCGGTGTGAGACCACGCAAGGTTACCATTTCGGCCGGCCTATGGCGGCCAACAAGTTCTCAAAACTTCTCGGGATGACCAGAACACCGTTGGATGTGGCGCTCTAAACGTTGTCTGCCTGTTGCAGCTCGCTTACTGCGAGAAAGCTTCCGGGGAAACACAAGAAGGCACGAAAAGATCGCTCAGATCCGTGCCTTCTTTTTGGAACTCAGACCCGGTTCATCACATAACTTCCCGGGGCGTCTTCGAGTATCTTGACCCGGTTGGCGCCAGGCTTGCGCGGCTTGGCTTCAGCCGGATCGTTTTTGCGGATCCACTCGTCCCAATAGGGCCACCAGGATCCGGGGTGCTCTTCCGCGTTTTTCAACCAGTTTTCGAGCGTCCCTCGCGCTTCGCCGCCGGTCCAATACTGGTACTTGTTCTTGACCGGAGGATTGACGACGCCAGCAATATGGCCGGAACCCGACAATACATATTCCACTGGACCACCAAAACAGCCAGACCCCAAGAACACGGACTTTGGCGGCGCGATGTGATCTTCGCGGGTTGCGAGGTTGAAGATCGGGATCTTGACCCTGGACAGGTCAAGTGTTTCGCCGCCGATTTCCATCTCGCCCTTTGAGAGCTTGTTGTCGAGGTAACAATTGCGAAGATAGAAGGAGTGGTTCGCTGCAGGCATGCGGGTAGAATCTGAGTTCCAGTACAAGAGGTCGAACGGGAAGGGCTCTTTCCCCTTCAAGTAGTTGTTCACCACATAAGACCAGATGAGGTCATTGGACCGGAGCATGTTAAAGGCCGACGACATCTTGGACCCGTCTAGATAGCCGCTTTCTGCCATGCGCTTCTCCAGGATGGAGATTTGCTCTTCGTCGACAAACACCTTGAGATCACCGGCATAGGTGAAATCGACCTGCGTCGTGAAGAAGGTTGCCGTCTTGATCCGGTCGTCGCCAGTCTGCGCCATATAGGCCAGCGTTACGGCGAGGAGCGTGCCGCCAACACAATAGCCGATTGCATTGACCTCTTCCTGACGGGTGGCGCGCTTGATGACATCCAGTGTGTTGAGGATGCCCTCTTTCATGTAGTGCTCAAAACTCTTTTGAGCTTGCCGTTCGTCCGGATTGACCCAGGAGATCACGAACACCGTGTGGCCTTGATCCACGGCCCACTTGATGAAGGATTTCTCCGGGTTGAGGTCGAGGATGTAGAACTTGTTGATCCACGGCGGCACGATCATCAAGGGGCGCTTCAAGACTGTGTCCGTAGTCGGGTCATACTGGATGACCTGGCACACGTCGTTTTGCGCGATGACCTTGCCCTTGGTGGTTCCAAGGTTTTCACCGAGTTTGAACTTTGACGGATCTGTCTGACGAATCTTCAATTCGCCCTTGCCGGTCTTCAGGTCCTCGGCCAGATGCTCCATTCCTTTGACGAGATTTTCGCCGTTGCTCTCCATGGTCAGACGCAGGAGTTCAGGATTGGTCAGGAGGAAATTCGACGGCGAGAGTGCGTTTGAAATCTGTGTGACGTAGAACTCGGCCTTGTGGCGGGTGTGCTCGTCCAGTCCCTGGGCTTCGTGGACCATCTCTTCGGCCCACTGACTGGTGATGAGATAAATCTGTTTGACGAAATCGAAGTACTGATTGTTCTCCCAGTCGGGATCAGCAAACCGCTTGTCCGTTACCGGGGCCTTCACGGCCGGCTCCGACTGTTCGCCCATCATTCGTTTCAGTGACGAATTCCAGAGATCGATGTAGCCGCTCCACAAGCGGCCCTGCGCTTCGAGAGCCCGCTGCGGATCAGACGCCCAGTATTCGCCAACTTGAGCGAGTGTCTTGACCACGCCGGTGAGTTCGTCAGTCGATTCGTGCGTAATCTTGCCTTGCTCGCGCGGCTCGATATACGCAGCGAGCGCCTTGCCTGCATTTTCCAGTGTCTTCGCAAGATTTTGCGCGAAAGCTTCTGGATTGTTGATGATGTATTGCAACATGGGATGCTGGCGGTCATCAGCCATAAGCAGGGATTCCTCCGACTTCCGGTCTTCTTAACTGCCGTCTGGAGGCGGCAGTCTGTTGGGCGGTTCCTCAGCGTTATGTGTTTCTATTTGCGCTTGTATTCGGAACGTCAGTTTCATTTATGGCACAACGTTCCGGCGCCGTCGATTGGTTTCCATAACGCGTATTGCCGCTGTGCTAGAGGACTTGTGTGACACTTCGATGGAAGTATGATCACAGTTGTAGTTGAGGGAGACGGCAATCATGCGCGTGCGGCGCGATCTCTGTTTGGTGTTCTTGGGGGCATCCATTCTCCAATCCTGCGCCGTTGGCCCCGGCACGCCGCTCGTCAAAGCGGTGAACCCGGACCAAAAAACACGATCAGGCACCGTGCAGCCGCCAACGGGTTACGGTCCGCCAAACGCGTCCGCGCAGTCCAAAGGCCTGATCAACCCGTTGGAGCGGGCCGAGACGGAAGAATATCTAAAAACTCTCGCAGACGAGCAGTGAACAGATCGACACGGCCTTAGCACTGAGTGCGGCGGACTGCCTCTAACGCTCTGGTCTATTCTTTCACAATGGCACTGAGTGTCAGTTTTATCATAGCCTCAGCGGATACACCTTACTTCACCTCCCGATAAAAATAGCGGGTACCGTTACGTAAAACAACTTTGGATAACTTTGAAACTTTGGTATGCCACCTGCGGGTGAGCACATACCTTGTTGGGCAGAAATGTGGTCCCGGCGTTTTGGGGGCGCTCGTGCTTGATGTGAAGACTATACTGTTTTCCCTAGTTGTCGCTGAGCTGACAGCCAGTGCTGTCTTGTGCTTTCTTTTTTTCTTCTGGAAACATCGTGACCGGGCAGGGCATTTGTCCTTCGGTCTGTGGTCTATTGCGTTCCTGCTTGGGGCGATCGGCACACTGCTCATAAGCTTCCGTGGTGTGTTGCCTGACGACCTGACCATCATTGCAGCGAATTTTCTTATCCTTTTTGCAACTGGACTGAGACGCAGCGGTGTCGCGGCCTTCTTTCACCAGCCTTTGCGCGTTTGGATTGCTGCAGGGCTTGCCGGGGTCTGGCTATTACTCTGCTCGGTTCCGGACTTTGCGACAACATTGTCCAGCCGGGTGGCTTACGTACAACCGGTTATGATCCTCTACATCGCATGGTCGGCCATAATCTGCTTGCGCTGGAATACAGAAAACCTTGTCACGCCGAAGGTGTACGCTTTTAGTGCAGCTCTGGAAACGAGCGCGCATTTCAGTTTGCTGACCGCACTTGGATTTGGCTCTGAAAACGGGCTGTTCGAAGCGATCAGCGGTCATGTCATTTTGATTGCACTGCTGCTTATCCTGGTTGCCATGGTACTTTCCATGTTTACCGCTCTCGCGATGCCGATCGAGCGATCACTTTTGCAATTCAAATCGGCCGCCTATCGCGATTGTCTAACGGGATTGCCCAACCGCCGGGCGGTGTTTGAAAGGGCGGCAACGTTCACGTCAGTCTCCGGCGCAAACAACTGTCTCACGGTGATCCGGTTTGACATTGATGAGTTCAAGAGGGTCAACGACAAACACGGCCATGCAACCGGTGACTTGGTCCTTCAAGTATTCGGCCGGGTTTGCGAGGAAACAAGACCGGCGGATACGGTTGCAGGCCGGCTGGGCGGTGATGAGTTTGTCATTCTGTCCACCAGGATGGAGCCAAACCAAGCTCGGATTCTTGCCGAAAGGATACGGGCTCATTTCGCTGCTGCCTGTTCGGAGGAGACAGAGGGTTCGGTTCAGGTTGGACTAAGTGCTGGCGTCAGTTCTGTACCGCTTGATCTCGGACTGGATGAGGCCTTGGAAATTGCAGACAGAGCTATGTACGAAGCCAAAGCGTGCGGCCGGGGCAAAACGGTTGTCGGCTCCGCAGAAAAGGCCAGGGTTTTTTCTGGCACTGAAGACGCACAATTCGCTTTTTATAACCCCCATCCGGCATAGCTGCCCGTTACCGAGCCTTCTAATTGGCGCGCTTTACCCATTCTCGCGGGCGTTCTTGGCAGGCCCCGGCCAAACTTACCTGTTCCCACATTTAGGTGGCTAGGTGCTCAAAGATGGGTGCGAAACTTGAAAAGGCCTGTTAAAAGGGCGCGCAACCTGCTCACCGCGCAGGTGCGAATTACCCATTTTCAAGCCGCAAGGATCCGCGCCAATGGAGGAATTCCACAAAATCAAACGGCTCCCGCCGTATGTTTTTGAACAGGTCAATCGCTTGAAAGCAAAGGCGCGAGCGGCGGGCGCGGATATTATTGATCTCGGTATGGGTAACCCGGATCTGGCAACACCGAAGCACATCGTCGACAAGCTGACCGAGGTCGTTCAGGACCCGCGCAGCCACCGGTATTCCGCTTCCAAGGGAATTCAGGGTCTGCGCAAGGCTCAGGCATCCTATTACGGCCGTAGGTTTGGCGTGAAGCTCGATCCGGACACACAGGTGATTGCAACACTTGGCTCCAAGGAAGGCTTTGCCAACATGGCCCAGGCGATTTCCGCGCCAGGCGATGTGATCCTGAGCCCCAATCCAAGCTATCCGATCCACACGTTCGGGTTCCTGATGGCCGGAGCCTCGATCCGCAACATTCCGGCTGAGCCGAACAGTGGCTTCTTTGAAGCGCTGGAACGCGCGGTCATTCACTCTGTGCCGAAACCGATCGCGATCATTCTGTGTTATCCGGCCAACCCGACAGCGTATTGCGCGGACCTCGATTTCTATAAGGACGTCGTGGCTTTTGCGCGCAAGCACAACATCTTCATTCTCTCGGATCTAGCCTATTCAGAGATCTACTTCGGAGACACCCCGCCGCCGTCTGTCTTGCAGGTGCCGGGTGCAATGGACGTCACCGTCGAGTTTACATCTCTGTCCAAGACGTTCTCCATGCCGGGTTGGCGGATGGGTTTCGCGGTTGGCAATGAGCGCCTGATTGGCGCCCTTGGACGGGTGAAATCCTATCTTGACTACGGCGCTTTCACACCGATCCAGGTTGCTGCCACAGCGGCGCTGAACGGTCCGGATGATTGTATCCGTGAAACCCGTGAGATCTACAAGAAGCGCCGGGATGTTGTCGTTGAGAGCTTCGGCCGGGCCGGTTGGGATATTCCAGCGCCGGAAGCCAGCATGTTCTGCTGGGCCCCGATCCCGGAAAAGTTCCGGTCTCTCGGCAGTTTGGAGTTCTCCAAATTGCTGCTGGAACGCGCCGACGTTGCGGTCGCACCGGGCATCGGTTTTGGCGAATACGGTGACGGGTTTGTCCGCATTGGTCTCGTTGAAAACGAGCAGCGGTTGCGCCAAGCGGCAAGAAATGTCCGCCGGTTCCTTGAAACTGCGGAGCAAAAGCTGCACAACGTCATCCCGCTTGAGACTTCTCGCTGAATAGAATTGGATTAATTCCCGAATGGCAGACGCATTGAAAATCGGCGTGGCCGGCCTTGGAACGGTCGGTGCGTCCGTGGTGCAACTCCTGGAAAAGCACGCTGGCCAGATTGAACGTAGGACCGGTCGGTCCTTGACGGTTACAGCTGTTAGTGCCCGGAACCGGACGCGGCACCGGGGAATTGATACAGGCGGCTTCACCTGGTTCGATGATCCGGTGGCCATGGCGAATGAAGCAGAGCTCGATATTTTTGTTGAGCTGATCGGCGGGGAAGACGGACCGGCCGAGCAAAGCGTTCGCGCAGCGCTTAGCCGCGGTGTGCATGTCGTGACGGCCAACAAGGCTTTGATAGCCAAACACGGTGTGGATCTGGCCCGCGTCGCAGAGGCGAACAACGCCTGCCTCAACTATGAGGCGGCAGTCGCGGGCGGAATTCCGATCGTGAAAACCATGCGCGAGTCTCTTGCTGGCAATGAAGTCAGCCGCGTCTACGGCATCTTGAACGGCACGTGCAATTATATCCTGACACGGATGGAAGCCGAAGGCATCAGCTTCGAAGACTGCCTGGCTGATGCGCAGCGGCTTGGTTATGCGGAAGCCGATCCGACCTTCGACATTGAAGGCAACGATACGGCACACAAGCTTGCGATCCTGACAAGCCTTGCCTTTGGCACCGAGATTGATGCCGACAGCATTTTCATGGAAGGCATTACTTCCATTACAACGGCCGATATCCAGGCTGCCGACGAGCTCGGCTTCCGGATCAAGCTGCTCGGTGTTGCACAGCGCACCGACACGGGCATCGAACAACGCGTTCACCCGACAATGGTGCCGAAATCGTCCGCGATTGCACGGATCGACGGCGTTCTGAATGCGGTAGCAGTTGACGGCGATTATGTCGGGGAGATCGTTCTGGTTGGACCGGGTGCCGGCGGGAACGCGACAGCGTCTTCGGTGGTTGCCGACATTACAGACATTGCCCGGGGCGACGAAACACCCGTTCTTGGTATGCCGGCAACAGATCTGGTTCCGTATGAGCGAGCCCGGATGCGCCTTCACGAGGGTGGCTATTATATTCGGTTGTCGGTCTACGATCGCCCGGGCGCGTTCGGTGAGATTGCCCGCTGCATGGGCGATGCCGGTATCTCGCTTGAGTCCATCGTTCAAAAACGGGCAGCGGCAGAAGACCGAGACCGCGACAGTGCGGATGCGCCGCAACCGGTCATCCTGATCACCTATGAAACAACCGAGATCGCCATCAAAGAAGCGCTGGATGTAGTCATGTCGAAAGGCGTGGTCGCAGAACAGCCTCAGATGATCCGGATCGAAAAACTGAAGTAAGTCAAACGTCCCGCGGACGTGCGGAACGGGGGAAAAGCGGAGATGTTGATGTCCAACACAGAACACCAGCCAGCCAGCGGGCTTGACCGGATCCTGACATTGGAACTGGCGCGTGTTGCCGAAAGAGCAGCTGTTTCAGCCGCCCGGTTGCGCGGTCATGGCGATGAAATGGCCGCCGACCAGGCAGCTGTTGATGCGATGCGCCGTGAATTGAACCGCCTTCCGATCGACGGCACGGTGGTGATCGGCGAAGGTGAGCGTGACGAAGCTCCGATGCTTTACATCGGCGAGAATGTCGGCACCAAGCAGGGCCCGAAAGTGGACATCGCTTTGGACCCACTGGAAGGCACGACCATCTGCGCAAAGAACCTGCCGAACTCTCTCGCTGTCATCGCGCTGGCTCCGGAAGGTGACCTTTTGAATGCGCCGGACAGCTACATGGACAAGATCGCGATCGGTCCGGGCTATTCGGATGGCCTGATCGATCTGGATGCGCCGATTGCGGACAATTTGGCCGCTGTCGCCAAGGAAAAAGGCGTCAAGATCGAAGAAGTGACGGCCTGTGTCCTCGACCGTCCGCGCCATGCACGTTTGATTGAAGAAATCCGGGCGACAGGTGCTGCGATCCGCCTAATTGGCGATGGCGATGTGGCTGGTGTGATCCACACGACAGATCCGGAGGAAACCGGCATCGATCTTTATGCAGGTATCGGCGGCGCACCGGAAGGCGTTCTGGCTGCTGCTGCCCTGCGCTGTATCGGTGGTCAAATGCAGTCCCGTCTGGTGATCACCCGCGACGAGCAGGTCGAACGTGCACACCGCATGGGCATTGACGACATCAAGAAAAAATACACGCTGGAAGAAATGGCCGGTCCGGACGTTCTCTTTGCTGCAACCGGTGTGACCGACGGCAACTTCCTGCAGGGCGTGCGCTTCGGCCGCAATCATATCACCACGCACACTGTGGTCATGCGGTCCTCAACCGGGACTGTCCGCTACATCAAGGCCCAGCACACTCAGCTGGAAAAGTTCCACCTGGACTAAGTCTGGACGCATGCTGACAGGATTTGGCGAAGACGATAAAGGGCGGCTCGTACTCGGGGTTGCCCGCTCCGCCAATGACAATGCATGGCGGGAGCGCCTGAGCGCCGCTGAAACCCGCGCCGCGATGGCGATCTCGCAACAACACGGGCTGCCCGACGTTTTGGCCCGTGTCATGGCCGCGCGCGGTGTTGCCGCTGAAGACGCTTCAGCGTTTCTCGAACCATCGCTCAAGACTCTGATGCCGGACCCGAGCAGTCTGGTCGACATGGACGCCGCTGTCACTCGCGTGGCCGATGCGGTCCAGGCAGGCAAGAAGATTGCAATCTTCGGCGACTACGACGTCGATGGCGCCACCTCGTCCGCGGTACTGGCTAAGTATCTCCAGTGGATGGGTCTTGATCCGGTGATCCACATTCCTGACAGGATCATTGAGGGGTACGGGCCCAATGGACCTGCAATTGAGAACCTTCAGGCGGGCGGAGCGGAATTGCTGATCACGCTGGACTGCGGCAGCACGTCTTTTGAAGCCTTTGAGACGGCCCGGAAGCTCAAGCTCGACGTCGTTGTGATCGATCACCACCAAGTTGGTGAAACGCTGCCCGAAGTGCGGGCGCTGGTCAATCCGAACCGGCAGGATGATCTGTCGGGGCAGGGGCACTTGGCGGCCGTCGGCGTCACATTCCTCTTTATTGTCGGACTGAACCGCGAGCTGCGTCAGCGGGGCGTGTTCAACGGCCGTCAGGCGCCGGATCTGATGGCATTGCTGGACTTGGTGGCACTCGGCACGGTGTGTGATGTGGTTCCGCTCCAGGGCTTGAACCGCGCTTATGTAACGCGTGGGTTGGCAGTCATGCATCAGCGCCAGAACTATGGGCTGACAGCGCTGGCCGATGCCGCGCGGGTGAGCGGAAAACCGGCTCCTTATCATCTGGGGTTCCTGATCGGTCCGCGGATCAATGCGGGTGGCCGGATCGGCGATGCGGCTTTGGGTGCACGTCTTCTGACCACAGTGGACCCGCATGAGGCTCGCGCTATTGCCGAACGTCTTGATCAGCTGAACACCGAGCGTCAGGCGATGGAAGCCGTGATGCTCGAACAGGCAGGAGCCGAGGCCGCTATGGCTATCGAACAGCGGGACCCGGCCGTTCTATTGACTGGTTCCAACGATTGGCACCCGGGGATAGTCGGCCTGATCGCGTCGCGGCTCAAGGAAGCGCATCGCCGGCCGGCCTTTGCAATTGCCTATGATGAAACGGGCAAGGGCACTGGGTCTGGGCGGTCGATCAACGGTGTCGATCTTGGCAAAGCTGTGCGGCAGGCTGTCGACGGCGGGCTTTTGGAAAAGGGCGGCGGACATGCCATGGCCGCAGGGCTGACGGTGCGCCAGGAAAAGGCTGCAGATCTGGAAGCCTTCTTCAACGAAGTTCTGAAAGATGATGTGGAAGCTGCAACGGCGCACCGTGAACTGAAGATCGATGCGGCACTGACTGCAACGGGTGCAAACCTCGATCTGATGAATATGCTGGAAAAGGCAGGCCCCTACGGCGCTGGTCATTCCGAGCCTGTGTTTGCATTTCCCGCGCACCGGGTCTCCTTTGCCGATGTCGTGGGCAAAGGCCATGTGCGGGCGACACTTGCAGCCGGTGACGGCACTGCGCTCAAGGGGATTTGCTTCAAGGCAGAGGACAAGCCCCACGGGCAGATGCTTCTGGAAGGCCGTGGCCGCAACCTACACGTTGCGGGGACACTGTCCATTGACACCTGGCAGGGGACACCGAAAGTGCAGCTGCGCATTCTGGACGTTGCGGACCCGCAAAAGACCAGGCTTTAACGTTCCTGCAACGCCAGTCGAACACCGAGAATGCAGAAAATCGTCCCGACGGCTTTTCCTTGCCATTTCAAGATGACGGGATTGCGCCGGACCAATCCGCCAAGTGTACCGGCGCCCAAGGCAAAGATGATCGTGCTGAATAGCCCGAGGGCGACAAATACAAACCCGAGAACTGTCAGTTGAAGCAGCACGTAACCATTTTCGGGCTGCACGAACTGCGGCAAAAAAGCCAAAAAGAAGAGGGCGGTTTTTGGGTTTAGAATCTCCGAAATGAAAGCCTGGCGAAAGGCTGTCCCAGTGCTTACGTCCGCAATGCCGTTTCCGAATGACGGAGCAACTTTCGAAGTGATGGCTTTGATGCCAAGGTAAATCAGATAGGCGGCACCGACGTATTTGATCACCGAAAACAGAAGAGCTGAGGCCGCGATGATCGCTGAGAGGCCGAATACAGCGAGCAATGTGTGAACGATGTCGCCAGCTGCAATCCCGGCGCCTGTCGCGATGCCGACTTTTGGTCCCGACGTTGTCGCCCGTGCGATTGTCAAAAGGGTTGCCGGACCTGGAATGAATACAAACCCAAGTACGATTAGACTGTAGGTGATGAGTGTCGGCAGATCGACCATGGCATCCTCCGTCAAGAACCATATCCAATCCATCACGGGCTCAAGATCTGTACAAGGGATTTGTTATCCGCTGCAATTAACCTCCCTCTAACACCCTTGCCGTAGCGTTCATTTCACGAAGGAATCGTGAGGGTTGAGTATGCGTACTCAGAATGAGTTGGCACCGTATTTCCGCGAGATCGACCGGCGGACAGACCGGGCTCTTGAAGGTGTTCGGGAAGTTAGAAAATCTGCAAAGTTGCGGGCGCTTCCGGCCGAACCCAAGCCGTGGTTCATAAATACCGGCTTTCTGGTTCTTTTGACGTTTTTTGTCGTCTTGTTCGCGAGCTGAACCAAACCGTTTATCATCGGCCTTGAACTGATACGCAAGGTCCAGCTATGTCGGCTGCTTGGTACTCAAATGGGGCGGGCAGCATGACCAGTTATCCAATTTCACTTTGGTCCTTCAATCTCGGCAGAGCGCCCAGATCTGTGGCCGCGCTCGCTGACATGATTGCGGAGGGGCTCGAGAGGGCAGCGTCGGAAGGCGCAAAACTTCTCGTCCTGCCGGAATACCTCGCCGAGACATGCCTTGCCTTCAAACCGGCAGGACTTCGGCCAGATCAGGAAATGAGCTTTCTGGCTGATGTTGGTGACAATCTGTTTCCGCTGCTGTCCGAATTGCCGCAAAAGACAGGCGTCTCATTGTTGGCCGGGACATGGCCGGTGAAAACACCCTGCGGGATTACAAATACAGCGGTTCTGCTGACCCCAGATGGCCGCGAAATCCGCCAAGATAAATTAAGCCTCACACCCTTTGAGCAGGAAGAAGACATCTGGCATCTGGTGCCTGGAACGGAGCTGAAGGTGTTTGAGCTGGATGGTCTGAAGATGGCCATCCTGATCTGCCTGGACATTGAAATGCCAGCGCTGAGCTGTCTTCTTGCCAAAGAAAAAGTCGACCTCATCCTCGTACCGTCGATGACAGAGAAACTCTCCGGCTATCACCGTGTGTTTGGTTGTGCAAAGGCGCGGGCGGTCGAACTGATGTGTGCCGTTGCTGCCTGCGGCGTTGTCGGGCGCGCGGAAGGCACAACGCAGAACGACACGAATGTTTCCGGAGCTGCGCTCTTTGTGCCGTGTGAGGAAGAGCTTGGGTTCGAAGGTGTTGGCGCTGAACTGAAGCCGACAGGCGGCGTCAACGGTGAAGAATTGTTTCTCACCACGTCTGTTCCAGTCGGCGTGATTCGAGCCTTGCGGGATGGTGGCGCAGAGGTCTGGCCGGGCGCTTGGACGGCCGAAAACGTAACACTTTTAAAAATGTGACGCCCATTGCGTAGTTTTCATGCGCATATGCGCACAATGTGCGTTTTTTGCTAGACGGCAAACAAACTGCGCTATATAAGCCAGCGTCTCATCTTCACCATTTTGGGATTTGTATGGCTTTTGCCCCGACGATATCGGCGTTCGACGCCTTGTGGCTGCGCGGTTTTGCTGGTTTGTTTGTCAAACCGGCCCGCCTGCAGATCGCGGCGTTGTGTTGCCGGAAGGGCGAACAAGAGCCTGAGATCCTTCTTGTGTCGACACGGGACACCGGCCGGCTGATTTTGCCGAAAGGATGGCCCGAGGCGGACATGCCGGCCTTCGAAACGGCTCTTCTTGAAGCTTATGAAGAGGCTGGGGTGATCGGCAAGGCAGATCATCGGCCTCTGGGCAGTTTTCGGTCCTACAAGGGGCTCGCAAGTGGCTTGAAACTGCGCACCAGAGTGCTCGTGTTCAAGGTGGAGTTTGAAAGCCAAGTCGATAATTTTCCTGAGCTGGGGCAACGCAAGCGCATTTGGATGACTGTCTCTGAGGCCATTGAAAAGGCTGATGAACCAGCCTTGCGGCGTTTCTTAAAGCGGCATCGCAACCAGCTTTTCTAATCGATCTGTCAGAACGTTTGAGCGGTCTGTGACACGTCTGTGTCGCAAGGCTGTTGCAAGGCTGCTGGCATATTCAGTTTACTCCGGCGCGGTGCGGACCTGAAGGTCCTCGTGCGACAGGCTGCCGGTAAGCGGATCTGAAAGACGGGTACTGTGCGTTCGGGGGACAACCTGACACCAAAGGCACTCGATAAGGATCTCGACCGGGTCGGGTTTCTTGGCGATGCAGCAGAAGCGATGGGCCGGCGCTTGATAGCGCCCGGGCTTGCCATCTGCTTTTTGGCGGTCTGCGCAATCCTCGCGTCCCTGCAATTTGCAGCGTCGGATGTCTCAAACGTTCTGATCCTGGTTACTGGTGCAACGGTTGGCGGCTATCTCGCCATCACCATTGGCGCCAACGATGTTGCCAACAATGTCGGGCCTGCAGTCGGCGCGCGGGTGGTCAGCATAACAACGGCGCTGATCATCGCTGCGATTTGCGAAAGTGCTGGCGCGTTGTTGGCTGGTGGTGACGTGGTCACCACGATTTCAACCGAGATCGTCGCGCCAGATGACATCCCTGAAAACTTCCGCTTCATGAAAGCGATGCTGACCGCCATGGCGGCAGCGGCGATCTGGATCAACATTGCAACGCTCATTGGTGCGCCAGTCTCCACGACCCATACGATTATCGGTGGGGTGGTGGGGGCAGGCGTTGCAGCCAGCAGCTTTGCTGCGATCAACTGGTCAACGCTTGGGGTCATAGCAGCCACCTGGGTTGCATCGCCTTTCCTAGGTGGACTTGTTGCAGCGCTGCTGCTTGCCTTCATAAATGCCAAGGTCATCTATACAGACGACAAGCTTTCCGCAGCGCGCTTTTGGTTGCCGATCCTCTTGGGCGGATTGGCTGCGACCTTCACCGCCTATATGACCCATAAAGGTCTTCATCGGCTAATCGTTTTGCCGTTTATACCGGCAACGCTGGCTCCAATTGTTGTGGGGGCCATTGTCTGGGCCATCTATCGGCGGGTTGTTGCCAGTCAGGCTTTGTTTCTCGACAATCGAACACAGTCTTTGCGCTCTCTCTTTGCGATTCCGCTGATTTGTTCAGCAGCGCTGCTGTCGTTTGCGCATGGCGCGAACGACGTTGCGAACGCGATCGGTCCGCTGGCGGCGATCGTCAACAGCCAGTCCGACGAAATCAATGACTTGCACTACTGGATCCTCGGCCAGCTCAACCCGGTTGCACCTCTCTGGGTGAGCGCTGTCGGAGCCTTTGGCATTTCGGCCGGCCTTCTTTTGTTTGGCCGCCGTCTTGTAACAGTTGTCGGTAAGCGGATCACCAAGCTGAACCCGATCCGGGCGTTCTGCGTCACGCTGGCAACGTCTGGAACGGTGCTGACAGCATCCGGGCTTGGGTTGCCGGTCTCGTCCACTCATATCGCTGTGGGCGCCATTTTCGGCGTTGGTCTGTTTCGCGAATGGTACAGAAACCGGTTCGTCCCGCAGAAGGTGAATGGCAAGCGCCATCAGCCGATCCGCAACCGGGAGGAGCGTCGCCGCAGGCTTTTGGTACGCCGGACTAACTTGGTCACCATCATTGGTGCCTGGATTGTCACGGTACCTGCGTGTGCGCTCCTATCGGCGGGGCTCTTTCATGTTTTCGATTATCTGTTGGTCACACAATAGCCCGCAGTCGTCCCACATGTGAGAGTCAGGCGAGGTGGCCTGTTGGCTCAAGGGCGAGCTCTGCCCAAACGGGAAGATGATCTGACGCGATCCGCGCTGTCTTTGATTTGTGAACCCCGGCCTTTTGAACGGTGAATTCCGGACTGGTGATGATCCGGTCCAGACTGCCAACGGGCAAGGGGCTTGGAAAGCTACGGCCGGGCGTTGTGACTTCGTAGCGTTTTTCCAGAAGACGGATGCTTTTCGCATCATCGCGCCATTCGTTCAGATCGCCGATCAAAATGGTCGGCAAATAATCCAGGCCTTCGTGAAGCTGGTGCATGAGCGAGGAAATCTGTTTCTTGCGGAAATGACCGATCAGGCTGAGGTGCATGGCGGCGACCCGGATCTTCTGATCCTCCACTGCCAAATCCACGGCCACGGCACCCCGCGGCTCCAATGTTGGCAATTCAATCCGCCGGTGGTCGAGGATTTCAATGCCTTGCCGCACCAAAATAGCATTCCCATGCCAGCCGAGGCTGTGTTCGCCAACCGCAAAGGGCACCGGGCGGAAGTCGGTCTGCGCAAGAATATGATCGCGGTCGAGAGTGCTTTCACGAGGTCCGAAGCGTTTGTCGGCTTCCTGCAAGGCGATCACGTCGCATTGCAGCTCACCAATGACCTTCAATGTCCGGTCTGGCCGCCGCCGCGCATCGACACCAATCGATTTTTGTATGTTGTAGGAGCCGATCTTCAGCATTGAGCGGAGTTTGGTGACCCTTGCAATTTCGTTATATCTGAGGACATCAAGCGCCCCTTGTAGCGGAATTATGCCGCCTTGTATCCGTCCATGCGCTGTGTTGCGCGCTTCAAAGCTTCAAAACATGTTGAGTCCAACGCAGATCCGACATCGCTCTCCAAAATACCAAGGGCTTTTGCGAGCGGCATGGCTGCGCGGTAAGGCCGCTCTGCTGTCAGGGCATCGAAGATATCTGCCATCGTGACAATCCGTGTCTCCATGGAGATCCGACCTGCGGTCAACCCGTCAGGATATCCACGGCCATCGAGTTTTTCATGGTGGCCGCGCCCAATTGGTGCAAGGTCCCTGAATGCGTCCATGCGCAGGAGAATTTCGTCGGTAAAGACGGGATGAAGGCGGATCGCTTCCCATTCCAGATCGTCGAGTTTGCCGGGCTTGTCGAGAATGGAGTTGCTGACACCGAGCTTGCCGATATCGTGCAGCAATGCCGCGCGTCTCAAGAGTTGCCGGTCCCGGGCGCTGTACCCCAGTTCTTCCGCAATCATGTCGGTGTAAAGTGTGACCCGCTCGCTGTGCCCCGCCGTGTAAGGGCTCTTTGAGTCAATGACCTGCGCGAACCCTAGGGCGATATCGTCCAGCTGGTCATCATCGGTGAAGCGGACGTTCTGGGCCGGTTCCAGTCCGTACACCGTCGCCTCCAGATCGTCCGATTGGAGCGTGTCCCAAAATCCTGTCTCTGAAGCGGCTGTTTCAGCGGCTGCGACCAAGGCCGGATCAAACCAGGATCCGCTGCGCTCTTTTATTTCTGTGAGCGCGCTGTCTTTACCCGCGTTGATCTGGAACACGTCGATGACCTGCGCCAACAACGCGATCTGTGAGAACAGCGGTATGTCCGCCTGTTTCAGCCCATGCGGACGCCCCTGACCGTTCCAGTGCTCATCGAGGCTGTAAATCCCGTCAACGACCGGCTGCGAGAAATGCATCTGGCGGGCAATGTCCGCGCCGCGCTGGCAACGGGTCTCGATCATCTCCGTCGCAATATCGCCGCCGTTCTGCAAAATGTTGACGATCGCACGGACCCGTTCGGCAAATCCGTGTTTCAAACCGGTATGCGACAGCACAAACCGAAGTGCAGCAGGCAGGCTGGTCCCAATGGTCTTGAAATCGTGCTTAAAAGTCAGGTCATCCGTCAAATAGAGCTCGCAAATGCGTGCCGCATTGCTGGAACACCCGAGATCTTTCAAGAGCAGCGTATAATAAAGGTCGCTGAGTTCTGCTTCCGGCAGACCGATTTGCCGCCCGATGTGGATGCCGATCCAGCAGCAGCGGACACAATGCCCACGTGGTTGGCCCTCTGTGATGTCGAGGGCGTGACTGAGCGCTCCGAAGAGCTCGGCCATACGGATCTTACTTGTGTTTTCAGTTGGCAAAAGAAACGACCCTTACGCTCGAGTTCGCGCAAGGGTCGCCGAAGAACCTTAAGATGCGGTTGTTGTACGCGCAGGCTGTGGTCAGGCTGCGGCCAACTCCTGGGCGCTTTCGACAAGGATGCCGGCAACATAGTCCATGAAAGAGACCCACGCCTCGACCACGAATGTGTCTTCACCTGTGCGCCAGATCATGACTGGAGACTTGTGGAAGATTGTCCGTGTCACCGTGCCAACCGGGAACTTTTCCAGCGAGAAATCGATGAAAATTCCAGTGTTCAGCAACCAGCTGGCCTTTGGACCTGACACGATCAAAGCTTCTGAGCGGTGCGAAATGTCGGTGAGGGAGTGCGGCTGACCATCGAGCTTGGCCTCGATCCCGTCAAACACCGCCTGAAGCTCATCTTCAGGCGCCAACAGCGTCCATTCGTCCGGCCCCATCCAAAGCGCTGCCCGTTTTGCCGAGGTTTCCGCACCGAGCGGGGTCACCGGCAATTTCGCGCCGAAAGCTTCACCCGCCGCCGGGATGGCAGCTTCGCGCAACCGGAGCGACAGCCGTGTCATCGGCGCGGCTTTCAGAATTGAGACATCCGGAAGGCTGAGGAGCGGGGTTTCGCCAGCATCTGGCGTGATGACGTCACTGGCAAGAAGATCAGACATTGAGCCGCGCTCCTTCCTTGTCAAAGAATATTGGGCTGGTCACTTCCACCTCGATGCCGCCATCCGGCATGGGCACATAAAGCGACTTGCCATGAAGGGCATGGCCGTTTTTCACAATCGCCAAAGCGATCGTCCGGCCCATGGCGGGACTGTAGTAAGAAGAAGTCACATGACCTTCCGCTGGTGTTCCGGTGGCCGGGTTTTGCGCAACAGTGATTTGTGCGCCTTCTTCCAGCTTGACCTTCGGATCCTTGGTCAGGAGGCCGACAAACTGCTTGCGGTTTTCGGCGACAAGATCCGGGCGTTCCAGGCCGCGTTTGCCGACGAAGTCGTGCTTTTTCTTGCCGATGGCCCAGCTCATGCCGGCGTCTTGCGGGGTGACAGTCCCGTCGGTGTCCTGACCGACGATGATGTAGCCCTTTTCAGCGCGCAAGACGTGCATGGTCTCCGTGCCATATGCTGTGCCGTTGTGCTTTTCGATTTCACCTGCCAGCGTTTCCCACATCATCTTGCCATGGCGGCGCGGGACATTGATCTCGAACCCGAGTTCGCCGGTAAAGGAGATGCGGAACAAGCGGCACGGAACACCGCAGAAGGTGCCTTCCTTGACGCTCATGTGCGGGAAAGCCTCTGCGGACAGGTCAATGCCTTCGATGAACGGGGCGATCACTTCACGGGCCTTAGGTCCCTGAACTGCGGCCACTGCGTATTGCTCAGTGGTAGACGTGATCCAGACATCGAGATCCGGCCATTCGGTCTGCAGGTAGTCTTCCATCGTCGCAAAGACGCTCGGCGCACCGCCGGTGGTAGTGGTCACATGGAAGCGGTCGTCGGCCAGACGGCCAATGACACCATCGTCGACGATGAAGCCGGCATCGTTCAGCAAGAGGCCGTAGCGGCAGCGGCCAGGGGCCAGCTTTTTCCAAGGGTTGGTGTACATCCGCTCCAGGAATTCGGCCGCATCCGGCCCGACCACTTCGATTTTGCCGAGGGTTGAGGCATCGAACAGGCCAACACTCTCGCGCACTGTGGCACATTCCCTGGCGACGGCTGCGTGCATGTCTTCACCGGATTTCGGGAAGTACCAGGTCCGTTTCCACTGTCCGACGTCTTCATAAACGCCGCCATTGGCGACAACCCAGTCGTGGGACGGGGTCTTGCGGACCGGATCGAAATGATCGCCGCGGGCAACACCGGCAAACAGACCGAAGGTGGTTGGCGTATAGGGAAGGCGGAATGTCGTGAGACCGACATCCACGATCGGCTTTTCCAGAGCGCCAGAAGCGATGGACAGCGCATTCATGTTGGACAGACGCCCCTGGTCGGTCGCCATGCCGGTCGTCGTGTAGCGCTTGATGTGCTCGATCGACTGCATGCCTTCGCGCGCGGCGAGTTTGATGTCCTTGGCGGTCACGTCGTTCTGGTAGTCAACAAACGCTTTCACGCGCGAGGCATTGCGGTCATGTGGCAGGGCACCGAGAACAGCGCCTTGGCCAGCTTCCCCGCCGGATGCCGCCGCATAAGTGACCTTGGCTTCCTTGCCGATCGCAGCTTTTGCCGCTGCTTCACCAGCAGCATAGCCGTCCTCAAGTGTTGCCTGAAGGCCGTAGAGACCTTTAGCTGCTCCAGCCGAGCGCTCGTTTTGAACGGATTTTCCGGGCACGTAAGCACCAACGGTTTCGTCCCAGACAACTTTGCCGCGGGACTGTGAGTAAAGGCTCACGGTTGGCGTCCAGCCGCCCGACATCAGGATTGCGTCGCACGCGACCTGACCAGCGGATGCGACCTTGCCGGAGGTCATCAAACGGCCGAGCAGGGCGGCCTTGACCCGTGTGCGTCCGAGCGTTCCGGTGACGACACAACCAGCTTCAACCCGAATGCCGCGGGCCTGTGCAATGGCCACAAGGTTTTCTGGCGGGGTTTCACGCAAGTCGGCAATCGCCACAACATCCACGCCATGATCGGCGAGATCGAAAGCTGCCTGCCAGGCAGTGTCACAAGCGGTTGCGATAAGCACCTTGTTGCCGACTTTAACGCCATAGCGGTTGAGATATGTCCGGCCCGCATCAGCGAGGAGAATGCCCGGGCGGTCGTTTTCTGGAAAGACCATCGGGCGTTCGATGGCGCCGGAGGCGATCACCACTTCTTTGGCGCGAACCTGCCAGAGGCGTTCGCGCGGCAGCTTGGGATCCGGGTCGCTGAGGTGCTCGGTTACACGCTCGGCAAGGGCGATGTAGTTGTGCGCGAAGTAGCCAAACGCAGTCGTCCGGGACAAAAGCGTGACATTGTCCATAGAAGCCAACTTGGCACCAGTTTCCTGGACCCACTCGATCGGGGTTTTGCCGTCGATGGTTGCGTTTTCGTCCGACAGAAGCGAACCGCCAAATTCGGCCTGCTCGTCACACAGTATGACCTTTGCGCCGGTTTCAGCTGCGGCCATCGCTGCGGCAAGACCGGCTGGTCCGGACCCTGCCACCAGTACATCGCAGTGCGCGTAGATGTTGCCGTAGGTGTCGTGATCCGGGTTTTTTGGCGGTTTGCCAAGACCGGCCGCAGCACGGATGACCGGCTCATAAACGCGGTCCCAGAAGGCCTTTGGCCACATAAAAGTCTTGTAGTAGAAGCCCGCTGGAAACAAGGGCGACAAGAGGTCGTTAACTGCGCCGACGTCAAAGCCGAGCGATGGGAAACGGTTCTGTGAGATCGCCTCAAGGCCTTGGTAGACTTCCACCTGGGTTGCCCGCAGGTTCGGTGTTTGGTCGCCCTTGCGATAGACGCCGACCAGTGCGTTCGGCTCTTCAGAACCGGCTGTCACGATGCCGCGCGGACGGTGGTACTTGAAGGACCGCCCGACCAGGTGAACACCGTTAGCCAGCAGTGCCGAGGCAAGGGTGTCGCCCTTGTGGCCCTGCATTTCCTCCCCGTCGAAGGTGAAGGTCAGCTGTTCGCCGCGGTCGATCCGGCCGCCTTTTTCAGTACGGAATGGCTGGCTCATTTGCCGGCCTCCTTGGCCAATTCGTCAAGATCCGGCATCGGTTCGCCAGCCTTGTAAAACTTTAGGAAGTCGTCGCTCACGGTGTGGCGAACGGCGTTGAAGAACCGGCCACAACCATGGATGTGGCGCCAGCGTTCCGCGTAAACACCCTTGGTGTTGTCGCGCATGTAGAGATACTCAACCCAACCTTCGTCGGTGACTTCTGCAGGGTCGGACGGGCGGGCGATGTGCGCCTGGCCGCGGCAGGAAAACTCGGTTTCCGGACGCTCTACCTGGCAGTAAGGGCAGTAAACCAACAACATGTCTGTATTCTCCCCTTAGTGTGCCACGGCGGCGGCGGCCGCTTCGTCGATCAGACGGCCGGTCTTGAACCGGTCGATCGTGAAAGGTGCATTGATCGGGTGCGGTTCGTCCTTGGCAATCGTATGCGCAAAGACGTGTCCAGAGCCCGGTGTTGCCTTGAAACCGCCTGTGCCCCAGCCGCAGTTCACGTAAAGACCCTGGACAGGCGTCTTGGACAGGATGGGTGAACGGTCCGGGGTCACGTCCACGATGCCACCCCAGTTGCGCAACATGCGCATGCGCCGGAAGTGCGGGAACAGTTCGCAGATCGCGTCAATGGTATGGTTGGAAATGTGGATGCCGCCTGTCTGGCTGTAGGAGATGAACTGATCTGTTCCTGCACCAATCACCAGCTCGCCCTTGTCGGACTGGGAAATGTAGGCATGGATCGTGTTCGACATCACGACACAGGGGAAAGCGGGCTTGACCGGTTCGGAGACGAGTGCCTGCAGCGGGAAGGACTCCAGTGGCATCCGGACACCGGCCATATCCATGACGGTTGTGGTGTTGCCGGCAGCTACAACGGCGACCTTCTTGGCCTTGATGAAACCCTTGGCGGTTTCAACACCTTCAACAGCACCATCGGCGCCGCGCTTGATGCCGGTGACGAGGCAATTCTGAATGATGTCGACGCCCATGTCGTCTGCGCCGCGCGCGTAGCCCCAGGCCACCGCATCGTGGCGGGCAGTGCCACCAACGCGCTGAAGGGCAGCGCCCATTACCGGATAGCGGATGTCCCTGGAGATGTTGAGCGGTGGGCAGTAATCTTTGGCTTGTTCCGGCGTCAGCCATTCGTTTTGTACGCCCGCCAACCGGTTGGCGTGGATGTGGCGCTGTGCGACCTGAACGTCGTGGACTGTGTGGGCCAGCATCATGACGCCGCGCGCGGAGTACATGACGTTGTAGTTCAGTTCCTGTGACAGGCCGTCCCACAAATCAATGGCGTGATTGTAAAGCGCCGCGCTTTCTTCCCAAAGATAGTTGGAGCGCACGATGGTGGTGTTCCGGCCGGTGTTGCCGCCGCCAAGCCAACCTTTTTCAAGGACGGCGACGTTGCGCACGCCATGTTCCTTGGCAAGGTAATAGGCGGTAGCAAGACCGTGGCCACCGGCGCCGATGATGACCACGTCATACTCGGCTTTGGGCTCCGGCGCGCGCCATTGGCGGCCCCAGTTCTGGTGCGCGGAAAAGGCATTTTTTGCCAGTTCCAGGAAGGAATAACGCTTCATAAAGAGCGGCTCCGCACGTTTTGGACCATCACAGCCTTTCAAGTTGGAAAGACGGTCGCGGTCCGGTCCTTGTGTTCATGTCCTATGGGCACCGGCGATTGCCAATCGGCAAGCTGTGTCCGTTGGTGCGCATATTCGCGATTGCATGCCCATCTGCATATCAGGTTTCGGTCGCTTGTTGGTCTGAAAGCGACATATTCACCGGCACAGGTTTTCCGCAGGATTAGACAGGCTGAAAACACGCAAAAAATGTGAGGCCTTGGGCTGCTTTTGGGCGCAGAAAGGAACAAACCGGCGCTCTTGAATGCGTAAATCCGACATTGGATGTCGTCCCGGTTCTTGCAAATGATCTCGCTCGGAGTAACTGTGCGGGTCAATAGCATTTAGGGAGATCGTCAAATGCAAGTTCGTGCAGCCGTGGCAGTGGGCGCCGGCAAGCCCCTCGAAGTTACCACAGTCAACCTGGAAGGCCCGCGGGCTTTTGAGGTTCTGGTGGAAGTCAAGGCAACTGGCATTTGCCATACGGATGAGTTCACCTTGTCCGGTGCAGACCCGGAAGGCCTCTTTCCGGCGATTCTCGGCCACGAAGGCGCAGGGGTTGTTGTTGAAGTCGGCAAGGGCGTCACGACCCTGAAGCCGGGCGATCATGTGATCCCGCTCTACACGCCGGAGTGCCGGACGTGCGAATACTGTCTCAACCCGAAAACCAACCTTTGTCAGGCAATCCGGTCCACGCAGGGCCAGGGCCTTATGCCGGATGGGTCGTCCCGGTTCTCCACGCTCGATGGCGACCCGATCCTGCACTACATGGGGACCTCTACCTTCGCGAACTACACCGTTGTTCCGGAGATCGCTCTTGCGAAGATCAATCCGGACGCCCCGTTCGACAAGGTTTGCTACATCGGCTGCGGCGTCACGACAGGCATCGGCGCCGTGATCAACACGGCCAAGGTTGAGATTGGGTCGCGCGCGATCGTTTTTGGTCTTGGTGGCATTGGCCTCAATGTCATTCAGGGACTGCGGCTTGCAGGTGCGGATCAGATCGTTGGCGTTGACCTGAACCCGGCCAAGAAGGAAATGGCCGAACGCTTCGGCATGACCGACTTTGTCAATCCGTCCGAGGTGGAGGAAGACCTGGTTCCGTATCTAGTGAACCTCACAAAGGGCGGTGCGGATTACACATTCGATGCGACCGGCAACGTCAATGTCATGCGGACCGCGCTGGAATCGGCCCACAAGGGCTGGGGCGAGTCGATCATCATTGGTGTGGCGCCGGCCGGTGCCGAGATTGCCACACGTCCGTTCCAGCTGGTTACCGGACGTGTCTGGAAGGGCACGGCCTTCGGCGGCGCACGCGGGCGGACCGATGTCCCGCAGATCGTTGACTGGTACATGGACGGCAAGATCGAAATCGATCCGATGATCACGCACACCATGCCGCTCGAGGACATCAACAAGGGCTTCGATCTTATGCACAAAGGTGAGTCGATCCGCTCAGTGGTGCTCTACTAAGCCGGTGACGGATCTCACTGTCAGATCTGCCCGCGCAGAAGATGGGGATGGCATATGGGATATGCTGGAGCCCGTCTTCGCAGCCGGTGAAACCTACACGGTCGATCCCGATATCGACCGTGCCGGTGCGCTTGCCTATTGGACAGGCGGCAAAAAAGTCTTTGTGGTTGAAAGGGGTGGCCAACTTCTGGGCACCTACTACATCGTTCGAAACCAGAAGGGCGGTGGCTCCCATGTTTGCAATTGCGGGTTCGTCACCGCTGCTGCCGCGCAAGGCTTAGGCGTTGCCAGACTGATGCTGGAACATTCGCTCGAGACTGCGAAGGCGGACGGGTTTCGAGCGATGCAGTTCAACTTTGTCGTCTCGACAAACACGCGTGCAGTAGAGATCTGGCAGCGATACGGATTTGATATCGTCGGTCGGTTGCCAGAGGCATTTCATCATCCGCGCGACGGGTATGTCGATGCACTTGTCATGTACCGGAAGCTTTGACGGTGCGGACGCTAAAGTCTTAATGGAGTTTCCATGAAAACCCTTTCTGAAAACAAGTGTTTTGGCGGCGTTCAGGGCGTCTACAGCCACGAAAGCGCGGCGACCGGTGTAGAAATGACCTTCGCGGTCTATATCCCGCCGCAGGCCAAAGACGGTCCAGTGCCGTGCCTGTGGTATTTGTCCGGGCTGACCTGCACCCACGAAAACGCGATGACCAAGGCAGGTCTTCAGGCGCATGCCGCGGAGTTTGGCCTCGCGGTCGTCTTTCCGGACACCAGCCCGCGCGATGAGGGTGTTGCCAACGACGAGGCCTATGATCTTGGCCAGGGCGCTGGATTTTATGTCAACGCAACCCAAGATCCTTGGGCACCGCATTTCCAGATGGAAACATACATCGCAACTGAACTGCGCGACCTTGTGCAGGCGAAATTCCCGGTGTCGATCCACCATGGGATCACAGGGCACTCTATGGGAGGGCACGGTGCGCTGACACTGGCGATGAAATACCCGAGCCAGTACCGCTCCTTGTCGGCCTTCTCACCGATCGCAAACCCAAGCCAATCCGACTGGGGACGCAAGCAACTCGGTGCGTATCTCGGTAGCGATGAGACCTTGTGGACGGCGCATGACGCTGTGTGTCTCTTGAAGAAAAAGGGCTGGGTTGAGGACATCCTCATTGACCAGGGCGCAGATGACCAATTCTACGATCTGCTCAAACCCGAGGCGCTGGCCGCGGCACTTGCTGAGACAAAGACAGCCCACAGCTTCCGTCTGCAACCGGGCTACGATCATTCCTATTACTTCGTCTCGACCTTTGCCCGCGACCATGTCGCCTGGCATGCCGCGCGCTTGAAATAGGTCCAGTTATTTCGGCTTTATCCGGATCGCGCTGAGAGCCGGTGCGATCCAGCTTGCGATTGTCAGCTAAGTCCATGTTACGCGTGTGGACTCGGTATATCTAACTTTAGTTGTGGAAGCTTGCGTCTCAATTTAAAATAATTGTTCTGCATGGAATTTCGGGCCTTACGATAGCACGCTACGGCCGATTTTGCTTTTTTTTGCTAAATTTACGGAGCGACCTATGATCGTCGTTGATCAAAAAGTAATTTATATAAAGGTTCCAAAAACAGGGAGTAGCACGGTAGCGGCGGCAATTTGGGAGCATTATGGAGTGCAGCGAACTACCCCAAGTAAAGAAGTCCTGAATCTCAATTTTTACGATCGCACACGAAAATCTATCGGTTGGCACGTCGCTTTTCACGATATCGAGAATTTTCTCGGAAGACATATCTCAGACTTCAAATCATTTACAGTTCTGAGGAACCCAACTGAACGTATTGTTTCAGCCTATCGTTGGTCCCGGCAAAAAGCGCCAGAGTTCTCGCTTTTTAGTTCTTTGGATGTTTTTCTGGAAGCGGTTCTCAACAAAGATCCGAACTTACCAAAGCTCTCCAGAATTCACGCTCAACCCCAGACTTCTTGGTTGCGGAATGCGGCAGGAGAAATTGAGCCGAGCCTAAGTATATATAGAATGGAAGAATTGCATAAATGCTTGGAATTTTTTGAAAAACACCTAAGTTTTGTGCCAAATTTAGGGCACTTGAACAACTCGATTAAGCATCCGGTGCAAATTGGATCGAAAACAAATTCTATGATCGAAAAGCTTTATGAGGATGATTTCGATCTCTACGAGAAACACTTCGGAAGATTGTTTGAAACAAGTAAATTATAAAACTGAATTCAATTTTTTTGTAGAAACGACTGTCTTACTTGAGGGTAGAAAATTCTGTCGACAGTTTTGGATTTGTGAGCTGGTCAGTGTGAAATTGGACCACTTCTGTTGATCTTTGGGTGTATCTGGATTGCACTGAGAGCCAGTGCGATCAAGCTTGCGATTGTCAGCAGTCCGCCAGTCGGGGCCGCCATCGGAAAAAGACGGTTGCCGATTGTGGCGCGTGCGATTAAGTCGCCGCTGAACAGGGTGATGCCAACGACCATAAGCGCAAAGGCAACCGGCAAAAACGGAACACGCCGGATCTGCGCGACTAGTCCCATCCCTAGAAAGACGGGTGCGTGGAAGAGCAGCATGTGGGCTGCGGTCTTCATCAGACCGGTCGTATCCGCATGCGCCGAGAGAGCCAAAACCGCGACGCCCGAAGCCCCGCTTAAACCGCCAATGATCACACCGAGACGGAGAAGTTTTGAGGTGGCGTCGGACATAGTGGGCGAGGTCTGCATAATCAGAAACTCGTTGGTTGGACAATCGATTGCATGAGGTCGAAAGGTCTTGCTTGCCGTCCCGGCCTTGCGCCAGGATCTAAAAACAATGGTCCCGGCTCGGGGGCCGGGACTGCATCTCAATCAAGTCAGGCTGCGGCGAGGCCGCGGCCTTCCAGAAGGGCGTCGATTTTTGGGGCGCGGCCGCGGAACGCGACATAAGCGTCTTCCGGATCTGGACGTCCGCCAGCGGAATAGATGTTGGTCAGGAGCTTGTCCGCTGTGTCCTTGTCGAAGATGTCACCGGCTTCCTTGAAAGCGCCGAAAGCATCTGCGTCCATCACCTCTGACCACATATAGCTGTAATATCCGGATGAATAGCCGTCGCCGGAGAAGACATGCTGGAAATGCGGGATGCGGTGGCGCATAGTGATCGCTTTCGGCATGCCGATTTTATCAAGTTCGGCCTTTTCGAACGCGACCGGATCAAAGCTTGACGGATCGTCCAGCAAATGGAGTTCCAGATCGAGAAGGGCGCAGGCGGTATACTCCACGGTCGCAAAACCTTGATTGAAGTTCGCGGCTGCAAGCAATTTGTCGAGCAACGCTTTTGGCATCGGTTCGCCGGTTTTGTAGTGAACGGCAAACCTGGAAAGAACTTCAGGTTCGGACAGCCAGTGTTCGTAGAGCTGGGACGGAAGCTCGACAAAATCGCGTGCGACCGATGTCCCGGAGATCATTGGGTAAGTGACATCAGACAGTAGCCCGTGCAGCCCGTGTCCGAACTCATGGAAGAGAGTGCGCGCATCATCAAAGGTCAGAAGCGTCGCTTCACCCGATGCGCCCTTGGAGAAGTTCATGACGTTGACGATGATCGGTGTTTCGCCGCCGTCCAGCTTGTGCTGGGAGCGGAACGCACTCATCCAGGCACCGGAGCGTTTGGAAGGACGGGCAAAATAGTCTCCGAGGAACAAGCCTTTATGACTCCCGTCAGGGTTCAAGACTTCAAAGGCCCGAACATCCGGATGGTAGACAGGCATGTCCTTGAGTTCCCGGAAGGTGACACCGAAGAGGCGGGTTGCCGTGTCAAATGCCGCTTCGATTATCTTGTCGAGCTGCAGATAAGGCTTTAGCTCGGCTTCATCGAGATCGTGCTCCGCCTTGCGGACCTTCTCTGAATAGAACCGCCAGTCCCATGCCTCGATCTCATGGTTTTCGCCCAGGCTCTGAGCCATCTCGCCGAGTTTTTCTGCTTCCTCGTTCGCGCGAGCAACAGCCGGCGTCCAGACCTTGGTCAAGAGATCGCGGACGTTTTCCGGTGTCTTGGCCATCGTGTCGTCCAGCTTGAAGGCGGCGAAGCTGTCAAAACCCAAAAGCCCGGCTCTTTCAGCGCGCAGCTCCAGGGTATCCTTAATGATTGCGCGGTTGTCCGTGTCGCCCCCGTTCTCACCGCGGGCAGACCATGCCTTGAACGCTTCTTCGCGCAGCCGACGGTTGGTGGAGAACTGCAGGAACGGTTCAATCGACGAACGGGAGAGGGTGATGACATGCTTGCCGTCCAGGCCCCGTTCCTTTGCGGCTTCTGCGGCGGCTGCAATCAGAAAGTCTGGCAGTCCGGCGCGATCTTCCTCGGTTTCAAGAACCAGTTGGTACTCGGACTCATCTTTCAGAACGTTTTGCGAAAAGGATGTGCCGAGTGTTGCCAGCTTTTGCGAGAGCTCTGCCATGCGGGCCTTGTCATCTGCTTCCAGCCCCGCACCTGCGCGCTGGAACATCTTGTAATAACGTTCCAGGACCTTGGCATCTTCGGAGGGCAATCCGAGGGAGACTTTTTCATCCCAAAGAGTGGCAATCCGGTTGTAGAGTTTGGCGTTGAGCAGTGTGTCGGAGCTGTGCTTGGCAAGCTTTGGAGCAAGATCGCGTTCGATCTTCTGGAGGGCTTCGTTGGTGTGGGCGCCGCTCAAATTGAAAAAGGTTCGTGCAACTTTGGATAGAGCCTTTCCCGATGTTTCAAGTGCAACAACCGTGTTCTCGAAGGTTGCCGGTGCTGCCTGATCCGCGATTGCATCGATCTCGGCGCGGGCCTCTGCCATGGAAACTTCGAAAGCCTCTTCGAAGTGGCTCGGCTTGATCTCAGAGAAAGGTGGGAGCTCGAAAGGCGTGGTCCAGTCGGTCAGCAACGGATTGGCGGTCATGAAAGTCCTCAAAAGGGTTCGAAATCGACTGCACTCAGATATGGCGCAAGCTGATCGTCCTTTAAAGAGGCGCTTCCGTTATTCCACTACGTCGAGGTTAAACCCTTGGCTGCTGTTGTGTCGCACAGTGGATGCCGCCGCCGGTTTCGCCGAGGGAGTCGACATTGAGGGCGACGATTTCGCGGTCCGGATAAAGCCGCTGCAAAGTCCTTTGCATTTCGCTGTCTGTGTCCTGATCGCCAAATTCAGCGCATACAACGGCGCCATTCAGAACGTAATAGTTGGCGTAGGACGCAAGAAAATCATCAGATGTCACTCTGATGCGGTCGGGTGAGGGCACTTCGGTGATCTTCAAGTGACGTCCTTCCGCATCCGTCGCCGACTTCAGGATCGCGAGCGTCTTTTTGGCAGAGATAGAAAAGATGTCATTGTCGTCCGGATATGGAACTTGAATGAGAACTTCACCCGGGCGAACAAAGCGTGCGAGGGCGTCGATGTGATCATCTGTGATGTCATGACCAGCAACACCGGGTGCCCAGATCATTTTGTCCGCGCCATAGGCGCTCAGCAGCCGGTCTTCGATCTCGGCGCGTGAGAGCGTATTGCGGTTTGGATTGACCCAGCAGCTTTCATGGGCCAGCAGGGTGCCGTGGCCGTCCCATTCGACGCCGCCTGGTTCACCGGTCAGGCCGCTCGGATAAACAGTCAGGCCCATACGTTCTGCGACACGCGATACAATTTGACCGTCGTTGTCATGGACTTGTTTTCCGCCCCAGCCGTTGAACTTCATTCCCGAGACAACGAGGCCGCCCTGATCGTTGATTGCAAACAGTGGTCCTGCGTCCCGGCACCAGAGATCGTCGGTCGGGATATCCCATAACTCGACGGACTGGGAGAGACGCTTGCGGGCGTTCGCATGATAATCAGCACCGGCCAGCATGACCACAGGTTCAAACTCGGCAATGGTGTTCGCAATGTCTGATATGGTTTGCTGCAGGTCTTGCAGAAACCAGCGGTCTGGATGAACGCTGCGGTTCACTGGCCACTGCATGAACGTGCGCTCGTGCGGGTCGTCTTCTGCCGGGACGAAGTAGCCTTCGGGCAAGCCTATCGGGGAAGCTTGCGCTGACATCATGAAATCTGCTCCAGAGCTACTTGCCGCCAACACTGCTGTCGCCGCAGAGGCGCCTTGCAAAAAACGTCTCCGAGATCGGCCTGTTCTTGTCACCACATGGACCCTTTTGCCCTTTGCAACCAGTCCGCATCATAGGTCGATCCGTCGAAACTGTCCTTAATTTCCTGCATGATTTGTCCGGGGGTCGGGATGTCGCCTTTGGCAATATAGCTCTCCGGATTCCAGAGGTCTGCGCGCATGATGGCGCGGGCGCACTGGAAGTAAGCTTCCTCGATCGTGATCTCGATGACGGACCGGGGCTCTTTGCCCTCCATAACAAAAGACGCGAGCTGCGCCGGATCAACTGAGATCACCGCAAGTCCATTGATGCGCAAAACATTGTTCCAGCCCGGGATCATGAACATCAACGAGACGCGCGGATCACGAATGATATTACGCAGAGAATCAATGCGGTTGTTTCCCCGCCGATCCGGCATGAGCAAAGTGCGAGGGTCCTTGATTCGAACGACCGGGCCCGCGTCACCCCGCGGGGAACAATCAAGACCTTCCGGTCCCACTGTTGAGAGCGTGCAAAAGCAGGATTTCTCGACGATTTGACGGTAGGCGCTGGTCAGGTGATCAGTCACTTTTATGAGCGATGCTTCGCCGACTGGCCCGTAGTGTTTTTCAAGCTCATCGATGGTTTTGAGAACGGTCATAAAAAATCTCTCGTCGTTGGTTTCATGAGAAAAATTTCGGCAGGTGCATTGTTTATGTGCAGGTTTTGGCCTGGTCCAACATGTGAGGGCCTGGGCGGGCGAGCCGATCATATATGACTTTTGTCTAATGATCTGGATGAATAGGTGTTTTGCCGCATTACGTATAGGTCATTTTGCGGCGCAACAAGAAAATTTTGAGAATGGCCATGATCCAAGCATGACGTTTGTTTGCGCTGCGACATGAGTGAGGTGTCATGAGAAGTATTTAGCCAGCGTTACTTCAAAAGTATTAGGCGCTAGAAAGTAGGGCGCGCCAATAGTCGTATTGCTGACTGAAGTGCATCGTTTCTAAAGTCTTGCCAGCTTGCAGTTTTGACGTGGTGGAGCCGGGCAACCGGACGGGGAACAGGTCTGAGCTGCTTGCCGCTGTACAGCTACTGCAGGCGCGCTCAAGGTGAGCCCGCCATGCCTTTCTGGGAGGAAAGAATGAGCTTAATTCGCAAACCCCTTAATCGCCGTTCGATTCTGCGCGCCGGCGCGCTCGGCGGTACGGCTCTCGCCATGCCGACGGTGTTCACCAGCCGTGCGTGGTCGCAGGGCTACTTGAATGAGCCGACCGGCTCGACAGTTACCCTCGGCTTCAACGTTCCGCAGACCGGACCTTATGCCGAAGAGGGGGCTGACGAACTCCGTGCTTACGAACTTGCTGTTGAACACCTGAACGGTGAAGGCGACGGCGGAATGATGGGCACCTTCTCGTCGAAGGCGCTGAAGGGCAACGGTATTCTCGGCAAGAAGGTCGAGTACGTAACCGGTGACACCCAGACCAAGTCTGATGCTGCCCGTGCATCTGCAAAGTCGATGATCGAAAAAGACGGCGCAATCATGATCACCGGCGGTTCGTCCTCCGGCGTGGCCGTGGCCGTGCAGGCGCTCTGCCAGGAAGCTGGCGTGATCTTCATGGCGGGTCTGACCCACTCCAACGACACCACCGGTAAAGACAAGCGCGCCAACGGCTTCCGTCACTTCTTCAACTCCTACATGTCAGGTGCAGCTCTTGCTCCGGTGTTGAAGAATGCATACGGCGCTGACCGTAAGGCCTACCACCTGACCGCGGACTACAACTGGGGTTACACCACAGAGCAGGCTGTCAAAGAGTCCACCGAGGCTTTGGGTTGGGAAACCGTTGAGACCGTCAAAACCCCGCTCGCCGCGACGGACTTCTCGGCTTACATCACACCGGTTCTGCAGTCCGATGCTGACGTTCTCGTTCTGAACCACTACGGCGGCAACATGGTGAACTCACTCACCAACGCTGTTCAGTTCGGCCTGCGCGACAAAGTCGTGAACGGCAAGAACTTCGAGATCATCGTTCCGCTCTACTCCCGCCTGATGGCGAAGGGTGCTGGTGCGAACGTTAAAGGCATCTTCGGCTCCACCAACTGGCACTGGTCGCTGCAGGACGAAGGCTCCAAGGCTTTCGTGAAGTCCTTCGGTCAGAAATACGGCTTCCCGCCAAGCCAGGCTGCGCACACCTGCTACGTTCAGGCTCTGCTTTATGCGGATGCTTGTGAGCGTGCCGGCACGTTCAACCCATGCGGTGTTGTTGAAGCCCTCGAAGGCTTCGAGTTCGACGGTCTCGGCAACGGCAAGACCTTGTACCGCGCTGAAGATCACCAGTGCTTCAAGGACGTTCTGGTCGTGAAGGGTAAAGAAAACCCGACATCCGACTTCGACCTTCTGGAAATCGTCGAAGTGACACCTGTGGAGCAGGTGACCTATGCACCGGATCATCCGCAGTTTGCTGGTGGTGCACTGGGTACCTGTAACTCAGGCGCCTAATCCAATCTAAAAAAATCCGACAGGGCGGGTCTCTGCCCTGTCGGTATTTTCCTTGAAATCTAGCGCGGTTGGGGGCTACCGCCACGCGCTGTTGATCCGAGCTGAGAGCGATGGACGCGATACTTCTTCAAATCTTGAACGGTCTGGACAAGGGGTCCGCTTATGCGCTGATCGCCCTTGGGCTGACCCTCATTTTCGGCACATTGGGCGTTGTCAACTTCGCCCACGGCGCGTTGTTCATGATCGGGGCCTTTTGCGCGGTCACACTGAACCGTCTGCTGTCCGTGTCGTTCACCACCATCGACGATACCCGGACCGACTTCCTCGGGAACCCGCTGAAGGTTGAAACACCTTATGTAGAAGCCTGGTTTGGCCCCGAGATGGGAGGCGCGATCATTGATTGGTCGGTGCCCCTTGCGATCCTATTCTCAATTCCGATCATGGCTTTGGTCGGCCTGTTCATGGAACGCGGCCTGATCAAATACTTCTACAAGCGCCCGCATGCGGACCAGATCCTGGTGACCTTCGGCCTAGCGATCGTTCTTCAGGAAATCATCAAGTATTTCTACGGCGCAAATCCGATCCCGACACCGGCTCCGGAAGTCTTCGCTGGCAGCTTTGATTTCGGTGCGATGATCGGAATGGACCCGAATGTCATCATCTATCCTTACTGGCGGATTGTTTACTTCCTGTTCGCCACGGTCATTATCGGCGGGGTCTTCGCCTTCCTCCAGTTCACAACCTTCGGCATGGTTGTTCGAGCGGGTATGGCAGACCGGCAAACGGTCGGATTGCTCGGCATTGATATCGACCGGCGCTTCACCATCATGTTCGCCCTTGCTGCGATTGTGGCAGGCCTTGCAGGCGTGATGTATGCCCCAATCAATTCACCCAACTACCACATGGGGATGGACTTCCTTGTCCTCAGCTTCGTCGTTGTGGTTGTCGGCGGCATGGGCTCGCTACCCGGGGCCGTCGCTGCTGGGTTCCTGCTCGGGATTCTCGAAAGCTTTGCGTCCATGGCGCAGGTCGTCGCCCTGCTGCCGGGCATCAACCAGATCATCATCTATCTCGTTGCGATTGTGATCCTTCTCACCCGTCCGCGGGGACTGTTGGGCCGCAAGGGCGTAATGGAGAGCTAAATCATGCTTGGACTTAACAAAAAAGACACGTCGCTCTTCATCCTCGTCTTGCTGCTGGTTGTATTTGCGCCGTTCCTTCTGAATCCTTTTCCGGAAAATTCAGAGCTCGCGCAATTCAACGCAGGCTATCCTGACCTGATGCAACGCTTCCTGATTTTCGGGATCTTCGCCATTGGCTTCAACATCCTCTTCGGCCTGACTGGATACCTCAGCTTCGGTCACGCTGCCTTCCTGGGTGTTGGTTCCTACGCTGGCGTCTGGATGATGAAGCTGCTGACCATGAACGTTCTGCCGGCCATCATTATCTCGGTGATCTTTGCCGGTCTGTTCTCTGTCATCGTCGGATACATTTCGCTGCGGCGTTCAGGCATCTACTTCTCGATCCTGACCCTCGCGTTCGCTCAGATGTCGTTCTCTCTGGCTTATTCGGTCCTCACCCCAATCACGGCCGGTGAAACCGGACTGCAGCTTGCGCTTGATGATCCGCGTATCCTCGGCGTGAGCCAGGTAGATGGGACCATTCCGCTTGCCCACTTCTTTGGGATCGACATGCGCGACAGTTTTGAATTGGCCGTTGGCGGGTGGCTGTTCACGTTCAATGCGGGCTACTACCTCTGCGCTGTTGTGATGATGATCGCTTTCTATATTGCGATCCGGATTTTCCGCTCGCCCTTCGGCATGATGCTGCGCGCGGTGAAGTCCAACCAACAACGTATGAATTTCACGGGTCTTAATTCTAAGCCTTATACACTTGCTGCCTTCGTCATCTCTGGGATGTATGCCGGTCTGGCTGGTGGTCTGATGGTGGCGATGGATCCGCTTGCAGGTGCGGAGCGCATGCAGTGGACAGCGTCTGGTGAGGTTGTCCTGATGACCATTCTCGGCGGTGCAGGCACCTTGATCGGTCCGGTCCTTGGAGCTGGTTTCATCAAGTATCTGGAAAACATCTTTTCCAAGATCAACGACAACATCCTCTACGAATGGTTCTCCGGTCTTCCGGAAGGCATCGCTGACTTCCTGGTGTTCGTCATCCACCCGTTCATCGGCAAGGGCTGGCACCTGACACTCGGCATCATGTTTATGCTGATCGTTATCTTCCTGCCTGGTGGCATCATGGAAGGTCTTGAGAGGATCGGGCGGCTGTTCAAGCGCAAGTCGTCCACCGCGAAAGGCTCTGGTGCCAAACCATCCGCCGCGCCAGCTGAATAAGGTGATTTGATATGGAAATCCTCAAAGTCGAGGGCGTAAACAAGTCGTTTGGCGGACTTCGGGCTCTCAACAACGTTAACTTCAGTGTGGAAGAAGGCACCGTCCATGCGATCATCGGTCCGAACGGAGCCGGTAAGTCGACTTTCCTCAACTGCATGATCGGGCGTCTGGCTCCAGATACCGGAACCGTGATGTTCGGGGACATTTCTCTGACCGGCATGAAACCGCACGAGATCAACCAGGTGGGTGTGTCGCGCGTGTTCCAGACACCGGAAATTTTCGGCGATCTGACCCTGATGGAAAACATCATGATCCCGGCACTTGCCAAGCGGGACGGCGAGTTTGCACTCCACGCGTTTGCGCGGGTGGATCAGGATGCCGAGATTCGGGACAAGGCCATGCATATGCTGGAAGATGTCGGTCTCGCCGAAAAGCGTGACATCACAGCGAGCTCCTTATCGCGTGGTGACAAACGCCGGCTGGAGCTTGCGATGTGCTTGTCACAGGATCCGAAACTTTTGCTTCTGGACGAGCCGACAGCTGGCATGTCCCGGGCAGATACCAACAACACCATCGATCTTTTGAAACGCATCGGTGACCGCGGCATTACCAAGGTGGTCATCGAGCACGACATGCACGTTGTGTTCTCGCTGGCCGAAAAGGTTTCCGTTCTGGCGCAAGGGGCGATCATCGCCGAAGGCAAGCCAGAAGACATCAAGGGAGATCCGAAAGTTCAGGAAGCCTATCTCGGAGGAGCGCACCTGTGACCATTCTTGAAGACCAATTCGCCGGCAAAACGGCGCCGGCTGTTCCGCCAAAGAAAGCCCGCGGTGGTGCTCCGGCCTTCTTTTCTGCCTGGGACCTTCACGGCTACTACGGCGAGAGTTACATCGTGCAGGGCGTCAGCTTCGACGTGCGCGAAGGCGAGATCCTTGCTCTTCTTGGCCGGAACGGTGCGGGTAAGACCTCGACCTTGAGGACGATCGCCCGCATGGACGACCCCGCGCTCACCCACGGGGAAATTTGGCTCGACCACAAGCCTCTGCATGAAATGAAGAGCTTTCAGGCCGCTCAAAACGGGGTCGGCCTGGTGCCAGAGGACCGCTGCATCATTCCTGGCCTTACGGTTCAGGAGAACCTGGAGCTGTCTCAGATTGCAGAGCCCAAGGGCTGGTCGATCGAGCGGATCTATGAGCATTTTCCGCGGCTCGCAGAGCGGCGCAACCAGGAAGGCACCACCATGTCCGGTGGTGAGCAGCAAATGCTTGCGGTTGCCCGTATCCTGGCACGGGACATCAAGCTCCTGTTGCTGGATGAGCCCTATGAAGGCTTGGCGCCGGTTATCGTCCAGGAAATCGAGCGTATCCTGGAAGGCGTGAAGGATCTGGGCATGACAACCATCATCGTTGAGCAGAACGCCATCGCGGCGCTCCACTTGGCGGACAGGGCGGTGATCCTCGACATGGGTGAGGTTGTTTTTGACGGCACGGCGCAAGAGGTGCTGGACAACGCAGAGCTCCGACAGGAGTATCTCGCGATCTAAAGCTGCCAGAATATTGGATGATCAAGGGCCGGCGTTTGCGCCGGCCTTTTTTGTTCGGTTGTTCGACCAGTGGCGCTGCCTATAGTGGAAACCGTGTTTCATTGATTCTGCGGGCTGGGGCGGCGGGATGTCCATATTACGATCAGAACTTCCGAGCCTCGTCGGGTTCCTTGCCTTTGCCGCCTTCAAGCTGCTTGGCGATGGTCTGAAACCGGCCGCAGTTGGCACGTTTGGCAGCCTGATCCTGCTCGCGCTGATCTTTATCGTTGTGATGTGGTGCGCCTTTTCCGTCGTGCGCCATGCTGAAGGCTTGGCGACACTGTTCGGCGAACCATACGGGACCTTGATCCTGACACTGGCTGTGATCGGCATCGAGGTGGCGCTGATTGTTGCGATTATGCTGTCCGGCGATGCGGTTCCGACCATGGCGCGGGATACAATGTTCTCAGTCGTGATGATCGTCCTGAACGGTTTGGTTGGGCTTTGTCTGTTGCTGGGCGGCCTAAAGCACCGTAACCAGACGTATAATCTTCAAGGCGCGAACGCGTTTTTGTCAGTGCTTGTCCCGCTCGCAATATTTGCACTTGTGTTGCCGCGCATCACGCATTCCGCTCCAGGTGGTGAACTGTCGCCGCTTCAAGTCGGCTTTGAGATCGCGATGTCAGTAATTCTTTATGGTGTTTTCCTGGCCATACAGACCGTGACCCACAGCGACATCTTCCGCCAACCGGACAGTGCCGGTCACGATGAACATCATGGTGTGGTTGTCCGGACCGTTCCGTTTCATGTGATTGGGCTTTTCGGCGCGCTTTTGCCGATCATACTCCTGTCAAAGAGTTTGGCACTTTACGTTGATTTCGGAATTGCCGCTGTCGGCGCGCCGATCGCTTTCAGTGGCTTCATTGTCGCTGCACTTGTTTTGATGCCGGAGGGAATGAGTGCGGTGCAGGCCGCGCGGGACAACATGCTTCAGCGGGCAGTCAACATTTGTCTTGGGTCTGCGGTGGCAACAATTGGTTTGACTGTGCCCGCTGTCTTGATTGTCGGATGGTGGACCGGTTTGCGGGTTGAACTTGGCCTGGAAACGACCGAGATCATCATGTTGGTGTTGACCCTGTTTGTGAGCCTTTTGACCTTCGGCAGCCGCACGACGAACTACCTGCAAGGCGCTGTCCACCTTGCCTTGTTCGCAGCCTATATCATGCTGATCTTCGATCTTTCGTGAAACGCGGACCAACAGGCTGCTGACTTCAGTCAAGTGGTGGTTGGACTGCCGCCGCAAATATGATTTCCTGAGCGCAGTTTCTGTTTCCAATCCCCCTGATTCCGGTTGCCTATGCTGCTCCTTTCTGAAGACCAAACCCGTCACGCGCTGCCATTTCCTGCTCTGATCGACGCTCTGGAAGAGATTTTCCGTTCTGGATGTGTGATGCCGACCCGTCACCACCATGACATGGAAATGTCGGGAGAACCGGACGCGACCATGCTCTTGATGCCGGCGTGGGTGCCAGGTGAATACGCCGGGGTAAAGGTGGTCAACGTCATGCCGGGGAACACTGCGCGGGGATTGCCGGCAGTGGCGGCGCAGTATCTTCTGTCTTCCGCAAAGACAGGCGAAATGCTGGCTCTGATTGACGGGGGCGAATTGACTGCCCGGCGAACGGCGGCGGCATCTGCGCTCGCAGCCAAATATCTTGCGCGGGAAGACGCAAGTCATTTGCTGATTGTCGGCACAGGTCGTCTTGCCCCAAATCTCGTGGCCGCACATATGGCGGCTCGGCCAATCAAGCAGGTGACAATCTGGGGCCGTTCGAAGGAAAAGGCCGCTGAACTTGCGCGCCATGTTGGCGCGACCTATCCGGTTTCTGTGACCGTTGCCGGTCATCTGGAGGATGTTCTCGGCAAGGCGGATATCATTAGCGCTGCGACACTTTCCAACGAACCGCTGATCAAGGGCGCCCTCGTTAAACCGGGCGCTCATGTCGATTTGGTTGGCGCGTTCAAGCCGTCCATGCGGGAAAGCGACGACGACCTGGTCCAACGCGCGGACCTTTTTGTCGATACAAGAGATGGCTGCCTTGTCGAAGGCGGTGACGTGGTCCAGCCCCTAAAGGCCGGTGTGATTGCACCGGAGGACATCAAGGCCGACCTTTATGACCTTTGCCGAGTTACCCATCCAGGACGCCAGTCCGATGATGCGGTGACCTTCTTCAAATCGGTGGGAGCGGCATTGGAAGACCTTGCGGGTGCCATGCTCGCCTATGAGACGGCGCGCAAATAGATTTATCCAAGTTCAAAGGTGGTGATGCCAAACTTCTGATCGAGCGGCAGGTCGGGAGCCGGGCCCTTGTACATTCGGAACGTTTCGAATTCCGGTGACAGCTCGTATTTCTCGGCGAGTAAGAGGGCAGCCGTATTCGGTTCCGGGATGTCCAGAATGATGGTCTGGCCTTTCACTTGACCGGCGAGGGCGCGGAACAATGTGTCCGCGATTTCTGGAGTGTCGGCGAACAAAGGCCCGATTTTGAACCCCTCCAGACATTGACGCAGAACTCCATACCCTTGAATTTCGCCGTTTTCAACAAAGGCAAAACCTCGTCGGGTTTGGGCTGTGGGGGCGGTCCAAAGTTTCAGGAAGTCTGTTCTCTCATCCGGAAAAAACTTCCGATCGTAGTCAAGAACGGACGGAAACAGGCCCTGGCCAATTGGCGTCAGCCGGGAATCCATGGGGGTGTCGCACATGGAAATGCCCGCGTAGCGCACGTTCCGGTAGACGGGTTTGAACCCATGCTTTGCGTAGCGCGGCGTCTGTTCTTTCACCGCATCCAGACCGATGGTTCGGCCATCAAGATAGGTCATTGCGTGATCCCAGACCAATTGTCCATGTCCCTTGGAGCGGTGATCCGGGTGCGTGATGAACAGGCCGATGAAGCCGAAACCATCACCGTAACGAACACCGGAGATGACTGTGACAAGTTCCCCATCGATTTCGCCAGCGAAAAAACCGGAACGATCCGCCTCCAAAAACGCCAAGCCATCTTCATGACCCGGGTTCCAACCTTCGTTCGCGGCCCAGTCGATTGCGGTCTGGATATCCTCGGCGTTCAAGTTTCTTATGTTCAATTGGACCGCCATGGTGCCTCCGAAGCGTGCGCGATTTGTTGGACTGACAAGACCATAAAATGAGTCGATCACGGCTCAAAATTGACATTGAGCGGGTAGCTGCCGCGAAAAGACAGAAATCCCGTCGCAATTTTACCAAGTAATTTCCTGATGTTGCAGCTGGTCCGGTGTTTTTGTGACCAAGACCACATGTCTGGCGCCGTCCGGTGCTATAATCCATTCAAACAAACGGCTGCGATCCTGCGCCGTATTGTGCGTGATTTTTCAGGAGACCGTCATGAAGACCGCGTTTGGTTTCTTCTCACTCTATCCGAAATCCATGGCTGCTGGTTTGGCCGCGGCCGGTATTGTGGCAAGTGCCGGCGCTGGTTTTGCCGAGCCCTTGGCTCTCGTTTTGGACAAGTCAAAGGCTGTCGCATTTCCAGCATTCAGCGAACTCTCGGCCGGAGATGTTGTCGAACTTGGCAATTCCGGACACATTGACCTCCTCGACTACAGCGCGTGCCGCGAGGTGCGGATAACCGCCGGCCGCGTGGTCTTCACGTCCACCGGATATGAAGTCGATGGGGGAGAAGAGAAGGAACTGCGGGCCGGCAACTGCCTGCAGGCAGACAGCGGAACGGATCCGGACACTGCTGACAAGGGCCTGACCGTCACACTTCGGAGCATCAAGGCGGCCAATAAAACAGCTGCCTCGCTGATGCTCCGTTTCGACGACCAGCTGAAAACTGAATATGACAGTGTGTTCGTATCCTTTGAGGGCGGTGAACCGAAGCGGTTCGAACTCGGTGAGAATGTCTTGACCGATATGCCGGTCCGCGATGAGGAGACTGACAAAATCGACGTGCAGCTCTTCTTGCAGAGCAGCACGGCCGACGGCGAAGTTGTCATGCGGGAGTTCACGATCGATCCAGCGACTGTTGGACGGAAGACGGCTGTCGTAGTTGTAAAATGACGGCGGGGCGTCCGTTTTCAGTCCATTTACTTGGCCGCAAACGGCTGACTGCTGTAATCGCGTTTCTGGCACTTGCTGCCGGAACGGTCCTTGGTCTTGGCGCCCAAAACGCCATTTGGGAAGGCTGGTTTGTCGATCGGCTTTTTCAGGCCAAGTCTCTGTTATCTCAGAAAGAAAAGAACCAGCGCGCACCGGTGGCCGTTGTCGGGCTCGATCAGGTGTCTTTGAATTCCGACCGGCTGGCGACCGTCCCTCGTGTTTTCATGAGCCCTGTATTGGCAACGGCAGGGCAGGCGGTTCTGGACGCTGGTGCGGCAAGCGTCGGCTATGATTTCGTATTTGCCTTTAGCGCCGATTCTTTTGCTGACCCCAACACCGGCGAGGAGCGCCTGCGCGGCTTTGACCGGCCGTTCCTCAGGTTTCTCTATCAAAACCGCGGTAAGGTCTTTGTATCTCGAACAAGCACAGGTGTGCCCCACCGGGCTATTTCCGCCGCCGCCGGCACGTCCGGCGTCCGCTTTGCCGAAGTTACCCCCGATACGGATGGCGTCGTCCGCCGGCACACGCCAGAGCTTCCGCTCATCGACTCTCCCTTGTTGATTGATGCCTTGTTGGCGAGCGCGGACGCCGCCATCTCGACAAGTTACACGATGATCCCGGAACATCGGCTTGCGTCATCGATACCCTACCTGTCCTTGATTGATTTGCTGGCGCTGACCGAAACAGAAGCGGGTAGGGAGCAAATCAAGGCGTTTTCTGAAGGGCGGGTGATCTTGTTTGGCAGCACCATGCCAAATGAGGATGAACACCTTTATTCCGACAGGTTCTTGCCGCAGCTGACCGCCGAGCTTGCTGAAACGGGTGAGAGTGGCCGTCCTGGGGTCCGGCATGCGACTGCCGGTGTATTTGTTTTGGCCGACATGGTCGGGGCGGCTTTGTCAGGCCGCATTGCCCTGGACCCGCCAGCTGGCACTTTGGCACTGCTGGCCTTTGTCTTTGCGGTCGCTGGAACTGTGGCGGGCCTGCTTCTTCCCTTGTCGATTTTGCCAGTGGTCGCCGTTGGTGGCATCTCGATTGCGTTCGGCATCAGTCTTATTGGCTTGCAATCCGGCTACCTGATTGCACCGGGTGTTGCTCCTGTGGCTGTGATGGCGTCTATGATTGTGGCAGCGATTGGTAAGGTCGGTGTTTTACAACGGCAGCAACGATCCCTGGTCAACCTGTTCGGTCACTATCTGTCCGAGGATGTGATCAAGCAAATGGCGGATTCCGAGGAACTTCCAGCCCTTGGGGGGGAAACGCGTCACGTCGTCGTGGCGTTCCTCGACATCGTCGGCTTTACAAAAATGTCGGAAAAACTGCCCGATCACGAGGTGGTTCGGGTGGTCAACACCTGTTTTGACATGATCGGGCAGGTCATTACCAAGCATGGCGGTTACATCGACAAATACATCGGCGATGCCATCATGGCTGTCTGGAATGCACCGAATACGGTCGAAAAACCCGAACAAGCAGCTGTCGACGCCTCTCGTGAAATTATTGCCCTGCTGGATGAGATCCGAAAAGAGACAGGCCAGGGCAGCCTTGATCTCCGTATTGCCTTGAATGCCGGTCCTGTGCTTGTCGGAGACATTGGCGGAGAACACCGGCGCTCCTTTACCGTTATGGGCACCACCGTCAATACGGCCAGCCGGATCGAAAGCGTTGCGAAGGACAGAAAGGTTCGGCTGGCGTTCAGCGACCCGGTCGCCAGCAATCTGCAAGACGGATATCCGGTCAAAAACATCTGGAGCGGCAGATTGCGTGGCCTCAGCCACGACACTCAAGTTTTCACTGTCGATGATCCTGCGGTGTTCATGGAGGGGGCCAGTGCTCAGCTTCCGGCAAACGGCGAAAATCAAAAAGCCTCCAATCTGGTCAAGTTTTCCAGCTAGTTCCTTTGAAAACTGGTTTCGATAGGGCATCCTTTTAAGAAACGCGCTTTGGATATTCGAAGGCCATACCAGTGAGGCTGTATGGGTGAGTTGCCAGACCAACAGAGGGATACGCAATCGCGGCCGGAATTCGATCGGACGATCATCCGGGCCGGATCAAATCCGGCTGCTTCAGATGTTTCGGTAACAACTGCTGGAACACAGTCCGATCGCCCTGACCAGTCTCAGATTGAACGCCGCAGTAGCCCCCCGTCAACCGTCTGGAAGTTTATCGGTTTTGCTGCGTTGTTTCTGTTGCTTGGCGCAGGCGGTGCAGGCCTCGTCTTACTTGTGAATTCGGGTGCGATAACTTTCTCTGCGCCGGACTTGGCACAAAATCGGGCCGAAGATCCTGCATCCATAGTTGCGGCCGCTCCGACTAAAAGCATCCCGCCGCCCCCGTCCTTAGACCAGCCAGTGGCAGGTGAGGGGGCGGAAACAGCCGGTCTTGCTAATGACGATCTCGAAACGCCGGCCGATCCCTTTTTCGACATGGCGATGTCTGCGGTCATACCGCTGGCTGGCGATCCGGTCCTGCTAAAGTCGTCTGATGCCAACCGCCGGATTGAGCTTTCGGAACGTCCGTTAAGTTTTCCCGGGAACGGTGAGAATTTCGGCTTGGTCAATACGGTTAGCGCCTATCTTTTTGACAGCCAAATGTTGGACGATACGGGTTCGCTCATAACTCGGGCGCCTGGTACGGAAGCAGATTTTCGGTTCGGAAATTTTGGCGGTGGTCCGGACAGTGAGGCGCTTGATGTTGTTGAAGTAGATCAAAGCAGCACCTCAAAGGACCTGCCGGTTTTTCTAAAGCCTTCGACAAATACGTTGGATCTTTATCTGAATGAGCGGCCAATCGGCCAGGGTGCCCACCGGATCGAAATCAGGGAGAGGGTCGATGATACTTTCCCAATCACATCTTTCTTGACCAAACGTGGTTTCGACAAGGAACTTGCGCGGCAGGTCGAAGAATTTATGGAATCTGAGTTCGGCAGGAGCGATTTTGTTACGGGCGATAAAATATCGGTGCGTGGCGTTCGTCTTCCTAATAAGGTCGATCGGATTGGAGATTACTACCGTCCCGTTCAACTTTCACTTCATGGAAGGGACGGGTTTGTTGGGGCAGCAGCCCTTTCCACTCGCCGAGGCGATGATGGATATGTTGCTGGTGCCGATCCGTGGTTTGGAAAACCTTTCGATACGCCAAATGCATCGGAATCCGAGGAAAAGGCTGAAGCAAAAGGCCACAGGCTGATTGATGGACTTTATGCGACCGCAATCAGAAATGCTGTGCCCGCATCGATTGTCGGTGAAGCGATTGCATATCTTGCGCCTACCACGGACTTGAGGCGTGCAATCAAGCCTGATGAACGATTTACGCTTCTGTTTACCGATCAGCCAAGAGATGAGAAGCGTGGTGGCGGGCGTGTGCTCTTTGCAGGCGTTCGTCAGGGCGATAATTGGTCTGTCAGATGTTATGTCTTGAAAGCGCCTGGAAACCGGGGGTTTGCTTGTGTGAATGACGGGGGCTCAGTAAGTCTGTCAGGTGCCATGCTTGTTCCGGTAAAAGGCGTTCTAACATCGAAGTTTGGCATGCGCTTTCATCCGATCAAAAAGACTGAGCGGCTTCACGCTGGCGTGGATTGGGCCGCGCCGACGGGAACGCCGATCCGAGCAGCGTTTTCCGGTAAGGTCGGCTATC
Organism: Roseibium sp. MMSF_3247; assembly: GCF_030733765.1. NCBI lineage: Bacteria > Pseudomonadati > Pseudomonadota > Alphaproteobacteria > Hyphomicrobiales > Stappiaceae > Roseibium > Roseibium sp. MMSF_3247. The sequence continues at coordinate 347,185 of NZ_JASHII010000004.1, forward strand.
GGGATGTCCGGGGTGGCTATGGGAACTTCATCGAGCTTGTGCACAAAGACGGCATCACAAGCCGGTATGCGCATATGCACGAATACGGCGAGGGGATAGAACTCGGCTCTGTCGTGCAAGCCGGTGATCTGATTGGGTATGTTGGGACAACTGGATTGTCCACTGGGCCTCACCTGCATTTTGAGATCCGTCAACGTGGAACACCGACTGACCCATTGGCATTCGAAATGGAGACGGGAGCAAGTGTGTCTCAGTCTGTTTCCAGCCCTGCGTTAAAGGAATATCGCGATTTTGTTCAAACCATTTTGTCGGGCCAATAAGAGCAGAATAGCAGGCTGTACTGTGATTTAGATCCCAATCGATAAAGGGTTGAAGTAGTATGATTGACGGGATGAAGGCGAACGGAGTTTAAGATGACACTTCCAGCCGCACGCTTGACTGATCTGCATTCTTGCCCGTTCACAATGGGAACGCCGATGCCCATCGTTGCACCGGGGTGTTGGACTGCGTTGATCGGCAACCTTCCGGCAGCGCGTGTTACGGACGTGTGCGCGTGCGGTGGCCCTCCGGATCCGATCTTGATGGGCTCTTTCACGGTCTTTATCGGCAATCTGCCAGCGGCTCGGATTGGTGACCCTACTGTCAAACAGGGACGTATAGTGACCGGCCATTTCCCAACGCTGATCGGCTAATCTCATTCCACGGTGACGTGATTGTTCCGAGCTGCCGAGCTCCTGTTTTAGGCTTATATGCCAGTTCTCTAAATAAAATATGGATAATTCCCTAAGGGTAATTAAGTTATTTCAGATAATTACTATCTGTGATCGTCGTCACTGAGAAAATTTCCGCACTCGCCTAATCTTGGCATAGATCAAGGAGGACTGATCATGCCAAGTAAATCATTTGAGAAAATGACTGAAGCTCTGGTCGATGTCTATGTAACCGGCAGTCTGCTCAAGCAGTTGGAACCTGGTTACAAATTTATCAAGAATGAATACGACTCTGCATTTTATTATAACCTGTCGTCGGAGTACTATAATATCGCGGCGGCCTACAAAAGAGTCGTCAATGCGTGCATCGCCGGAGCGATCGCAGTTTGCACCTTTGCCATTGGCGGTTGGATCATCGGCGTATTGGGTCGAGGCAGTGTCTTCGGCTTCACTGGCGGTGTGACCGCGACTGGTGAAACGACCGCTTTTGTCCTCGGGTCAGGGAGCGTGCCGGTCTACAGTGTTCCTCTTGGGACAAAGCTTGGGACGAGTGCCATTCTCGGTGCCAGCGGTATCGGCATGAACGCGTTTCTCACCGGCAAACTGCAAACCAGTTCCGGATCTCTCAAGGGTATGGATGTCCCGAAACTTGGGCTCCTGATGGCAGGTGGCGTTGCCAAAGTCGGACCATTGTTTGGTCTTTTGTTCGGGACACTCGGTGGAGCTCTTGAGCGCAGCCGTCAAGAACGACTTCGCAATGAGATTTTGGATAGCAGCTGTGCCGCGATGACCAAGCAACTCCTCAACCGAAAGGTCCGGGCGATTGGGACTGATGTCGCAAGCGGCGGTCGTTACACAAAGATCGGATTTTTGCCTGTCACCGAAATTGACGATCTGATCCGGAAGAAACTGATGAAGGAAATCGGTACGGCTACAAATCAGATCGTCAAGGAAAACACCGGATACTTCTCTTCGCCGGACCGTGGAAAAGTCTATTCCAAAGTACATGGGAAGCTAGGGGTCACCACCTGGGCGCCGATACTGACCGATGTCTCCAGAGCGCGTACCCGGTTGATGATGATGCATGACAAGGCGGTGAAGCAATTGAAAGCGGCAACTTGGGAGTGGATCAACGAGGCTGAATCTGGAGCTTCAGGGGGCGCAGGCAGACCGCGCTGACCCAAATCGTGAGAGTCCCCGGTCTTATAAGGTCCGGGGGCTTGCAATGAGACTGCTCCGTCAATTCCCGTCGTTTATTCAGGGCTGATTAATTTTGATGCCAGTTGCGTCTGCTGTTAATCCGACGCTTACAAGTTCTTCTCCATTCATTTCCGAAGTCAAAAACGCTCGGGATAGTTTTGGCAGGAGGTCGTTGGTCAAGATGTTGTCGATCATCCGTCCACCGCTGTCGGGATCTTGGCACAGTGACACGATGTAGGACACAACGTCCTCACCAAACGTGAGCTCTGCTCCGCGGTTCTGTTTCACACGCTTAACGATTTTATTGAGCTGTAGGCGGATAATGAACCCGAGCATCGATGGCGAGAGCGGATAATATGGAATTGTGACAATCCGCCCAAGCAGTGCCGGCGGAAAGACGTCTAAGAGAGCGGGGCGCAGACTTTCGGCAAGCTTTTCGGGATCTGGGGCATTTGGATCGGTTTCTGCCAGTTCCGGATCGTCCGAGACCGGCGCATCCAGCATATGACTTGCCGCATTCATGATCAGATCCGTACCAACATTTGACGTCAGCAAGATCAACGTATTGCGGAAGTCGATTTTTCGGCCCATTCCGTCTTCCATCCAGCCCTTGTCAAATACCTGGAAGAAGATTTCATGCACATCCGGATGCGCCTTTTCGACTTCATCGAGCAAGACCACCGAGTATGGCTTGCGGCGTACTGCTTCCGTCAGCCGTCCGCCTTCCCCGTATCCAACATAGCCAGGGGGTGCGCCCTTTAATCCTGAGACAGAATGGGCTTCTTGAAATTCTGACATGTTTATGGTGATCAGGCTGTCCTCACCGCCATAGAGCGTTTCCGCTAAGGCAAGTGCCGTTTCTGTCTTGCCGACACCGGACGGGCCGCAGAGCATGAACACACCGATTGGTTTGTCCGGATTGCCGAGCTGGGCCCGGCTGGTCTCGATCCGTTTGGCAATCATCGCCAGACCATGCGATTGGCCGATCACGCGTTTGTTGAGGCTTTCCGTTAGGGACAGGATGGTTTGCATCTCATCCTGCACCATCCGGCCGACCGGAATGCCGGTCCAGTCGGAGATGATACTGGCGACCGCTTCGTCGTCGACATAGGCGTAAACCATCCGGTCGTCTTCCGGAATTTGTGCAAGTTCAGCACGTTTTTCATGAAGCGCTGCCCGAATTGCTTCTTCATCCGAGAGGTCCACATCAAGATCCAGTTCGATCTCGTCGATAGGAACCAGCGCCGGGCCTTCGTGTTCTGGGTCTTGAATGTCCGCGGCGTCCGGGTGCGGGGCAGGGGCTCCGCCATTCAAGTCGATCAGGGCCTTGTTGAGGCGGCGAATACCTGCAACCAGCTTTCGCTCTTTTTCCCACTCGGTTTTGAGCGCGCCAATGTCCTGTTCGGTTTTCTTGATGGCGTCTGCAAGGGAACTCAGCTGTTCGGCATGGTCCATGCCAAGTTCTGCGTCATTCTGGAGCGCCTTCTGTTCTGTTTCCAAAAAACCCTTCTTGGCAATCAGGTCGAGCAGTCTTGCGGGTTGCGCGGCTTGTGAGATGTTCACACGTGCAGAAGCCGTATCCAGGACGCTGACGGCCTTGTCCGGCAGTTGGCGTGCTGGAATGTATCGATGCGATAGTGAAACCGCGGAACGGACTGCGCTGTCGAGAATGCGGACCTGGTGGTGGTCCTCCATGGGGGCGAGAAGACCTCGCACCATGGCAAAGCATTTTTCCTCGTCGGGCTCGTCCACTTGCACGGGTTGGAAGCGCCGTGTCAGGGCAGGGTCTTTTTCGAAATGCTGGCGGTATTCTGACCATGTCGTTGCCGCGACCGTGCGGAGGGTTCCACGCGCCAAAGCTGGTTTCAGTAAATTTGCCGCGTCTCCAGTGCCTGCCGCACCGCCGGCACCAATTAGTGTGTGGGCCTCATCGATGAACAGGATGGTCGGGACGATCGACGCATGCACAGCATCTATAACCGCTCGCAAACGTTTTTCGAATTCGCCTTTCATTGACGCGCCGGCTTGCAGCAGACCGAGATCGAGTGCGCAAAGCCGGGTGCCGATCAAGGTCGGAGGAACGTCGCCGGCGACTATTTTTTGCGCAAATCCTTCAACGATTGCAGTTTTTCCAACACCGGCTTCCCCGGTCAGGATTGGATTGTTTTGTCTGCGCCGCAGCAGGACGTCGATCACCTGCCGGATTTCTTCGTCGCGGCCAACGATCGGGTCGAATTCCTTAGCCCGCGCCCGCGCTGTGAAATCTACGGTGAATTGGGCGAGGGCATCATCCGACGCTCCACTTCCCGAATTGCCATCATCGTCGGCGCCTGATGTTGTCGGGGCTATTTGAGGTCCAGACCCGTCGATTGGGCGGGCCCGGGCTTCCGCAGACGACCCGGCAATTTCATCCAAGTTTTTGACCAGCTGATCTCGGTTTAACTGTTCAAAAGCGGGCGAGTAACTAAGGAACTGGCGCCAGGTCGCTTTGTCGCTCATTGCGGCGATTAACACATATGCAGACCGGATTTTGTAATCACCATATCGAAGCGTCCCCTCGAACCAGGCCCGCTCCAGGGCCTCTTGAAAAGGCGCAGCCATGCCCGGTAACTCGGTCTGATTGATTTTGAATTTGCCAATGGCTTCTTGCAGGTCTGCATCAACCGTCGCCGTGGTGATGTCGAAATGACGAAGAATGTGATTGAGGTCCGAGTTTTCATCTCGCACGAGGTAATAGAGCCAGTGGACGATCTCCAGATGCCGGTGACCGGAGCTCTTCGTTAGCCGCATGGCATTTTCCAGGCTCTCGTAACCAACTGTCGTGAGTTTGTTCGCGACTGTTTCAACCAAGATGTCACTCATCACGTTGGCCTTTCTAGTGGAGGTCCTACTGATAGATTGCTGTATGGCGGCGGACCGGGCGGAAACGCGTGTCGGTCAACAGCTCTTCGCTTTCTTGCCCATCATCGGGTGGCGCTGTTGTTTCTTGCTTTAGCCAGCCGATATGGCCGAGGGTTGCGGATCCCGATTTGTCCATGCGGATGGCGGAGGCGCAGCGTTTGGGCAGGGCAAGCTCGATTTCATATTCGAGTTCGAGGCCGAGATAGAAGTCTATCAGGTCGAACAGTTTTTCTGTCCACGGATTGGGTTTGGCCCGGGTGGGTGGTAGAAACTTGCGATACTGATCAAGGTCTTCTGTGTATATGCGGATGCGAATCTTGTCGCTCACGCTGAAGACTTTAGCGCCAACGATTGTATCGCGCCCGAGACTTCCGGCGCCGCCTGGGCCAAAGCCGCCAAGGCTCAACTGGTCATCCGTATCGAGATGGAGCCAGGTTCCAACGCATTGCTCAATTTCCACCCGGACCCCGAAAGTTCCCGAGACCAGGGCCTTTAGACGTGAGGCACTCTTGTTGGCTGGTGACATCAGGCCCGCATAATGGAGCTTCAGTCGGTCATCGATGGTATCTTGGTCGCGGTAGAGAGGTGTGCCGATACCAATCGTTGAGCCCAGATAAGAGAGAAACCGGTCATCGTCAGGCCGGTCATGTTGGACGATAGGGCGCGCATCCGCCCATGCCCGGAAGAAAAGCTGAATGAAACGGCTGTTAAAGACATCAAGAAACCGCGGGAGACTGTCGTCGCCCCGAAGTCCACGCATGATGGCTTCGTCTGTCATAGGAGCCGGAAGGGCGCCGTGGGGGCCGAGCAGCCCCAAGAACCGTTCTATCAGGACCAGATCACCTCGAAAGTCCCGCTGAACCCGCTCAATTGTTGAGGGAGAAAATTCGCTTGATGGATCCTGACCGAAGCGAACAATGTCTTCTCCTAACCGTCTGCTCTTCCCAATCCTGGGCGGCGCTTGTGGCCCGGCATTTGAAGATTTCCGCCCACCGGTTTCGTTTGGCGCCGTTTGTCCCTCCAGCATCCGTAGAACAGCAAAAATATCGTGACCGCCGGGATGTTTTTCCAACCTTTCTTCTAGGCTGCTCAGGAGAGACGCAAACTGATGTTGAACTGCTATCTCCGGTTTCTGATCGGCGTCAGCCTTATCATCGCTTTCGGTTTCATTGCGCTCGGAGCGTTCTACCGCGGGCGATATAACCGAGTGACTGTCATCCCCTAACTGTTTTTCTGCCGGTGCAGCCGTTTCCTCCGGTGTATTCAGGTGTTCCGTGTCGTGCGAGGAGAAACCCGCAGGGCGTATCACTGTTTTGTCGGTGTTTGACCGGGATTTGTCGTCGGTATCGGTCACAAAACCCCCTTTGCGCCAATACGAGGCGGCCACTTCATAATGGTGCCGCGTTCGGTTGTCGCGATAACGCACTGGGTGAAATGATTGATTGACGCGTATTCAGCAATGAACCGATCGAGAACGGCGCCGAGCAAAAACGCACTCGCGCCTTCAAAGGCCTTGTCGTCCAGCGTGAGCGTGATCTCCAACCCGCGGGCAACGCCCGTGCCGCTTTTTTGTTGGAGCCTGCGGACCACGGGCCTAGTTGATACTGCCAAGACAGACTGCGCTTGCCGATCGGCAGCGCTGTCTGACAAGGGGGCAAACACACTCAGAATGTCTCGGAAAGACCGGCCATCTTTTCCGGCAGCATCATGGATCAGGCCGGAATGGTTCAAGGTCATGATGTTGATAAGGCGCCAGACAATTGCGCCGACATGGCCCTCTTCCCCAAGGCGCTCATCATAGGAAAGAAGCGGTGGCCGCGGCGCGGTCGGTCCTGCAATGCAGTCAACCTTCAAACCGATATCATCCAGGATCCGGAAATCGCCCAGTTGGGATGTGTCCGGATTTGTCCCAACAGGAAGGTCTGCTGCCAGGGCCCTGTTTGAGGCGATAACCTTTACCGACAGCTCGGAAAGTGTTTTTTCTCCGCTCTCAAGCAGCGCTGCAGCATGCGCGCCGCTGGACAGTGAAATGTATGTTTCCGTGCCGGTATAGGCGCTTGGTTGGCGTCGGCGCACTTCTGACGAAGACTGCCGCCTCGGCATACGGCGGATTGTGTAAAACCAGTCGTGACCTGCTTTTTCAGCATCAGGTGCAACGCTGTAAAGCGGTTCAACCGCGCGCTTTTCACCTCCGGCAAAGTGCGCATTCACTTCCGTGACCGAATGAACTTCATAGTCCAGCGGCCGAGTCCGATCGGCAATTATGGGAAACTCGTGCTGACCCTTTTTGATTGGAATCCGGTCAGTCTGGCGCTCGAAAAGATTGACGGCAGGGGCTGCGTGAAGCGCGAAAACTTCAGGTTCAACATGTGCCGGAAGCCGAGTTTCAGCTTCATCAAAGACAAAGACAAGATCAAAGGATTTTGCTTGGATCCGATCAAAATAACGCCTCAGGCCAGTGAGCCGCAGACCCAAAAAGCTGCGCGGGAAATTAAAATAATCGCGCAGGTAGTCAAAGCCTGTGAAAAGCCGTTTGCTGTTGCGAAGGAGGGCGTCCTCTTCATCGAAGCCGAGTTGTTCAATGCAATTCAGAGGCAAGCGTTGGAGCGTCACTTGCCCAAAAGAGTCTTCAGTCCGGATATAGAGCGCTATTGTATGCCCAAAGATCTGTTCGTAGATCTTTGCGGCGAGGTCAATCGCGCCATTCAACCTGATCGGCAACGTGTTTATCCGGCAGCCGCCGACCTGGTATTCCGGTTTTTTCTCTGCCTCTTCAGGATCGACCTCATTCTCAAGGTCTTCGGCCATCCTGTGGGTAAATGTTAATGCCAAACCCGCGCGGGCACGCCGGTCTTCTGCCATCTCCGCGCCGAGCCCGGAAATCTGCGCCGTGGAACTCAAGTACCGGGCTCCGCTCAATTCCAGAGGTGTTAGCGTTACGGGCGCAGTGAAGGTAAAACGGCACCTTACTTCACCCTGACGCTCGCGGAAAACGGCTTCGATCATGGCGTGTCTGTCGATCGTGATGCCAGAGCGAAGGTTGGCATCGCCATATTTCGGGGTGATCCTGGCCAGGACCATTGACGGTATTGGAGCTAAGGCAGACGGATAGAGCTGTTCAAAGAAGTTTGATGTGAACTCGGAAAACTCGTGCTTCATTTTCAGCTGGACGCGAGCTGCAAGAAAGGCTGTGCCTTCCAGCAAGCCAGACAGCATCGGATCTGAGCGGTCTTCTAGAAGATCGCCCAACCGTTGTGCGACAGCCGGGTAGGCTTCTGCGAATGCCGCGCCTTGTTCGCGAAGATATGTCAGTTCCTGGTTATAGAGGTCGAGAAATTCACGGTTCATGCAGCGGCCCCGATGATCTTTATTCGGCCAAAAGCGGGGTCGATATCGGCGATGAATTCACTGCCGAATCGTACCGGGTCGCATCGGATTTCCGCTTTTATTAGAAACCGGACCTTCAGATTGTCTTTTTCGAACTCACGATCACGCTCCACAACCAAGGTGCGGGGATCCATGCGGGGCTCAAAACGAACGAGAGCCTTGCGGATGTCGATCGCAAGTTGTTCGATCCGGATAGTGTCTACGATGTGCACCGACAGATCGGGCAGTCCGTAATTCAAGATGGAGTTTTCGACTTCAGGAAAATCGGACAGGTCTTGAGTAGACCCCAGCTGAACTGTGTTCAGGAGCGCTTGCAGATCTCGCCGCACTTCGGAGATCAGTGCATGTTCTGATATCCCGTATGCTCGCTTCAGCCGACGCCCAGTCTTCAGTTGCTGATCAGCGTTTTCCTCTTTTCGGCGTGCTTCCGCTGCCTTGAAGTCCGGATCATCGAGAGCTCGGAACGCCCACATAAGTGGCGAGTGCATTTTTGGATTTGGTTTTGCCATTCACTCGCCCCACGCCGGTGATGCCGGCAACAAATTGGAAATTCCTGGACGTAAAGGTGATCTGCAACAGTGCAAAAACTGATCAGCTGCCGGAGTGTGGCCGGCAGCTGGATTGGAGTTCAGAGTTATTTCTTTTCGTTGGCTGCAATGTCCCAGGCAAATTCCGGTGCAGCACCCTTTGAACCATCAGCGTTCTGAACAGTGTAGATGTATTTGTACTCACCAAAGTTCAGCGTGATGTTCTCGGTTATCCGATCCTCGGAGCCAGCTCCACCTGACTGAACGCTGGTTACGATGATGTCCTTCATTTCAATCTTGATGTACTCAAGCGGGTTGTCGCCGGCCGCCTTGCGAACAAAGAGCGTGCCTTTGTTGATGTGCTTGCCGGTCGAAACATGCTGAAGCAGCACAGGTGTCGCCTTGTCGACAAACTTGGTTATGGCAAGATCCTGGAAGCTAGCTTTCCCGGATCCAGATCCACCACCCATGTGAGTGGTCCCGGATTGGGATGCGCCCCACGACCAGGCCAAGACGTCAATCTTGTCCTTATGGGTTTTGTCCTGTGCTTCACCGTTAATTCCATCAAGCTCTAGAAAAAAATCGACAGCCATTTTCTTAAGTCCTCTTGGGTGTTGACCGCCGGCCATTAAGTCCGGCGTTGCGTCCGTTTCACTTCCTGACAACTATTCCGGACCCGTGGGTCCGGCCCCAAGGCGCATGTGCGGCCTGTTATTCCCTCCACCCCGGATTTCCGGGCGCGCATCCATTTGCCGGATGCCCGTATGGCGCAAGCGCTGCTTCCGCCAAGCAGTTTACGTCAGCTTGCGTCCTGCGGTATGCGCGACGCCAGGCTCATGCCGATGTCCATGCCTTCAAGCTGATAGTGCGGCCGAAGGAAGAACTGTGCGCGGTAGTAGCCCGGGTTTTCTTCGTCATCGATGATCGTCACCTTAGCTTCGCGCAAGGGTTTGCGGGCCTTGGTTTCTTCGGTCGAATTGTCCGGATCGCCATCGACGTAGTCCATGATCCAGTCGTTCAGCCAGCGCTGCAACTGAGCAGCTTCTTTGGTTGACCCGATCTTGTTGCGCACCATGACTTTCAAGTAATGAGCAAAGCGGGTGGTCGCGAACATGTAGGGCAGGCGCGCGGACAGATTGTCTGATGCGGTTGCATCCTTGCCATCCGGTCCCGAGAACTGGCGTGGTTTGAAGACCGATTGCGCACCAAGGAACGCTGCCTGATCGGTGTTCTTGCGATGGATCAGCGGGATCAGACCGAGGCGGGAAATCTCATGCTCCCTGCGGTCGGAGATCGCGACTTCCGCTGGGCACTTCTGGTCCACGCCGCCGTCATCCGTTTCGAAAACATGAGTGGGCAGTTCTTCAACCAATCCGCCGCTTTCGACGCCACGGATCCGGACGGTCCAGCCATATTCCTTGTAGGCTCGGTTGATGTTGGCAGCCATGGCATAGGCGGAATTCATCCAGCCGTAATTGTCGTGACTGTCTTCATTGAACTCTTCCTCGAAGGCGAATTCTTCAACCGGGTCGGACTTTGCCCCGTAAGGCTGGCGTGCAAGAACACGCGGCAGGCTGAGCCCGAGATAGCGGGCATCTTCTGACTCCCGCAGTGTTCGCCATTGGGCGTGAATCTCTGTGTCGAACACCTTGGACAAATCACGTTTCGCCGGCAGTTCAGTCCAGCTTTCCATCTGCATCAGCTTCGGATCGGCTGCAGCAAGGAAGGGGGCATGCGCCGCTGAGGCGATCTTTGCCATCCCGCGTAAGATGGTGATGTCTTGGGGTTCGTAGGAAAAATCGTAGTCTCCGACAAGGCACCCGTAAGGTTGACCGCCGAGCTGACCGAACTCCGCTTCATAAATCTGTTTGAAAAGCGGGCTTTGGTCCCATTTGGCTCCACGGTAACTCTTGAATACGCCCGCCAGCTCGCTTTTCGAGATGTTGAGAAAGTGGAGCTTTAGCGTTGCATCAGTTTCGGATTGATGCACCAGATAATCGAGGCCGCGCCAGGCGCTCTCAAGTTTCTGGTATTCTGGCGCATGAATTATCTCATTCACCTGATCTGTCAGAGCGCTGTCGAGCTTGGCGATCATCTCGTCGATGGTGTCGTAGACATCATCTTTGATGAGTGTCTGGTCCGCCATGGCTTCTTTGAGAAACGTCGACATTGCGTTGTCGACCAGCTTGTTCGCGGTGTCTGCCTTATCATTGATGCGGAAGTTTTGCTTCAGGATCGAGGCAAATTCCTCGGGGCTTTTTTCTGCAACTACTCCAGTCGTGGCAGCTTCCTGGGCGTTGGTATCCGGATTGCTCATTTACGCCTCCTTGTCTTCACTGCCGTCATCAGCGGTATCAGTTGCTTGAGATTTTTCCGCTTCGATCTGTTTGGCCAAAGCCGCCATCAATGCCGGATCTTTTGTCAGTTCTTCCAGCTGGCTAATCGCCTTGACGCGGCCATCCATCATGGTCCGGAGAGCCGCTAGACTGCGGCGTGCTTCGAGCAGTTTGTTCAGGGCTGGAACCTGTTCCGCGACGCGGCCAGGACTGAAATCGTCCATATTCTCAAATCGAAGCTGGACACTCATCTTGCTGCCTTCTTCGCCGGACAGGCGGTCCTTCACCGTAAAGGATGTTCCGGGCTGAATGGCCTTCATGCGGGAGTTGAAATTGTCCATGTCGATGTCAGCAAGCTTACGGTCGCTGATGTCGGGTTTCTCAACGCCCGGACTGTCTCCGGACAGGTCAGCCATAATCCCCATGACAAACGGGAGTTCTACCTTTTGCTCCGCGTCAAACGGATCTTCGTAGAAAATATGGACCCGAGGAGGTCTATTGCGCTTGATAAAGCTTTGCCCGCTTTTCGATGCCATTGTAGTTGCCTTTCGTTTCTCGTTCGGCGCCTTCGCCGGTCAAAGACAGTCAAATACAAGCGCAGTTAAACTACGTTTTTATACTTTCGATTTCTCTCTGCGCTTAATCTTATGTTGTTTTATATATTTGGAATTCATCCTGTTCGAAGTGATTGTTGTCACAGGTTGGTGTGTTTTTCGGAGTATCTGGAAATATTGAGGCCCGGTTCTTCCGTAATGTCAAGATCATGATGATAAGCAGTTACGTCAGGTATGCAGACATATTTAGCTGGAGAAAGTATTAGTCCTCCTCAGGCCTGAGGAAGAGACCAAGCAGACCGGTAAATGATCCTGAGCTCATGTTCTGAGCTTCCTCCAGAAGCATTGGGATCGGGCTGGTTGGTTCGTTGGATGAGAAGTACGTTTTTACAGCGCCAATCGCCTTCATGGCTTCATTCCGATTTGAAACAATGGGTGGTTCATAACCGTCCGTATCTCCCAGATCGCCGGTGCCGCCGTCATTGAGATCTCGGAGCCGGTCGTTGGACAGCTGCAGTCCGCTGGTCCCAAGAATGAGGCTGACGTCGTCGAAACGGCGCGGCATCAGTATTTTGAGCGCATCCAGATATGTCCGGCCCACAAGTCCGTGTGCCTCGCGTACAAGAAACAATGCCGGATGTGATGGTTCGCGGGAGGCGAAATAGGCTTCCACTTTCTGCAGGAGAAGTTTCGCTTGGGCTGCATTTGCCAGGTCCGGTGCAGGTCCGGTTGCCGGCTCTGTTTCCGGTTCATCTTCGGAAGTTTGTTCGAGGTCGGTACCTTGCTCTTCAGCGTTCAAAGAGGTGTCAATCCGACCGAGACGCAAGTTGAGTTCGGTGGAGATCTCGCGAAGCAAACCGCAGAGATTTTCGAAGTCGGGTGGTGCTGCTTGTTTGCCGGTCTCTTCCAGCTTGCTAGCACATGTCGCCGAGATTGCCTCGAAGAGTGCAGGCAATTCCGCAAGGTCTTCGAGAACTTGGTCGATTAAATCCTGGTCGAGTTCGCCAGATGTGAGAGCTGCTTCGATAGCGCCAAGGGAAACTGTCTGCTCTTCGGCGCGCGGTGTCACGTTGCCGGCAGCGATTTGGAGTGATCTGAAACTTATCGGGCCGCTGCGTCTTGTTTTTAGAAGAGGGGCTGCCTCCAGAGGAAGGAATACTGTCGGTCTGCTGTTTAGGCCCTCAAGCGCCCCTATGCGCTCCATATGATCGAAGTCGGCGTCTTCCGGTTGAACGTCGCTCCAATGGTTTTCAAGAAGCTTGAGAGTAATTCGTATGGCGTTTGTAAACTGATGTAGATTGCCGCTTAGAAGGCTAAACCGCGCGAGATACGCCAATAAGCGTACATCCCGGGATTGCTTCAAAAAACCGTCCATCTTGTCGAAAAGGTCCGGGAAGTCGAATTCCGTCCGATCAAAATCGCTATAACGTTCCGGGAGTTTTTCCTCACAAAAATCCATGAGGGCTGCAAATGCTGGGTCCGTGTCGAACAGGTCGGGACCGCACCCAACGCCCGGTGCGATCTCCGTTCCATATGTGTTCGGGTCAAGATCCATTGCGCCCCTCGTTGGTCTTGGGTGTTCTCTATGTGGCCGTCATGTGGACTGCATTGCAGGTGTCGGCCGCTGTCTTTAGGTCACTCCAGAACCAGTTTGCTTTCTACGCGCCTGTTTGCGGGGTCGTTGATGTCGGCGACTTTCGGTCGTGTCTTTCCGTACCCAACGGTCTTGAGTCTGTCTCGTGCGACACCGACAGAAACGAGAAATTCCGTGACCGCGCTGGCACGATCTTCTGACAGTCTTTGATTGTAGGATGCAGAGCCAATCCCGTCCGTATGTCCTTCGATAACGAACGCAGCGCTTTCAAGGTCTGGATCAGAGATGCCCTTAGCGAACTCCCGAAGGTTTGCCTTTGCAGTGGGACTCAGCCGTGCCGATGCGTACTCGAAGGAGACCAGCAGATTGAAACCTTCGCCTATGGCTTTTGTTTCCGGATCTGCAGTCAAGGCACCGGTCTGGGCGCCGTCGTTTTCCTGCGTGACGGCGATTTGACCGCCTGTTTCGGCCACTTCCTTGGCGTTGCATTCATCCCGAGTGCCGATGCAGAGGGCGCGGGTTTTACCAGCCGGCTTTAGTGAGCGGGTCTTGAGCTCCTTGAAGTGCTGCTTGACGTCGTTGGCGGAGTAAGTGGCGTCTTGCGCAATTGCTTCTGGCGCTGCTCCGAGCGCCATCACAAGTGCGGTCGCAAACAATACCTTGCTTCGTCGAGGAGTTCTGCCTGAGTAACTCCGGTGCGTTGCGGCTTCTCGGTCCTGAGACAATACCATTGTTCAAATCTCCCTGTTCGACTTGCGTCCAAGTCACCGTCCTGGGTGGCTGATTACAGTCTGTCGAATTCTGGAAAAAATATTGTGGCGTAAGTCACTAAAGTGCTGTTTGATGTCATTATGTCTTAAAAGGAGGTGAAGAAGCAAGAGGACATTCAATATGTTACGTAGGTGACGAGATGGATAGTGTTTTATCATACTCAACATCATCGCCCTCTGAATGTTCGGTAATTTTGGCAATGGCCTTAATTAGTTTAGGCGGCAAAAATATTTATTTCAACGAACTGTGTTGTTGAACACAGCTGCGGTGCCAGAAAACGCCTAGAAAGGAAAAGGCATTCTATCACCAGGCGCTCAGGTTGCGCCGAAAGTTGCTGGGAGAGAGATGTGGTTCTAGGTCAACTCAAGCAATCGCAGCGGATGGCGGAATTGACGTCGGTCTTCGGCAAGGATGAAATTTCACTTGTCAAAATCGAAGCTGACGAGGGCATCAGCCACGACTTTGAAATCTCTCTCGAAGTGGTCAGTCAGCGTGAAGATCTGGATTTTGACCAGGCTATTGCGACTCACATGACGGTGAAGGTGACAACCAATAATGGAGACACGCGTTATTTCGATGGTTTGCTCACGGATGCGCGATGGCTTGGTCACCGAGATAGCTACTATGTCTACAGATTGACGTTACGTCCGTGGTTCTGGCTGCTGACAAAGAACGCAAATTGCAGGATCTTCAAGGATAAATCGGTACCTGAAATCATTTCGGAAGTTTTGGGCGAACACGACTTCGCGGACCACCGGAAAACGCTCACCGAGAGCTATGAGCCGATCCACTATTGTGTCCAATACCGGGAGTCCGACCACGACTTTTGCTGCCGCCTGATGGAGGAGGAAGGGATCTCCTACTTCTTTGAACACAAGGACGGCAAGCACACCATGATTCTGGCCGACGCAAAGTCATCCTACACGTCCATTGAAGGCGATCCGGCTATTCCGTTCATTCCGCTCGGCGGAGATAGCCAGCGTGACGAAGAGCATCTGTATCATTGGGTTCCGAAGCGCAAATTCCGGACCGGCAAATTCGCGGTCAACGACTACGATTTTGAAAAACCCAGCGCATCGCTTGAGGCAGACCGGGAAGCCGGCGCGTCTTATCGTTCGGGAAGTCTGGAGCACTATGATTATCCTGGCCGATATACGGAGAAGGACCGGGGAACAAATTTCAGCAAGATCCGGCTGGAGGCTGAGCAAGCTGCTGACAAACGCGTGAAAACGGCAGGGGAAGTACCGCGTCTCTTCGCAGGAGGGTTGTTCACACTCAAGGATCATCCGCACGGCCCTCAGAACCGGGAATACCTGATTGTCAGGGCGGCGCACCAGATCATAACTGAGCAGTACCGGACAGGTGGTAGCGGCGGGCTGCAAGGAGAAGCTTACACCGGCACTTATGACGTACTCCCGGCGGAGATCCCGTTCCGGACGCCGGCGAGGACGCCCAAACCCCAGATCCCGGGGCCACAAACGGCCAAAGTGGTTGGGCAAGGCGAAATCGATGTCGACGAATACGGTCAGATCATGGTCGAGTTTCACTGGGACCGCGACAAGACGCAATCCCGCAGGGTGCGGGTGGCCCAGATCTGGTCAGGACAAGGTTGGGGCGGTATCGTGATCCCCCGCGTGGATATGGAAGTCATCGTTCAGTTCCTCGAAGGAGATCCGGATCAGCCGATAGTGGTCGGAACGGTGTATAATGCCGAAAACATGCCCCCATATTCCTTGCCAGGGGAAAAGAACAAAGCCGGTGTGAAATCGGACTCCACGCTCGGAGGCGGTGGGTACAACGAGTTCGTGTTTGACGACACCAAGGGCCAGGAACTGGTGGGTGTTCATGCGGAGAAGGATCTGGATACCGTCGTTGAGAACAACGAGACGCGGGAGGTCAAAAATTGCCGCAGTTCCACGATCGGCGTTGATGAAACGCTTGAGATCGGGCAGCACCGGGAAACAACAATCGGCGTGAACGAGAAGCTAATGGTCGGCCAAAACCGGGAAACAACCATCGGCATGAACGAAAAGCGCGTGATCGGCATGAAACGGGAAACCCAGGTCGGCATGATTCGTGACGAGACGATTGGGGTGGATTGGACCGTTCAATCCGGGGCCAAAATCGAGTTTGTCGTTGGGGCCAGCAAGATCCTGATGACACCCGCATCGATCTCGATTGAATCGCCGGTTATCGACATCAAGGCGTCCGGTCTTCTGAATGCCAAAGGCACACTGACGAACGTGGAAGGAACCGCTCTACTGCGACTGAAGGGCGGCGTTCTTTTGATGAACTGAGTTGGCTATTACGGCTGAAATTCAAGGCTGGGAGAAGCAAAATGTCGACATCCAGGATCAGGTTTACCAAAGCGAGTCAGGTGTTCGAAACCTATCCGGACCTTGTCGATCTGGTTCCAGAACCGCAAGGTGAAATGGAGCCTGAAACCTACCTTGCTGATCTCAGAAAACAGGATCCGGCCTTTGCGGCGCTTGCCTTCTTCGCTCACGTCTTGCCAAAGCGTGAATCCGTTTGGTGGGCACATCAATGTGTTGTGGGCCTGCAGGTAAATCTGTCGAGTGTCGAAACAAATGTAATGCGCCTGGCCGAAGCCTGGGTCCGTGATGGGGATGAAGAGAGCAGGGAGGCAGTCCAAAAAGTCACCGACCCTATGAAGCCGGACACGGCGCCGGTATGGGTCGGGCTGGCCGTTGTTTGGTCAAGCGGCTCCTTGTCGCCCAATCCTGATTATCGTGTCGAAACTCCGGATGATTTGACGGCCAAGGCAGTCCACACCGCTGTTTTGATAGCGGTTGGACAAGTCGGCCCGACAGAACGGAAAACAGCGATCGACACGTGTCTTGATGCGGGCCTTATGTTCGCACGAGGCGACAGCATGCCACCTGTTCGGCTTGGCGATACGTCAGGAGCCGAGGTGCTTGGTACAGTGGATGGGGGAGGGTAAGCGCTGATGCAGATTACGCTCCAAATCGAGAACGTTGACCGGTTGGAGACCGGCGGACAGGTTTCTTACACCTGTTCTGATCGGGGCTTCGACATCGGCCGGCACGAACACCTCGACTGGAGCCTTCCTGATCCGCAGCGCGTTATATCCGGAAAACACTGTGAGGTACGGTTCGAAGGCAATGGTTTTGTACTTCATGACATGTCGACAAATGGCACGTTCATGAACGGGAGCCCGAACCGGATGGATAAACCCCACATACTGCGATCGGGCGACCGGTTTATGGTCGGGGACTACATCATATCAGTGGCCATTGAAGGGGCCGTTGTGCCTTCTCACCCGGTTCATCCAGATGCTGCGAACGGTCCGGCACAGCCTCCAATTCCGTCTTTCCCCGTCGCCCCTCAACAACCATTCCCGCAAAGAGACACATGGCCCGCACCGCCCTCGTCGGCAGATCCGTCTTATCCGATGCCGCAGCCCTCCAGCCCGTGGGGCGCGCCAGAAACTGGGATGGAGGGGCGGCACGCTCCGCCGTCGAATGCGCCAGGTGTTGGAACACCAGCAGATGATGTCTGGAGCCAACAGGGTCACGGATGGGGAAATGCCGATCCGGCGCTTTATTCACCGCAAGCCGATACTCCAGTGCAACAGCCGCCAAGGCCTGCACAGGCTGATCCGCTTGATCATCTCGCCTCTCAGCCCGATCTGCAGCCAAGAAAATCGCCCGAAAATCCAGCTCTTGCTGGTGAGATGGAAGCGGCCCCAAGCCAGCCAGGGCTTCCGTCTCCTGCTTTTTCTGAGGCTGAAGGAGGGCATGGACCCTCCGAGCTCTTGTTCGGAATGCCAGATCTTGGATCGACTGAGCCCGCACCTGTGCAAGAGCGTGTTTTGTCTTCAGAGCTTCCGGAAGCTGTTGATGCCAAGCGTGGCTTGAGCGAAAAAAGTCTCTCACCGTTTCCGGAGGCTTCGCCGCCCGAAACTGGCGCGTCTTCGTTTGCGTCCACCGAGATGAAGCCCAAGGCTGACCAATCCAGTGTGTCTCAACCTCCTCACTCAGAGTTTCCCGAGATCGAAGAGCACAGAACGCCAATCGAAGAAAGTCAATCTCCTCGGCTCGATCCAGTTGTTGAGCCGCCAAAAGAAGGTGCAGGCGAAGCGGGTGACAGTTTTCTACGAGCGTTTGCCGAAGGGGCCGGCATACCGATTTCAGCCCTTGACAGACGCGACCCCGATGTGTTGGCCCGTGAACTGGGAGACATCCTTGCAGGGGTTACAGGCGATCTGATGGGACTGTTGGCCGCGCGCAGCCACGTGAAGGCTTTGACCCGGAACGCCAACAGGACAATGATCAGCCGGACCGGCAACAACGCTCTTAAGTTTTCGCCGACACCGCAAGTGGCGCTTCAAACCATGTTGTCTGAAAAAGCCGAAGAGAATGGGTATCTGCCGATCAAGGAGGCGATGGCGAACGCATTCAAAGACATTCAGAAACATCATGTGTGGACCTATTCCGCGATGCAAAAGGCTGCGGCGCGGTTTGAACAGACCCTTTCACCCAAAGCGATAGAGGCGGAACGTTTGGTTCAAAAGTCCACGTTCGGGAACGTGAAAGCCAAACAATGGGAGAAACTGGATGAGCGCTGGACGTCTCTTGTCAGCACCCATGATGACGGGCTTGTCGGAGTGTTCACGCAGTATTTTACTGAAACTTATGAGGAATTGAGCCGTGCGGATGACGGGGAGGATCCCAGTTTTTAACCGTCGATAAGATGGGGTGCCGGCTTGTTGATTTGCCGCCTGTTGAAGGAGCAGTGCCTGAATGTCGTGGTATAGCAAGGTAGCTTGGACAGAAGGTCTTTTTTTGAGACCGCACCACCTGCAGCAAAGCGACCGTTACGCGGAGCATTTGCTTGACGAACGGGTGCGCCTTGCTTCGCCTTATCCTTGGGGTTTTGCAGACGTCGAAATCGATCAGGATGTTGGACAGCAATGCCGGTTCGCCTTGCGCCACGGGCGCGGTATTTTTCCGGACGGTACGGTTTTCAATTTTCCAGCAGACGGAACAGCACCGCCTGCAATTGACGTTCCGGAGGACGCGGCCGGCCAGATCGTCTGGCTTGGTATTCCGGAGACGACAGTCAATGCGGTTGAAGTTGCCAACGGCCGGGAAGATGCAGCTACCCGATACATCCAGGGGCGTGAAACGATCATCGATTCAACGTCTGCACTCCGGCAGGAGGAAGAGATCGATGTTGCGCATCCAAGGCTAATGTATTCGATCCGCTCCACACCGCATCCAGGTCATGTGTGCCTGCCGGTCGCGCGGATTACCGAAATCAAGGACCGGATTGTTATAACAGACGGGTCGTTCGCGCCCCCGGTTCTTGCTTGTCATGTTCATCCCGTTGTCACCGGCTGGATTGATGCGGTCATAGGTTGGGTCGAGCGCAAACTGAGCGAACTGGCCCGCTATGCAGCCGATACGTCCGCGGGCGGTGGTTTGCAGAATTTCGACTATCTGACCTTGCAGATGCTCAACCGGATGCACCCGATGCTGATGCATCTGCGCAAGTCCGCTTATGTCCATCCGGAACGTCTTTACAGTGAACTGCTCCAGGTCGCGGGAGAACTTGCGACGTTTGCCACGGAAGAACGGCGCGCGAGGAATTATCCAGTCTATGATCACGACAGGCTCCACGACGTCTTCAAACCAGTTTTAGCTGACATACAGGCCTTTTTGTCCGCCGGTTACGACCGGCGTGCGATCCGACTGCCATTGGAACAACTTGCGCCAAACGCCTTCAAGTCGACAATCGTCGACAGGAACCTGTTTGCTCAGGCAAGTTTCGTGATCGAAGTCGCCGCCCGCCGCCCGCTCACAGAAATTCAGATCGAGTTCCCGCGGCTCTTTAAGGTCGGGCCGTTCAGTCAGATGCGGCAGATTGTGTATTCGAACCTGCCTGGCATTCCGCTTCTCCATATGCCGGTTCCGCCCGCGCAAATCCGGGCGCTGACGGATCGTGTTTATTTCCGTCTCGACAAGACCACACCTCTTTGGCGTGAGTTCAGTCAGGATTCTGCTATCGGGCTCCAGTTTTCGGGCAATTGGCCTGACCTTCAATTGGAGTTCTATGCAATTCGGGAGGATCGCTGATGGCGGATGATGACGATCCTTTTGGCGTTTCGAAGAGGAAGGGAAAAACCATTGTCCGGCCAAATCCGGGTGGCCGATGGACCGAAACCCCGACTGACGGTCCACCGCCCGGTCAGGCGGCACCGCGACAGCCACCACCATCACAGACGGGGCAGGTGCCTCCATCATCGGGGCAGCCGGCAAGGTCTGATCCTTGGCAAAGCAACAGCGGGCAGCAAGACCCTTACGCACCGACGCCTGCCGGTTACGAATATGGCCAGCAAAGCGCACCAGACCTGCATCGTCCACCGCAAACCGGCGAGGTCCCGCCGCAGACGGGCGCGGCACAACAGCCTCAAGGGCAATTGGCGGCTACACCGGATTTGTCCCAAATACGTGTCGCCAACCGCAATCCGATTTCCCGCGCTGCAGCGCCGCTGCTCTTGTTGCTTGGCCGGCTTCATCTCACGATGACTGATGCCCAATTCGATGCCTTGATGCGCGACGTTTACAACGCCATCAAGAGTTTTGAAAAAGAGCTGCGCAATTCCGGCATTAGCGATGATCAGATCCGGTCAGCGGCCTATGCCTTGTGTGCAACGTCTGATGACATCGTGCAAAATCTTCCGTCCGCCGGGCGCCATCAATGGACGCAATATTCGATGTTGACCCAGTTTTTCGGGCAAGCGACCGGCGGGGTGGAATTCTTCCAGCTTTTGGAAAAGGCAAAACAGGATCCGGGCCGAAATTACGGTGTTCTTGAGGTGATGCACTCGTGCCTGTCGCTCGGGTTTTACGGTAAGTACCGGGCGATCCAGGGCGGACAGCAGGGCCTTGAGCGTGAGCGCAGAGATCTTCATGAGATCCTGCGGCGGATCCGGCCGCGGCCCGGCGATGACTTGTCTCCGCATTGGCGTGGTCTAGAGTTGATGCAAAAGAAGACTGGGTTCTCAGTTCCGATCTGGTCCGTCGCCGCGATTGCCGGAGCAATCCTCCTCGGCGCCTACATCACCTTGCTGCTGCTTTTGTCCAGTGGCAGCGAAGTTCTGGCGAGTAGGGAAGCTGCCCTGTTTCCAAACGGTCCGGTTGAACTTGCGCGGGAGGGCTATCAGCCCAAACCGCCACCACCACCGCCGCCGCCAGAAGATGCCCTGATCGATGTTCTAAACGATCAGCTTGGAGGGCTCGACGGACTGGAAATTACTCAAGCCGGGCCAGCTGTGCTTTTGCGGATGCGGGCGCAGTTCGATGTTGCTGCAGCCTCTTTGCGACCTGAATTTGAAGACCTCGTTGTTCAGGTCGGCACAACGCTGAACGATGAAGGCGGGGATATATTAGTTGTAGGGCACACCGATAGCGATCCGATCCGCAACAATCCGCGGTTCCCCAGCAACTGGCATTTATCGGTGGAGCGCGCCAAATCCGTAGCGGCTGTCATGCAAGGTCTCTTGGATGCTCCGGAAAGAATTACTGTCGAAGGGCGCGGGGCAGATGAACCGATCGCGCCCAATACCAGCCGCGAAGGGAAGGCAAAAAACCGAAGGGTCGATGTTTATGTGAGACCGTTGCCCGGCAGACCGGTCGCAGCAGTTCAACTCGGTGCAGAGAACCCGCAGTAGAGGCAGCCTAGATGAAGTTCTGGTTTGGAATAATTGCTGTTTTGATCGGTATCGTCGCCATGATCGCCTTGATCTGCTTCGGCGGGCCTTTCCTGGCTGTCGCCGGTGTGCGGCCGTTTGAACCGCTTTGGGTGCGCTTGTCGTTGTCGCTCATCATACTGCTTACACTCGGCGGCTGGACCGGATACCGGATCTACAGGCGCATTGCAGCAAACCGGGCACTCGAACAGGAAATCGTTCAGCCAAAAGCGAGCGAAGAGGACCTGCAGATCATGTCTGAGCGCATGAAAGATGCACTCAAGACCTTGAAGACAGCGAGCGGCAATTCAAGAACGTATCTGTATGATCTGCCTTGGTACTTGATGATCGGTCCGCCTGGTGCCGGAAAAACAACCGCATTGATGCAATCCGGATTGAAATTTGCCAACTCGCGGGGCAAAGGCGAGGCGCAAAAACTTGAAGGTTTGGGAGGAACCCGGTTCTGCGATTGGTGGTTTGCGGAGAGTGCGGTTCTGATCGATACAGCCGGGCGGTACACGACGCAAGACTCTGATGAAGAACATGACCGGGAGGCGTGGCAAGGATTTTTGAAGCTGCTTCGGAAAGCAAGACCGAAGCAACCGATCAACGGTGTCATGGTGTCCATCAGCCTGGAAGACCTGATGATACTGTCAGAGGCGGATTTAAAGCTTCATACGGATGCGATCCGCGCGCGTTTGGTTGAACTCTACAAGACACTTAAGATCGACTTTCCTGTTTATATGATTTTTACCAAAGCCGACACGATTGCCGGTTTCATGGAGTTTTTCGGGTCTTATCCGGAAACCCGCCGTAACCTGGTCTGGGGTGCCACATTCCAGACCCGTGAGAAGACCAAGAACATGGTCGCGGAAACGCCAGCGGAGTTTGACCTTCTCATTGAGCGTTTAAATGAAGAACTGCCGGACCGCTTGCAGGAGGAACCGGATCCGAGAGCCCGGCTCATGCTGTTCGGGTTGCCAACACAAGTCGCGGCATTGAAAGATCGTGTCGTCGGTTTCATGAACGCTATCTTTGAACCCAGCCGCTACTACCCGAACGCGGTGCTGCGCGGTTTTTATTTCACATCCGGTACACAGACGGGAACTGCGATTGACCGGGTGATTGGGTCTATGAGCCAGGCATTTGGCACTGCCTATCAAGCTGCAGCGCTTTCGGGACAAGGTAAAAGCTATTTCCTCAGGGACCTTCTAACAAAAGTCATTATTGGGGAATCGGGTTGGGTCACGAGCAACCGCCAAGCTGTCCGGCTTGCCACGGCGGGAAGAATATCGGTTTACGCAGCCATTGCTTTGTTGACCCTCGGGCTCGGAAGCCTCTGGACCATAAGCTACCTCAACAATAAAGCCCTGATTGAAGAAACGAATGCGGCGGTCGCCAGTATTCGCGCCACAGGCGAAGGGGTTATCGATCAAAGGATCGTCCGCGATAACAACCTGGTCGATGTAAATGCGATCCTCTTGTACCTCCGGCTTTTGCCGGCGGGATACAGTACCCAAGACGACCCGACACCCGTGATGGAGCAATTTGGCCTCAGTCAACGGGAAAGACTTGTCGCAGCGGGGATTTCCTCCTACCGGAGCGGGTTGGAAAGGTTGCTTCGGCCACGGCTGTTGCTCAGGATTGAAGAGCAGATGGCGGATGTTCTGGACAATCGGCGGGGCCCAGATAGCAGCGACATCGATGTCCTTTACAATTTGGCGAAACTCTACCGGATGGTTGCCGGTGATGCGCCGGAAACTGACCGCGACCAAATCCAAAACTCCTTCCGCGCTGATTTTCTGGCGAGCTTCCCTGGTCCTGGCAATGAAGCCCTGCGTCTTCAGCTGAACAGCCACATTACAGCGATGCTGGATCTGGACTTTGGTGGTTCGGTTTTAACCAGCCAATTGGATGGAGCGCTCGTTGAGGAAGTACAGCGGGAACTTGCTCGCGTCAGCCTGGCAGAGCGCGGGTATGCCCTGTTGAAATCGCGCGCCAAGGGATTGGCAGCGGATGATTGGATTGCCGAGCAACGCGGCGGCCCGGACATGCAGACTGTTTTTGAAACGGAAAACGGTGACACGCTGGATACAGTGGCTGTCGACAAGTTTTTCACCTATCCGGGTTTTCATTTGACGGTCCTTCCGAACCTTGCCGGTATTCGTGAGGAGTTGGAACGAGACAAATGGCTGTTTGGTGAGATTGGCGAAGCCAATGCCTTTGCCGGACAATACCAATCCCTCCCGTCGGAGATTTTGGCGCTTTACACCAAGGATTTCATAGCGGCCTGGGATACGGCTCTGGGAAACCTGAAATTTAAGTCGATGAGCAGCGACAAGCCGCTTTATACAGCGTTGCAGGCAGTCTCCGCGCCGACATCTCCAATCGTCCAACTCTTGGAGAGCATCCGCCGGGATACGTCTCTAACCCAAGATCTTTCGGAAAGTGCCCAAGGGACAGGCGTTTCGAGCAATCAGGCTCAGGAGGTCGGGGCAGGGGCGGCGCAAAAGGTCTTCCAGCGTTATGTCCTGGATTCGTCCGGAGGTCTTAAACGTATCGGGCTTGAGGCTGGACTAGAGCTTATTGCGCCTGGTGGGATTTCGAACGCGCTTGGGGGCGCTGGACAAAGCGACCCAGGCGTCATTCCAGGAAAGTCAATCGAAGACTATTTCCGTCCGTATCATGTCCTCGTCGAAGGAGAAAACAGCCGGAAAATCGATGCGCTGCTGCTAAACTTCAAGAATATTCTCGACAATCTCTTGGTCGTTGCGAACAACCCGATCCAGAGCGAGACGGCAAATTCCAACGTGCAGATCCAGGCGTCTTTACTGCGCAGCAATGCAACGCGGTTTCCCAGCCCCCTTGATCGCCTGATCCAGCAAGCTGCACAAGAGTTCGATGACGAATACAAAGAAACCTCCATCTCGCAATTGAATGAAAAACTGAAGATTCAGGTTGTCGGCAGCTGTCAGAAGATCGTCGGGCGGAACTATCCGTTCAGCAATGGCCGTTCCGAAGTGGCGATGACTGAGTTCGCGAAACTGTTTTCACCGTCCGGTATAATGAAGCAGTTTTTCGAAGAAAATCTGAAGGCGCTTGTGAACACTCAGGCTCGGCCTTGGACCTGGAAACCGGAGGTGACGCAAGCAGACCGCTTGTCGAATGCGACCTTGCGCCAATTCGAACGTGCGGATTTGATCCGTGAAGCATTCTTTCCAACCGGCAATGCGTATCCATCCATTGGGCTGCAGGTCGTGCCGCGCGCTCTATCACCGCAAGCCGATGCAGCGAGCATGGAAGTGAATGGGAATCTGGTTTTGGTCAATCGCGGTCCAGGCTTTAATGCTGAAATCCAGCCGCTGCCGGCAAGTTTCGATTGGCCGGGCAATCCAGCGACCCCACGGGTCGTCCTAGTGATGGTACCGGAAGTGCCCGGATACAAATCCCGTCAGGAAGTCCATGGTGATTGGGCGTTTTATCGGTTCGTACGGGCCAATCGTGTGAGTTCCAGCGGTGACAGCTTTGTCATTCGAAAGACACTTGGTGGCCGCCAGGTGGCATTTACAGTGACGCTGCGCACCAAGCCAAATCCATTTTTCCTTTCGGCAGTTGGAGAATTCCGCTGTCCTACAAGCTTTTAGCGCAATGGCGAGCGGCTATTTTGGAAAACTGCCCATGCGTGGGGATTTTGTCAGCAGAAATTGTCCCGCGGGCTTTCTGGTCATCTGGGAACCGTTTTTGCAGGAAGGTCTCGCTGCTGCCAGCTTGGAACTGAAAGAGGCATGGGAGGGTGCATACATGACCATGCCGGTTTGGAATTTCGTGATGAGACCGGTAGCTGGCAACTGTCCAATGCGAACAGCGGTCGCTGGTGCCTTCATGCCGAGTGTGGACCGCGTCGGCAGAAAATATCCATTGGCAATTGTAACTGAGTTGGCAGGGTTGCCAGCTTCGGCCAGCAAGCCAGCTGAGGGCTGGTACGATGACGTCAAAGACGTCTTGCTTTTTTCTCTTGAGGAGACAGCTGAGCTTGAGGAGTTTCAACAAAGGGCCGGTAATCTTGAAGACCCGAAACCGGCGGTGGCCGCCTCAGAAGTTTTGAATAAACAAGTTGATTTCTTATCCGGTGACGTCGCTCGCGTTTTGGAAACTGAGTTTTGGACAGATGCCCGGGGAGAAACATACAGCTTCCGGTTCGATGGCATACCGAAGGCTCAAGACTTTGTTAGGTTTGTGAAGCCGGAGCTGTTTGCCACGCACAGGCCCGGAATGACGGCAGGGGATGATCATGGGCAGCCTCGGGAGGATCTGCAAACATGACCGCGAGATTGGAACCACTACCAAAACTGCACGGATTTGCCCTGGGCCTAACTGATGTTGGCCGGATGCGGCAAGAAAACCAGGACGCATATTTCATCGATGAAAACCTGGGGGTTTTTGCCGTCATGGACGGCGCCGGCGGGATGAATGATGGTGCACGTGCCTCGAAAATTGTGTGTGAATCCCTGTCCGGCATAACGGATCCCGCGAGCGCAACAGATCTGTTTGATCAGTTTGAGAGCCGTGTGGTTTGGGCGAAAAACGAAATCGAAAAGGCAGCAGCAAGATCAGAAGGTGTCATGATGGGAACGACCATCGCGGCCTTGCTGACATATGGAGCACATTTTGTATGCCTATGGGCCGGAGATAGCCGGGTCTACAGGTTCCGTGAGGGCCGGTTGGAACAGCTGACGACGGATCATACCGAAGCACAAGATCTCGTTGATCGCAAAGTTCTGACAGCTGAAGAAGCCAAACGGTACCCGCGGAGCCATGTCATTACTCGGGCGATTGGATCTGGTGTGGATCTGGAACTCGATGTTGTAACGGGCAATCTTCAACCATCCGACCGGTTCATGTTGTGCTCTGATGGCCTGACCGGGCATCTTGATGACGCGGTGATAAAGAGCATTCTCATGAATGGAGCGCCACAACCGACTGCACGAGGACTGATCAATGGCGCTTTGGATTCCGGCGGATCCGACAATGTAACCGTTGTGATCGTTGATATTGGCTTTGCAACGAAACCGCAGGCGGAGACATCGCAATGACCGTATCTGGTAACCTGCTGCCTAAAGGGACCCGTTTGAACAATCTCTACGAGATTGAGGAACACATCGCTGACGGTGGGATCGGAACGGTTTATCGGGCGCGCGACCTGGAGAGTGGAGATCCGGTCGCAATCAAGGTGCTGCTTGCCAGTTTTGCCCGTGATCAAATGATCGTGGATTTGTTCCGGCGTGAAGCAAAAATCTTGAAAAAGCTGACGCACGAGGCGGTCACGCAGTATTTCGTTTTTGCGAAGGAACCGGAGCTCGGCATTTATTATCTGGCCATGGAATTCGTGGAAGGGCCATCGCTTAGTTCGAGGCTAGAGCAGGGGGCTTTGGAACCCGAAGCAGTCTTCCGTTTGTTGAAACGGCTGGCGGGTGCTCTTCAGGCTGTTCACGAGCGTCATGTCATTCACCGAGATCTGTCACCAGACAACATCATTCTGCAAAACGGCGATGTGGGACAGGCCAAAATCATCGACTTTGGTATCTCCAAGTCACAGGCCAGCGGTCCAACGATTATCGGTGACGGCTTTGCGGGCAAGATCAATTATGTGTCGCCTGAACAGGTTGGCATCTTCGATGGAAAAGTGACGACCCGCAGTGATATCTACGCGCTTGGCCTTGTGATCTCGGAAGCTCTTACCGGTAAGCAGCTGGATATGGGCGGCACTCAAGTGCAGATCGTTGAGAAGCGGAGGATCCTGCCACCTCTGGACGGTATAGATCTACGGTTTCAGCCTTTGCTTGAAGCCATGCTTCAGCCTGATCCTGCTAACCGTCCAGCGTCGATGGCCGATATTGCCAACTGGACAATGGGTGCTCCCATGCAAACCGGGATCCCAGACAAAACAGTCATACAATTCTCTAAAAGCGCGCCGACCGAGCAGGAAATGCTTGATCAGCCGCCACCCGCGTCAACATGGCCCCGGAAAATCTTGTTGGGTTTGGCACTTTTGGGATTTGCCGGCTTGGGGGCAGCGGGTGTTTATTTCGTTGCGGGAACACCGGTTGAGGAAACCGGGCCAGAACGTCCGTTCCTGGCAGCAACGCCCAGGGAAAACGCCCCCGTAGCGCCAGCAGCTCCAGATGTGAGCAAGGAGACAGCTTCTCAACCCATTACCGGTGATGAGCCTACCGTTTCGGCGGCTCCGACGGCCAGTGCGGAGCGTCGCGAAACGCAAGACAAAGACACGATCGAAAGCGCGTCAACGCAACCGGCTTCACCGAGTTTATCAAGCGAGAACGAGGTTGATTCGGGGAGGAAAACAGCCCCTGTTGTTGAGACACTTCCAATGACACCGGAAGATCGTGTCCGTAAGTACGTCGCGGGTTACCAGACAGGCGATTGCATGTATTTTCAGCCGCTTAAGGTTGCTGGAAACTCAGCAGAGATCGAAGGCTTTGCCGCACGCATGCCCCCGTTCATTACGTTCGACAGTGATTTCAAGAAAGCGCAGGGGTACGAAGCGACAATTCAGGCCAATCTGGTGAAGGATGCGCAGTGCCCAGCGATAGCGTTTTTGCAGGCAACACCACAAGGGGCAGGCGAAACCAACCTTCTCTTGGATATGCAACGGACTGTTTTGGAAAACGGCAGCAATATGGCTGGAAGGATATCCGGCTTTGATCCTGCGGCGGGGGAACTTGGCCTGATAATAGTTGCCAGCGACGGGCAGGTCACCGATTTGACTTCCTTTCTCCAATCTGACGACGGCGGTGCGGGATTTGTTGTTCCCCTGCAACTGAACCGGTCGGACGAGGAGACCGGATTGATCATTGCAATGGTTGGCAAGGATCTTCCGAAAGCACTTGCCAGTGTTACGGAGAAGGCGGCCCCCGCCTATTTCGATATTCTAGAACGAAATGGCGAGGTCTTGCGCGCAACTGCAACCACGATCAAAATACTGCCTTGACCTTCGCTGCGCACCGGCAGGCAGATGCCAAATGAAACGCTTTAGCAAGCCGATACACCTGCCAGAGATTGTGACTGGCCCCAAACGTGACAGTTCACTTGCGTTAATCAATGTCGTGTTTTTGCTACTGGTATTTCTCCTGGTTGCTGGTTCGTTACGCCCGCCGTTGCCGCAAGAATTCGAGTGGGCAGAAACAACGTCCGAAGATGAGGCGGCAGGTGCAATCCAAGGAAGCCTGGCCCTCGACAGAAATGGAGCTGTCTGGGACGGAACGAAGTTGCTGGAAGCTGTTGAACTCTCAAACCGCTTGACGAGACTTGCCGGGGCTGGGGGCAGTTTAACTCTTCAGGTCGACAGGCGTACGAGCATCCACAGCCTGAACGTGGTTGCAGGTGAGGCTAGAAAAGCTGGGCTGAAGAAACTGACACTGATCACCTTGGAGGCTGCGGATCAGTAATGCCAGCGGTCGTACCTTATTCGGCCGAAAGCTCGAACGGCCACTTTTCAGTCCGACTGTGGGCAACCGGTTTGTTGGTATCCCTTGGCGTCCATGTCATCGTTCTGACCGTTGGATTGCCAGAACTTCAGCTCACGCCAATTCCAGACCAGCGTAAGGTGGTTGAAACAGAGATTTTTCTGGACGTCGGCGGCCCTCAGTTTGAAGTTGCGGACGCTATTGAGGCAGCTGCGTTATCGGAAGTCGCTCCCGACGAAGCCATTTTGACCGACGTTCGGTCAGAAACCGTTGTTTCTCCGCAGCCGCAGGAGGCGAACATCGCTAACCCACAGGTGTTGGTAGAGGCAAGTCATCTGCCCGAATCTGTGGTCACAGCGCCTGTGCAAGCGTTGGCCGAGGGGCCGATGCCAGAGGCGATTACACCCTCAAAATTAGAAGCGCCTCCGTCTGCATCGGCTCCCGCCGCGCTGGAAGCGGTAAAAGCGATAGAGCAGCAACCAGGACAAGTGCCGGAGCTAGAGCAGGTGACACCTGTGCCAGTCGCACCAACTGCAGAAACTCTTGCATCTTTGAATACAACGGCCGTCGCCATAGTGCCGGAATACTTTGCCCCGGATACCACTTTTGTTCCGTTAGCTTCGCCATTGCAGGATAATGCCGGACCGGGAACCTCGCTGGTTATCGAACCCTTGCCCGGCGTTGACGTCCCGGAAATTGCTAGCACAACAGCTGATGAGCCGATGAGTGGTGTTTTAGTGCCAGAGGCGAGCCGGGATGATGGGTTAAATCCTTTATCTCCGTCAGTTCCCCTTCAATCAACAGTCGATGCCGTATTGCCCGCTAACGTAACCTCTATAACCCCTCCTGAAGTTCCACCGAGCGCTGCAGTGAATACAAGTGCTATGGTCATTTTGCCTGACGCTGTTCCTCCGCCAGTTCTACCAGAGGCGATCAAGCCGGATCCCGTCGCTGTTGAGCAGAAAGTTGCAGCCTTCGAATCCCTGAGCGGTGCTGACGTACTGAAACCGGCGGATCTAATCCAGGAACCGGCTGCTGTGCCTGAGAGCACTGTGGCGCGACCGGGAAATGTCGAGCCTTCCGATGTAGACGTTCTCGACCCGACCGAAAGGATCGAGTCTTATGTCGCTGCATTTGATGTCGGTGATTGCGCGCATGTGACGGTTGAGTCCGCTGGCGTGAACACTGCGCAAATCACTGCTTTTGGGGCCACGATTGAGCCGTTCGTTACGCTGGATAAAAAGTTCAAGCAAGATCAGGGCTTTGCTGCAGATATCGAGCTAAGGGTAGTTACACAGCCGCAATGCGCGCTCTTGGATACATTGAGCGTTTCAGACGGGATCGAGGCTGTTAATCTAATTTCCCTTGATAAAACCGTTGTCCGAAGCGGTACTGCAGTGTCAGGCGTTGTGGGGCGAGATCTTCCCACCGACAAGATACTCGTAGCGCAAAAAAGCGGCGTGCCTTTGTTCGGCATCGGGCCGCCAGAGTTGTATCTCATTGACGATATCGGTCAGATCCATGACGGTCGTTCGTTTGTTTTGCCATATAGCGATCCCAGCAGAGCAGGCGGGTGGCGGTTTGCAATCCCCGTCACAAAATTGTCTTCCGGAAATGAAGAAACGGCGCTTGTTTTGGTCGTCTGGAATCGACCCGTAAACAACCAGCCGGCGAGGTTTGGGACACACCCAGCGTCCCGAATACCAAGCGTGTTGGAGTATCCCGGTGTCTATTCCCTGACCGCCTTTAAAGTCACACGTTGAGAAAGGTCATTTGGCGGGGCCTGCCGTGAAAACGCCAGTCAACAGGATTTCCAGGGTGGCCCGTTCTTTCTCAAGGCGGGTTTCAAACCATGTGACAGCTACCGATACTGGTATTGCGACCGCAAGGCCGCAGGCTGTTGTTAAGAGGGCAACCCAAATGCCACCGGCAAGTGTTGACGGATCAGCGGAGGAGCCGGATTCCTGAAGTGACTGGAATGTCTCGATCATACCGAGAACCGTACCGAACAGACCGAGTAGAGGCGCAACCTGGCTTACCAGGTCCAGGGCTTTCAACCAGCTTGCCAATGCGAATAAACGGTCAGCCGCTCGGGCAGACACTTCTTCTCTTAAACGCTCTTCTCGAATGTCCCGTTCTTGAAGCGATAATTGCTGCCGGTCCAGTGCCTGAAGCGCGTCCATGGCGCTGCGCACAAGAGCTGCCGACAAGGACCTGTCTTTCAATAGGTTTTGCGAGGCAGCGGTCCGGTCACCTGATCGCCATAGTGTGACGGCTTTGCGCACACTTATGTGCTTTCCGACCCGCACCATCCAGAATTGCAGAACTTTGCCGGTAATGATCGCGCCCGCCAATACCGAGATACACAGCAGCAAAAGAACAACCGGTCCCCCGAATTCAAGCAAGGACGATGGCGAACCAATCATAAAGCAATTTCTCCGTCGCTCTCAGATGGCAGGTCTCAATCCCCGAATTGCAATGACGTGCGGTTGGACAGTTGTAAAAGATCCGGGCAGTACACATCAGTTATGGCCGGAGGAACACAATTGACCACGTCGTTGATATGAAGGCGGGATAGTCCGTCGCAAGAAACATCAGGCAGATCGAACTGTTGGACCTTTGTTTTTCCAGCCGACATGCGCCGAAGATCAAGACGCATCAACCGGTCAATAATGCCCTCGTTGTTGAACACGACGAGTTCAAGCCCCAGTTTTTCGATCGGTCTTTCAAGACCATTCGTAGCAATCACGGACAAACGGCACCCACCGGCTTGATTGGACTGCACCTGGTTGAGTTCCAGTTCAATTTTACCGGCGGCATCCTGAGCGGATGCCGATGATAATAGACACAATGCCGTAACGGCCGAGATCAGCGCGATAAGCTTTCTAAAATACATTCCGTCCCCCAGCGTCCGATACCAGCCATTCCACTTTCTACACAGACAACATGCACTTTCTGTTTTCAATCATAGGAAAGCAGAACCGTCCAGTCTCGAGCGCCCTCCGTTTCGACCTGATAAAAGTCGGCTTCCATCAGCCCGCGTTGCCAGCACTGATCACCATCGTACAACACGAATTTTTCTTCACGGATACAAAGGGTGACATCTCCCGTCAGGCGGCTTTCGCCAAAACCGTCCGAAACATGCAAATAATATTTCTTCTGACTAAGATCCCCTTGAATCAGTGGGGTGCAGGCATTGGCGGTCACGGTCCACCAACCTTCTGTGCGTATCCCGTCCTCGGTTTCGTAGCCGACAGCAACGTTTACAAGATCCAACGAACCGTTACAGATTTTCAATCCGGCGCTTGCAGTCGAGGTCCAGACCAAGAGCGCACAAGCAAATGAGGCAAGGGCAATGGAGGGCTTCAGTAATCTCCAGGCCGAATATCTGTTTCCCAGTTTCCAGTAAGCTTGCGTCATGGACCGTTTCCCCGGTTGGATGCAGCCTATGGGACTCCCAATATCTGGTCAAACCGGAAACGATATTTGCAATCCTGGTTAAATTTTGTCTGACTGGGATAAAGGCAACCACGAGACTTGTAATGCTTCGGATACGGAAACCTCTGGGCGCTCGCAAACGGCTCTCTCTAACGCCGTTGATCGACGTAATTTTCATCCTGGTGATGTTTTTTCTTTTGTCGTCAACGTTTGGAGTATGGCGCCCAATTGATGTCTTGTTGGGACGGATCGCCGGCGCAGAAGCACCAACAACCCCACAAAGTAGCAATACGCCTTCTGTGTTAATTACTGTAAGTGGTGGAGAGTTGCAAAGTTTGGACATCGCCATCAATGGTGTCCGAGTGCAGCTGGAAGGGGTTGTCCCCGAACTGAACCGCCTGTCGGAATTGGGCGCGACCAGTGTTTTGTTGATACCCGACAGGACGCTTGATTTTCAGGATATGGTCGATGTCCTCGACCTTGCGCGCACGTCACGCATGGGAAGCATAAACCTGCATCTTGACTAGACTTCGGGATCGTCTGGTGGGACATTTCACAAAAAAGGCCGGTCTGGGACCGGCCTTTTGCTGATTGTGGTGACCGCGGCTAGTATCGGCTGCCGATGGCTCCACCAATAATGCCACCAACGACGCCACCCATGAACGCTGCGCCTGCAGTGTTGCCACCGTTATTGTTGTTCTGTTGGCGCTGCCGTGTGTTCTGATGATTGTGAGTGGTCGCCGTGTTGGTCCGGGTTGTGCTGCTGCGTGTCTTCTTGGCTGCTGCAGCTGCTGCCCGTTTGCGGTTCACTTCTGCAACATAGGCCGCGTACTGGGTCTCGGTCTGAGATGTCAGCAGCACGTATTGCGCAGCTGTGAAATAGCCACTTGGTACCAAGCCGTTCTGGGTCTGCCAGGCAGTGATGCCAGCGCGGGTTTTCGGGCCAAACGCACCATCTGGACGGCCGACATTGTTGCCGGAGAGGTTCAGCCGTGTCTGGACTTCACGGCGTGCCGTGCGGTTCCAGCCGATTGATGCTTCTGTTTCAGCTGTTCCAGGGACTGCCTTTTGCGGGTCAGGGAGTGCTGTTGCCGAACTCGCTACGCCGGCGGTTGTTGTCGCATCGTTGGCTGAGGAGTTTCGCGCCGCAACTTGTGTGCCGTCTTGCAAGCGCTTGATTGCGTTGCGTGCGAAGTTTTTGAAGGTGCCTTCCGGATAAGCAGAAAGATAAGCTTCATAATCTGCGATTGTGTCGCTTTCCTTCACGGTGTTCCAAACCAGTTTTTCCCGTTCCCACGCGATGGTGGATTGGGTTGCTGCGGACGAAGCAGCCGGTTGAACAGCCTGCGGCGCTGTTTTGGCGGTGTCTCCAAGGCTCGCAACTTGTTGAGATCCGGCATCACTTTGTTTGTTCAAGAAAACCTCACCGATCAGGGAGGCGTTCACCCACGGGCGCTGACGCTTTTCGGTTGCATCATAAACATCGCCAGTGACCCGTGTCATGACAGTTTGAATGGATGCGTTCGGGGTGTCGATGTGGCGGATCAAAGCAGATGTAAACGGCGAGTTGCTGCCTTCGCCATCGAGGGCAACATCGCCCGGGCTGGTTGAAAACGCAATCACAGAGCCTTCACCGCCGGTTTCCTGGACCTTGATCTCCGCGAGGCCTGTCCCAACGGCGCCGGAGCGACTCGGCCCCATACGGCGGGCCAAGGTGCGGGCCAGTGGGTTGTCACGGCACGCGTCAAGAAAGACCATCTGCACTTTCACGTCCTTCGACATTTGGCGCATGATGAAGTCGACTGAGATTGTCTCAAAATCAATCGAGGTTTCGTCTTCAATTTTCGCGTCAACCGGGATCAAAAGGTTTTGGCCAGCGATCTGCATGCCGTGGCCTGCATAGAAGAGAAGCGCAATGTCGGCCCCATAGGCCTTTTTTGCGAATTCCATCACCGTCCGGCGCATGTCCGTGTAGGATTGATCCATACCGGACACAACGTCGAAACCTAGCCCGCGCAACTTACCAGCCATGACTTCAGCGTCGTTGGCCGGGTTTGGCAGTGCGATTGTGTGTTCATAAGCGCCGTTGCCGATAACCAGAGCAACGCGTTTTGCAAGTGCAGGTGCGGTGCCAGCGAGTACAATTGCAAGCACGGCGATCAAGTGTTTGAACATCTCCATGTCCTCTCATCGATTTGGTGTCGCCG
Source organism: Roseibium sp. MMSF_3247 (assembly GCF_030733765.1). Classification (NCBI taxonomy): domain Bacteria; kingdom Pseudomonadati; phylum Pseudomonadota; class Alphaproteobacteria; order Hyphomicrobiales; family Stappiaceae; genus Roseibium; species Roseibium sp. MMSF_3247. The sequence goes on from NZ_JASHII010000004.1 coordinate 382,029, forward strand.
GTCGGTTGATCCGATCTTGTTCAGATATTCGTTCAAGTGAGAACATGTATACCTGCCAAGGCGTTGTCAGACTGTAATGTGTGTCACAAGAGGCCGGAAATGACAGAGTTACGGTTAAAAACGCAAAAAACTCAGTATCACTGCCGATTTCGCCTGCCTCAGTTCGGTCAAACAATAGCCGAATTCTCGCAGAAAAGCCACGCTTTCCTTAGCGTAACAAGGCAGGATGTTGAGATTTGCAAGAAGAAGAAAATGGCACGCCCAACGGGACTCGAACCCGTGTTTCCGCCGTGAAAGGGCGGCGTCCTAGACCGCTAGACGATGGGCGCGCGGTCGACGCGGTTGCGTCGTGGGGAGGCTTATAGGCGGGAAATGATTGGCCCGCAAGTGCCTTTTGGAGAAAATTTCACAGGCCCGGAAACTCGGGCCTGTGCTTGTTGAAAACCGGCGATCAGCCGGAAATCATTTGTCTGAGCTCGGCGGGGATACCCTTTGCCGGATCACCACTCGCCGGTGTTGCCCATAGACGCCCAGGGTTCCTTGATTTCAAGGGCCTGACCTTTTTGCAGAAGCTCGAAAGAGATGTTGTCCGGGGAGCGAACAAAAGCCATGCGGCCGTCGCGCGGCGGGCGATTGATGGTCACACCTTTGCTCTGCAAGGCTTCACAGAACTCATAGATGTTGTCGACTTCATACGCGAGGTGACCGAAGTTGCGGCCGCCGGTGTATTCTTCCGGGTCCCAGTTATAGGTGAGTTCCAGAACCGGACGGGCGTTTTCCTTCGCGCTGTCAACGTCATCAGAGCTTGCCAAGAACACAAGAGTGAACCGGCCCTGTTCGCTTTCATAGCGGCGGGTTTCGGTCATGCCCATTTTGTTGCAGTAAAAGTCGAGCGATTCATCCAAATTGGAAACACGAACCATGGTGTGCAAATAACGCATGTCTTACCCTCTTTAGTAGCGTTTTAAATTTGATGGAGCAACGGACCGGCTCATGAAGATCATCACCGAACTGGCCGAAGCGCAGGAATTTGTGTCGTCTTTCGCCGAAATGCCCACGGGATCGATCGTGGCGTTGACGGGCGCGGGTATCTCAACTGATTCCGGCATCCCGGATTTCCGGTCACCCGGTGGTATTTGGTCTCAACGTGCTCCTGTTCAATATCAGGATTTTCTGGCTTTTGAAGAGAGCCGTCTTGAAGACTGGGACCGACGGTTCGAAATGCAGTCGTTTTTCTCGGACGCAGAACCGAATGCAGCGCATCTTGCACTGAGCAGTCTTGATGCAAGTGGACAATTGTCCACCTTGATCACGCAGAATGTCGACGGATTGCAGCAGCGATCGGGCGTTTCAGCAGGCAAACTGATAGAGATGCACGGCAACTCTACCTTTGCCACTTGTCTGGAATGTGGCCGTGAGGCCGCCCTGGAGGATCAAAAAACCGCAGTCGAGGCTGGGACCAGTCCGCGCTGCACGGCGTGTGGTGGGCTTTTGAAAGCAGCGGTGATCAGTTTCGGTCAGGCCATGCCGGAAAAGGAAATGGATAGGGCGGTGGACGCATGCCAGTCCTGTGATGTGTTTCTCGTGCTCGGGTCTTCCCTGGTGGTACACCCGGCTGCGCAATTGCCCGTTATCGCAGCCCGCAGCGGTGCAGATCTTGTGATTCTCAACCGGGAAGAAACGCCGATCGATTCGATCGCGAAAGCTATCTTGCGAACTCCACTCGCGGCGACTTTCGCAAATTTTCCTATGAAATCGGCGTAAATCGCTGAAATCGTCTGTGGTTAGTCTGTTAATTTTTCTTTCCGGCGAAATGTGCGGTGTTATCCTTTTGTTAGGAATCAGCTGTCGGGTGCGTGGTTATCGGGCCCATAGCTGGTAGATGTGCACCAGAGACGGGACATTTGATTATGGGGGTTAAAGCCGCACGGGATCCCCGCGCACTCGAAGACCTGACGGAAGATGTTGCCGTTGATGTATTCGAGGTTGCCGGAACGATTAAATGGTTCGACGTCGGTAAGGGCTACGGCTTTATCGTGCCGGACAGTGGCGAGACAGACATTCTGCTTCACGTGACCTGCCTCAGGCGGGACGGCTTCCAGACCGCTTACGAAGGTGCACGTGTCGTGTGCGAGGTTTTGGACCGGCCGCGCGGTCTTCAGGCGTTTCGTATTCTTTCCATGGATGAGAGTACGGCCGTTCACCCATCTCAATTGCCGCCTTCGCGGACCCACGTACAGGTGGTCCCGGAGACCGGCTTCGAGACCGCGACCGTCAAGTGGTTCAATCGTGTGAAGGGCTTCGGCTTCCTGACACAAGGTGAGGGGACTGAAGACATCTTCATCCATATGGAGACGCTTCGACGGTATGGCATTACCGAACTTCGGCCTGGCCAAGAAGTGCTTGTGCGCTTCGGTACCGGTCCGAAGGGACGTATGGCTGCCGAGATTCGACCGGTCGGAAGCGGAACCCACATTCCAGCGTCTCATTGAACCGGGATACATCACAGTTTACGGCCGGACATGTTCCGGCCTTTTTTAATGGTGTAACTGGGTAGGACCTGTCGCAACCGGAGTTCTCATGAACGCGTACCAATTGCCCCGATCCGTTGCCCTGGCATTGTGTGTAGGCTTTGCCATCCTTTTGAACGCCGTCAGCAACGAGTCGTTTGCCGGGAACAGTCAAACGCTTCCAACCGAGCAGCTGACCGTCATTTCTGGCGCGAACGAACATCGGTTCACGGTGGAAGTGGCTTCAACGGATACGCAGCGGGCGAAGGGGCTGATGTTCCGAGAAGAAATGGCAGCCGAACATGGTATGCTGTTCATATTCGACGGCGAATTCGAGCGCCATTTCTGGATGAAAAACACACCGCTGCCGCTCGATATCATTTTCATTTCCTCTCAAGGGGAGATCGTCAGCATAGCAGCGGACACCACGCCGTATTCGGAGAAAGTCATCCCGTCCGGCGCGCCAGCAAAATTCGTTCTTGAGCTCAATGCGGGAACTGCGGCCAAGCTTGGCATCATACCGGGAGACGAAGTGGTTGCCGGCTCGATGGGACTGAACGACGCCTGACGAAGCCCGTGTCTTTGGAAGTGCATCACAGCTCTGAAATTGACTGTCCACAAGCATGAGCTCAGGGCGTTACTTTCGCTACTTGACGAACGAAGCAAACGCGGATACACCGCCCGAACCAGCCGTCGGGGTATAGCGCAGCCTGGTAGCGCATCTGGTTTGGGACCAGAGGGTCGCAAGTTCGAATCTTGCTGCCCCGACCACTTTCTCTCTCTATAAAAACTATTATGACGGCTAACCAGCAAACGCTTTGTTTGTCTGGAATTTGGTTTGATCAAAGCTGCGTTTTTGAGGAAATCGGGGAAGTTGTGTTCTTTTCCTTGTGCATCCCTCAGAGGTGCCTCAACTTTGTCTGGGGACCGGGAGAGAAGCGGCGGGACCGCTTTGCCCGAGGCAGGCAGGGCGAGATGAACAACGATCAAAAACACCAAACGACCTTGGAGGTGGCCGCGGCGATCGCCGTTGTAAAGGCGCTAATTTCAGACGGCGGGTTGACTGTTAGGGAAAGCAGCGATTTTGGTCTCTTCGAAAAGACCATCCGGAAGACTGAAGACAAGTATCTGATGGAGGACTTTTCGCCCCGGTTTTTCGATCTCCACGGTTCAACCGCCTTTTGGATCGGCGCGTATGACAATCGAGGAAATGTCGTTTCCTTTCAGGCCGCGAAGGTTGAGGATCTCCAGGACCGGAGCCTTGCAGAACACTGGCAGCAACAGCAGCGGCGGATATTTGTCGATCCGAATCCGCAAGCCCGTTTCGGCAACGAACATGCCCACGATGCGTATTTCCTCCGGGGGAAGATTGTTTATCACGGCAATTTGTGGCTGCGCCGGGATGTCCGCGGCAAAGGGCTTGCTGAGCCCTTGACCCAACTTGGCTTTCTTGTGGCCCTTTTGAAATGGTCGCCTGACTATCTCTATGGATTGATGGCGGCGACTGCCGCTGAAAAAGGGTTTGGCATCCGGGTCGGGTATCGGCGGTTCGTGCCCCGTGGCACTCATTGGGAGATGCCGCCCGGCCACATCCGCCCGGATGATTGGCTGGTGTATTCCACCCGCAGCGACCTTATTGGCCTAGCACGGACGATAGCGGCTACAGGCGGCGCTGCAGATCCTGAATAACGCCGAAGTAGGCGCAAATCTGATAACTTGCCGTTGGCGCAGGCCTGATCCCGACGATCAGCCGTTCGAACGCGATTTCGTATGTCTCGCCGTCAAGTGAGATCCGGGTGCGTGCGTAACCGTAATAGGGCTGAAGATTGAGCGCCGCTTTATAGGCGTCAGCTGAAGCTTTTTCCAATTCCGGATCAGGTGTGCGCAATCCGGTTGCCGGACCGCTCGAGGCTTGCGGGTTTGCCCACTGATCGCCGAACAGCAGCCGTTGACTGGATTCGCGTCCAACATAGAAAATCGGAGGCGGCTCCATGTCTGAAACCTTGTCGGAACACAGGCTCAAATAATTGATGTAAGGTTTGAGAGAGCTGGGTGTGGCCTGGTGCGACGCGGATAGAATTGATTCATAGAATTCAGACAGTTTTGGGTCTGCAAGGCCTTGTTCTATAACCTTGGTCCCAAGCTCTGTGAATTGAGATGCCGGACGTGTCAGCACAGTATTACGGTACCCTTTTCGTTTCGCCTTACCGATTGAACGCTGTGAGCAACAAGGACATGACGTTCAAGAATTCTTCCTGTTTCTCAGGCGGGAGGTCGGCAACGTCTTCAACGGCGTAGTCGAGTGTTAAAATCATGGTCCACATCTCGCTGAGGTTTGCAGCGTCAATATCAGCGCGCAATCCAACTGGGTCCAGGCGAGTTGTTTCAGGCAGCTCAAAAGAAATCTGATCATCGCTCTTAAAACCAAAAAGGTTCTGAAAGTGATGTTGCATGACTGGCCTTCCTGTTATTGGGTGAGCGGATCAGCCTTTCGGATCCCGGACACCATTTTTTGCCGGTGTTCTTATTTGCCAAACAATTCGGGTGGCAGAACTTAACGGCAGAATGCACTCGTAACTTTCTCATTCCAGGCAGGGAGATAGCATAGGTTGTGTTTTTGCGCCATAATGCAACGCAACTGGTTCTCCAATTTCTTTCACATCGTTAACTCAGCATTGCATGCGAAGCGTCGTTTCTGTTTGGGTTCTTTTTTTCCCGGCAATCCGGTCATGGCCGTAACATGAGTTCGCCACAGGTGCGCTGTAAATTAGCGCGCGAACTCAGCGCAGTTAGACGGCAGATATTGACTTCCGGACCAAAGGAGGGAACAAGCTCATTAAAGATCTGCCACACGTCAAACTGAGCACAGGATAAGACCTATGGTCGCGCGCATTTACCAGCCGGCAAAAACGGCGACGCAGTCCGGCAAGGCCAAAACGCAAAAATGGGTTCTGGATTTTGAACCGGAGGTGGCCAAGTCCGTCGAACCTTTGATGGGTTACACGTCGTCTTCGGATATGAAGCAGCAAGTGCGCATGGTGTTCGAAAGCCAGGAAGACGCCGTCGCTTATGCAAAGCGCCAGGGCATCCCATATCGTGTAGAGAAATCGCAGGCACGTGTGGTACGAGGTGCTGCCTACGCTGATAATTTCAAGTTCGACCGCGTCGCGCCCTGGACGCACTAAGCCGGCAGTGATGTCCTTGTCGTCAAACAAAAATGATTGTTGAAATGATCGTTTTGATATCGACAGGATTGGCGGCTTTGCCGCACAAAGGGCTCAGCAATCTCGAGCTCACGGCCCCGTAGCTCAGCTGGATAGAGCACTCGCCTTCTAAGCGAATGGTCGCAGGTTCGAATCCTGCCGGGGTCGCCATTATTTCTGATAGTGTATTTTTCAAAGATATGAAGCTTTTGGACCGGCTCTCACGGTTAACAACCTCAGTTTTAGTAGTGCCAGGAAGCGGTCGTCTTCAGTTGCGAAAAATCGAACACTTATGATCTTCGAACGCAGATCGATCCAGTCTTCAACTGCATTGAGCCCCTTTTGACCGCACTTAGCTTTGAAACGAAAAAAGACCGGGATCCCGGGTCCCGGTCAGTCTTTGGAGCGTTGCACTGAAGCTGGACAAGCCGCGATCCAGTGAGGACCAGAAGCGCTGCAGCCAAGATAGCTATGGGGCCAGTGTTTCAGGTGCCCGTGCTGGTTTGATTGACCATCAAGGGGGTTACCTTGGACTTCAGAATAGTGTCGAGATCTTCGCTGCCGTCTTCAAGGGATTGAAGCGCCATATCGAGGAAATATGAGCAAAAGGTCCGACCGTCTTTGTCAGCTTCCTTTTGCGTATAACGGATCATACGCTTGATGGCCTCTACGGGAGGTTCCTGATCAAGTTTTGGATCTGTTTTAACGTTGGACTGAGACATAATACCACCCACCAGTGTTGCTGTCTTTTGGAGGATTCCTGCACTCTGGAAGCCTTTCAAGATCGCCATGTTGTTCTTGAAGCGTGAAACGAGCGTGATAAAGTCTTCGTGTATATCACGCAGCGTTGCATTCTGGGTTGTGTGGCCGCTGTCAAAAATGACGTGAGTGAAGGAAGTCTTACGGTGACGATCCCAGTTCCACACTTTGCGGGTCTCGGGCGGCCGATGCTGAAGGGGGCAGACGGCGATCCTGTCGCGACCAAAACCCGCAAGGCACTTGCTATCCTCGGTTATGTCAGCCGTATCAGTGACTTGAGCGCATCCCGCGAAGCCGTCGCCGATCTTCTTTGGAGCAGTGCGACCGGACACCGGGGGATGCAATCGCTTCGCCAGGCCTTAAAACAGTTGAAAACGGCAGAAGAAATTGCCGGGCTCGATGTGGTCAAAACCCAAGGCGGGCATATTCAAATTTATGCGGGAAGCTTGCCTACTGATCTGGCGTTCCTCCTGGACCTGCTGAACACCTCCGATTCACCGGATTTCAACACCGCGATTGCTTTATGGCGTGGCGATTATCTGACTGGTTTTGAGGATATCGATCCTGTCTTTACGGATTGGCTGCTGATCGAGCGTCAGCGCATCCGGGATGAGGTGATGGATGCCACGCTGAAACACCTTTCTGGCGCAGTTGTCGCTGCTGCCACCCCCGGGGCGGAAGCTGCCGCCCACTTCCTTCTGCATATGGATCCCGCCTTTGAACCGGCCCACCGCGCGCTGATCCAGATCTACCTGCACCGCGGCCAACGGGAGCGGGCGGAACAGCAATTGCGGGCCTGTGAGCGCGAGCTGTCAGAGTTGGACGGTGTGCCGGAACAGGAAACCCGGGATTTGTTGTCAGCAACTGCGCGCTCAGGCCCGTCAAATGCGCAATTGGTGCTGAGCAGGCCGCAGAACCCAGAATTCTGGCAAGATCCGGATGGAAGCGATGTCACGGTCGTGGATCACGGGTCGGACAATGTTATTCATTTCCCCAAGATTTCGATTGTTTCGTCCGAGTTGGCTCGCACTGCGCCCAACGATGGAATCTACTTGCGCGAGGAGATTGTCAGCGGTCTTTCCGCATATAGGTCCTTTGATCTCTTTCAATCAGATTACTTCGGCGATGCTGAAGGACCTCCGCCCGTGCTGGTTCAGGGCGACGATGGAGGAAATTTTCTACTTCGTTTTCAACATAATGATCGTTCCGGCAGAGTATTGATCCAGTTTGAGGACCGTGCCGAAGGACGGATTGTGTTCAGCGAAGTCGTCGACTTGCAAGAGTGGGATGGTATTGAGAATGCGGCCAGTCACACAATAGGTCGCATCTACAGTCACGTGACAAACAAGCTTCGGAATCCGAAAAACAGTTCTGCGTTTGCGCGGTGGTGCCAGGCGGAAGCCTTGATGGTGGAGTTTGATCCGAAATCTGACCGGAAGGCATTGCAAATCCTGGAGGAGATTTCCAAACGCCATAGCACGTTCTCAATGTCGTACTCCGGAAAGGCCTTGGTGAACATTAAACAGCTATTGCACTACCGGGTTGAGGATCGCGACAGTGTCCTGTCGTGGGATGAGATAATGGCGCTGTGCGAACATGCCGTGAAACTGGACCCGTGGCAGCCGATTAACCTGAGAACTCATGGGTGGGCGCTTATCCAGTCCGGCTTGGCTGATGAGGCGCGCCGGTCGTTTATGCAGGCCATTCGTTTGAACAGCGTCGATCCAATCAATCTGATTTCAGCTGCTGAAGGTTTGGCATTTGCTGGTGAGGTTGAGCTTGCTCGGAGCAAAGCGGAAAAGGCGATGAACCTGTTCACAACCGTGCCGCGGGTCTTCTACGAGTATTACTCTCTGGTTTTTTTCGCATCCGAAGATTTCGAAACGGCTGCTAAAATAATTGAGCGCGCGTCCTACAAGAGCATTGTTGGGCTGACAACACGAGTCGCTGCACTTGTATGTGCAGGGAAAGATGCCGAAGCACTGGATCTTTTGAGCCGGCATAGCGAAAGCTTGGCCAAGGTAATCGATCAGGCTGGGCTGGGTACGGGCGACCCCGATGAGTGGGGGCGACGTATCAACTTCTTCCAAGACCCCAAAACACGCGCCTCATATGACCGCGGTGTTCAGCTGGTCAAGAGATACTTCTTTGGCGACAGGGCTGCGATCTAGTTGATCAAGAAAACTGACGGGCAAGTGGGACAAGGTAACCGGGATCTGCCTGATCGATCTTCTTCTGATCCAGGCGATAGGGGAGCACTGTCGTCTTGGCCTGTGTGGCGTCAACAACCTCAAAATCCATCAACTGCACAGCATGCTCTGGCAAACCAATTTTCCGTAATTCATCCTTTGGATTCTGGATAAGCTTTCGACGCACTTCCTTATCCGTCCGAGCGAGAGCGAGCAGCTGACCGAGTGCAACGACGTTGCTACGGTAATGAGGAAACCTGGCCATCGGGGAAAACCTTGTGGGTGCGGTTAAAGATTGCGACCGGAGTTGGTGGCCTCCGGTCGCAGGTGCAAGAAAGATCGGTCGTCGATCAGTCCGGCATTTCTTCATAATGACAGCTCGCCAACGCCAAGCGGCCAAGCTCTTCGAAATAAGTTTCATCACCTGCTGCAACGCGTGCTTCATCAATCTTTGCCGGGATGACCAGATGCACCTTGTCCGCGGTGTCGGCGTAGATTTTTACATCTGTTGCGAGGCCGAGCTCCGACAGCGCGGCTTCCGGGTGTTCGGCAAACTTGGCACGTTCTGTTGAGTTCTGGATGATTTCACCAAGTTTCGAACCAATGGCCAGTTCGCGATTGGTAGTTGAAAGAGTGTGCATGCTAAGCCTCCAGTTTATTCGGTTGTATGTTTTTCAAATTTGTCGGCGGCAAAAGTAATAATAGCCCCGAAACTGGAAAGTAATCACGTTGTATCGGTACTGTAAGTAACAACGCATTTCGACTACTTGATCCTGCACAAAAACAATGCATCAATATTTTTGTAAAACAATAGAAAAGCGTAAATGCTACCGCTTCACAATTTCTAATGAGTCTGTTGATCAAAAAATATACTTGATCATGTTCTCAGGAATGCTTTAGTCGCAGAACGTTTTTTTGTGGGGGAGCGATGCAGCGTTTTATGCCAGAGGTTCTGAGTGGGCTTGTGAGTACGGGTCTGATCGCGGGCACGGAGCGAGATGTGAGACCGGTCAATCCGGATGCCGAGCAGGCTCTCCGGCTGTTTGAGCTGGTCTTGCGAGCCGGCCGGGTTCGCCTGGTGCCTGTCTCTCTTCCAAGCTGTCCAATCCATTTTTGTACCGCTGTTGTTACGCCTCAAAACTCTGATGAGCAGCGTACGGCAAAGGCGACTGGGTCCTTTGCTGCCGGTGGGCAAGCAAATACGAAAGTAGGTGCATCTATTAGTTGTATTGGGGAGGTTGCTGAAAGATTAACCCTTTGTTCTCTTGGGCAAGACGATCCGCGGGTTGTTGGCGTTACGAAGGGTGAGTTTCAAGCAGATCTTGCTTCCATACTGGGATTTAGTCAGGCCCAGATGAGTGATTTGCTTCGCAGGCGAACGGAGTTGGGGCGGGAGTCCCGTGGTTCTGCATTAGATTGGAGTAAGTTGAGTAATCGTCTTGTTCGCGTAAGTAATTTGTTGAACGGGACTGAGGCGCGGCTACCTGCATTCGCGGCGCTTTTCGGAGAAGTTGTTCTCGAACACGGTCTCACGGTGGGCGTTTCGTCAACAGTTGGGTGTGCGGTCTGGTCTGACTTAGAAGGCGCGCGGGAGCGGGCTCTGTTAGAGCTTGCAGAGCGCGATGCAGTGGCTCAGGCTTGGTACAACCGCTTGGGGATAACAGTGGTACCCAGGCCGGTTTTGCGCGAAAAAATTTCTGACAACTTGATGAAATATCTGTCTGAGCGCCACCGAAAGACAACGGTTTGCAGGGTCGAAACTGATCTGCCGGTCCACGTGGCCGTTGCCATTTCTCACCGCAACGATGGTCACGCGGCAGCGTTTGGTGCTTGTGCCGAATGGGATCTCGGATCAGCGATGTTCGGAGCAATCACCGAAATGCTGCAGGGAGAAATCTCGTTGTCTGCGATGGAGACTGCGTACCCAGATCGTCCCCATGAGCAAGGCAGCAAAATTCCATCTCAGCTTCGGTATGCCCGCGAGAGATCGATCCTGGATGATTGGCCAGTTGGAGAAGCCTCGGTAGCGGCTTCTTTTTCTGAAGCCGAAGCCTTTACTTATGACGGATTGTTGGAGGCCTTGCGGCAGAAGGGAATTACAGTTTGGGAGTTTGATGCGACACGTCCGGATCTTGGTGTGCCCTGCATCAAACTGTTCTCACCCGAATTGTGCACCTGGCAGCCGCGGTTTGGCAAAGACAGGCTCTTTATAGGCGTGGTCGAGCGCGGACTGCGCACTGAACCTGAACGGGAAAAGGTCTTCTCAGAGCGCCCGTTCCCATTCTAGTCATGCTCAGGAGCACTTTGATCCTGTTGCAGTCTGTTAATTGACGGGGACCGGCCGGCCGTCGGCTTGCGGCCGCGCCAGCGTCATGACCCAGAAATTCCGCCATTTTCCATTGCTGCGATTGGTGCGGGCAATTCCTACACGCGTCACATACGGATTGAGCAAGTTCTTGTTGTGGCCTTCGGAACCTTGCCAGCCGCGGAAAGCTGCAGGCAGATCCGCATAGCCGGCACCCAGATTTTCTGCAGCTGCGTAATTCGGGTACCGCGCCTTGTCGAGCCGCTGGGAAAGACCGAAGGCGCTGTGCTGCCAGGTGTCCATGCTGTCGCGTTTGGCAATATGCCGCGCCATATCTTGCGAGACACCATCAAGCGCCGGATCGTGACGCAAGGCCGGAAGACCATTCTTTGCGCGATAGGCATTCACCATCGCCATGAGAGAAGAGGTGCTGACATCGACATCTGTAAAGACCGGCCGGTCTTCCAATTCGCCTTGACCGCCAGGCAGCGCACCGCAGCCTGCCAAGAAAGCAAGGAGCAAGACCAAGGGCAGGGTGCGCAGGCACTGAATAGCTCTGTTTTTCTGGCTGCCGAAAATCATTGTCACGCGTCATCTCCGGGCCAGGAAACACCCTCATCGGCAAAGAAGTGATGCGGTCCGGGATATGCTTCGACATAGGCCATATGGGTCACTGTGCCTGCTTGCGGCGTATGGTGATGAAGGAAATATGCGGGCGGTTCGAAGTTGAACATCGGCGGCCCATCTTCGGTCAAATCCAAGACGACCTGGTGGCCCGTACTGGGGGCGAGCGTCATGATCTTGCCTGCGAACTCCGCGATGATCGGGCGGTGCAAATGGCCGCAAAGCAGCCGCTGAATGTGCTTATGCGGGCCGATCACCTCTGCGAGCGCACCGGCGTCATTCAAGCCGATTGCATCCATGTGCTGAATGCCGCTGAGGGCAGGCGGGTGGTGGAGGGCGATAAGCGTCGGCCGATTGTCCTCCGAGAGACGATCTGACAGCCATTTCAGCTGCGGTGTGCCGAGTTTGCCATTCGGTTTTCCGGGGATGTTCGTATCAAGCGCGATAAGCCGGAGATCGCCAATTTCGGCGGTGTAGCAGAGCTTGCCCTCTACGTCGCCGTCCATGCCCGGAAACCCGGACATCTCGCGCCGCATATCGGCGCTGCCGTCATGATTGCCGGGGATCATGAACACTGGCATGGCGAGCCGCGACAGGGTCTGCCGGGCAAGTGCATATTCCCGCGGATCGCTTTTGTCTGTGAGGTCTCCGGTCAAAACGACTGCGTCCGGGCGTGGCGTCAGGCCATTCAAGGCCGGGATCGCCCGTTCCGCCAGCATGTTGGTATCGGAGACGCGATAGCAGGCAAGTCCGCGCGGACGAAGATGCAAATCGGTAATATGTGCAATGAGTGCCATATGATTGCCAAAGGAATGTTGCGAGGAATCGTCCCCATGACGATAGCTTCACAGAGTTTGGGTGCAAGCAGTGTTTCCCTTTTCAAAAAGCTCATGTAGGAGATGCACACACATTCTTTTTGAAAGGCTGGGATCAAGCCCGTTTGATCCTCGCGGAATCGGGTCGTAATGGCAGAAACGCAATCGGCAGCGGCAAACAGCGCGCAACCGGAGCAGGATCCGGAAAAGTCCGGAAATCAAATGAAAAAGCCGATATGGCTGCGCATCTTCGGCCATGATGTAACTGCACCGCTCCTGCTGCTCGCGTTAGCGCTTGTTTTGTTCGTTCCAGGTCAGTGGACTGTACCACCTCTGGACCGCGATGAGCCGCGTTTCACGCAAGCGACCAAGCAAATGCTCGAAACTGGCGACTATGTCGATATCCGTTTCCAGGATCAGGCGCGTCACAAGAAGCCGGTTGGCATTTATTGGCTGCAGGCGGCTGCCGTCAAACTGACAGGCCATGATGCATCGGCTGCGCTTTGGGTCTATCGTTTGCCGTCCATTATCGGCGCGACCTTGAGCGTTGTGGCAGTGTTTTGGTTGGCAAGAGCCTTCATGGGCCCCTCAGGAGCGCTTGTTGCTGGTTCCTTTGTTGTGCTTGCCATTATCCTTGGCGTTGAAGCGCGGCTTGCGAAAACCGATGCCACCCTTTTTGCAACGATTGTTATCGCTCAGGGCGCTCTCGCGCGGCTCTGGCTGAGGAACAGCTCCGATAGGGCTTGGGGCCTTGCTTTTGTGTTCTGGACCGCGCTTGCGGCAAGTGTCTTGGTCAAGGGACCAGTTGGCCCGATGGTCGTCGGGTTCACGGTTGTTGGCTTGATCATCACCAGCCGCAATTTGAGCTGGTTCAAGGGGGCCGTCCCGCTGGCCGGTTTCATCTGGTTTTTCTTGCTTGTTCTGCCTTGGTTCGTCGCCATTTGGATCGCAACAGACGGCACATTCTTTACAGAAGCGATCGGCAAGGATCTACTCGGCAAGGTGTCTGAAGGGCAGGAAGGGCATGGGGCCCCGCCGCTGACCCATCTCGGTGCCATGTTTGGTGTCTTTTGGCCGCTTCCGGCATTCTTCCTGATTGCTTTGCCGATGATGTGGCGCGAGCGGAAAAGCCCTTTGGTGATCTTTGCAGCTTGCTGGTTCTTCCCAAGCTGGGTGGTGTTTGAACTCGTTGCGACGAAGCTGCCGCATTACACCATGCCCTTGATGCCTGCACTGATTTTGCCTGTGGCGGCGGCCCTGATCGAAGGCGCCGGTTTCCAAACGGCGAAATGGCTACGTTGGGTGGCGGCGATCTTGTTGGCGGTGCCCGCCATAGGAATTGCGGCCGCCGCCTTTGGAGGCCCGTTTGCGCTTGGTATCTGGCCATCACCTCCAGGGGCGATTGTCACCGGGATTGGCGCAGTTTTTGCCGTCTTTGCCGCTACCCGTCTGCTCCGTGGACCGGCGCTCTATGCTCTGCCAGCCACAACGCTGACCGCAATTTGCGTTGCCATCGGTGTATGGGGTTTTTCAGGACCGGCACTGACCACGATCTGGGTTAGTCCGAGGCTTGTGACTGCGATGGACGAGATCCCGGGGTGCGCAAATCGGGATGCCCGGCAAGTGGTCACGACCGGCTTCCACGAGCCGAGCTTTATCTTCCTGGAAGGGACCAACACCAAGATCGTGCCGGAGGCTGAAGCCGCCGATTTCCTCGCGCAAGTTAAGGCGGGAGAGAGTGGTGTTTGCCGGATCGCAGCAATCGAGAGCCGGCATGAAGAGGCGTTTTTGGCCGCAGCCAAGGAGAAGGGTCTTGTCCCCGTGGTGCGAAAAAGGGTAGACGGCCTGAATATCAACGGCGGCGATGATGTCGATATTGCGCTCTATCAGTCGGCCGCGGACGCAACAGACACACAAGGCGGCAATGAGCAGCAATAGTCGGATAAAATGGGTGCTGGAACGGATGCGCGGCAATGCCCGGCGCGCCATGATTCTTTATTCCAATCGCAAGGAGCGCGGTACCGCTCAGTTGCGGACATTGCCTCCGGGCCAACGGCCACAAGATATCCTTGCTGTTCTTCTTTTAACGGTGGGTGTCGCAGTCGTTGCCTTTGATGCGCCGACGTATCCTTGGCTGAACTCACTGCCGAACGAATACCGGACGGCCTTCCGCTCATTCACTGATTTGGGTAAGGCAGACTGGATCCTGATTTCAACGGGTGTTCCTTGTCTCTTTCTGCTCGCGCTCGACGCCGGCCGATATGCTTTCCGGATCCGGATGGCGATCGGCGCCGTCTTCACCTATGCGGCGTTCGTCTTCTACACGGTCGCAGCGTCCGGGATTGTGGTGCTGATCATCAAGTGGAGCCTTGGGCGCGCGCGTCCGAAATTGTACGAAGAGTTCGGCCCCGTTCATTTTGATTTCCTTGCTTTTCACGGCAAGTTCACGAGCTTTCCGTCCGGCCATTCCACAACAGTCGCCGCCCTTGCGACTGCGCTTTATTTCATCTTCCCGGCTTACCGGTGGTTGATTGTTGTCAGTGCGTTCTGGCTTGCATTCTCCCGGGTGATGGCGGGTGCGCATTACCCAAGTGACGTCATTGCCGGCACACTGCTCGGCATGACCTTCACCTTCTTCACCGTGCGTGCCATGGCCCGGCGCCGGATCGGTTTTCATATCGCGGAAAACGGCAATATCGTTCCGAACATGACCGCCATTTCGGCCAAGGCAAGCGCGCGAGCCGTTTGGCAGGTTTTGCGCGGACAACGCGGAGCGCAGCGTATCGTTCCAGGCCGGGCTGCGGCCAACGAGGCGGACTGAGTGGATGTCATGACACAGAGTTACTTGGAGGCCTTGGCCGCGACAAAGGGCGGGATTGCCGTCACCGTGGTTGTTCCTGCCAAAGATGAGGCAGAGAACCTTGCCATTCTTCTGGATGAGATTGAAACGGCACTCAGCGGACGGACGTTTGAAGTCATTGTGATCGACGACGGATCATCTGACGGTACCGACATTGTTCTTCAGGACTACGCGGCAACGCATGACTGGCTGCGTCCGGTTCGGCACGAAAAGTCTTGCGGTCAGAGCTGTGCAGTACGCACCGGACTTCAGCATGCGCGTGGTGACGTCGTCGCCACCATTGATGGAGACGGGGAAAACAATCCCGCATATATCCCGCAGTTGCTCGATGCACTTGAAGCCGCAGGGCCGTCTGCTGCGCTTGCTGCAGGTCAAAGACTGGGCCGGAAAGCAAGTCTTGCAAAACGGTATGCCTCCAAGTTCGCGAACAAACTGCGGGGCGCCATCTTAAAGGACAACACCCGCGACAGCGGCTGCGGTCTCAAAGCGCTGCGCCGTGAGGTCTTCCTTCAGCTTCCGTATTTTGACAGCTGGCACCGGTTTCTCCCGGCATTGGTGATCCGCGAAGGATACAATGTGGTGCATATTGACGTTCAAGACCGGCAACGGCGCCACGGGACCTCGAAATACGGTATCTTCGACCGGGCGTTGGTCGGAGTGTTGGATTTGTTTGGTGTGTGGTGGTTGCGCCGCCGCCGCAAAAAAATTCCGGTTGTCCGGCCATTGACCTGATTTGACGCCACAATTTCCGAGCAGAAACGCGCCGCTGGCGTATCAAGGTAACTGGAATTCGACATGGCTGCCCTCATAGACTGGTTTCATGCAGTCTTCATTGCACAGTTTGATTTTTGGCTGATCTTCGGTCTGGCTGCGCAATCAATGTTTATGATGCGCTTTGTTGTTCAATGGATGGCATCCGAACGTGTCGGACGATCCATTGTGCCGATCGCTTTTTGGTTCTTTTCGATTGCCGGCGGGATCATGCTGTTCACATACGGTGTGATCAAGAAGGAGCCGATCATCATTCTGGGGCAGGGACTCGGACTGGTGATTTACTTCCGGAACCTTTGGCTGATTTTCAAGGAAAAACGGCGCGATCCTGCAATCTGACCGCGCCGTAGTTCGTGTGATATTTTGAGTGATTAGGTTGTGATCAGTCTGTGAAATCGCTTTCGTTCATGACCCGGGCCGAACCGGAAACACGGATCGAACTTCCCTTTTGAGATCCGATCTCCGCAACGATCCGGCTGGGATGCCCCATGTCAAATCCCTGATTGATTTCGATGCGGCCCTGATGCGGCCAACCAATGTCCCGCAGATATCCGGCATAGGCAGCGCTGGCAGCCCCAGTTGCCGGATCTTCATAGACCCCGCCCGAGGCAAAGGCATTGCGTGTATGGAAGAGTTGTGGCGTTTCGCTGAAGGCGATTAGAATCGTAACCCACCCATGCTTTTCCATCAGTTTACGTCCCGCTTCCTGATCATAGGTCATGTCCGAGACGGCCTCGCGTGAGTTAAGCGTCAGCGCAAAATGATCTGCGCCGCCGTGGACGAGCGCTGGCGGGATACGGATATCGATCTGATCTTTCGTGTAGCCGAAGAGATCCATAACCTCGCTCACAACATCATCCGGTGCTGGTTGGTTTTTTGTCGGCGGAGATTGGAGGGCGGCTTCCACGAGTTCGCCTGAGACCGCGCCTTCCACGGAGATTTCAGCTTCGTTGAGCTTCAGATTGTAGCGCCCTGGACCGAATTCGCGGGTGAGGGCGGATCCGAGTGCGATGGTCGCGTGACCACAAAACGGCACTTCTGATTGCGGCGAGAAATAGCGGACCCGCCAGGCCCCGTCGCCTTGAGGCGCAGCAAATGCGGTTTCGGAAAAGCCGACATCCGCTGCGATGGCCCGCATGTCTTCGACCGACGGATGCGTGTTACTGATGAGCACACCGGCCGGATTGCCGCCGGTGTCGCCATCTGAAAATGCGGAAATGCGCTGAATGTCCATGGTGGGAGCCTTTGTGTGTTTTCGGTTCCCACCATTTTGTGACAAGCAAGACTGATCACAACAGGTTCCATCCATGAAACTTGTTAATGGAATCCATCAATTATGCGAAAGCCTTGTCGAGTGCTTGGCCAAGATCCCTGATCAGATCCTCTGGATCTTCAAGGCCGATGTGAAGGCGAACAGAGTGAAGATCCGGATCTACATTTGTCGCCGAACGCATGCCTTTCAGTCGAACCGGTATCGCAAGACTTTCAAATCCGCCCCAGGAATATCCGAGACCAAACAGGGTCAGGGCGTCGAGAAACGCATAGGCCTGGCCTTGTGTTGTCCCAGTCGCAAAGTCGAAACCGCACAGGCCCGACGCCCCGCTGAAGTCACGCTTCCAGATCTCATGGCCGGGATCGCTCTCAAGCGCTGGATATCTGATCGCGCTGATGGCGGACTGCGCCTTCAGCCAATCAAGTACCACAGCTGTGTTTTTCTGATGCCGCTCCAGGCGGACCGACAGGGTTCGAAGCCCGCGCAAACCCAAATAGACATCGTCAGGACCGACATGGCTGCCCATTGCGCCATGGAGCGTGTCCAGTTTGTGCCACGCCTTTTCGCTGGCAGCGATCGTGCCGAGCATGACATCTGAATGGCCGACAATGTATTTCGTGCCCGCCTGAATGGAGAGATCAACGCCGAATGCAATTGGCTGGCAATAGAGCGGGCTGGCCCAGGTGTTGTCCATGAGCACGGTCGCATCGATTTCGTGCGCGGCTGCCGCAATTGCTGGAACGTCCTGCATTTCGAAGGTGAGGGAGCCTGGGGCCTCAGTAAAGACTGCAGTGGTGTTCGGTTTGAAGAGCGATTTGATGTCCGCACCAACAGCCGGATCGTAATACTCAACTTCGACGTTGAGGCCTGGCAGGACGGTATCTGCAAAATGACGGGTCGGGCCGTAAGCCGTATCGGCGATCAGCATATGATCGCCTGCCTTCACGCAGGATAAAATCGCCAACGCTATGGCGTTCAGGCCGGAGTTGGCCAGTTTCACGCCAGCCGCGCCTTCAATTTCCTTCAAGGCGTCTTCAAGGGAATCAGTGGTTGGATTGCCGCGGCGTGCATAGGAGTACGTCTGCGCGCCCGTCACCATGGTCTTGGTGTCGGGATAGAGCACTGTGGAGGCATGGACGACTGGCGGATTGACAAACCCATGGAACCCGGACGGATCCCGGCCGCTGTGCGCAAGAACGGTTTCAATGCTTCTTTTATTGTCCGTCGTATTCGTCATCTATCCTTTAGTCCGCTTTGGCTGTTTTGTTTTTCCATGTCGGCACTCAGCACCGGCTCAATGCCAACGAGCTGATCATGTGATGCGCCGATCGGCTTTCTGATCGCGAAATTGCGTCAAATCGCTGTTTTTCCCAAGACATTTTTTCATTGGTATTCGTGATTTGTTGCAATGGTCCTTTGAAAGGCAGGGATTTGCGAGCCCTATTTCGCGCCTCAGGAGGACTGAAAAATGAAAAACACTTTCAAAAGCCTGGTGGTTGCGGCCGCCTTTTCCGGCGCTGCCTTTCCCGCTTCTGCGTCAACACTCGAGCAGGTCAAGGAGAACGGTTACTTCACCTGTGGTGTGAGCCAGGGCAATCCCGGGTTTTCCAACCCGGACAGCGATGGGAACTGGAGTGGACTGGATGTCGACTACTGCCGAGCGATTGCCGCAGCCGTTCTCGGGGATCCGACTGCAGTCAAGTTCCGGCCATTGTCATCACCTGAACGGTTCGCGGCTCTACAATCCGGCGAAATTGATGTTCTGTCGCGCACGACAACATGGACTATGTCGCGTGACACGAACCTTGGCGCCAACTTCGCCGGTGTTATGTACTACGACGGCCAGGCGATGATGGTCCGCAAGGAGCTTGGGATTACATCGGCCATGGAACTTGCCGGCGCCTCGGTCTGTACGGCGACTGGAACCACGACGGAACTCAACGTCGCCGACTTCTTCCGGGTCAACAGCATGGAGTACGAGGTCGTTGCCTTTGAAAAAAACGATGAGGTGACACAAGCCTATGATGCTGGCCGGTGTGACGTCTATACGACCGACAAATCGGGTCTGCACGCCAACCGCTTGAAGCTGACCAATCCGTCCGAGCACATGATTTTGCCAGAGGTCATTTCAAAAGAGCCACTGGGCCCGGTGGTCAGGCAGGGCGACGACCAGTGGTTCAATATTGCGAAATGGACCTTGAACGTTCTGATTAACGCAGAAGAACTCGGTGTGACCCGGGCAAATTTCACAGACATGGCATCTTCCGATAATCCAGCTGTAAAACGGCTGCTTGGGGTGGAAGGCAACTTCGGCGGTGCGCTCGGACTTGATCAGGACTGGGCCGTCCGCATCATAAGCGCGGTCGGCAATTACGGAGAAATCTTCGCGCGCAACGTTGGTGTTGATACCCCGCTTGGAATTGAGCGAGGTTTGAATGCGTCCTGGATGGACGGCGGTATTCTTTACGCCCCACCGGTTCGGTAAAAAGGCCTTGGTCCGATGCTTTTACACGAGTGCATCGGACCTCACTTTGCGGCGTTTCAGGTCTTTCCGTAGGGGACGAAGCCTTAGCGAACAAAAACGAATGATTACGTAATGGGCAGCCAATGAGGCGAAACTAGACATGTTCGCGTTTTGTGCAGCCATGGTAACCGTATTCCTACTTCGGCCCGAGAATTTTAACGAGATATCGTCAGCAAGTACTTGACCCGAACACGCAAATGCCATCGTATGGGGGCTGTTGGATCGGGGGGATGATTTCCGGAGGAACCAGCGCTTTGCGCTGGAATTTGCCCGCAATGTCGGGCGAAGAGGACATCAACTCATACCGGCCAGCTAAATAAAAGTTATGGGTAACAAATAAAGGCTGCATATCCATGTCTAACAAAATCCTTCCGCTCGTACTCGGCGCCGCTATGGGTGTCGCTGCGACAGCTGCTGGTGCGACGACGCTGGAAGACGTCAAGGGCAAAGGCTTCATCCAGTGTGGTGTGAGCCAGGGTCTGCCGGGCTTCTCAAACCCGGATGCACAGGGGAACTGGACCGGTCTCGACGTTGATCTCTGCCGCGCAATGGCTGCTGCAGTGTTCGGCGACGCTTCTGCCGTTAAATTCACCCCGCTTTCTGCTAAAGAGCGCTTCACTGCTCTGCAGTCCGGCGAAGTTGACGTTCTGTCCCGGAACACCACCTGGACCATGTCCCGCGACACTCAGCTTGGTCTGAACTTCGCTGGCGTCAACTACTACGACGGTCAGGGCTTCATGGTCCGCAAGGATCTGGGCGTGACCTCTGCTCTGGAACTGTCCGGCGCATCTGTCTGCACCAACACCGGTACAACCACCGAGCTGAACGTTGCTGACTACTTCCGTGCGAACAACATGCCGTACGAAATCGTCGCTTTCGAAAAAGCTGACGAAGTTGTCGCTGCATACGACGCTGGCCGTTGTGACGTTTACACCACGGACGCATCCGGCCTGTACGCTCAGCGCCTGAAGCTGACCAACCCGGGCGACCACATGGTTCTGCCGGAAATCATTTCCAAAGAGCCGCTTGGTCCGGTTGTTCGTCAGGGCGACGATGAGTGGTTCAACATTGCTAAGTGGACCCTCAACGCAATGATCAACGCCGAAGAAATGGGCGTGACCTCTGCAAACGTTGACGAAATGAAGGGTTCTGACAACCCGTCCGTCAAGCGTCTGCTGGGCGCTGAAGGTGCATTCGGTGAGGCCATCGGCCTGTCCAACGACTGGGCTTACAACATCATCAAAAACGTTGGTAACTACGAAGAAAGCTTCAATGCCAACGTCGGTCCGGACACTCCGCTCGGCATCTCCCGCGGCGTGAACGCTCTGTGGTCGAACGGTGGTTTCCTGTACGCTCCGCCGGTACGCTAATCCTCTGATTTAAAGAGGTTTTTGGGGTTCCGGCGGCATGACTGCCGGAACCCTCAATAAATTCTGCGCCAAAATAACCGGAAATCATCCGGACAGTGCGCGGGGAACAAACCTGCTTTCTGCCGATAGGGGACGCTGAACAAGCGTTGAGATGGAAAGCAGACGACGCCACGTCCACGGCTTGCGGACACTTGATCTGCCACATATGCCGGGCGTGATAACTTGGGCGAGGTTCTATGTCAGTCATGGAGCAGGACTCGGCGGGGGCGCCGGCGCGTGCTTCGCTGGTGAATGATCCGAAGGTACGCGGGCTGTTTTATCAGGCACTCCTGATCGCAGCTTTGGTCTTCTTCGGATACTTCATAGTGACGAACACGGTAGCCAACCTGGAGCGGCAGAACATTGCCTCCGGTTGGGGTTTCGTTGAAAATACGGCCGGTTTTGGCATCATCCAATCCTTGGTTCCGTATGCCGAAACGTCTACTTATGGCCAGGCGATTTTCGTTGGCTTTCTCAACACACTTATGGTCGCAGTCGTCGGGATCTTTTTTGCGACCATCATCGGATTTGTCGTTGGTATTGCGCGGCTGTCCAACAACTGGGTCATCAACCAGATCGCGTATTGGTACGTCGAGCTGGTCCGAAATGTTCCACTTCTTCTCCAGATCTTCTTCTGGTACTTCGCCGTTCTGCGCGCGGTGCCGGGCAAGCGGGAAAAGTGGTCCTTGTTTGACACCTTCCATCTGAACATTGCCGGGCTGCGGATGCCCAAGCCCATTTGGGAAGACGGCTCCGGGTTTATCGGCATTGCATTGATCATTGGTATCGTCGCGTCGGTTGTGGTCTCCAGATGGGCACGTAAACGCCAGGACGAAACAGGACAGCAATTCCCGGTCTTCTGGACAGCGCTCGGATTGATCATTGGGTTGCCGGTCATCACCTATTTCGTGACCGGAATGCCGATGTATCTTGAGCATCCGAACTTCGTCGAAACAGGTCCGATCCTGCGCCGCGGCTTTGAGCTGGGTGTCGGTTTCAACCTGATCCCCGAGTTCCTTGCTCTGACAACTGCTCTCGCGATCTATACGGCTGCATTCATCGCGGAAATCGTCCGGGCAGGCATTCAGGCTGTCAGCCACGGCCAGACCGAAGCATCGCACGCTCTAGGCCTGCGTAACGGTCCGACCCTTCGTCTTGTGGTCATTCCGCAGGCGATGCGGGTCATCATTCCGCCGCTGACCAGCCAATACCTGAACCTGACGAAAAACTCGTCCCTTGCTGTGGCCATTGCCTTCCCGGATCTCGTATCCGTGGGCGGTACTGTTCTCAATCAGACCGGTCAGGCGATTGAGATCATTGCGATCTGGATGGCGGTTTATCTGTCGCTCAGTCTGATCACCTCAGCCTTCATGAACTGGTACAACCAGCGCATGGCGCTCGTGGAACGGTAAGGAGAGCGACATGTCAAAATCTGAAATGTTCCAAGTTCGAACGGAAGAGGCGCCGCTCCTGCCGGCGCCGATCTCCACCACCGGTGTCATCGGTTGGATGCGGCAGAACCTGTTCTCG
Source organism: Roseibium sp. MMSF_3247 (assembly GCF_030733765.1). NCBI lineage: Bacteria > Pseudomonadati > Pseudomonadota > Alphaproteobacteria > Hyphomicrobiales > Stappiaceae > Roseibium > Roseibium sp. MMSF_3247. The sequence continues at coordinate 404,801 of NZ_JASHII010000004.1, forward strand.
TCCATCGGCAACACCATTCTGACCGTGATCGGGGTGCTGCTCGCTTATTCGATGCTCGCGCCGTTTATCCAGTTCGCGTTTATCGACGCGGTCTGGACCGGCGACAATCGTGAAGCGTGTCTGCCCCAAGATGGCGGCCATAGCGGCGCTTGCTGGGCGTATGTCGAAGCATACTTCCCGCAATTCATCTATGGCCGGTATCCGGTTGAAGAGCGTTACCGGGTGGACATCGTTTACGCGCTGTTTGCTCTGCTCCTAGTGCCACTGGCGATCCCGAGCGCACCGTTCAAGAAGATCAACGCGATCCTCTTCCTTGTGGTGTTCCCGATCATTGCCTACTTCCTGCTGACCGGTCTGGTCATCGGCGACAACGTTGTTCTGCCGATTGTCGAGACTGCAGTTTGGGGTGGTCTGCTTGTGACCTTGGTCATTGCGGTGACAGGTATCGTGGCGTCTTTGCCCTTGGGTGTGGCGCTCGCGCTTGGACGCCGTTCCAAGATGCCGATCATCAAGCTGGTCTCGATCATCTTCATCGAGTTCTGGCGCGGTGTGCCGCTGATTACCGTGTTGTTCATGTCCTCGGTGATGCTGCCACTCTTCCTGCCGGAAGGGGTGACCTTCGACAAGCTCTTGCGGGTTCTGATCGGGGTGACGCTGTTCTCGGCAGCCTACATGGCAGAAGTGGTCCGCGGCGGTCTTCAGGCGATCCCGAAGGGGCAGTATGAAGGCGCAATGGCGCTTGGTCTTAGGTTCTGGCCGATGATGTATCTCATCATCCTGCCGCAGGCTCTGAAGCTTGTGATCCCGGGGATCGTCAACACCTTCATCGGCCTGTTCAAGGACACCACACTGGTTCTGATCGTCGGCATGTTCGACCTTCTTGGCCAGATTCAGTCGTCCTTCACGGATCCGACGTGGTCGACACCCAGCCAGGGCCATACCGGTTACCTTTTTGCAGCGATCATCTTCTTCGTGTTCTGCTTCGGCATGTCGCGATATTCCATCTATATGGAGAAGAAGCTGCACACCGGACACAAACGATAACGCTCTTCCGGGGCGCGCGGGATGAAATCGCTGCGCCCCGGTCCAAAGACACTCTTGGAGTAAATCAATGACCGAAAACGCTGTACGCGACGATGACTTGGCTGCCGATCGCACCAAGATGAAGGTCTCCGACACGGACGTCGCCATCGAAATCAAGAACATGAACAAGTGGTACGGGGACTTCCACGTGCTGCGCGACATCAACCTGCGTGTGATGTCCGGCGAACGGATCGTCATCTGCGGCCCTTCCGGGTCCGGCAAGTCAACGATGATCCGTTGCATCAACCGTCTGGAAGAACACCAGGCCGGGCAGATCATCGTGGAAGGTACGGAACTGACCGATGATCTGAAGAAGATCGACGAGATCCGCCGTGAAGTCGGCATGTGCTTTCAGCACTTCAATCTGTTTCCGCATCTGACCATTCTTGAAAACTGCACCTTGGCACCGATCTGGGTTCGCAAGATGCCGAAGAAGGAAGCTGAAGATATTGCGATGCACTATCTTGAGCGGGTCAAGATCCCCGAGCAGGCGCTGAAATACCCAGGTCAGCTCTCCGGTGGTCAGCAGCAGCGTGTGGCAATTGCCCGCTCGCTCTGCATGAACCCGAAAATCATGCTGTTTGATGAGCCGACCTCGGCGCTTGATCCGGAGATGATCAAGGAAGTGCTCGACGTGATGGTTGGTCTGGCTGAAGAAGGTATGACCATGCTTTGCGTGACTCACGAAATGGGCTTTGCCCGTAAGGTTGCCAACCGGGTGATCTTCATGGATGCCGGCCAGATCGTTGAGCAGAACGAGCCGGAAGAGTTCTTCACCAATCCGCAGCACGAGCGGACGAAATTGTTCCTCAGCCAGATCCTTCATCACTGACGGATCCTGGCGAACCAAACACACTCTTGGAAATCCCGGACTTATCGTCTGGGATTTTTTTATCTTTTGTCGTGAAATGCCAAACCAACGTTTCTGAAGAACCCAAAAATAGGCTCCAAAACGACCGCGAATCGTCCATCTAAACTTATTTAAGTGACTACAAAATAGGCATTATTCAGCCTGTCTTGGTAGATCTGCGTATGCGAAAAGTAACGAAAATTGCTGAAACTATTGGTAGTTATTTCTAGGTGGTTTGCAATTTATAATATGTTTAGCATTTCAATATGACCTAACGGCAGTATGTTGCGAGGGCTGCCATGTCTGAAACCGATTTTGATCATCGTCTGAAATTTGCAGAAATTGATTCCAAAACCATCTCGGCACTGAAGAAAACATGGCCGGTTATTCAGCCGGCTCTGGATGAATTGCTTGCCGGTTTTTATGCGCACATAAAGGCTGAGCCTCATATGGCCAACATGGTCGGCGATCAGCAGCCGCGCCTGGTGGGTGCGCAAAAGAGCCACTGGGAAAAACTCTTCTTGAGCGGTTTTGACAAGGACTATCAGGAAAGCATCAACCGGATTGGGCACATTCATTGCCGGATTGGTCTCGAGCCCCGCTGGTATATTGCTGGTTACAAGTTTGTCCTGACACGCCTACACAAACATCTGGTCAAGAAATACCGGACGTCCTTTACCGACCTTGGTAATGTTCTGGAACACGTTACCGCGGCGGTCATGTTCGACATGGATCTGGCCATTTCAACTTATGAAGAACAACTGTTGTTGGAGCGGGCTGAGCAGGCAAACAAGTTGAACAGAGCGATCGAGCAGTTTCGGGAGAAAATAGAAAAGCCACTGAAGGATGCCGATGAGGGCGCCCGGATTGTGACTAGCGAGGCTGCTCAGCTTGAAAGCGTCTCCCGGGATGCACAGGACCAAATCTCAAGCGCGGAAACCGTGTCGAAGGATTCCAGTGACAGTGTGCAAACGGTCGCAGCGGCAACGGAAGAGTTGTCCAGCTCCATCCAGGAGATCTCGAAGCAGATTGTTGGTGCGTCCAGAATTGCCAGCGAGGCGTCGGCCGGAACCGAAAGGTCGAGCGACCAGGTGGCCAGCCTTGCAGGCGCTGCGCAAAAGATCGGTGATGTGGTCGGGTTGATCCAGGCAATCGCGGAACAGACCAATCTTTTGGCGCTCAATGCGACCATTGAGGCTGCACGGGCTGGGGATGCGGGAAAAGGCTTTGCTGTTGTCGCTGCCGAGGTCAAGGAACTTGCACAACAGACGGCCAAGGCGACAGAAGAAATCAGTCAGCAGGTCTCTGAAATTCAGGAATCGACTGATGGGGCGGTTGGATCCATTCAGTCCATCGCTGAAGTGGTCAAACAGCTTGACGAAATGACATCTTCCATTGCGGCAGCCGTTGAAGAGCAGGGCGCTGCGACCCAAGAAATTTCACACAGTGTCCAAACCGTTGCGAACGGTGCGCAGACCCTTGAGGAGAACATCGAAGGTGTTGGGCATGCGGTTGTGGCAACGGACCGAGCAGCCGTGAATTTCAAAACCGCGGCTGACCGGATGAACACGAGCGTTTTTGTGATTTCCGATGAGATCAAAAACTTCTTTGAGACCTTACGAACTGGAACATGAGCTCAGGAAACAACACTGATTGGTCAGGGCTGTTGATAGCGCGCAGTGCGCCCGTTGAGTGCATCAGCCGGAATCCTCGGGCAAGAGCCGGTCGACCATGTTTCCAGCCAGGGCTTTCAGGGACTTTGTGTTTTCGCCCGCGCGTGCACGAACTGAGATGCCGTGGAGCATCACCGCAAACTGCTGGCCAATCTGAGCGGCCTCTTCTGTCTCAAAGCGGTTTTTGCTCCCGGCTTCTATAAGGCGCGCGAAACCGCGATCCATTCGGCCCATCACCTTGTTCAAGGCATCAGCAAACTCTGGATCCTGGGTCGTCTCGGCCGGGAGGGTGGAGATTGCAAGGCAGCCAAACCTCGAGGCGGACACTGGTGTCTTGCCGGTGTAGAGATCGATTGCAGCAGATAAGATTGCCTTGAACCGCGCGTTCAATGAGCCATCGAAGTCACCCGCTGCTGACAGGTGTGCCTGCATCATGTCGGCAAAGCGGTTTATCACCTTCAGATACATGTCTTTTTTGCTGCCAAAGGCAGCATAAAGGCTCGGTCGGTTGAGGTTGGTTGCCTCAGCTATCTGGTCGAGGCTCGTGGCTGAATAACCGTGCTCCCAAAAGACCTGCATGATCTTGTCGAGAATTGCGGTCTCATCGAAAGACCGGGGACGGCCGCGTTTTCGTTCCTTTATCATTCTGTAACGCTTCGCATAAAAAACTCGACCTGTCTATTTTTATGCGATACGGTACAAATAAATAGAGGAGCTGATATGACCACCATCTGTCAAACAAAACGCAAGGCGCCAATTATGGGATCTCTGGCCTGGGGCGAGAGAAAAGGTGCGTTCAGTGAAGGCCGGTTAACGCGGGCCGAGAAGGTTACAGTCATTGGAAACATGGCTCGGATGAGCCTGCTGCAGGCATTGGACCAGGCGTCAGACAAATTGGGTCTGATGAATGCCTATGGGGCCGATCTTGAAGGCTTGTTGCCGCTCCAAACCCGGCTGGTATCCGACAGTGAGGCGCTTGCTTCAGAAAAACTTGGAACAGATGTTCTGGAACACAGCTGGCGGACCTACTATTGGGCGATGTGCCTTGCGGGCTATAAGAAGATCGATGTTGACCGGGAAATCCTGTTTTCGGCGGCGATGCTCCACGACCTTGGAATGGCCAAGGACCGCCCGGTTCATCCGGGCGCTTGTTGTTTCACCGTTCATGGTGCAAAGCGCAGCAAGGATCTTCTTGTCTCCCAAGGGCACGATCCGGCAAAAGCGCGGAAGATTGGAGAAGCAATCGGGCTGCACTTGAACGGGTATGTCTCGCGCCGGCTTCACGGTGCAGAGGCGCATCTGCTTTCAAGAGGTGCTATGTGTGACGTCTTCGGTATGGGCCGGACGCGCATCGCTGGATCGACCCGCCGTGAGGTCCAGAAACGTCATCCGAAGGGCGATCTCATGAATGGTCTGGAGATCTGGCCCGGACACCATCTTCAGGGAACACGTGGCGACTTTCTGATCCGGGTTGGCGGAAAGCACCACACCGCTACGATTCCCAAAGACAAGTTGCTCGCAGCGCCCCGGACCTAAGATCGTTCCGGTTATGCGGCGGCGCGATTTGGCCCCAGCGTATTCAGCCCATATCCTAGTTCGGACCAGTAACAACGTCCGTGTCGTCGCGCGCACCCCATTCAGACCAGGACCCGTCATAAAGGCTTACGTCCCGGGTTCCGAGAACTGTGAGTGCGAGGGTCAGGATGGCGGCGGTGACACCGGACCCGCAGGTGGTCGTGACCGGCCGGGACAGGTCGACGCCGGCGTTTTTGAAGGCCTGCTCCAGGCCGTCGCGTTGTTTGAACGTGCCGTCTTCGGAAATCAGGTCCGTGAATGGCAGGTTCAGCGCATTCGGCATATGTCCGCTGCGCAAACCCTGACGCGGCTCTGGAGCGTCTCCGGCAAATCGGGCGGCAGACCGGGCATCGAGAATTTGCCCGTTTCCGGATGCGCTCAAGGCTTTGATAGCAGACAGATTGGCAACAGCGCTGTGGTCGAGCCGTGCCGAGAAGTGGCGTTCCGGCCGCCGGACAGGATCATCGTTGACTGGCCGGTTTTCGGCCTGCCATTTAGGCATGCCGCCGTCCAGAACATAGACGTTTTCAACGCCAAACGTCCGAAATGTCCACCAGACACGGGCCGCGGAATAAAAGCCAAAGTCATCATAAACGACGATGGTCTGGCCATCCCCGATCCCGAGCTTGCGCATGGCGGAGGAAAAGACGTGCGGGGCCGGCAGCATATGCGGCAGGTCGCTGTTCTTGTCGCAGATCTCATTGACGTCAAAAAACACAGCGCCCGGGATATGGCTATCCGGATAGACCGGTTTGGCGTCCGGCGTCGTTACCGGCGGCATCCAGGCATTGACGACAACCACATCCGGTGCATCCAGATGATCGGCCAGCCAGTCTGTCGAGACAAGCGGATGATAGGTCATGAGGTGTCCTTGTTTTCGTAAAGGCCGTGGCGCTTGTGCCAGTCTTCGATGGAAAGCTCCGGATATTCCTGGAAATGGGCCTGATCGGGTCCTTGAGCAACCTCAACCCAGTCTGGTTTGCTCTCCAGGAGGATATGTACAGTCTCAGGTGGTTTCGGCAGCGCCGTATCGATGGCAGCTGCCAGCGGATGAACAAGGCCAGGCCACCGCGGGTCCCAAAGCCAGAGATGGCTGCCGCACCGTCCGCAGAACGAGCGCTCAGCGGGGCTCAAACCTGTCTCGAACTCCGCCTGATAGACTTTTCTCACTTTATGCGGGTCGTGGATCTGAAGGCTCTCAGCTTCGCCCATCAGATTGATCGCATAACCGCCGGCACCGGTTGTCTTCCGGCAGACCGAGCAATAACAGCGCATGTAAGGGTAGGGCGTCTTGCTCTCCACATCAAAGTGAATGGCGCCGCAATGGCAACTGCCGGATAGTTTCATGGCACATCCTCCCAAACAGTCTCAATCGGCGAGGCGAATCCGAACCCGTCTGTTCTGTTTGCCTTTTTTCTCGCTTTTGCCGAGTTCCAGAGGGCCGATTTCAGAAGTTTTCGAAACGTGGGTGCCTCCGCATGGTTGGAGATCAATATCCCCACCGATCCGGACCAGCCGTACCCGGCCGGCACCGCGCGGCGGCTGAACGGACATCGTTTTCACAAGCCCAGGGTTCGCGTCCAGTTCCTCATCGGTGATCCACTCAAACGCGACATCATGATCGCCGCCCGCAAGTTCCTTCAGTTTCTCGGCGACTTTTTCCTTGTCGAGCGCCGTGTCGCCCATATCGAAATCGAGCCGGCCTTCCCCGTCGCCGATTTGTCCTCCGGTTACCGGAAAGGGCAGCGCGACCGACAATAGATGAAGCGCCGTATGCATTCGCATCAACCGGTAGCGGCGCGCCCAATCAATATGGGCCGTCAGTTTTGTGCCCGGCTCCGGCAGTGTCTGTTCCTCTGCCGGCACGTGGACGATCGTTTTCTTGTCCGCGTCATAAACGGTCGTTGCAATCTCGATGCGGGCACCGTCATCAAGCTCCAGATACCCGGTATCTCCGGGCTGCCCGCCACCAGTTGCATAGAACACAGTTCGGTCCAGGACGATGCCGCCACGCTCGTTCACCGCCACAACATCCGCTTCGCAGCTGCGCAAATAGGCATCATCGCGGAAGAGGGGCGTGGTCATCTAAGCAACTCCTTGGAAGAAAACTGATTTTGCCCAAGAGTGCACAGCCGGAGAAATGGGTCAATCCGGTTTTGGGGTGAAAAGTCGCGCGAAACCGTTCAGGCGTTTGCCTTTGCGACCAGCAGCTTCAGTGCGAAGGTTCCCATGATCCCGGCGAACAGCCAGTCGAATGCGCGCATGAACGCTGGCGATGACTTTAGGAAACGTGAGAACGCGCCAGCGCCTAAAACCATCAGCACACAAATCGGCATCCCGAGCAGAACGAAATAGCCACCGAAAAACAGAAGTTTTGCAGTTGCATGCGGGTCGCTTGCCGACACGAATTGCGGAAGGAAGGTCACGAAAAACAGGACTATTTTCGGATTGAGAATGTTCACCCCAAGCCCCTGCAGCCAGACCCGGCGGAACGGCTGGGTTTTGCTTTCTGCGGCCTCAAGGGTGAGGGAAGTGCCTTTTCTGAGAGCCTGTATAGCAAGCCAAATCAGATACGCCGCGCCGACAAACTTCAGCACTGTAAATGCTGTCGCAGAGGCTGCAAGAAGCGCAGAAATGCCAATAGCTGCGAGGATCGTGTGGATGATCAACCCGGTCGTAGCCCCAAGGACCGCCGCAATCCCGGCTTTGCGTCCCTGGGTGAGCGTTTTGCTCATGAACAGGGTCATGTCCGGCCCTGGTGTGATTGTCAGGACCATAGCCGCGGCCGTAAAAGCTGCGAGAACCGATAAAGAGGGCAGAAAGTCGGGCATTGGACACCAAAGCGTAGGCGTTAGATGACCGCACAACACCTTATCACTCTGTCGGTGTCAAAGCATATTTGGTGAGAGCGGTCGACGCGGCCTAGACGCCCACGCGAATTGTCGCTCTCAGAATATTGCAAGGGTCGCCATAAAGCTTTTCCAGAAACGCGAGTGGTGAGGGACGTGCGACGGACAATGTGGCCTCCATGATCCCGCTGTCGATCGCAAGGTTCGCATCATGCAGTTTCGCAAGGTGTCTCATGCGGGTGTTTTCAAGAAGGCACAGCATATGGATGGTCTTGATCTGTCTGGTTTGGGCCGCGCCGATCATCCGATTGAACAGGGCTTTACCGATGCCTTTTTCTTGCCAGTCCCGTTCAACGACAAGCGCAAGTTCGGCTGCGCGCGGCCAACTGTTTTGCAGTTCGCGCAGTTCCGCCATTCCACGCAACTCGTGATCAGGAAAAGCGCCATACCCTATTGCGCCGGCTGAAAGAAGGGATTCGGCATATTGATCGACAAAACCGTCACTGACTTTTCCGGCAAACCTCAGCCGCCGGGTGTCGCTGTCAAGTCTTTGAAAATGTTCGGTGAGCCTGTCGCGGTCAGATTGCCACAGTCGTCTGATGCCGGGATGAGAAACAGCTAAGTTGTCGTTCATGTAAGGACCCTCTGTGTCTGCCGGTTTTCCGGCGATGAAAGTGTCCTCCCTGAAATCAGAGGTTAGTGCTGCAATGCGGCATAAACAGGGTCATATGGTTTTCGTGCAGTGTGCTTGACTTTACAGGATCGGAGACAACAGCCGGGCGCCTTGGGCGAGAACCTGGAAAATGTAACTGCGCGACTGGAAAGCATCCGGCCAGGTGAGGCGGGAATGCGCGAAATCTTCTTCAAGCATCTTCTCCACCTTTGTAATCAGCCGTTCATGGGTGAACCAGAGCGTGAGTTCAAAGTTGATCTGGAAGGACCTGTTGTCGAAATTCACCGTGCCGATGGACACCAGATCATCGTCAAGCAAGGTCACCTTCTGATGGAGGAAGCCATCCGTGTACCGATAGATCTTAACGCCTCTCTGGACGAGCGTATCCTCATAGGCATGGCTGGCGAGCCAGACTGTCCAGTGGTCGCGTTTTTCCGGTAGGAGAATGCGGACATCGACCCCGCGCATAGCGGCTGCGGCAAGTGCTGTTTGCACATCCAAAGAAGGCACCAGATAAGGTGTTGTGATCCAAAGTCTGTATTTTGCCTGCGCTGCGGCTTCAACAAAAGCAATTGCGCATTCTTCCAACTTGTCAGCTGGACCTGTTGGCATCACCAGCACGGACTCATCGCCCGGCATGGGAATTTCGCTCACCTGCGGCAGATCGATGTGATTGCCGCTCGCCCAGAGCCAGTCTTCCACAAATGACAAGGCGCAGGCGACCGCTGCCGGCCCTTCTATCCTCACATGGGTGTCGCGCCAATGGCCAAACCGTTTGCTCCGCCCGACATATTGATCCGCAACGTTATGGCCGCCGACAAATGCTTCGCGATAATCGATCACCACCAGTTTTCTGTGGTTTCGATAGTTGAGCCGCATTGGCCCCAAAACCCGCAGGAATTTGTGATTTTCGTTGAAGCCGCAAACCTTGATACCCGAGTCCGTCAGGCGTTCGATGTATTTATTGGAGAGCGAGTGGCTCCCGACATCATCATAGAGGAAGTAAATCTCCACTCCGTCCTTGGCTCGCGCGATTAGCGCATCGGCCATTTCCCGGCCAAGGGCATCATCGTGTATTGCAAAGAACTGAAAGAAGATAACGCTTTCGGCTCGGGCGATCCCGTCCTTGATCGCTGTGAAGGTTGCGTCGCCGTCGATCAGGAGTTCGGAAGTGTTGCCTGCAAGAAACGGCACGCCGGCAACACGGGAAAGCACGGGCCAATCCCGCGTTTCGTCGTGGTCTGTGAGACCAAGTTCATCGGCCCGGCGCGCTCGTTCGCTGCGGCCAAGTGTAATTTGAATTTTCGCGTAGTCGGAAAAGGACCGCCAGCCGAACACAAAATACAGCGGGACAGTGACATATGGGATGAAAAACAGAGACAGGAGCCAAGCAACCGAACCTTGTGAGGTGCGCGAGTACATAATCTCGCGAACCGCACAAATAATCGCTGTGATGTAAACAACCGCAAGCGCACCTGCGACCAGACCCAGGTTGTTTGCCACCATATCAACGACGGTTATGTCCGTGGCAGCATCCTGGATCACGCGCCTTGTATCGGCAATGCCGGTTTGAAGTGCAGGATCATGGGTCGACATGACTGGACCGGCTCGGTCTCCTCCTCATTGGAAGTTATGCGAAGGGCGGTTTCAGGTCGACTGTCCGCTCAAGCCAACCGGGCACCGGCAAGTTCTTGGCCCGCAGGAATTCTGGATTATAGAGTTTCGATTGGCTGCGGGTGCCATGGTCACAGAGGATGGTCACGATCGTGTGGCCCGGACCCATTTCCTTTGCCAAGCGCCTTGCGCCAGCAAGGTTGATCGCAGACGAGCCGCCGAGCAGCAGTCCTTCGTTTTCGGCAAGATCAAAGACAAGCGGCAGCGCTTCTTCATCCGGGATAGCATAGGGATGATCGACCTTGATATCGCCGACAATCACCGTTGAACGGCCAAGTCCAATGCCTTCTGCAATCGAACCGCCGTCGGTGGCCTTTGCTTCGCCATCTTTAAAGAGGTGATACATGCCTGCGCCCAGCGGGTCGGCGCATCCTATCGTAATGCCCGGCTTCTGCTCGCGCAGATACGTTGAAACGCCAGCAAGGGTTCCGCCGGAGCCGACGGCGCAAATGAACCCGTCAATCTTTCCGTCTGTCTGAGCAAGGATTTCCGGACCCGTTGTCAGATAGTGGGCTTTGCGATTGTCCAAATTGTTCCATTGATCCGCAAAGAGAACACCATTTGGTTCGGTCTTGGCCGTCTCTTCAGCAAGGCGGCGCGCCACGTGCTGGTAATTGTTCGGATCTTTGAAGGGTTTTGCCGGAACTTCAAGAAGCTCTGCGCCGCACATGCGCAGCATATCCTTCTTTTCCTGGGTTTGGGTTTCCGGAATAACGATTACGGTTCGATATCCGCGCGCACTTGCAACCAGCGCAAGGCCGATGCCGGTGTTCCCCGCAGTCCCTTCAACGATGACACCGCCGGGCTTCAGATCACCGCGTGCTTCGGCTTCCAGGATCATCTGACGGGCCGGGCGGTCCTTGACGGATTGTCCCGGGTTCATGAACTCGGCCTTGCCGAAAATCTCACAACCGGTTTCTTCGGACAGGCCCTTAAGGCGGATAAGCGGCGTATTACCGATGGCATCGACGACAGATGCGGACACAGACATTCAATTGATCCCGACAGAGTGGACAGCGGAGCGCTGTTCCATAGATTTCATAACGCGTTCAGCGCCGACGCTAATGGCACCGATAGGTCTTATCAAGCAAGCAATGTAAGTCTTTAACTGCGGATTGCTACATATTAAAATCGATATTTTTGGCGCTGTAAGCGTTTTCATTAAAAGTACTGGCTGAGTTGTTCTTCAGATCCCCTAGATCCCGAGGAAAATTCGGCTTATTTAGTTTTGCAAATGATCCAGATGCTGAATCAGGCCGTAGGCGAACTGTACTCTGGAAGCAAAAGGTAAGCATGAGATACGAGATGGAAAAGCACGTGACCGGAATGGATGAGTTGTTGGCTGGATACGCAGCCGGAACACTTACGTATCCGGCTCAAGCTCTGATTGGTGCTCACTTGGAATTGAGCGGCCAGAACCGGGGCTATGTCCATTCTCTTGAGACTCTTGCCAGCACGGGGATCGCTGATAGTGATCCTGTTGAATTTGCAGATCGCGATTCTGCCTTGGCCGCGATTTTTGAGAGTGAAGAGCCAATCCGGGACCTAGCCCCCAGGCGCACGTGCGAGAGTGATAGCCGTGTTCCCGAGTCGCTCCGTTCGATTATCGGCCCGTCGATGGACAACGTTGCCTGGAAAACACTTCTTCCTGGCGTGAAAGAATGCAAACTCGGCGAGATTGATGGCTGCGATGCCAGCCTCATCTGGGTCCGCGCAGGGCGCGCAATGCCGTCACATACACACCACGGGACTGAACTCACCCTTGTTCTCCAGGGCGGCTTTAAGGACACCGATGGTCACTATGTGACTGGCGACGTTGCCTTCGCCGACGACGATGTGGACCATCGCCCGATTGCGGACGACGGCGATGACTGCATTTGCTTTGCAGTGACCGCTGGGCGCCTGGAATTGACCGGGCCGGTTGGCCGCTGGTTCGCGCCTTTCATGCGCGGGTAATCAAACCATTTCTCCTGTCTTTGCGTATAGATAGCAGAGACTTAAGGAGACATCATTGCCCATAGTAAGTTATGTAGCAGCCCCGTCCGACGGGGCTGTTTGGATTACAGGCGCAAGTTCTGGCATTGGCCGGGAACTGGCGTTGGAGATGGCGCGGACCGGCTGGACGGTGGCAGTCACAGCGCGCTCAGAAGATGCATTGGCGGAGCTTAAAGACGCCGCATCTGATTTTTCTGGTTCCATTCAGGTTTATGCTGGCGATGTCGGCGATACCCCACTGATGGCGGCGCACTGCGCGTCTATCGCGGCCGAATACGGGCTTGCGTTGGTCGTTGCAAACGCCGGGATCTATCTGCCTCAAGATGGCCTCGACGGCGACGCGGAAGCCTACCGGAAAACGTTCGACGTGAACTTGATGGGCACGGTGAACGTCGTTCTGCCAGCTATCAATGTGATGAAGGTGGCAGGGCAGGGGCAGATCGCTATCGTGTCATCGGTTGCTGGTTATCGCGGTCTTCCAACCTCTGCTGCCTATGGGGCCAGCAAAGCTGCGCTGTTCAATTTCGCGGAAAGCCTTCGGTTTGATCTCGAGCGGGCCGGAATTCGTCTGCAAGTCATCAGCCCGGGATTTGTCGACACACCCGCAACCAAATCAAATCCGTTCCCGATGCCGCACCTGATTTCGCCTCAAGAGGCTGTCAGGGGGATCATCGACGGACTTCAGGACCGGAAGCACTTTGAGATCTCTTTTCCAAAGGCGTTTGTTCGCCAGTTGAAAGCAATCCAGTTTTTACCGTTCAACCTCTATTACAAACTGGTCCGCAAGACGACCGGATGGGATCAGAAGGGCAAGGCGTAAGCCGCCGGACATGGATCGGTAGGCCCCTTTGCACAAACGGCCATTCTCAAAGGTGACCCTCGACAGTAACGACCTGAATTCCGGTAAGGTCGGCAACCAGCGAAGATGCCTATGAATGCAAACAAGCGGTGCAGCATGGAGCTGCACCGCTTGTTTGGTTTTAAGTAGGCTCAACAGACCGAGTCAGGTCGCCTTTTCATAAACCAGCTGCCTGACGTCGATGTTGCCTGCGCGGAAACCGGCTTCGCAGTAGTGCAGATAGAACTCCCACAGCCGTTTGAACCGTTCGTCAAAACCCATCGGACGGATTTGCGGCCAGGCGGTGCGGAAACGTTGCCGCCATTCCAAAAGCGTCCGCGCGTAATCCTGCCCGAAGATTTTTTGATCTTTCAGATCAAGGCCAAGGGATTTGCCGATCTCTGCCAGTTTTCCGGGAGGCGGAAGCATGCCGCCAGGGAAAATGTAGCGTTGAATAAAGTCGGTGCCCGATCGGTAGTCCTCGAACATCTGATCCTGGATCGTGATGATCTGGAGACCCGCCTTGCCGCCCGGCTTCAGACAGTCCGACACCTTCTCAAAGTAGGTCGGCCAGTATTTTTCGCCGACAGCCTCGAACATTTCGATCGAGGCAATCCGATCATAAACACCTTTTTCATCGCGGTAGTCTTGGAAGACGATTTCGACTTTTTCGTTGAGACCGGCCTTGAAGATCCGTTCTCTGGCGTAATCATACTGCTCGCGAGAGATTGTCAGGCCTCGGACGTTCGCCCCGACTGTTTTGGCGACGTGCTCTGCAAAGCCGCCCCAACCGCAGCCGATTTCCAGAACGGAGTGTCCAGGTTCGATCCCGGTCTGCCGGACCAGTGACGCGTATTTCTCAGCTTGCGCTTGTTCCAGGCTGTTGGTTTCATTGCTGAAGATTGCAGAGGAGTAGGTCATCGACGGGTCGAGCCACTCCTGATAGAACGCATTTCCCAGATCGTAGTGTGCCGAGATGTTGCGCTTGGAGCCACGTTTTGTGTTCGCATTCAGCCAATGACGGAGTGACAACAACAGACGGGTCAGCGGGCGACCACGCAAGGCCTCCAAAGTGGACGCCTGATTGAGCGCGAAAATCTCCAGGAATGTCGTGACATCCGGAGATGACCAATAGCCAGCCATGAAGGCTTCACCGACACCAACATCGCCGCCTTTGACGGCCATGGTGAAAAATTTCCAGTTATGGATTTTCAGAACGCCATCTGGCCCAGGTTCCGTTCCATTGATCCGGAACATGCGCCCGTCCGGGAAAGTGATGTCGAGCGTTCCATAGCGGATCTTAATTGCTAGGTTTGCCGCCATGCGCGCAAGCCGCGGCGTTCCTTTGAGTTGCGTGCGGAGATTGTCCTCGGACAACACAATAGGCCCATTCATGCCGAACCCCTTGAAATGTTGTTTGTTGTTTCTTGCCAAAGTTCCGAAGCTGTGCTCCGGCCCGCGCTGTCGTCTCGACCATCATTCGCAGGCCGCGGATGAAATGGTACACGCTTGCGCCAGATTTTAAAGGCTTGCCAATGAATGGCGGCCATCACCTTGAAGGTCAAAAGCGGAACCCGCGCAAAAGCGCGCATCAAAGACCATGTGGTCAAGGGTTCCTGCGTGCCGGAAAAGGTTGCTGACAACAAGGGGCCGGTTTCGTCCGTCTCCAGGATCCGGACCCGCACCGCATTGCCTGGCGGCAGCATTCGAAAGTGATAGTGCTGCTGCATGCTGATAAACGGTGATACGTAGAATTCTTTGCGCTGGTCCTGGCGAACACCGGCATCGCTGATTTGCCCGTCACGCACCGGCCCAACATAGGTATGAAGACCGCCGAAGGTGTTGCGGACCTCATAGACGAGTGCGGTCAGCCGATCGTCCTTATCATAAGCATAGTAGACGCTGAGCGGATTGAACCCATACCCCAAAAGCCGGGGATAGGCGAGTAGCACAACCCGGTGGCCCCGCTCCAAACCCTCTTTCTCCAGCAAGCTGTCAATGTGTTGTCTCAACGAGCTTCCGTCTCGCGGGCCATGATCTTTTTCATGAAACGAGAGAAGGTTGAACCGGTTGACTGACAACATCCAACTCAATCTTGAGGCTTCTTTCAACCGATCGATATCGATCAGAAGATTGAAAACGTCATAAGAGAACCGGTGCTGTTTTGGTTTCATGCGCTGGTGCATGACAGCGCCATTGTAAAGCGCTGCCGCAGCTTCCGGCGCGGAGCCATTATCCGACATCCTGTTTGTGGCAGGTGCGGGTGTCATTCAGCGGCTTCCAGCATCACAGGCTCTTGACGCTCACGCTCCCACGGCAGGACAGCACCCAGTGCCTTGGCCACGTTGAGACCGGATGCCAATCCGTCCTCGTGGAAGCCATGACCGTTCCATGCGCCGCAATACCAGGTGTTGTTCACACCCTGGATCTTGCTGAGCAGTTGCTTGGCCGCCAGGGCTTTGGCATCAAATTGCGGGTGGTCGTAGATGTATTTGGCGAAGGTCTTGTCTTCGCTCGGTGCCTGAAACGGATTGAGCGTGACAAAGACCGGCTTGGAGCGGTCAAGGTTCTGCAACCGGTTCATCCAATAGGAAACCGTCACATCGCGTGTTTCACCCGCTTCTCGATCCGACATGTAGTTCCAGGATGCCCAAACCTTCTTCTTGTTGGGCATCAGGCTTTCGTCCCGATGCAGATACACCTCGTTCGGGCGATATCGGATTGCGCTCAGTATCTCCCGCTCTTCCGCACTTGGATCGCCGAGCATGGCAAGGCTTTGATCGGTATGGCTGGCCAGGATGACGTGATCGAATGTATCGGTATGACCGGTCTCATCACGAACAACGACTTTTCCATCTGTTCTGAGGATTTCCGCAACCGGGCTGCCAAGACGCATCTTTTTTGCAAACGGCTCAGTCAGCTTCTTCACGTAGTTGCGGCTGCCACCGGAGACCGTCCGCCACAGCTGACGGTCGAAGGATAGAAGACGGTGATTGTCGAAGAACGCCACGAAGCTTTCGGCCGGGTAGGCGCGCATCTCGTTGATCGGGGTCGACCAGATGGCAGCCCCCATGGCAAGCAGATAATCGTTGATGAAACCGCTGGAATAGCGCTCCGCCTCCAGATAGCCACCGAGGGTTTGGCCCGCAAGCCGACCTGAGTTCAAGTCTGCGACGGCTTGTTTGTTAAAGCGGAAGATGTCCCGGAGCATTTTCAAGAACCGCGGCGAGACGATGTTCTTGCGTTGCGCGAACACGGCGTTGAGCCCGTCGCCACACCACTCCAGTTTGCCCCGGTCCGCTGACAGCGAAAAACTCATGTCGCTGATCTCGGTTGCAACACCCAAGTGGTCAAGTAGGGCTGTGAAGTTCGGATAATTAAGTTCGTTATAGACAATGAAGCCCGTGTCGACGCTCATCGGGGTGCCGTCGTAGTCGATATCGGCCGTTGCGCTGTGGCCACCTGGACGGTCTCTTTTCTCGTAAAGAACAACATCGTGGTGGCTGTTAAGTGCCCATGCAGCACTGTTTCCGGAAATACCCGAGCCGATGACGGCAATCCGCATGTTAAATCCTTTGGCTTGGCAGGGCCGCCTAAATCCCAGCGTTGGGAAGCCCAGTCGGTTGGTCAGTTGCTATTCAAGACCGTCTACGGAGGAGTTTAAAGTGCGGATCACGCAGGGCAATGAATTTCCTATGAAAATTCAATTCGAGGCAAAGGTGTGTTGAAAATGAAGAGACAACCCGCCGCGGTTCGCGGCGGAGTTTTTCAAAGAGTGTAAGTTCGGGTTACTCTTGCGTGGCCAAGGGGGCGCGGCCCGCTCTCACGAGCGGACCGCATCAACCTGTTCGCGGGGACTATGGCGATCAGGCTTGAAGCGTGTCGACCAGCCAGGTCCATGCGACCTTTACCTGACTTGTGGCTGCGTTGAAGAATGCAACAACGCGTTCCCAAACTGTCTGGCCGAAGTCGGCGATTTCGAGCATCGTGCCCTTCCGAACGGGCTCGTCCGATGTTTCGATCAATTCAACCGCCGCAGCGTTGCCACCATCGTTGATGACCCGCCGGGTCACGACAAGTGCCCCTTCGGTCACGAGACGGGATTCATCCTTCTGCGCGACCATAGTCTGCGGATCCAGCGCATTGACCACGACCGCGCGTCCATCCGGCAACAGATGGGTTTCGTTGGTGCTGACTTCAGAATCGTAAATCACTTCACCATAGGAATCGATCAGCTCGACCCAAACGACGTCGCGGCCGTTCAAGTTCACTTCTCCGACCCATATGGTCAGTTCACTCTCAAGCGGATCTTTTTGATCCAGGCTCGCAGACGCGACTGTTACCTCAAGGCTATCTTCTGGCAGAGTAATCGTTTCTTGCGGCAAAGGACTGGCTGCCGCGCTTCCCGCAAACGCGAGGATGAGGCCAAGCGCAAACGCTCCTGCTTTGGTATTCCGTTGCATGATCGCCTCCCAAGGCTAATACAACTCAATTTACCGCGCTTTGGGGCCTTGTGATCCTGGTCCGTTTTGGACTTCTTGACCAAATTCCTTTTGTTTTTCGTCTTTTAGCGTGAACGCGCCCCTATATGCGCAGCCACTATTTTGCCATTATCGCACCACAATCTGGTGAATGGGTGTAATAAACATCACAAAACTGCTTGTTTCTGGCTACTTTCCGTTAATAAGTGTGTCTTAATCGCCTCAGTGCAAGAAAAATCACGCTGACGTGATGTTATCTTCATTGTAAGTATTGCGGATAAAGTCGGCGGTCTGGCGAGTCTGTTGCAGATTGGCAACGAAAAAAGGCCTGTTTTTGAGCAGAAAACCGGCAGGCTTCTTTCTGAATTAAATTAATATGAGCATTGGTCACTCTTGCCTCTGCGGAAGGTTAAGGTGTGTCGTCCTATCCAATTTTTTGTCTTTCTGGAGTGATTATCAAAAATTACGAGAAGGAATTTAAAGTTGTTTCCAAATATGAATTAATAAATGCGTAATTCATTGGGTTCTCAATTACGTTGTGAGACCAAGTTCCAGATAATTTGCCAAGAAAGGTAAGGGAACATGAAATACGCAGATCTTAAGTCATTCGTAAAATTACTACCAATTCATGCTGTTTTGGTTGGGGGTGTTTCACTTTCATCTGTTGCGTTGGCGGATACTGTAATTGTTGGCGTTGAAGATCTAACCTACTACCCGCATTACACCATGGAAGGCGGGGAGTATGGTGGTTTCGGACGGGCGCTGCTGGATGCGTGGGCGTCGGATAACGGACACACGCTGAAATATGAGGCGTATCCAATCAAGCGCTTGATGGAAAACCTGGTCGAAGGAACGGTCGATATCAAATATCCGGACAATGCCTATTGGTCCGCGGATTTGAAGGATGGCAAGCCGGTGGTCTACTCCGACAAGGTGGTCGAATACATCGATGGGGTCTCTGTGACGCCGGGCAATGTCGGTAAAGGAATGGGGTCGGTCAAGAAATTGGGTACCGTGCGCGGCTTTACGCCGTGGTCCTGGATCGATCTGACCTCCTCCGGGGCCGTTGAGTTGTCGGAAGTGAAATCCCTGGATGGTCTGATCAAACAAGCCATAAACAGCCGTATCGATGCTGCTTATGCCAACGTAGCGGTCATTCAGCACCAGCTGGGGGAAATGGGGCAGCCGAACGCGCTAGCGTTCGACCCTGATCTCAAGCATACCCGCGACTACTATTATGCCAGTACGACAACAAAGCCGGAGTTGATTGCGGACTTTAATTCTTGGATGTCCGAAAACGCTGACAAGGTCGCGGAATTGAAAGCTGAGTATAAGGTGAACCTGGACTGATCGACGGCAGTCAATGGCAGGGCGGGGCTGGCGGTTTCCGTCAGTCCTTGATTTTTGTGTTTTCGAACGCTCAAGACCCAATCGCGGACGTGCCTGATGACCGATTGTGCGTCGAGCTGTTTACATTCATATTTTCTGGGAAAGAGTGGCTCCCTGAGTAGGACTCGAACCTACGACCCAGCGATTAACAGTCGCTTGCTCTACCAACTGAGCTATCAGGGATCACCGTGCCGGGGCAGTGCTTGACCGCCCCCGTCGATGGAGATGCGTATAACGCAGCCCTTATCCATTTGCCAAGCCCTGAAATGCGTTTTTTTCATTCCATCGTTATTTTTTCGTCAGGTATGTGGAAAACTATAAATTTTTCAGACGCCTAGTTGTGTCTATCGGTTTTTAACAGGTGCGCTTCACCGGTCGTATTTCCGCATTGCCGCCAAGACGGAACTCAAAACGCTGCGTTTTCCGACCGGCCATGGCAATTTGCGGTCAAACATATGGACTAGAAGACTTGCCGCCTTAAACACTCCGGCTTGTGCGGGCTGGCGGTTCCAGCTAGGAAGGAAACAGACGGTTCTGGTGCTGGAGTGATCCAGCCCGGATGAAACGGGAATTCGGTAAGTCCTCAGAGAGGATTGATCCGGAGCTGCCCCCGCAACTGTGAGCGGCGAGTGCTGGCACATGACCCACTGGAGATCTTTGAGCATCGTTCTCAAGGTGACCGGGAAGGGGTGCTGGTCATAAGGAACCGCGAGCCAGGAGACCGGCCGTCGACAAAGTTTAACCGCAAGGCTGTCGGGCGGACGGCTGGGAGGCACATGTGACGCAGTCTGACCATGGCCGGTCTACCCTCGTTTTCGGCGGGGCCCGGTCCGGAAAAAGCACCTTTGCAGAAAGGCTTGCAGCTCGAAGTAGCCTGGAAAGGGTGTATGTCGCAACAGGTGCCGCTTTCGATGACGAGATGGCGGACCGTATTGCCAGTCACAAGGATCAACGCGGGCCCTCCTGGATTACCATTGAAGAGCAGCTGGATCTCGCAGGTGTGCTGAGCCGCGAAAATGCCGCGCATCGGGTACTCCTCGTTGACTGCCTGACCCTTTGGCTGTCCAACCTGATGTTTTCCGACAAGGACATAGCTGCGGAAACGGCGCGCTTGATTGAAGCCACCAGGGGGCTAGCCGGGCCGTGTGTGTTTGTCTCCAACGAAGTCGGCATGGGGATCGTGCCGGAGAACCGCTTGTCGCGGTCGTTCCGGGACGCGCAAGGCCGCTTGAACCAGGATATCGCCTCAGTGTGCCATCAGGTCGTATTCGTCGCCGCTGGACAGCCGCTTCTTCTCAAACCCTCGCATCAACCGGAGATCGGATTGTGACTTCTTCTAAGCTTAAGCCTGGTCAGAAAATCCCGGCAACCATCGTGACCGGTTTTCTTGGCGCGGGAAAAACGACCCTGATCCGCAACCTTTTGCAGAATGCCGGCGGCAAGCGGATTGCGCTCATCGTCAACGAATTCGGCGATATGGGATTTGACGGATCGCTGGTGAACGGCTGTGCGGACCCGAGCTGTTCGGCAGAAGAAGTTGTGGAGCTGACCAACGGCTGTATTTGCTGCACGGTTGCCGATGACTTTCTGCCGACCATGGAAATGCTGCTCGCGCGCGAGAACCCGCCGGAGCATATCGTCATCGAAACATCCGGTCTCGCCTTGCCGCAGCCGCTGGTCCGGGCCTTTTCGTGGCCATCGGTGAAACCAAAAGTCACTGTGGATGGCGTCGTTACGGTCCTGGATGCAGCCGCGCTTGCCGAAGGGCGGATCGCTCTGGATGAGGAGGCGCTGGAAGCCCAGCGCGCTGCGGATGAAGCGCTGGATCATGAGAGCCCGGTTGAGGAGCTTTTCCATGATCAGCTGCGCTGCGCGGATCTTGTGGTGCTGAACAAGGCCGATTTGGTCGCGGCCGATATTCTTGCGGGCGTTCAAGAAAAGATCGCAGCAGAGGTCCGCCCGGCGGTGCATATCGTTGCATCTGAGAAAGGCACTTTGCCGATCGAGGTTCTGCTTGGCCGCGGCTCAGCGGCTGAGGATGACATGGCCTCCCGCCATGAGCATCACCATCACCACCATGATGATGATGACCACCACCATGACCATGATGATCATCATCACGATCACGACCACCATCATGATCATCATCACCACGATGACTTTGAAAGCCATGTGATTGAGGCGCCGGTCTTTGCGTCGCTGAAGGAAGCTGAGGCGAAGGTGCTTCAGGCCATGGCATTGAAAGGTGTTCTTCGGATCAAAGGGGCCGTTCAGGTGGATGGCAAGGCCGCGCCGGCCATGGTTCAGGCGGTGGGCCCGAGGGTCGAGACCTGGTTTGCTTCAGGTGCGGAGAGCGCTGGGAAACTGGTGGTGATCGGGCTCAAGGGTTTCGATTTGGGTGCGGTGCGCGGCGCTCTATCGGGTCTTGCAGAAGCAGCTGAGTGATTTCAAAGACCCTCAAATGCTGGAGTTGCCGGGCGTTATCCGGCAATTCATTGAAAGCCTTTTCGCCCTGAAAAGTGTAGACGGGTCTCATGGTCTATCCATGAGATGATATAAGAACGAGAAACCACCCAGATGCACATTCTCGCAAGCCAGACGCGCCGGATTGATGATGGGGGCGATGCCGTCGACCTCGGCCAGCAGCCTGCCGATATTCTGTTTTTGTCCGCGGCCGATACCGAACTCGGAAGTCTGGCGGCGGCACAGTCCGGCTTGGGGGCGGATGCGCCAAGCCTCCGTCTTGCGAACCTGATTGCTCTGTCGCATCCGTATTCGGTTGACCTTTATGCGGAGCAGACGGTCCGCGGATCCCGGATTGTGATCTTGCGTGTCCTCGGTGGTGTCGAATACTGGCGCTACGGATTAGAGCGGTTTGTTGAAGAGGCGCGCGCCAGTGGCATTGATCTTGTCGTCATACCTGGTGACGACAAATGGGATGATGCTCTCACCAGCCATTCGACGCGCAACACAGAAGATGTGCGTCAGATGTGGCGCTACTTTGTTGAGGGCGGGCCTGCAAATTACGCCAATGCGTTGCGGTTTGCCGGTCACCTGATCGGGCTTGCCGAAGAGCCTGCGCATGCGGTTCCTCTGCCAAGAGCCGGTGTTTATCTGCCCGGTCATACCGCGCCGGGTCTGGAAATCTTGAGATCAACCTGGGCAGACCCGACAGCTCCTGTCGCTGCGATCACCTTTTACCGGGCGCTGGTGCAAGGGTCCCAGACCGCGCCTGTCCATGCTTTGGTATCCGCACTCGCAGAGGCAGGTGTCAATGCGCTGCCGGTCTTTGTCTCCAGTCTCAAGGAAGCAGAATCCATAGCTGTTCTGGATGCGTTGTTTGAAGAAGCAAAACCGGATGTCGTTTTGAACGGGACCGCTTTTGCGGTTTCCAAGGCCGGGATCGACCACCAGCCGACGCCGCTCGACAAATGGGGCAAACCCGTCCTTCAGGTGGTGTTCTCGTCTTCGTCCAAAGAGGGCTGGGAGGAGAGCGATCAAGGCCTGTCGATCCGCGACCTTGCCATGCATGTCGTGTTGCCGGAAATCGACGGCCGGTTGCTGACCCGGGCTGTGTCTTTCAAGGAAGAGGGGGTTTTTGACCCAGCGACGCAATCGACGCCCGTGAAATTCACCCCTGTGCCGGATCGCATGCGGTTCGTGGCCGACCTAGCCGCCAACTGGGCCCGTCTTGGCCGGGGTGCGGCAAAAGACAAAAAGACCGCGCTGATCCTGGCAAACTATCCGAACAAGGATGGCCGTCTTGCCAACGGGGTCGGCCTTGATACGCCGGCCTCCTGCGTGTCCGTGCTCAAAGCCATGAAGAAGGCCGGATATGATGTCGGCAACGTCCCGGAAACGTCTGCGGACCTGATGGATGTATTAACGTCCGGCGTGACCAACGCCCTTGCGCAGAGGCAGGAGAAGGCGAGCTATGAGCAGCTGTTACTTACCGCTTATGCTACCGAATTTGCCAAACTGCCGGAGGCGGTCCGCACAGCCGTTGAGGATCGATGGGGCAAGCCGCAAGACGATCCACATGTGATTGACGGTGCGTTCCGGTTAGCGCTGCACCGGTTCGGCAATCAGGTGGTTGGCATTCAGCCTGCACGTGGCTACAATATTGATCCCAAAGAGACTTACCACGATCCAGATCTGGTGCCGCCGCACCATTATTTCGCGTTCTATATCTGGTTGCGCCGGGAGTTTGGCGCTGATGCGGTGATCCATCTCGGCAAGCACGGAAATCTGGAGTGGCTTCCAGGCAAGGCGCTCGCGCTGTCTGAAAACTGTTTCCCGGAAGCCGTGCTTGGCCCGATGCCGAACATCTACCCGTTCATTGTCAATGATCCGGGTGAGGGGGCGCAGGCAAAGCGCCGCACATCCGCTGTAATCGTTGATCACTTGACCCCGCCGCTCACCCGGGCCGAAAGCCACGGCGTTGCCGAGGAACTGGAGACCCTGCTCGATGAGTACTACCTCGCAAGCGGTGTCGATCCTCGGCGGCTCAAGGCGCTGACCCGGGACATTCTGGATGCGGCCAGCAGGCACGGTCTCGACAAGGACATTGGCATCACCGACGAGATGGATGAAGACACCCGTCTTGCCCGGCTTGATGCGCATTTGTGTGATCTGAAAGAACTTCAAATCCGCGACGGCTTGCATATTTTGGGCGAGAGCCCGGAAGGCGATCTCCTCACCGATCTGCTGTCTGCGCTGGTGCGGGTCCCGCGCGGTGGGGAGGCGCACCAAAACAGCTTGCAGCGGGTGCTTTCAGAGGACTTGGGCTTTTCCGAATTTGACCCGCTCAATTGTGATTTTGCAGCACCTTGGATCGGACCAAAGCCGGATGTTCTGGCAAGTCTCTCTGATGCGCCATGGCGCTCAAATGGCGATACGGTTGAGCGGCTTGAACTGCTCGCACAACAAATTATCGTGGGCGATATAGTCTCGCCTTCAGGCTGGTCTGCAGTGCAGGCGGTGCTCTCCGAAATCGAAGAACGGATCCGCCCGTCGGTGACCGGTTCCGGAAAGTCCGAACTGGACGCTGTCCTAACCGCGCTGAATGGCGGTTTCGTGAAACCGGGGCCTTCCGGTGCGCCGTCTCGTGGCCGGCCGGATGTTTTGCCAACGGGTAAGAACTTTTATTCCGTCGATGTGCGTGCTGTTCCGACAGAAACAGCCTGGCGTCTTGGCCAGCAATCGGCCTCGCTGGTGGCCGAGCGGTATTTTCAGGAAGAAGGCGAGTGGCCGGCATCGTTGGTTTTGACCTGCTGGGGCACGGCCAACATGCGCACGGGCGGCGATGATATCGCGCAAGCACTGGCGCTGATTGGCGCCAAACCGGTCTGGGAGACTGCCTCTGGCCGCGTCACAGGCTTTGAAATCCTGAAATTGTCGGAGCTCGGCCGCCCGCGGATCGATGTGACCTTGCGGGTTTCGGGCTTCTTCCGCGATGCTTTCCCACATCAGATGGACCTTTTTGACAGCGCTGTACGGGCTGTCGGTCAATTGGAAGAACCTGAGGATGCCAATCCCGTTGCTGCACGTATGAAACGGGAAGCTGCCAAGTTGGCCGCCGCTGGCCTGTCGCCAGATGAGGCCCGGCGCCGGGCCGGGTTCCGGGTGTTTGGTTCAAAGCCCGGAGCCTATGGAGCCGGCCTACAAGCGCTGATCGATGAAGGCATCTGGTATGAGCGCGGTGATTTTGCCGAAGCATTCCTGACCTGGGGCGGCTATGCCTATGGCGGCGGTGCGTCGGGTGATCAGGCCCGCGGTGAGCTGGAGGGCCGGCTAGCCTCCGTTGATGCGGTTCTGCACAATCAGGACAACCGGGAGCATGACCTTCTCGACAGCGATGATTATTATCAGTTCGAAGGCGGTCTTGCGGCAACGGTGGAGCATCTCAAAGGCGACGCGCCAAAGATCTATCACAACGACCATTCGCGCCCCGAACGTCCGGTGGTGCGTTCCTTGTCAGAGGAAATCGGCCGTGTCGTGCGCGGCCGGGCCGCCAATCCGAAATGGATCAAGGGCGTGATGCGTCACGGCTACAAAGGCGCGTTCGAGATGGTGGCAACGCTCGACTATCTCTTTGCATTTGCCGCAACGACCAGGGCAGTTGGCGATCATCATTTTGATCAGCTCTATGAGGCCTATTTGGACGATGAAGTCGTGCGCGATTTTCTTCAAGACACGAATCCGGCAGGCTATCAGGAAATGCTGGCACGGTTTCAAGAGGCGCTGGATCGCGGCCTCTGGACACCGCGGCGCAATTCGACCCATGCTGCACTGAATGATTTGAACAAAACACAATAATCGGGAGACACACCATGACCGCCGATACGGATAAACCCGAGCTTACGGAAGACGAACTCAACGCGCGCCATGCGGAAAAAATGCGCAAGAAAAAAGCCGCGCGCGACAAGATCATGGCGACCAAGACCATCGAAAAGGGCCTTGTGATCGTTCACACCGGCAAGGGCAAGGGCAAGTCGACGGCCGGGTTCGGCATGGTGTTTCGCTCGCTTGGTCATGGCCACAAGGTGGGCGTTGTCCAGTTCGTGAAAGGCCGGATCGAAACTGGCGAACGCATGGCGCTGGAACGGTTCGATGACCTGGTGACCATCAAGCGGATGGGCGAGGGGTTCACCTGGGAAACCCAGGACCGGCAGCGGGACATCGATGCGGCCCAACAGGCCTGGGATGCTGCCAAAGACATGATCCGCTCCGGAGACTTTCGGCTGATCCTGTGTGATGAACTCAACATCGTGCTGCGCTACGACTATCTCGACATCAACGAGGTCGTTGATTTTCTGAAGAATGAAAAGCCGGAAGACGTTCACGTGGTTATCACCGGGCGGAACGCCAAGGACGAACTTCTGGAGGTGGCCGACCTTGTCACGGACATGACGCAGGTCAAACATCCGTTCCGGTCCGGCGTGAAGCCGCAAGAAGGCATTGAGTTCTAAGACCGATCGATGCCTTACACAGTTGCACGCGCCAGCAGCGCGGATTCTCACGAGATCGCGCTGCTGCTCCGCGCGTCCATTATTGAGCTCTGCGGGCTTGACCATGGCGACAATCCTGATCGCTATAATGCCTGGCTGAAAAACAAAACCGCGCCGCACGTGGAAAGCTGGATCGATGGTCCGGGGGCAGCGTTTGTCGTCCAGGATCAGGACAAACGCATTCTCGGGTTCGCGATGGGGACACCCAATGGGCAAATCCCCTTGATGTACGTGCTCCCGGATGCGCGTTTGACCGGGGTGAGCAAGACCTTGATGCGGGCGCTTGAAGATATGTTTCGCGACCGCGGTCTGGATGAGGCTCATCTCTCCAGCACGCTCACGGCAGACCGCTTTTATAAATCCCTTGGATATGCTGAAACCGGAGAGACAAAAACCCAGTTGGACATGACCTTCCGGTGTTTCAAAAAGGGCCTTTGAAATGAGCAAGCTGTTTGATCATAGCCTTCGCAGCGCGTCCCCGGACCATGCGGAGATCGTGCGCAAGTACGAACTCTACCGGACGATCGTAGAGTTTCTCGCAGCGCTCATGTTCGTGATCGGCAGCATTTTCTTCTTCTACGACACCCTGCTTTATGCCGGAACCTGGCTGTTTCTGATCGGCTCGATCCTTTTTGGTGTCCGGCCAACCATCCGGCTCCTTCTGGAACTGAAACTCGCCAACCTCCCGGTGCCGAAGGAATTCCGGCCATATGGCGCGCCTCCGGTTGATGAGCCGGTGAGCCGATGACACACAGCACTGGCCGCCGCACACCGGCTCTGATGATCCAGGGGACCGGGTCCAATGTCGGCAAGAGCTTGATTGTTGCCGGGCTGTGCCGCCTTTTTGCCAATCGCGGCATGACTGTCCGCCCGTTCAAGCCGCAAAACATGTCCAACAATGCCGCTGTCACCTCTGACGGCGGCGAGATCGGCCGGGCACAGGCCCTGCAGGCGATGGGCTGCCGCGTGCCTTTGTCCGTGCATATGAACCCGGTTCTCCTGAAGCCGGAAACGGATACCGGCGCGCAGATCATCGTTCAGGGCAAGCGTTTTGGCACCATGCGCGCCCGCGAATATGGCAAGCAGAAAGCAGAGCTTTTGCCGAAGGTTCTGGAAAGCTTTTCAAAACTTCAATCAGACGCCGATTTGGTCATCGTGGAAGGTGCGGGCAGCCCTGCCGAAATCAACCTTCGGGCAGGCGACATTGCCAATATGGGGTTTGCGGAGGCAGCAGACCTGCCTGTCGTTCTTTGTGCTGACATTGACCGGGGCGGTGTGATTGCTTCGGTGGTCGGGACCCATGCCGTGCTGGAGCCGTCCGAGCAGGATCGCATCAAGGCGTTTTTTATCAACCGGTTTCGCGGAGACCCGAGCCTCTTTGATGACGGCATGCGCGAGATTGCCCAACGCACCGGCTGGCAAGGCCTTGGCGTGGTGCCGTGGTTTGCAGACGCCAACAAACTGCCGGCAGAAGACGCGCTCGATCTTACAAGCGGCGCGGGCAGGGGCGGGATCAAGATCGTCGTTCCGGTGATTTCCCGGATTGCGAATTTCGATGATCTCGACCCGCTGCGGATGGAGCCGGATGTTTCGCTTGAGCTGATCCAGCCCGGAACGCCCTTGCCGGGAGATGCGGATCTGGTCCTTCTGCCCGGAACCAAATCAACCATTGGCGATTTGGCGTTCTTCCGTAAACAAGGTTGGGACATTGATCTGGCGGCTCACGTGCGCCGGGGCGGCCATGTTCTCGGGATTTGCGGCGGTTATCAGATGCTCGGCAAAATCATCTCCGACCCCGATGGCATCGAGGGAACGGCCGGAACTGTCGAAGGACTTGGGCTGCTAGATGTCGATACGGTGCTGACGCCGGATAAATCGCTTGTCGAGGCTGAGGGCAAGCATCTGGCATCAGGTGCCAGCGTCAAAGGATACGAGATCCATATCGGCCGCACATCCGGGCCTGATTGTGCCCGGCCATACCTGCACATCCGTGATGCGGGCGGAACTCCGAAACTGGACGGGGCCCAATCATCAGATGGCCGAATTGCCGGGACCTATTTGCATGGGCTTTTCACTGATGATGATTTTCGGAAAGCCTATCTGAAAGGCTTCGGGGCCGTGTCGGACCTTGCCTACGAGCACCAGATCGACGCGGTGCTTGATGATCTGGCGAAACATTTGGAGGGTGTTCTGGATACCGAGGCGATTTTGGCGATCGCAAACAACCGATAGATCTGAAGATCGATTTTTTGGGGTTCTTATGAAGTATCTTGGGGCCGTTCTGGTCCGGCTATTCGCCATTTTTCTTCTGGTTAGCAATTTGAGCACTGTGTTGAGTTTTGCGTACTTCGCCGCAAAGTCCGATCCAGCCCTTCAAATTGTGTCCTTTGGCGCTGTCGGCGGTGGTCTGCTCATAGCCGGTCTGCTGTTCTTCTTTCCGCAACTTGTTTTACGCGGTTTGAAAATACCTGATCCGAAGGCAGAGCCGGATCAGGTCCCTTCTGAAAACATGCTGCAGATCGGGATTGTTGTTATTGGTCTCTACTTCACAGTTCGCGGTCTGCAATCCCTGTTCAATGCCGTCTTGATCAAGTTTTATATGGCCTCTCAACCGGCTTCGGCTGTTCTGGCAAACCCGGGGCTTGGCAACGGATTGTTCACGCTGGGGATTGGAGTGTTCCTGTTCGTTGGAGCACGTCGATTGTCTAACTTCGTCCTGAAATTAAGGCGGTTTTGAGTGTCCGCGCTGCTTGCCGAACGATATGAAGCGCTGCGAGCAAATCGGGCAGTCGGGTACTAGATATCGTCCTCAGCCCCGCTCCCAGACCACCATCTGATTGTTCGCCGGCATGGCATGATCGTCGGTGAATTTCAGACCGGCTTTTTGGGCAAGTGCGTCGAGCGCTTCGAAATCGCGGATGCCACTGACTGGGTTCCAGCTTTTCAGCTGGACATCAAAGGCGGCATTGCTTTCGGTTGTGAATTCGCCGCCGTACTTGAGCGGCCCGTAGACGCACAGAGCGCCGTTCTTTGTGCTCAGCACTTCCCCGGCGCGGGCGAAAAACTGCTCCACATGCTCAAATGACATGATGTGCAATGTGTTGGCCGTGAAGATTGCGTCAAAGGCCTCCGGACCATTCGGGGCTGGCAAGGGCCATGGCGGCGCAGCGACATCGAGCGCGAGCGGGGCCGGTGTCCGGTCGTTGCCGTCCTGTTTCAGCCTTTCAGTGATGCCCGGAACGTTGTCCGGCAAATCGCTGCATTGCCAGGTGATCTGCGGTAAGGCGTTCGTCACGTGAACTGCGTGCTGGCCGTTGCCGCTGCCGATCTCCAGAACCTTTGTCCGGTCCGCCAGAATGGGCCGCAAGGTCTCCAGAATGACGTCCTTGTTGCGATCAGCGGCAGCAGAAAAAGGGAGCATGGGTTTGTCTCTCAAATCAGGAAAAGGACGGCCAGAAACAGAACAAGCGCGGCTTCGATACCATACGCGCCGACAAGAACCTTGAGGCCACGTGAGATGTCATCGGCCGTAGCGTCGCGGCGCCCGTCTGCATTCATATAAGGATCATCGACCGTGTATCCAGGATAGGTCCGTGGGCCGGCCAAGGCCAAGCCGAGTGCCACGGCCATTGCCGCTTCCGGCCAGCCGGCATTGGGGGAGCGGTGCTGTTCCGCATCCCGGACCATTGCCGTGAAGCTTTTTCGGATGGATCCACTGGCAAGTGGTGCAGCAAGTGCCAGGAACACACCCGACAAACGGGAGGCAGGAAGATTGATCAGGTCATCGAACCGTGCCGATGCCCAGCCGAAATCAGAATAGGTCTCGTTCTTGTGTCCGATCATGCTGTCTGCGGTGTTCACCGCTTTGTAGGCGATCAAGCCAGGCAACCCCAGAACCGCAAACCAGAAAACCGGCGCGACAATTCCGTCGGAGAAGTTCTCGGCGCAGGATTCGATCGCAGCGCGGGAGACGCCCGCTTCATCCAAGGTGTTCGGATCCCGGCCGACGATCATAGCGACGGCCTGCCGGCCACCAGAAAGCCCGTAGTTTTGCAAGCCGTCTCTGACCGCAGCAACGTGCTCATAAAGGCTTTTTTGAGCGATCAAAACCGCCGCGATAACAACGATCAGGAGTTCACCGAAAGGGAGCTTCGCTGCGAATTCCTGAATGATGAAGCCCAACGCCAGACTGCTGGCCAATAAGATCAGCAAGGTCACGATCCCGGTGAACCGGCGGGTCTGAACGCGCCAGTCTTTGCGGTTCAGCGTTTTATCAAGCGCTGAAATAACCTTGCCAATCCAGACTACAGGATGGGGTAGACGGCGCCAGAGCCAGTCCGGATCGCCTATTATCCCGTCGAGGATCAAGGCGGCGAGAAGCAGCCAAAGCGCGTTTTCATAAAGCAACATGAGTGCTGGTTAGAGGTCTTTTTGAGCCGCTGCAAGCGCGTCGGTCAGGCGGGCCAGATTTTCAGCGCCACCCGGCAGGCCAAAGCGGATCCAGGTTGGTGCATAGTCGAAGATCCGGGTCCAGATCCGCTGTTTGGCGAGCGCGTCATGCAGCTTGGCGGCAGATCTCGTCCCGGCGAGCGCATAAAGCGGGGTGCCGCCAAAGACGCTGAGCATGTTCTGTTGCAGCGCCAGTGTGAGATCGGCCATTTCGTCGGCCAGTTGGCGGCTCATCGATTTCTGCCAGGCTTGGTCTTTCAGCGCAGTGGCGCCGAGCTCGAGCGCCGGGCCGCTGAGGCACCAGCTTTCCAGAAGGGCGGAGACCTTTGCGATCATCGGCTTCGGCCCCGCCAGGAAACCGAGGCGCAGCCCGGCCAGACCAAAGAACTTGCCGAAGGAACGCAGGATCAAGATGTTTTCATCAGTAATGTGCGGCAGAAGGCTGGAACCGGGCATGACATCGGCAAAAGCTTCGTCCACCACGAGGTACCCGCCGCGCTCCGTCAACGTCCGGGCGATCTCCAGAAGGCTTTTGACATCAACAAGCTGGCCGTCGGGATTGTTCGGATTGACGAGCAGAACGATTTTCGCATCGGCCGGTAGGGCGTAAATGCTGGACAGCTCGACCGGTTTGCGGCCGTCCCGTGTCCAGACGTCTGCATGGCTGGTGTAAGTCGGGGCTGCGAGCGCAACAGGGCCCTGGGGTAGGAGCTGCGGCAACACTGACAAGAGCAGCTGGGTGCCGGGTCCGGCGGCAAGTCCAAGATGATCCGGCACTGTATAGGCCTGGCGTGCGGCGCCGATAAGCTGATCCTGGGCTGATTGTGCGGGCAGGGACGCCCAGGCCTTCTCTGAAAATCGGTCCGGGACTGGATAGGCATGCGGATTGATGCCGGTCGACAAATCGAGCCACTGGTCAGGTGTCCCGCCAAAGCGCTCGATTGCTTCGCTCAAATCTCCGCCGTGCTTCATGACCCGGTCAGTCCTGTTTAGTGCGCAAGCCGCATGGTTGTCCAAGGCTGCTATCTAGTGGATATCAATGATAAAAGTACAGGCGGATCGCGACCTAGGTTGCGGTAGAAACGGCACATGAGACAAGTTTGCAGTTTCGCGCGTGGAAAAAGACATTGTCGATTTGGCCAAGTCGCCAAGGCCTGCAGATCAAGTTACCAATTCTCGTGTGTTTTTTGCCCGTTGGGTTCCAGTCAAGGGAGACGCAATGTTCGGATCACGTGCTGTGCTGGTCTTGGTCCTGATGATCTGGATAACTGCAAGTGCGGGTGTTCAGGCACAGCAGGTCGTGCGGCTTGGGATCGAACATTATGATGATGGCGAAGACCGGTATGAAGTCTCCTTGCTAAAACTGGGCTTGGAGCATTCCGGAGTGGATGCCGTCCTTGAGGTGGTCTCCCTCGGCGACACGACGCAGGAACGCGTCTTGATCGAGTTCGAGCAGGGCCGCTCCAACTTCGATGTATTTTACAGCGGCGGCTCGCCGGAACGCGAACAGCGTTTTGAGCAGATCGACATCCCCTTGAGCCGTGGCTTGCTCGGGCACCGCATATTTGTGACCCGCAAAGATCAGCTTTATCGCCTGGCGCAGATTAAGACCCTCGACGAATTTCGCGACTATGCCGTAGTTGGCTCAGGCTTTGGCTGGCCGGACACGGATATTTTCAGGGCAGCCGGGTTCAAGGTTTTACCGGCAGAGTGGAAAAACATCTGGCGGATGCTGTCGGTGGGCCGCACGAACGTCTTTAATCTCGGTGTCCATGAAGCTCATGCGGAAAGAGCGAATTTCGATGCGATCTATCCAAACCTCACTGTCGATAACAATCTGCTGGTCAAATACCGCTTCGGGTTTTTCTTCTACGTACAAAAAGACAACCGCGCTCTGGCAGAACTGATCGAACGCGGACTGGAGCGGGCTTACGAGACCGGTGCGTTCATGCAGCTTTTCGAGCGCCATCCACGCATACAGCGCGCCTTGAATCATATACGGCAAAACGATTTGACCGTTCTGGAGATCCCCAATCCATATTTATCTGACCGGCACCGAGCGATCCCGGACCGGTATTGGCATGACGTAAAATAGCTTTGCTTCATGTTGACACGCCGCGCAGCTTGACTGAAAATAGAACAAAATAAGAACATTTGGCTGTGCGCAGGATAGAATTGACCATGTCTCATCCAAGACGAACCCGGTCTCCATTGGATTTTGACCGGGATAAGTTGCTGCAATCGCTGGGAAGTGCCCGTGCGGCGCTGATTGAGGCGCATCGAAGCATGAAACCTAAATCAGGCCTTGCGCGTTCTGCAGATGCGGTCGTGTCTGAAATCGATGAATTTGCCCTGGTTCTGACCGGATCGCGTGACTTTTTTCATCTGAAAGCGCACGGAACACCGCCATCCCGCGATGAGCAGAGCTAAGGCTTCTGGTCCCGGAAGATCAGATCAGCGTCATACGGCTTTTGCTGACACAGGTATTTCGGCAAGGCCATGCTGGGTTTCATGGACCAGCTGATCCACAACGGCCTCCAGTTTCGATCGGTCGATTAGGCTGTCTTCCGTCATGTCTCCTGCAAGTGCCAGCTGTCGATCCGCTGATGTACCGCGCTCTGCAATCGTCCGGATGTGGGCGATCTCCGCTTCACAGCCAAAAAACGCTGCATCTGGGGCCACCAGCTCGCTGATTTCGTCGACCAGATCCTTGAATGCGATGGATTTCTTCTGGCCGAAGTCGATCAGATTGGCAGCCGAGCCATGCCGCTGAGCCTGCCAGCGATTTTCCGCGAGCAGGAACCTTGAATAGTGCCGCCAGCCCTGATTGGCGCGCCGCAGGCGGTAGAGCATCCGGCACAGGCACTGGAAGAGCGCTGCAATGGCAACGGCATCCTCAACGCACGGGCAGACATCTGTCACCCGCATTTCAAGGGTCGGAAACCGGTCGGAGGGTCGAAGGTCCCACCAGATCTTGGTCGCATCCTCGATGACGCCAGCTTGAACCAGCATGTCGATGGTGTGGCGGTAGTCTTCGTGGCTCTCAAATCGCGGTGGCAATCCGGTGCGGGGCAGCTCGTTGAACACCGAAAGCCGGTAGGATTTAAGTCCCGTGTTTCGGCCCCGCCAGAAAGGCGAAGATGTGCTGAGCGCCAGAAGATGAGGCAGGAAGTAGGTCAGTTGATTGAAAAGATCGACGCGCAGCTCTGCATCTTCAATGCCGATATGAACATGCATGCCGCAGATCAGGAGGCGCTTGGCGACAACCTGCATGACCCTGGCCAGATCGTTGTAGCGTTCCTTGTCGGTGTGTGGCTGCTCGGTCCATTCCGCGAAGGGGTGGGTTGAGGCGGCAATAGGCGCCAGGCCATGCCGGGCGGCCTCATCGGCTATGGTTTTGCGGAAATAAGCCAGTTCTGCCTTCACTTCGCCAAGCGTCATGCAAACGGGAGTGCCAACTTCGATCTGGCATTGAAGAAATTCGGGACTGACCCGTCCTTCCAGTGCGGTTTCGCAGGCAGAAAACAATTCGGATGGCGGGGAGCTCGCGATTTTGCGGCTCGCGAGGTCGACCAGAAGATATTCTTCCTCAACCCCGATGCTAAAGCTGGGTTCTTTCATTTAAACAGCTTGCGGGAGCAAGCTTCAAAGGGTCAAGCACGAATTATTGCGTAAAGCACCATTGATATTTGCAATGAGAGCCCTCGTGTGGCTCCGGCGCACTCAGGTTGACCGGATGGCGAACACTCAAAACACCAGGACAGATGCCGCGCGGATCTGCGCTCGGTGACTGAGGCCGGCCAGAAAACTTGAAATTTTCGAAGAAAAGTGGAGGCCCCGACCGGAATCGAACCGGTGTACACGGATTTGCAATCCGCTGCGTCACCACTCCGCCACAGGGCCCCTCGGTGGTGTGCCGCGCCTTATCAAACACTTGGCGCGGCAGGTCAAGTCCTGATTGATTGGCTGATGACATTTCCACTGTGACACCCGTGGAAAGGTCTGTATGACTGATTGTCAGCGGTAAAAATTCTCCCGGAATTCAAAGGGTTTGATGATAGAGCCGCATCTGGTGCTTGTCAGGGCGGGTTTGCCTCGGTATGGAACCAGCCGAAGAGGTGCCGGGACGCCGGCAATTCAAGCGAGGGCCGATATGACGGACTTTAACCAGTCCCGCCGCAAGATGGTGGACAACCAGTTGCGTACCAACGATGTGACGGATCACCAGATCCTGGATGCAATGGAGGTGGTTCCGCGCGAACGGTTCGTACCTGCATCCAAGCGAGCAGTGGCCTACATCGATGAAGATCTGCCCATCGGTGCCTCCGGGTCCGGCCGGTACTTGATGAAGCCGCATATCTTCGGAAAGCTGATCCAGCTGGCGCAAATCAGTGCGGACGACATTGTGCTCGTGATTGGAGCCGGCAGCGGCTACAGCACGGCGGTCGCGGCAAAACTGGCGGCATCTGTCGTTGCTCTGGAAGAAAACGCGGAACTGGCCCGCGATGCTGGCGATCTCCTCGTGGATCTCGGAACTGAAAACGCAGTCGTTGTGGAAGGTCCGCTGGTCGATGGCTACGCAGCGGAAGGCCCATACGACGTTATCCTGATTGATGGTGCGGTTGAGGTTCTGCCCGAGGCTTTGCTGAAACAGTTGAAGTCCGATGGTCGCCTTGTTGTCATCGAAGGCCAGGGCGGAGCAGGGGTTGCCAAGCTTTATCAGAAATCAGGCGAAGCGGTGAGTGGACGATTTGCGTTTAATGCATCGGCAGCTTTGCTTCCCGGTTTTGCTCAAGCCGCAGAATTCACCTTTTAAAGGTCTGTTATAAGAGTTATTTCCGGTCTGATCTGAAGACCGGGGCTGATCGGCCAGTGTCACGTGTTGTGTTACGCAGCGTGCTCTTTTGGAGCCTGTTGCCCATAAGCCGCACTGGAAGATTTTCATTAAATCTGGGCTCGTGCCGGTTGAAGATGGACACCGGTGAGTTTACTCAGGTTTTGAGTGTACGTGGGTGAGCCGGAAGGAGTGTGGAGTGTCTGGTCGTTCAAGGGTGAAAGCAATGACACTATCGAAAGGACTGATGAGCGGGGTTGCCGCTGTCGTCTTGTCCGGCTTCATTGCGTCCTCGGCCAGTGCCGACACGATCCGTGATGCGCTGTCTCTCGCCTATGCGAACAACCCGACCTTGAACGCGGCCCGGGCCCAGTTGCGTGGTGTCAACGAAAACGTGCCGCAAGCTCTGGCCGGTTGGCGGCCAACGGCTTCTGCGGCGCTGGCGGCCGGCGGTGTTCGCTCCTCAGTGAATGGGCGGCAGGCTTACCGCAACAATGCGGCGATCTCGTTGACCCTCAGCCAAGCG
The DNA here is from genome assembly GCF_030733765.1 of Roseibium sp. MMSF_3247. Taxonomy (NCBI): domain Bacteria; kingdom Pseudomonadati; phylum Pseudomonadota; class Alphaproteobacteria; order Hyphomicrobiales; family Stappiaceae; genus Roseibium; species Roseibium sp. MMSF_3247. The sequence goes on from NZ_JASHII010000004.1 coordinate 440,700, forward strand.
GTCTTCCGCGGCTTTCGAACAGTAAACTCCACGCGCCAGGCTGAGGCTGTTGTCCGTGCCCAGCGCGAAAGCCTGATGTCAAGCGAGCAGGACACGCTTCTCAGTGCCGCGACCGCCTACGTCGACGTGATTCGCGATACTGCGCTCGTCTCCCTGCAGCGCAGTGACTTAGCGTTCCTCCAAGAGCAGGTTCGTGCGGCGCGCGACCGGTTTGATGTGGGTGAGGGAACCCGGACCGATGTCTCCCAGGCAGAAGCGCGGGCAGCGGAAGCTCAGGCATCGTTGAACACGGCACTTGCCAATTTGAACACCAGTCGGGCGATCTACCGTCAGGTGATCGGTGTGGATCCGAAGAGCCTTTCGGCGGACACATCTATTACCCGTCAGGTTCCTAAGTCCTTGGATGTTGCACTTCAGATCAGTGAAGAGAAGCAGCCGTTGATCCAGCAGGCACTGCATCTAGTTGATGCTGCGATCTTTAATGTGAAGGCCATTGAGGGTGAGCTGCTTCCGACTGTCACCGTCGATGCGAGCGTTGGTCGAAGCTGGAACCCGTCGAACACGGTCGATCTCAACAACAATGCTCAGATCTTCGGTAACGTCAGCATTCCGATCTATCAGGGTGGCGGCGTTTATTCGCGTGTGCGTCAAGCCAAGGAAGAGCTGGGACAAACCCGTCTTCAGCTGGACGTTGCCCGCGATCAGGTCCGCGCGAACGTGATCACCGCTTGGGGGATCTTTCAGGCGGCCGAAGCGTCAATCGTAGCGGCGCGTGCGGCGGTCGAAGCGCAGCAGCTGGCTCTTGAAGGGGTGATCGAAGAGCAGCGCGTTGGTCAGCGGACAACTCTGGACGTTTTGGATGCGCAGCGCGAACTGGTCATTCAACAGTCCAATCTTGTGACTGCACAGCGGAACCGGATCGTTGGTGGTTATCAGCTTGTCGCTGCCGTTGGTCATCTGGATGCTGAAACACTCGGGCTGAATGTCTCCATCTACAATCCGGAACAGCATTACAAGTCCGTTCGCGGCAAGTGGATTGGCCTGCGGACACCGGATGGCCGCTGAAGCAGGCCATTAGGTCTCTCGCCAATGCACACGCAACTCTGAAACCGGCTCTGGCCGGTTTCTTCGTTTTTGGCGTTTGCACGGAGCGATTCGGTTTGCATTTACCCAAAAGTTTACAAAAAGTGGACTTAAAAGGGGAAAAGCCTATCTCAGGCCGTGCGGTTGCTTTGCGCGTTTCCAGTTGATCCGCATAATTTCCTTAACGAATCATCCGGGGACTTCTGGTTGGAGCGTAGAGTAGCCAACAAGTACGGGGGACGTCATGGCAGAGGCGAGCAAGGCTGAAGAGCCGTCGATGGAGGAGATCCTCGCATCGATACGCCGGATCATATCTGATGAAGACTCCCAGAGTGCGGACTCCGGCAATGAACAAGCAGATGAAACCCCAGTAGAAGCAAAGGCGGAGGATGATATGGGTGATGCCTCCGAGATGTCCCAAGACGACCTCGACAAGCTGTTCGATATGGACGGCGATGACGATGTCGCTGAAGACGAAGGCGCGGATGACATGGCTGCGGCCATGATGGCCGACGCTGCGGAAGATGAGAGCGATGCGGGCGACGACGACGTCCTCGAACTGACGGAAGAACTTGCGGTCGAATCCACCGACGATCTGGATATGGTCGATGGGCTCGCCGAAGACCTCGATAACCTCGACGGCGACGTTTCCTTCGCTCCGGATCCAGAGCCTGCAGAAGACATCATGGCGCCGCCTGAGCCTGAGGCCGAGCCGGAAGCCTTGTTCGAGCCGGAAGAACCGGTGATCCAGTCCAAGCCTATTCCGGATGACCTGCCGGATGTGGCGCCTGAAGACTATCTGACATCCGCTGCGACAGGGCAGGCGGTTCACGCGGCGCTTGACAATTTTTCTGACATGTTGATCAGCACGAAAGCTCAGACCATCGAAGAGATGGTTCGTGACATGCTGCGTCCGATGATCAAGGCTTGGCTGGATCAGAATCTGCCGCCCATGGTGGAGCAGATGGTCAAGAAGGAAGTCCAGCGCGTAATCCGCCGCCGCGATTGATCCTGCAAATACATCGGATGTATGGGATATTACAGGGGCGACCGGAGACGGCAGCCCCTGAAGTTCGTTTGGGCAATGCCTGTACAAAGCTCATACCACTCGCACCCCGTACACGCTTGCCGAATGTTTCCGTCCTGAAAAGCCGAACGCAGTTTCGCAATATCTTCGCCGCTGAGGCGGAGAGGGCCAACCGATAGCGGTTTGCCAAAGAGCAGCAGCCCGATGTCGCCTGCGGCCAATCGGTCCCGCTCGCGTACGCTTTCATTGTGACAATGGCAGGTGGGGTCATTGAGCATCGGGACGCAAATGTCGTCCGGACCATCGACCAGTTTGATGGCCTCACCATCGTTGAGGCGATTGATAATAGCTTTGTAGGCTTCCACGAAAGCAGGGGTGTAGCCCTTTCCGGCGAAGGTCAGCATACATAGAAGATGGTGTGCGCGGAGGCAGATGGTCATAAGAACAGGCGTTTCACCGGCTTGGTGTGTGGTTTTGCCGAGGATGGCAGGTTACTCGGGTTCACCGGAGAACTTATGCCAGTAATAATCGGGAAGTGCAGCCGTTTCCGGGGTCAGATTGGGGTTGTCGAAGCGGAGTGGCCGACGACTGTCGAGATGGAGTTCCGCGAAGATCTCCCGGATCATCGGGTGTGTCCGGAAGTACTGGATGAAACTGCCGTCCTCATATGCGGTCACCAGGCCCGTTTCGATGATCTCAGCAAGATCTTCGTTGTGCTTGCCGGTGAAAAAATAGAACGGAAACCGGTCGTAGATCAGGACGACTTCCTGCTCGATGTCATAGTCCAGTTGGCTGTATTCCGTCCACTCGCTCAGAATTTCCACTGAAGCTCGTGGAAATGCATCGGCGTCCGCCGAAGCGATCATCGGATAAAGATGGCTTTTCCGAGCAGTCTTTACCGTCAACCCGGCGCCTTCAAGGATCGCAATGTCTCCCCAGTCGATGCCTTGAAGGAACGTCATGTTCTGGAGGTCGCCGACCGTGTTGACCGATAAAAACTTGTCCTGGCTGCCTTTTGGAATCGCGTTGATCCGGGCACCAATCAGACCGCGCACCAGTGGGACGCGGATCGGCAGAGCAATCTCTTCGTAGTGCTTTGAAGTGCCCGCCGCATAGAGATTGAACTCCGAACTCGCCGGGTCAGTGAGTTTTTCCATCACTTCTACAGCGGTGAGGTCTTTGGAATTTTCTGGCAATACGATCTTGAACGGTCGGTCCTGTTTGGAGAGGGCAAGCTCCAGAAGCGGGACCGTGTATTCCGGGATAGAGGCAAGCTGCGGCAGGCGTATTTCAATCGTCTGGTCGGCGGCTGCCGGCCCTGCGAAAAACAGTGTGGCCATCAAACCGATGATACCGCATCTGGGTATCGTCATTCGAAGCTCCTTCCCGGTGCGCAGCAAGCGCAGGTGTCGTACACCGGATTAGACGACGAAATTTCTACTCAAAACCTAATTCCAGCTGAGAAACCGAACAAGCAACCTTGGGTAATGGGCTATTAGATCCTCGTGCCGAGCATCGATTGGTTCGAACGACACAATCGTTTACGGCCTTGGACGGGATAGAAGCGCCGGACCATACCTCTTAGGCGGTTGACTTGCAGGGCGGCTTCCGATTTACACGGGAACTCACGATTTTCTGGACAACTTCCCCATTGAGTGACCCTGATGCTGGATAAGACCTACGATGCGGCCAGCGTTGAGCCGCGGATTTACGAAACCTGGGAAAAGGCGGAGGCCTTCAAGGCCGGAGCCGGTGCCAAGGATGGCGCCGATGCCTTCACCATCGTAATTCCGCCACCGAATGTGACAGGCTCCCTGCACATGGGCCATGCGCTGAACAACACGCTGCAGGATATCCTGGTCCGCTGGAAGCGCATGCAGGGCTATGACGTTTTGTGGCAGCCGGGCACCGACCACGCGGGCATTGCAACGCAGATGGTTGTTGAGCGTGAGCTTGCCGCGGACAACAAGCCAAGCCGCCGGGACATGGGCCGGGAGGCCTTCATCGAGCGTGTATGGGAGCAAAAACGGAAGTCCGAAGGCACGATCCTAGGTCAGCTGAAGCGTCTTGGTGCATCCTGTGACTGGAGCCGCACCGAGTTCACCATGTCGCCGAACCTCTCGGACGCTGTCCTGAAGGTCTTTGTCGATCTCTACAAGCAGGGCTTGATCTACAAGTCCAAGCGGCTCGTCAACTGGGATCCGAAGTTCGAGACGGCGATTTCCGATCTGGAAGTCGAGAACATCGAAACCGATGGCCACATGTGGCACTTCAAGTACCCGCTGGCCGGTGGGGAAACCTATGAGTATGTCGAGAAGGATGAAGACGGCAACGTCACGCTGCGCGAGACGCGCGACTACATCTCGATCGCGACGACCCGCCCTGAAACAATGCTGGGCGACGGCGCCGTTGCCGTTCACCCGGGGGACGAGCGCTACAAGCCGATCATTGGCAAGCTCTGCGAAATTCCTGTCGGGCCGAAGGAACACCGCCGCCTCATCCCGATCATCACCGATGAATATCCGGATCCCGATTTTGGCTCTGGTGCGGTGAAGATCACCGGTGCGCACGATTTCAACGACTATCAGGTCGCCTTGCGTGGCAAGATCCCGATGTACCGGCTGATGGACACGCAAGGGGCCATGCGGGCCGATGGCGCGCCCTATTCTGAGGAAGCGAAAAAGGCGCAGGCGATCATCGACGGCGCCGAGATGACGATCAACGAGATCGACGAGATCAACATCGTTCCCGATGAGCTGCGCGGTCTTGACCGGTTTGCCGCCCGCAAGCGTGTGATCGACCAAATCACCGCGGAAGGCCTCGCTGTAATGGTCCCTAGCGACCATCCGGACGTTGCCTGGATGAAGGGCAAAGCGCCGGAGTGGGACGACAAGGGCAAGGCCAAGGTCCAAAAACTTGGCGACGACGAGGAAGGTCCGGCAGCTCTGCCAATGGTCGAATCCAAGAAGATCATGCAACCGTTCGGCGACCGCTCAAAGGTCGTGATCGAGCCGATGCTCACAGATCAGTGGTTCGTTGATGCCAAGACGCTGGCGGAACCAGCGCTGAAGGCAGTTCAGGACGGGGACACAAAATTCGTTCCGGGCAACTGGGACAAGACCTACTACAACTGGCTGAACGACATTCAGCCTTGGTGCATTTCGCGCCAACTCTGGTGGGGCCACCAGATCCCGGTTTGGTACGACGAAGAGGGCAACGAATACTGCGCGATGAGCGAGGAGGAAGCCGTCGAAATGTCAGGCGGCAAGACCTTGAAGCGCGACGAAGACGTGCTCGACACGTGGTTCTCGTCCGCGTTGTGGCCGTTCTCCACGCTTGGTTGGCCGCATGAGACGCCGGAACTGGAGCGTTACTACAAGACGGACGTCCTGATCACCGGCTTCGATATCATCTTCTTTTGGGTCGCCCGGATGATGATGCAGGGCATCCACTTCATGAAAGAAGTGCCGTTCCACACCGTCTACATCAACTCCATCGTGGTCGACAAAAACGGGAAGAAGATGTCCAAGTCCTTGGGCAACGTTCTCGACCCGCTGGATCTCATCGCGTCTTATGGTGCGGATGCAACCCGCTACGCGCTGGCGAGCCAGGAAGTGCAGGGACGCCGGACGTTGCGCATGTCGGATCAGGCAGCTGAAGGTGGTCAGCGCTTTGCGACCAAGCTCTGGAACGCGGCCCGCTTTGCGGAATTGAACGGCTGCGGCCGGGTTGACGGGTTCGACCCGTCGACTGCGAGCCATACACTCAATCGCTGGATTGCGACCGAAATGGGCAAGTGCATTGCCGAAGTCACCAAGGCGCTTGAAGACTACCGCTTCAATGATGCCTCCGGCGGCGTCTATCGGTTCACCTGGAACACATTCTGCGACTGGTACCTGGAGCTCGCCAAGCCGATCTTCAACGGGGATGACGAGGCGGCGAAGGCCGAGACACGCGCAACGGCTGCCTGGGCGATCGACGAGATCCTGAAAGTGTTGCATCCGTTCATGCCGTTCCTGACCGAAGAGCTTTGGGAGCGGCTGGGCGACGAGGGCCAGAAAGCGGACAAGCTGTTGATGCTAAGCGCGTGGCCGAAGCCGCTGGTCAGTGATGAGACGGCTGCCGGGGAGATCAACTGGTTGGTTGATTTGATCTCTGAAATCCGCTCGGTCCGTGCGGAAATGAATATACCGGCGGGTGCCAAGGTTCAGCTGGTTGTTGTCGGGGCAAATGACCTGACCCAGAGCCGGATTGCAACCCATGAACCTGCGATCCAGCGTCTGGCGCGTGCCGAAGACATTTCGATGGCCGCAGCGGCTCCTGCTGGATCTGCGCAGATCATCATCGGCGAAGCAACGATCTGCTTGCCGCTTGCCGGCGTGATCGACCTTGCCGCTGAAAAAGCCCGTCTTTCCAAGGAGGCCGGCAAACTGGAGGCTGACATCTCGAAGATCGAGAAGAAGCTTTCCAATCCGAAGTTTGTTGAGAAGGCCCCGGATGAGGTGGTTGCCGGTGAGCGGGAGAAAGTTGCTGAGTCCAAGGAAAAGCTGGACAAGATCAACGTTGCTTTGAGCCGGCTTGCCGAAATCGGCTAATATAGGCCGTACATTCTGTTGGATAGACGGCCCGGATGCGCTCGTTGCCGCGTCCGGGCCGCATTTCAATGGTAGCGCCCGGTCCCCAGGCAGGGATAGGATTGAAATTGCGAATCTGGTCGGAGCTGATGCCCCACGTGTTTTTTGATGGTCGAACTGTTTTAAAGCCTGCCGCAATGGTATTCGGGCTCGGGTTGCTTGCGTTTCAGCCGCAGGCTGCGCTCGCGCAGGCCGAATCGGAAAAAATCGAAAACCCGGTGGCCGTCTTTTCAGGTCTCGACAAGATTACGGGCCGGATCATCAACTTCGACGTCTATATAGGCGAAACGGTTCAGTTTGGCGCCCTTCAAGTGACACCGCGGGTCTGCCACACCCGTCCGCAAACCGAGTCGCCGCTGACGACCGGCTTTGTGCAGGTCGACGAAATTACCTTGAACAATGAGGTCCGCCGGATCTTTTCAGGCTGGATGTATGCGGCAAGCCCGGGTCTTCATGCGGTTGAGCACCCGGTCTACGACATCTGGCTGACCGACTGCCGCCTGGCATCGAAAGTCCCACCGCCGGAGGATTATGACGGCCCGCCGATCAAGGGTGTTGTTGCAGAAGGGGAAGACCCACTTGCAGGTCCTGATGATGGCGTCGATACAGGGCCAGGTATTCCGCGCGCCAAGCCGTTTCAGGGATAAATCTCGAACTTGGTTGGTATTTGACCAACAAAAAACCCGCCGGTTTGGCGGGTTTTTCATTTTCTGAGTAAATTAGAAATCAGTCGACGTCGACATAATCGGCAGGTGTCAGACCAAGGCGGCCATCGACGTAATCGCCGCAATTGTCGATCAACGTGTCCATGTCGTTTTCAAAGAAATGGTTCGCGCCCGGGATCGTCTGGTGATCGATGACGATGCCCTTCTGGGTTTTCAGCTTGTCGACAAGCGTCTGAACGTCCTTTTGCGGCACAACCTTGTCCTGCTCGCCGTGAATGATCAGGCCGGAGGACGGGCAGGGCGCCAGGAACGAGAAGTCGTGCAGGTTTGCCGGCGGGGCAACGGAAATGAAGCCTTCCACTTCCGGGCGGCGCATCAGGAGCTGCATGCCGATCCACGCACCGAATGAAAAGCCCGCAATCCAGCAGGCGCGGGCATCGGGATGAACAGTCTGGACCCAGTCGAGCGCAGCAGCTGCATCAGACAACTCGCCCTGTCCATGATCGAATGAACCCTGCGAACGGCCAACGCCGCGGAAATTGAAGCGCAGAACCGCGAAGCCGCGCCGGGCGAACATGTAGTACATCTGATAAACAATCTGATTGTTCATCGTGCCGCCGAACTGGGGGTGCAGGTGCAGAACCAGGGCGATGGGAGCGTTGCGCTTTTTTGCGGGATGGAACCGGCCTTCCAGCCGGCCGGCGGGACCGTTGAAGATCACCTCAGGCATGAAGCGATTTATCCTTGTGTTTTGACGGCAGCCGAACGGCCGCCGGTGAATTCGGTTCTATACGTGGTTTCCCGTAAGTCTAAACTTGACTCTCAAGCTCCAAGTTTCTAGAACCTTGTTTAGAATTATTCGAAAGTTCGTGCCGCCGCTGAAATGGCGACACTCGGTTCGACCGGTTGTCGCTGTTATCGTCATCACGGCGGAAAATTTCAAGTTTTTCGAACAGATGCTTGAAAATTGTACGGATTTTGGAAGCCAAACGTATCCAGTTTCACCGAAGAGGTGTCATGTCCCGCCGCTCCGACCCGGTTTATCTCGATCACAACGCAGGTGCGCCCATGCGTCCTGACGTGCGTGATGCGATGATTACCGTGCTTCAGGACGCCGGAAATGCCTCTTCCGTTCACACCCATGGCCGGAAGGCGCGGGGCAGGATCGAGGAAGCCCGCGAAGCGGTGGCCCGCCTGTGCGGTGCCAAAACCCGGGCTGTAACCTTTGTGTCTGGTGGTACGGAAGCCAATATGACGGCGCTGGCGCCTGCGTGGCAGGATCAGGGTGCTCCCGTCTATCTCGACAAGTTGTTCCGCAGCGCGGTCGAGCACCCGTCCGTTGTGACCGGCGGACGTTTCCCCGTGATGGATCAGGTGGTTGTTCCAGTTGATTCGAATGGCGTGGTCGATCTCGGCGCGTTGGAAGGCCTGATCAAGGATGCCGCGCCGAGCCTGATTTCGGTCATGGCGGCAAACAATGAGACTGGGGTCATCGAGCCGCTCACAGACATTGGCGCGCTGGCTGCGAAATACGGTCACTTTTTCCATGTCGACGCGGTTCAGGCAGCCGGCCGGATGCCGATTGACATTGGAACCTGGGGCGCGGATGTCATCACGCTGTCCGCGCATAAATTTGGTGGCCCGCAAGGCATGGGCGCTGTTGTGGTTCGGTCCACTGCCCGTGTACCGGCGCCGCTGATGGTGGGCGGGGGCCAAGAAAACTGGCGTCGGGGCGGTACGGAAAACGTCTCCGCGATTGCCGGATTTGGCATTGCGGCGCAGGCGGCTCTTGAGGATGCGGCCGATACATCCCATTTCGTCGCCTTTAGGGAAAAACTCGAAGATGGCTTGCGGGCAGTTTGCCCGGAGACAGTCATCTTCGGTGAGGGCACAGACCGCTTGGTCAACACTGTTTGTTTCGCCGTTCCCGGCATAGCAGCTGAAACCGCACTGATCGCTTTTGACTTGGAAAGCGTATCTGTTTCATCGGGGTCTGCTTGTTCGTCCGGAAAGGTTTCCGTGTCGCATGTTCTGACCGCGATGGGTGTGGATGAAGATACGGCGCGCGGCGCACTCAGGATCAGCATGGGCTGGGACACGGGCCCACGGGAAATCGACCGGTTTTTGGAGGTTTGGCCGAAGATCGTCGACCGGCTGAACCCGGAAGCACGCCACAAGGCTGCGTGAGGAACGAAATCTGGTGGGAAACCGCCATCACACCTTGGGCCGCAGTTCGCGGCACATGGACATGCAAAAGACGCGGACACGTCCGTCCGCATAATGGAGGCAAGCGATGCCAGCTGTACAGGAAACCATCGACCAGGTGAAAGCCATCGATGTTGACCAGTATAAATACGGCTTTGTAACCGATATCGAGTCGGAAAAGGGTGCCAAGGGTTTGTCCGAGGAAACCATCCGGTTCCTGTCGGCGAAAAAAGACGAACCCGAGTGGATGACCGAGTGGCGCCTTGATGCTCTGCGCCGCTTCCAGCAGATGGAAGAGCCGGATTGGGCGCGCGTCTCCTACCCGAAGATCGACTTCGACGAGCTCTACTACTGGGCGGCTCCGAAGTCCGTCGAAGGCCCGAAGAGCCTGGACGAGGTCGATCCGGAACTCCTGGAAACCTATGAAAAGCTTGGCATTCCGCTGCGCGAGCAGGAAATCCTGGCAGGTGTCGCGCCTGAAAACCGGGTGGCTGTCGACGCTGTCTTCGATTCTGTTTCCGTTGTTACGACGTTCAAGGAAGAACTGAAGAAGGCCGGTGTCATCTTCTGTTCCATTTCCGAGGCGATGCGCGAGTATCCGGACCTTGTGAAGAAGTACATCGGGTCCGTGGTTCCGGTGACAGACAACTATTATGCGACGCTGAACTCGGCCGTTTTCTCCGACGGATCCTTCGTCTACATTCCGGAGGGCGTCCGCTGCCCTATGGAGCTGTCGACCTACTTCCGCATCAACGAGCAGAACACAGGTCAGTTTGAGCGCACGCTGATCATTGCCGACAAGGGCTCCTACGTTTCCTATCTGGAAGGTTGTACGGCACCACAGCGGGATGAAAACCAGCTGCACGCGGCGGTCGTGGAACTGGTTGCGCTGGACGATGCGGAGATCAAGTACTCCACCGTTCAGAATTGGTTCCCGGGCGACAAGGACGGCAAGGGCGGCATCTACAACTTCGTCACCAAGCGGGGCGATTGCCGCGGCAAGAACTCCAAGATCTCCTGGACCCAGGTCGAAACCGGCTCTGCGATTACCTGGAAGTACCCGTCCTGCATTCTGCGCGGCGACAACTCCCGTGGTGAGTTCTATTCCATTGCGGTGTCCAACGGTCACCAGCAGATCGACAGCGGCACCAAGATGATCCACCTTGGCAAGAACACGTCGAGCCGGGTGATCTCCAAGGGCATTTCCGCCGGCAAGTCGGAAAACACCTACCGCGGTCTGATTTCAGCCCACCGCAAGGCATCCAACGCCCGGAACTTCACCCAGTGTGACAGTTTGCTGATCGGTCAGGAGTGCGGCGCGCATACGGTTCCTTACATTGAAAGCAAGAACGCAACGGCACAGTTCGAGCACGAGGCGACCACCTCGAAGATCTCGGACGACCAGATGTTCTATTGCCTGCAACGCGGGATGAACGAAGAAGAAGCGGTGGCGCTGATCGTCAACGGCTTCGTCAAGGACGTCATCCAGCAGCTGCCAATGGAATTTGCTGTCGAAGCTCAAAAGCTGATCTCGATCAGCCTTGAAGGATCTGTGGGCTAAGCCCGCCTGAAAATTTGGTTTGGGCGACGACTGCCCTTTGAATGACAAGGAACATCTCAATGCTTGAGATCAAAAACCTGCACGCTCGCATCGCGGAAGATGAAACAGAAATCCTGCGCGGCATTGACCTTACCGTCAACGCTGGCGAAGTCCACGCCATCATGGGCCCGAACGGCTCTGGCAAGTCCACGCTGTCCTACATCCTGGCAGGCAAGGACGACTATGAAGTGACCGAGGGCGAGATCCTGTTCAACGGTGAAAACATGCTCGACATGGAGCCGGACGAGCGGGCGGCAGCCGGCATGTTCCTGGCGTTTCAGTACCCGATCGAAATTCCGGGTGTTGCGACCATGGAATTCCTGAAGACAGCGATGAATGCACAGCGCAAGGCGCGCGGTGAAGACACCCTGTCAATTCCGGACTTCATGAAGCGCGTCAAGGAAGCCGCGGCTCACCTGAACGTCTCCATGGACATGCTGAAGCGTCCGCTGAACGTTGGTTTTTCCGGCGGTGAGAAGAAGCGCGCCGAAATCCTTCAGATGTCTCTTCTGGAGCCGAAGCTTTGCGTGCTGGACGAGACCGATTCCGGCCTCGACATCGACGCTCTGCGCATCGTCTCCGAAGGCGTCAACAAGTTGCGCGGTCCGGATCGGGCCATGGTTGTGATCACACACTATCAGCGTCTGCTCGACCACATTGTCCCCGATGTTGTCCACGTGTTGTCCAAAGGCAAGATCGTGAAGACAGGCGACAAGGACCTGGCGCTTGAACTGGAGAAAAACGGTTACGCTGACATCATCAACGCAGCCGCTTGATAGGAGCCGCGACATGAACGCAAATGCACCCATCAGGAACACCCAGGCCGAAAGCGACCTGATCGACCGGTACGACGCGGCCAAGAGCGCACTCGCGGGCTCCGTTGCAGTCTCAGCCTTGCGCGATAGCGCGCTTGGCCAGATCAAGGACAAGGGCCTGCCGCACCGCCGCGTTGAGGAGTACAAATACTCCGATCTGCGCGCCTTCATGAAATCTGCCGCACCACTGGCAACCGCTGCCGACAGTTCCGCTGTCAAAGGCGTTCTGGAGGCCTCCGAGACATTTGGCGATCTGGCTCGTTTCAAGATTGTTGTCGCCAATGGCAGTTTTGTTGCAGAGCTGTCGGATGTTGACGCGCTCGCTGCAGAAGGTGTCACAGTCTCCAATCTCACGGATGCACTATCCAGTGACGAAGGCGCACAGCTTCTGAAGTCGCCCAAGACCGGACCGAATGACGGTTTGGTTGCGCTGAACACGGCTTTTGTTCAAGGCGGTGTGGTTGTCGCCGTGAAGGACGGCGCGGAAGTCTCCAAGCCGCTTGAGCTGGTTCAGCTGGCAACCGCAACCGGGGCACAGGTGGTCCGCAACAAGATCACGGTCGGCAAGGGCGCCAAGCTGCGTGTTCTGGAAAGCTTTTCAGGCGACACCGGTGCCGGTGAGATCAACACCGTGTTTGACTACGACGTTGCAGATAATGCATCCGTTGCAGCAACGCGGCTGATTGTCGGCAAGACCGATGCAGCGCGTCTTCTGACGACGATCGCAACGCTTGGAGCCGACGCCGAGTTCAAATCGCTTGGCTTCATCGCCGGGCCGCAATTCGTCCGGAACCAGCAGTTCATCAACTTCACCGGCGAAAACTCCGAGGCCAAGATCTATGGTGTTTCAATGGCCGGCGGGTCCGATCTTGCCGATCAGACACTGATCGTCGATCACGCTGTACCGCATTGTAACAGCCGGGAATTCTTCAAGACCGTGCTCGATGGTGAAGCCCGCGGTGTTTATCAGGGCCGGATCAATGTTGCTCCGCATGCCCAGAAGACTGACGGCGAAATGATGACCCAGGCGCTGCTGTTGTCCGAAACAGCGGAAATGGCGAACAAGCCGGAGCTGGAAATCTTCGCTGACGACGTTCTGTGTGCCCATGGTGCGACCAGCGGTCAGATCGATGAAGATCTTCTGTTCTATCTCCTTGCCCGCGGCATCCCGGAAGATGAGGCCAAGACGCTTCTCGTGCTGGCCTTCCTCTCCGAAGCCATTGAAGAGTATGGCGAAGATGACGTGACCGAAGGCCTGGAACAGCGGGTCCGCGACTGGCTGGCCGGTCACTGATGACGTGGTTGCGCGGATTGGGCAAATCCGCGCACACTCTTGTTTTCCGCCGGGTGATGAAGCATCTCTGCGGAAAAGGATTTTTGGAATAAGGAGCAGCGCCGCATGACGGTCGCAATCGCACAAGAGACCACGATATCGACGGCATACGATGTTGAGGCGATCCGCAAGGATTTCCCGATCCTTGCGCGCGAGGTCTATGGAAAGCCGCTAGTTTATCTCGACAATGGCGCCTCGGCGCAAAAACCTCAGGCGGTGATCGATGCGGTGACCAAGGCGTATAGCCATGAATACGCCAACGTCCACCGGGGCCTGCATTACCTGTCCAATACGGCGACTGACAACTTCGAAGAGGCGCGGGAAAAGGTTCGCCGTTTTTTAAACGCTGGTTCCGTCGACAATATCGTCTTCACCAAATCGACGACCGAAGCGATCAATCTTGTCGCCTACGGGCTTGGCGGGAAGTTCTTCGCAGAAGGCGATGAGATCGTTCTGTCGATCATGGAGCACCATTCCAACATCGTGCCTTGGCACTTCCACCGGGAGCGGCACGGGGCAAAGTTGAAGTGGGTCTATGTCCGTGAGGATGGCTCGTTTGATCTGGACGCGTTCAAGGACGCGTTGACCGACCGGACCAAGCTCGTCGCGATCACGCATATGTCCAACGTTCTTGGAACTGTTGTTCCGGTCAAGGAGATCTGCGAAATCGCGCATGAGCGCGGAATTCAGGTCCTCGTGGACGGCAGTCAGGCCGCCGTGCATATGCCAGTCGATGTTCAGGACATTGGCTGCGATTATTACGTCTTCACAGGTCATAAGGTGTACGGCCCGTCAGGCATTGGCGTGCTTTACGGCAAGCCGGAACGCCTGGAGGCGCTGCGTCCGTTTCAGGGCGGCGGCGAAATGATCCTTGATGTGACCGAGGACAACGTGACCTACAACGCACCGCCACACCGGTTCGAAGCCGGTACTCCGCCGATCGTTCAGGCGATTGGTCTTGGTGCTGCGCTGGACTACATGGATTCCATTGGTCGCGAGAACATTGCGCGCCATGAGGAAGATCTGAAAATCTACGCGCATGAAAAACTGCGCCAGATCAACTCGCTCCGGATTTTCGGCGACGCACCGGGGAAGGGGGGCATCATCTCATTTGAGATAGAGGGGGCCCACGCTCATGATGTCTCGACGATCATTGACCGGTCCGGCGTAGCGGTTCGTGCGGGCACACATTGCGCTCAGCCCCTCTTGGCAAAATATGGTGTAACCTCTACATGCCGGGCTAGCTTTGGAATGTACAATACGCGCGATGAAGTCGACGCGCTTTACGAAGCGCTCGTAAAGGCGCAGAGCTTCTTCGGGTAAGGACCGACGGACATGGATAACGCGACCACGATCGACACGAACGCAGCTGGTGAAGAGCTCCAGGCTGAGGTCAGCGCCCAAAGCGCGATCTCTCCGGCGGAACTCGACCGCCTGACGACGGACATCATCGGTGCTCTGAAAACCGTCTACGATCCGGAAATTCCGTGTGACATCTACGAGCTCGGCCTGATCTACAAGGTCGATATCGAAGATGACCGCTCGATCAACATCGATATGACCCTCACGGCGCCGGGGTGTCCCGTTGCCGGTGAAATGCCGGGTTGGGTTGAGAACGCTGTTGCCTCTGTTGCTGGTGTTGGCCCGGTGACTGTCGACATGGTCTTTGACCCGCCCTGGACGCCGGACCGCATGTCCGATGAGGCCAAGGTCGCGCTCAACTGGTATTGAGTTCTTCCCTTTGTATCCTTAAGCTGAGTTCCTATATCAGGTTAAACTCCTGAGACTGCTTGAGAGGACGTGATGGCTTCTGCCTCAAAATTCCAGGTCATGACATTGACCGATGCTGCCGCAGAACGGGTCTGCGAACTTGTCGATAACGCGGACAAGCCGGCATTGGGTTTGCGCGTCGGCATCAAAAAAGGCGGCTGCGCTGGTATGGAATACGCCATGGATCTCGTCGAAGAGGCGAGCCCCGGCGATGATGTGATTGAAGACAAGGGTGCAAAGATCTTTGTCGACCCGTCCGCCGTGCTTTTCCTTCTCGGAACGGAAATGGACTTTGAAGTGACCAAGTTCCGGTCGGGCTTCGTTTTCAAGAACCCGAACGAAGTGTCTGCCTGTGGCTGTGGCGAATCTGTGTCTCTTCAGGCAGCGGACCTCAGCGCCCATGCGCGGAACTGATTGACCAAACTCCAATTTTTCAGGTGATAGCGTGAAACTGTTTGAGCGGCTAAAGGCCGATGCGGCCCCGCAGTGGGCGTCTTATGTTGACCACGAGTTCGTTCGCAAGCTTGGCAGAGGGGATCTCCCGCTCAGCGCTTTCAAACATTATCTGGTTCAGGACTATCTTTTTCTGATTCAGTTTGCGCGGGCCTATGCGCTCGGCATTTATAAGAGCCCGACTGTTGGCGACATGCGTCAGTCACTTGAGGGCGTTAAGGCCATTCTGGATGTCGAGCTGGACCTACATCTGGAGCTTTGCGGCTCCTGGGGCATGACTCGCGAAAACATTGAAAGTGCCCCAGAAGATACGCCTACAATGGCATACACGCGCTTTGTTCTGGATGCAGGTATGTCTGGCGATCTCCTGGACCTGCAAGCAGCACTGGCACCGTGTGTAATCGGTTATGCGGAAATCGGCGCGACTCTAATCAAAGCAGGTACGGCCACCGACAGCAATCCCTACAGCCGCTGGATCCAGGAATATGGCAGCGATGCCTATCAGGACCTGGCCAAGGGGTTCGCTGAATGGATTGACGCCACCGGTGATGTCTACCTGACGGACGCGCGGTATCCGAGGCTTTTGTCCTTGTTCGAAAAGGCAAGCCGATTGGAAGCGGATTTCTGGCAGATGGGATTGGACGCGGCAGAATAAGTCCGGGAGATAGTTTCAGGAGATCGTCTTGAGTTGTTAGGCGACGTTTTCCTGGTTCTCTTTCATTTCAAGATCGTTTTCGGTTTTCACCAGGTTACGTCCAGCGTTTTTCGCCGCATACATTGCTTCATCGGCACGCGAGACAATAGTTTGCTCGTTATCGTCCGGTTTGTAGGCTGCAATACCGGCAGAAATCGTGATACGCCCAAGGTTTTCACCCGTCGAGCGCTTTACAAGTTCCTTGGCCATCACAGCAGCACGGATTTTCTCCGCAACTTCAACCGCTTCGTCCAACCCGGCATGGGGCAGGATGATCGCGAACTCCTCGCCGCCATATCGGCACGCAATGTCTTGGCTTGAAATGTTTTGTTTCACGGACAAGGCAACGAGGCGCAATACCTGATCGCCCGTCTGGTGACCGTAGGTATCGTTGAACTTCTTGAAATGATCGATGTCCGTCATCAACAAAGCAAACCCACGGCCACTCTCTATGGAGTTCCGGATTACCTTCTCGAGTGAGTTGTCGAAGTGCTTGCGATTGTTAAGGGTTGTCAGCTCATCAATCAGAGACTCATAGCGGATCGCTTCAAGCGAGGATTGCAAGTTCTCAATGTGCTTTTTTGATTCCAACAGCTGGCTTTCCAGCTTCCTGTTGGATGCAACCGCATTTTGGGTGGATTTGACCAGATGCGTTACATAAAGCTTCAGTTTGTCCGGATCGGTGATCCCGGAGATCTTAAGGCCGGCCTGCTCGAGAGCGGCACCGTAGTCGGATGTCGCATCAGCGCTTAGCTTCAGTGTTTCGACAATTTCTTCGACTTCGCGGGAAACTTTTGAACCGACATCATCGAGACGATCACCCAGCCGGGTTGGGGACAAGAAACGGCCGTACAGAGACAGCATCTCATCGGTGCTGATTCGGCCGTTTTCTTTTACAGCTTCGTTGATTGCGCGGTTGAGGCCTTGGTTGTATCCAGCAGAATAAGTGTACCAGAGTTCATAAGAGCGCGGATAAGCGGGTAAGTTGTTTTTCCTTATGTACCCGATCGCGGACTCACCGTACCCGATGGTCCTGATATGATCGTCCTTATCCGACATCAGTTTTCTCTCAGTCATGTCTTCTTCGGTGGCCACCCCACACGGCCCGAATTCTTGACATCCAAAATCTGACGTAACGTTTAAGGACGAGTTAAATATTTTGGTCGAGTCCCCGCTAGTTGGGGATTACGACGCTTTTTTAGCCCGCGGTTCGCGAAGCAGGAATGCCGGAATATGAACGCCTTCGCTAAAAGCTGGTGCGTTGTTGTCTTGCTTTTGCGGCTTGCTGCCTGATCTTTGAGAAATCTTTTGAACCCTGTTGCTTGAGCGTGTTTCTTCAACCTGCGTTTCAGCGGCCGGCTCTTCACTTTTTCGGCGTGACTGTCCACGCTTTTTCGGCGCTGGTTTGCTCTGGCTTGCGTCGTTATCGTTGCTTGAATCTGCCTTGGCCGATTTAGGCGAGCGGCGCTTGGCTTTGCGTTCCGCTGCAGCAGCTTCAAAGTCGATCGATTCGCCGATCCATTCGATCGACTGGTTTGTCAGCTCTTCAATCGCGCGCAAATACTTCTGATCGCTTTCCGTTACGAGCGTATACGCTGTACCGCTGCGGCCAGCACGTCCCGTGCGGCCGATCCGGTGAACGTAGTCTTCCGCATTGATCGGAACATCGTAGTTGAAGACGTGGCTCACTTCCGGGATGTCCAGCCCGCGAGCTGCCACATCACTGGCAACGAGAAGTTTGATCGCGCCTTTCCGGAAGTTTTCCAGCATCATCATGCGGGTGCGCTGGTCCATGTCACCATGAAGAGCACCAACGTTGTATTCGTGGCGCTCCAGCGACCGGAACAGCGTCGAGATATCGCGCTTGCGGTTGCAGAAGACAATCGCGTTCTGAAGGTCTTCAGCACCTTCCAGAAGTTCGCGCAAGGCGGCGCGTTTGTCGTAATCCTTGCCGCCAGCAGCCTTCAGCTGCTGTGTTACATTTTCGGACGTTGAAGAGGTTGGAGCCACTTCGATCCTTGCAGGGTTCTGCAGGAATGTTTCGGTCAGGCGCTGAATTTCCGGTGGCATCGTTGCTGAGAAGAACAAGGTCTGCCGCGTAAACGGGATCAGCTTGCAGATCCGCTCAATGTCCGGAATAAAGCCCATGTCGAGCATCCGGTCAGCTTCATCGATCACCAGGATTTCGACGCCCTGGAGCAGCAGCTTGCCGCGCTCGAAATGATCCAGCAGGCGGCCAGGCGTTGCGATCAGCACGTCGGTGCCGCGATCGAGTTTCTTATCCTGCTCGGCAAAGGAAACGCCGCCGATCAAAAGGGCAACGTTCAGCTTGTGGTTCGTACCGTATTTCTCGAAGTTTTCCTGGACCTGAGCGGCCAGTTCCCGGGTTGGCTCCAAAATCAGCGTGCGCGGCATGCGGGCGCGGGCACGTCCTTTTTCAAGAAGGGTCAGCATCGGTAAGGTGAAGCTGGCGGTCTTGCCGGTTCCGGTCTGTGCAATGCCGAGGACATCGCGCCGTTCCAGGACTTGAGGTATGGCACCTGCCTGAATGGCTGTTGGATCTTTATAACCTGCCGCATCAACTGCAGCGAGGACCTTCTCGCTCAGACCGAGAGTATTAAATGACATGGAGCGCTTTGCCCGAATGTTGTGATTTAATGGCAGCAGTTCGTCCTGAACTGCCCTTCGCCGATTTGGCCACACCCTACATTTGTTCGCTGGTGAGTCAATGCATTGGTGAGGTTAAATATCAGAAATGTTCAGTATTTCTCTTGTCGTTTTGCCAACTCAGTTAATGGTTGGTCCGAAATCATGCGCAATAAAACTAGGTATATGAGTGATCATACGCATAAAACTTCTACATCGCATGATTTCGTTGGCATTTAAGTTAAATGCGACTTGAATGCCTATCTTCCTATAACACTTTGAATCAATTGGGGTCTGCCCGCCTGAGCCTTAGATATCAAGGTCGTCGGCAAATTCAGCATTGTCCTGGATGAACCGGAAACGGGCTTCGGGTTTGTTGCCCATGAGCCGTTCAACTGTGTCATTGGTATCTGCAATGGCAAACTCGTCCACGCTGACTTTGAGAAGGGACCGCTTGGATGGATCCATGGTGGTTTCCTTCAGCTGAGCGGGCAGCATCTCGCCAAGACCCTTGAAGCGGCCGATTTCAACCTTCGATTTGCCCTTGAAGGCGCTCGCCAAGAGTTCGTCCTTGTGCATGTCGTCGCGTGCGTAGAGGGTCTTTCCGCCTTGGCTCAAGCGATAGAGTGGTGGCACCGCAAGATAGAGATGACCACCACGGATCAGTTCCGGCATTTCACGATAGAAGAACGTGATCAACAGAGAAGCGATGTGCGCGCCGTCCACGTCCGCATCGGTCATGATGACGATTTTTTCGTAGCGCAAATCCTTCTCAGCATAGCTGGAGCGGGTCCCGCAGCCGAGCGCTTGAATGAGGTCGGCAAGCTGCTGATTGGCGACCAGCTTGTCACGGCCTGCATTGGCGACGTTGAGGATCTTTCCGCGCAGCGGCAAGACGGCCTGGTTGGCGCGGTTTCGAGCTTGTTTTGCAGATCCGCCCGCCGAGTCTCCCTCAACGATGAAGAGTTCCGTTCCTTCCGATTGGCTGGTCGAGCAATCCGCGAGCTTTCCAGGGAGACGAAGCTTGCGCACGGCCGTCTTGCGGGCCACGTCTTTTTCCTGGCGGCGCCGAAGGCGTTCCTCGGCACGGTCGATTACCCATTCCAGAAGCTTGTTGGCTTGATTGGGCGAGGCGGTCAGCCAGTGATCAAAGGCATCGCGAACCGCCGTCTCGGCAACGCGTGTCGCTTCGTTGGTAGCGAGTTTGTCTTTGGTCTGGCCAACAAATTCGGGTTCCCGGATGAAGACCGAGAGCATCCCGCCGGCAGATGTCATGACGTCATCGCCGGTAATGATTGAGGCCTTCTTGTTGTTGACCAGTTCGCCGTAGGCTTTCAGGCCTCGCAGGAGCGCATAACGGAAACCGGCTTCGTGCGTGCCGCCCTCCGGGGTTGGGACGGTGTTACAGTAGGAATTGATGAACCCGTCGCCTGCAAACCAGCTGACGGCCCATTCGACCGATCCATGTTTGCCGGTCTTGTCGGTCCGGCCAGAAAAGACTTCCTCGACCACCCGCCGTTCCTTGCCAAGCCGTTCTTCCAGAAAGTCCCGCAGGCCGCCGGGGAAGTGGAAGACGGCCTCTGCCGGGGTTTCGTCCTTCTCTGAAATCAATTCTGGAGCGCAGTGCCAGCGGATTTCGACGCCGCCAAAGAGATAGGCTTTCGAGCGCGCCATCTTGAGCAAGCGCGCCGGCTGGAATTTCGCACCTTTTCCGAAAATCGTCTCGTCCGGCTTGAAGCGGACCATCGTGCCGCGGCGGTTTTGAGTATCGCCAATATGCTCCAGCGGTCCTTGCGGATGACCGCGACGAAAGATCTGACGATAGAGCTTGCGGCTTCGGGCCACTTCGACAACCAGTTCGTCCGACAGGGCATTAACGACGGACACGCCAACGCCATGCAAACCACCGGACGTTTCATAGACTTTGCTGTCGAATTTACCGCCGGCATGCAGGGTCGTCATGATGACTTCCAGAGCCGACTTGTCCTTGAACTTTGGATGCGGATCGACCGGGATGCCGCGGCCGTTGTCCGTAATGTTCAGGTAGCCATCTGCACCAAGGGAGACATCAATCCAGGTTGCGTGTCCCGCAACGGCTTCGTCCATGGAGTTGTCGATGACTTCAGCAAAAAGGTGGTGGAGGGCCTTTTCGTCCGTGCCGCCAATATACATACCCGGACGCCTGCGAACGGGCTCCAGTCCTTCCAAGACTTCAATATCGGCAGCTGAATAATCGCTGTTTTCGGCAGCAGCTTGTGACTTCTTTCGTGCCTCAGAAAGATCCGCAACAGGCGTCGGTGCAGGCTTGGGTGCTGGTGCCGGTTCCGACCCAACCGGATTGGAAACAGCTGCATTGCCTGCAAAAAGATCGTCTTTTCCGCTCATTGCGTATCGCCTGATGGGTACCTGGTTTTATTAAACTGCGCTGACCGCGCATCTGATCACGCCGGTCCTACACCGAATCATGATTCAGTTTGAAGTACAAACATAGAACAGCCAAGGAAATTGGCCAAAAGCCCCCGTTTTCCCCAGCGTTTAAGCTAATTGGCATCACTCGAGGCCTTTTGAAGATATGGAAACCGATCGTCAACCTGCGTGTGTTTCGATTGGGTCTTAGGAGGGGCGGCAAATTGTGCCTATTCAGCAACACTTGGCGGCAAAGTATTGCGGTGCCTTCATGGAACCGATTGATGCCCATGTTCGGCCATGATTGCAGTACACGAGTGGATCAACACGTAGCGCTCGGCACAAAAACAGATGCCAGGTTGCGCGATGGTTCAATGCGTTACGGCGGTTTTGCTGGGGCAGGGCGCGCAGCCCAACTAAGGCCTGATTGATCGCTCACATTTGGGACATCACGCAATCGTTTCAAGACGCATGGTGAGGTGTCAAACATTCAAGCATCAGCTTGGTGTAACAGATGAATGGGATATGTGCCCGTGACGATGAATATCGCTCGCGGGAGAATAGTGTGAACGGGATGTACAGCAAGAAGACACATCGTCAGCACTTAAGCGTCAGCGGGGCCGTTGTTGGCGCGCTCGCCTTGATGATGGCAACAGTGCCGTCAAAGGCGTTTGACGGCCAGCCGGCCGCGCCCGGACCGATCAATCCGTCGACCATGTCGCCCAATGAAGCTCTGCGCACTGGTGCCCGTCAGTATTACTCTGGTGATAAAACAGCAGCGATCTCGTCTTTGAAATATGCCGCAGAAAACGGGCAGACCATGGCTGCCTGGAAGCTTGGTGACATGTACGCCAAGGGCGACGGTGTGCAGGAAGATGACTACAAGGCGTTTCAATATTATAGCCAGATTGTCCGGGATCACGGCAATGACAGCCCAGATTCCCCGGATGCACCTTTTGTCTCCAGTGCCTTCGTAGCACTTGGCTCTTATTATCTGAGCGGCATCGATGGCGCCGTCATCAAAGATGAAGGACAAGCCCGCAGGATCTTTACTCACGCGGCATCTTATTACGGCGATGCAGCCGCCCAGTTTCATCTTGGGGAAATGTACCGGGAGACCAACAGCCGGATGGCGGTACGCTGGTATAATCTTGCTGCGCTCAAAGGCCATGTCGGTGCTCAGGCCAAACTCGGCGAAACGCTTTATTCTCTTGGATCTTCAGACAAGAAAAAAGCTCGGGGTTTGATGTGGTTGACTGTTGCCCGCAAACAAGCAACCGGCCAGGACACAACCTGGATCAACAACCTGCATGAGCAGTATTTTGCCGTCGCGCCGGAACCGGTTCGTGCAGAAGCACGGTCCCTGGCTGATACATGGATCGAAAACAACCGTCCGGATATGCTGACGGCTCAGCAGGTCCCAACGCAGTAATTTGCGCAACGCGGCTTTGACCGCGTGAAACCCTCCAGACACACAGCAACGACGTAGTGAAGACAACATCGCGCGCTTTCTGCAGGCGGTACCCAATGACGGTCAATCAAAGGATCGGTGTATCCGCCAATTCGTCCGGTGACGCCTGTTGAATGGGCGATACCTCCGGAATCTCGAGGGCTTGCGGGCAGGGGGCGTTGCTCATCTTCCAGGACGTATTGTTCAGAACCATCGAACATGTCGCCATTTTGGGGCTGGAGCCGCTGGACAAGCAGATGGAGTCGCCGATGCTGTAGTCCTCACCCTGATAACGGCACGTGCAAGGCACATTCGGTTTGGCCGTCTCTTGGGCTTGAGCTTCTGTTGAAACGTATTGAGAACCGCTCGACAAGACTGCCACAGTCAACGCGGCAAAGAGGTTTGGGGAGCGCAGCTTGAAGCAGCGCCAGGAGAAAAACCCGCTTTTCGCCGGTGCGGGTAAGTGGCCGTGGTCCGTTATCCCATTAATGAAAACATAGCATGCCGGCGAAGGATCGCAAACGGCATAGACCAGCCAATGTCTTCAATGCAGTGGATATAAAGGCACCGAGGGCATCGGCATTCAGGCGGCGAGCTTAACCCACACGGGAACATGGTCGGACGGTTTTTCCCAGCCGCGAACATGTTTGTCGATCCCGCAGCCGAGCATTTTGTCGTTCGCCTGCGGCGACATCAAAATGTGATCAATGCGGATGCCGTTGTTTTTCTGCCAGGCTCCGGCCTGATAGTCCCAAAAGGTGAACGTTTCCGGAGTTTCGGTGCACGCGCGGACGGCTTCTGTCATGCCAAGATGCGTAAGGGCGCGGAATTTCTGGCGGCTTTCGGGTTGAAACAGAGCATCGTCCGTCCAGTTTTCCGGATTTTTCGCATCGATCGGATCCGGGATGACATTGTAGTCGCCCAGGAGAATGAAGGGCACTTCTTCCGCAAGCCGCTTTTCCGTATGGATCAACAACCGGTCCATCCAGCCAAGTTTGTAGGGAAACTTTTCGGTCCCAAGCGGGTTGCCGTTGGGCAGATAGAGGCAACCGAATCGGACAACGCCCTCCCCGTTGGTCACTGTTGCTTCGATATAGCGTGCCTGTTCGTCGTCGTCGTTTCCTGGAAGCCGCCGTTCAACGTCTTCCAGAGGCGTTTTTGAGAGGATGGCGACTCCGTTGAAGCCTTTTTGCCCATGAGTTTCGACGTTGTAGCCGAGATCTTCAAACGGCTGGCGCGGAAAGTTTTCGTCGACCGACTTGATCTCCTGCAAACATGCAACATCGGGCGAGGCTTCTTTCAGCCATTCCTGCACTGTTTCCAGCCGTGCCTTCACGCCGTTGATGTTCCAGGTGGCAATTTTCATAACAAGTCTCCGCCGCTCTCTGCGCCGCATCATATGCGAAGGAGATCGTTTGTCGCCCACGTTCTGAACATATGCCCAGCCATTAACATCCGACCGGTTCGGTCTCCGAGCGAACAGCTTGGTTCAGCCAGGCTTTTAGATCGTGAAGCTCGTGCCGCAGCCGCAACCGGCAACTGCATGCGGATTGTTGATCTGGAAGGCCTGACCGATCAGATCGTCCACGAAGTCGATCTCTGAACCGCCCATATACTGCAAAGATATGGAATCGATCAGCACCGTCGCGCCGAGTTTCTCGATCACCAGATCATCATCCTCTTGTGCGCCGACCACATCGTATTTGTATTGCAGGCCCGAGCACCCGCCACCTTCCACGCTGACGCGCAGCATGCTGCCGGCAGCCTCTCCCGACAAAATCTTGGCAATGCGCTTGGCAGCGCGATCACTGACTGTTACTCGATTTTCAAGCGTTTCGGTCATCTTCTACTGACTCGCTGTGTCTGCGCCAATGTTAGCGCGACAAAATTGACTTAACCCGATAGTTAAGATCTCGAAGCACAAGCGTCAATAACTGGGCCAGTACCGGTGCGTTATTCAAGGGGGCGGGCAGTGAACGACAATTGGAAGAAAATCCAGGCAGACATCGGGTACGGGGCACAATCCCTTGCAGTCTATGCTCAAAACCCGTTCAAGAGCCGGGGGCGCCACTTTCCGGAGCCTGAAAGCCCGACCCGGACACCTTTCCAGCGCGATCGGGACCGGATCATCCATTCCTCGGCCTTTCGGCGTCTCAAGCACAAGACACAGGTCTTTGTGTATCACGAGGGAGATCACTTCCGAACCCGTTTGACGCACACGATTGAGGTCTCCCAGATCGCCCGGTCGCTCGCCCGGGCGCTGCGGCTGGATGAGGATCTCGCAGAGTGTCTTGCACTTGCACATGACCTTGGACACACACCTTTCGGCCATGAGGGCGAGGATGTCATGCATGAATGCATGGCGCCTTTTGGTGGCTTTGACCACAACGCCCAGTCCTTGCGTGTCGTAACGCATCTGGAGCACCGCTATGCGGAGTTCGATGGGTTGAACCTTGCGTGGGAAACTCTGGAAGGCCTGGTGAAGCACAACGGTCCCTTGGTGGATGAAACAGGTGCGCCGCTGGGTAAGTTCAAGGATGGCGAATTGCCCTTTGCGATCCGGGAGTATCAGAAACAGCAGGATCTGATGTTTGGAACCTGGCCGAGTGCTGAGGCACAAGCTGCGGCGATTGCAGATGACATCGCTTACGACGCGCATGATCTTGACGATGGACTTCGGGCTGGCCTGTTCGCGATCGACGACATGCGGGAGGTTCCGTTTCTGGCAGATATTCTTGCGGAAGTGGACCACAAGTATCCAGGCCTTGAAGAAACGCGGCGGATCCACGAGATCGTCCGCCGCAGCATTACCCGGATGGTGGAAGACGTTATTCAGGAGGGCGTGCGCAATATCAGCGAGTTAGATCCGCAAAGCGTTGAGGATGTGCGTTCGGCTGGAAAGTGTCTGGTCGGGTTTTCGCCAGCGATGACAGCGGCCGAAAAGGAAGTGAAACGGTTCTTGTTCGCACGGGTCTACCGCCATGAGGATGTTTTGTCGGTCCGCCGTCTTGTTGCCCGAGTCGTCAGGGATCTATTTGCTCGTCTTCTTGCCGAGCCGGACCTGATGCCGGCCCCTTGGGACAAGGGCTTGGAGAGCCTTGACGAGACCAGCAGAGCCCGGCGCGTGTGTGATTATATCGCTGGCATGACTGATCGTTATGCGATCGAAGAACATCGCAGACTGTTTGACGACACACCGGATTTGGGGTAGGCGCAGGGTCAAAAATCGGATCCCCGCCGCGCCAGAGGGCTTCTCGCTGGCGCGTGCGGGGCCGTTGTGTTTTAAGTTTCAACCCTGACCGGTGCCTGAATGAACATCTTTGCCGTGTTCACGCAACGCGTGAAAAAATGCCTCGAAGCGCTTGAGTTAAAAGGACCGGATGGCAATGCGCCAGATCTGTCCCGCGTTGTCGTCGAGGCACCTCGGGATCCGGCTCATGGGGACTTTGCGACCAACGCGGCAATGGTTCTTGCAAAGCCGCTCGGCATGAAGCCGCGTGATCTGGCGGAGCGTTTGGTTGCCGAGCTCTCAAAAGATCCGGAAATTACCGAAACCACGGTCGCTGGACCTGGATTTATCAATCTGCGGGTCGACCAGAGTGTCTGGCAGAAGATACTTGGGAGCATTCTTGCGGAAGGCCTTGGTTATGGCGGCACGAAGACCGCTGATCCTTCCAAGGTCAATGTCGAATATGTCTCTGCGAACCCGACCGGCCCGATGCATGTCGGACATATTCGTGGTGCAGTGGTTGGCGATGCGCTCGCCAATTTGCTGGCCTTTGCCGGCAATGAAGTGGTCAAAGAATACTACATCAACGACGCCGGTTCTCAGATCGACACGCTCGCCCGCAGTGCTTTTCTTCGCTACCGCGAGGCACTTGGCGAAGATATCGGCGAGATCCCGGCAGGCCTTTATCCCGGAGATTACCTCATCTCGGTTGGCGTGGCGCTGAAGGACGAATTCGGCAGTGATTTGCTCGATCAGGACGAAGCCGATTGGCTCCCGAAGGTCAAGCAACGGGCGATTGCTGCGATGCTGGATTTGATCCGCTCGGATCTCGCAGCGCTCGGTGTTGAGCACGAGGTCTTTTTCTCCGAACGATCCTTGCATGAACGTAGTGGCGGCAACGAATCAAAGATTGATCACATGCTCGATGGACTGCGGGCCAAGGGCCTTGTGTATGAAGGTACACTTCCACCGCCCAAGGGCCAGGTCCCGGACGACTGGGAAGATCGGGAACAGACACTTTTCCGGGCAAGCGATTTCGGGGACGATACCGATCGGGCGCTGAAAAAGTCAGATGGTTCCTATACATATTTTGCTGCCGACGTTGCGTATTTCGAGGACAAGTTCCAGCGCGGTTTCAAGGAAGCGATCTACGTTCTTGGTGCGGACCACGGCGGCTACGCCAAACGTTTGCAAGCGGTCGGCAAGGCTGTTTCCGGTGGCGATACCGACGTCATCGTCCGTTTCTGCCAGCTTGTGAAACTCATGCGCGACGGGGCGCCGGTGAAGATGTCAAAGCGGTCCGGTGATTTCATTACCCTGCGCGAAGTTGTCGATGAAGTTGGATCGGATCCTGTCCGGTTCATGATGTTGTTCCGGAAGAACGATGCGCCACTCGACTTTGACTTCAAAAAGGTAACGGAGCAGTCCAAGGACAATCCGGTCTTTTACGTTCAGTATGGCCATGCGCGCTGCTGCTCTGTCTTGCGGCAGGCCGCAGAAGAACTGTCCGGGCAAGACTTGAGTGATTCTGTACTCGCGGGTGCCGACTATTCCCTGCTTGATGACATCGGTGAGCTCGAATTGATCGGTAAAATGGCTGAGTGGCCAAAAGTTGTCGAGGCAGCTGCCGACACTCATGAGCCGCATAGAATTGCGTTTTACCTGCATGAACTTGCAAGTTCACTGCACGGTCACTGGAATAGAGGCAAGGAATTGCCTCATTTACGTTTTATTGATTCTAGTAACACGAAATTAACCGTAGCGCGTGTTGCTTTGGTTCGTGCAGTATCCTTGGTACTTTCGTCAGGCTTGGCGATTCTCGGTGTACAAGCTCCTGAGGAAATGCGCTGATATGCCTTGTGAGAAGTGATCAGGGTATATTGATAAAACGTAGCGTAACGAAACCGGTTCTTTAGAGCGCTCATGTCAGACGAATACGACAAAAAGCGGCCAGATACGGCAGAGACCCCGGCACCGTCCGGGGGAAACCGGCCGTCTGGTGAAGATCCGCTGATTGAATTGGCGCGCATTGTCCATAATAACAAGCAATTGGGGGCGCCGGTGAGCAGCGGCCGGGTTGGAAGCACTGATTATTTCGCAGACTTGGATGATTTCGCGAGTGAGCCGAAACCCGCTGCAGATCCCATTCCACCGCGCCAGGAACCCGTATTCGGCGCCGGGCAATCACCAGAAATTCCGCGCTCCGACGCCCCACTTTCCAGCGAGTCGCCGCGCTTCGATGCTCCGCAGCAAGCCACCGCCCCCGGTTCTATTGTCACCCAGGGTGTGGTGCAGTCTTCAGAAAGCTCTGCAGCTGGCTATCAAGCCCAGTCCGAGCCAAGAAATGATGTGCCTGGCTGGCCGCAGGTGCCGCAGCTGGACACGATTGAAGCCAAAGCTGCAAGCGCGATGAACCGACCGGCACCATCTGCGCCCACACCGTCAGTCTCAGCGCCAGCGCAACCAGGCTTCCAACCATCGTCTCCGCCTCAACCGCGCGGACCTGCTGTCGATTTCGGGCGTGATTTTGGAACAGGCTTGGCAGCCTCTGTAGCGAATGATCTTGAACAGAATCTGACCGCTGAACTTGAAGATGAGCTGAAGGGCGCCCTGCGTCAGACCATCGATCAGCCCGGAGAGCAGGATTACGGTCAGAATACCGCCTCCACGCCGGCAGCTCCACAACCAGAAGCTCCGCCGCAAACTCAGCAGCCGGCATCAAACTACTATTCTGGTGGGTACCAAGCGCACACGGCAAGCTACAGTCAAGCACCGGCTCCGGTGCGCTCCGAAAACTATTCCGACACAGTAACTCCGGATAATACCGTAAGCCGCGCCGGCGACCCGCGTCCGGCATTCGGTTTGGAAACTCCACCATCTACGCAGGCTTTTGAACGTCCGGCGCAGGACATTCAGCCTGAAGTCTCTTCGCCGTCCGCCCCGGCACCGCAACGACCGGCAATCAACGAAGATGATCTGTTTGCTGCGCTAACCACGCCACAGGGTGGCGCGGCTTCCGAAAGTGGACCTCAGGCCTCCGAGAACAGTCAGAAATCAATCGCCGGGATCGATACGCTTCTTGCAGATCTTGATTTTCCGGAGCGGGACGACCGGGCTCGTCAACAAAGCGCGGCAGAGAATTCATCTGAGCCTGCCGCGGCACAAGCTTCGGCAGAAACGAAGGCCACTGCGGCAGGTTATGCTGCCGAGGCTCCGGGTCGGCAGTCAGCTGATGACATCGACGATATGGTCTGGCCGGCAGCTGCAGACGCTGTTCGTGAACTTAGCGATGATGACACGCCGCCGCCGCCAGAAGGTTATGATCTCGACGCTGTCGCACGGGCGATGCAGGAGAGTGATCCGACACTGAAGGGCAGTGGGGTTTTGCCGCCGCACTCGCGCGCAGAGCAAGCTGCGGTTCCACACGCAGAAGAACGTTCGCGTCGTGGCATCTTTGTTGCTGCTGGTGTCTTGGGCGTTGCTGCACTTGGCGCTGTTGGGTTCTTCTTCCTGGATACCGACACAATCGCAGTCCCGGATGGCCCGCCGCCTGTGATTAGCGGACTGCAAGAGCCACTCAAAATTTTCCCGGAAGAGCAGGATCCGTCTGCCGGCAACAATCAGTCTGCCAAGCTGATCTACGATCGCGTTGATGGTCGCAACGAAAATGCGCCGACACAACTCGCGCGTCCGGAAACACCTGAACCTGCCTCCTTGCCGCCAGCACCTGCCGGTGTTCAATCCGGTGCGGAACTCGTTCCAGGGGCAACCAAGCGGGTCCGGACAGTTGTAGTTCGTCCGGACGGAACCATAGTGTCGGGCGAGGATGCGGCCCCAGCAGTGACTGGCACCGCGCAACCGGCAGCCCCTGCGCCGGCTGAGCCCCGTGTTGTTGCAACTCAGCCGATTACGGCAACACCTTCGCCGGAACCGGCAGCGGCTCCGACACCGGCTGAACCGGCTGCCGGAACGCCTCAGCCCGCTACACCGGCACCGACAACGCCTGCAATCGTTGCTGCAGCAGAACCTGCTGTGCCGGTTGAAGAGCCTGCCGGACCTGTCCCGACTGTCCTGCCGCGTAAGAAACCCGCTGCCCCTGTGCAAGTTGCGCAAGCACCCGCAGCTGCAATAAATCCTGCACCGGCAACGCAGAACAATGGTCCACTGAACTTGTCTCAACCGGCGTCGGCTCCAGCGCCCGCCACAACCGCGGCACCTGCCGCAACAACTGTCGGCACCGGTTCGATACCGGCCGGAACGTATATCGTTCAGGTGACGTCTCAGCGCTCAGCTTCAGCTGCGAGCGATGCCTATTCGTCACTACAACGTCGCTACCCGTCGATTATCGGGAACGTGAACGCCGTGATTGTGGCGGCGGACCTCGGCGATCGGGGGGTTTTTTACCGGGCCCGGATCCCGACGGGATCGCGTGACGAAGCCATCAGGTTGTGTGAACAGCTGCAAGGCGCCGGCGGCGACTGCTTCGTCCGCAGGCAATAGACCAGGGCGCATCAATACAACAATTAAGATGGCCGGGTTTTCCGGCCATTTTTTATTCGGCTGCTGTCATCTTGACTTGGCTCTGCAAACCGAGAAGGTGCGGGGTCATGTGCCGGTAAACATCCGAAATAGCGTCGATCGCCAGACGGACGGCAGGTTCACGCCGGACATCGCGGTGAACGATGATATGCTCTGGATTTGTGAGTTCCGGCAAGGGGTCCATGACCCGTACGAGGTCTGGATGCCGGTCACCCATGAAGACTGGAAGCAATCCAAGGCCGGATCCGCTCGCAATCATGTTCATCATTGTGGTCATGGTGTTGGTGCGCAGTCGGGGTGGCGCGGGCAGGCGTTCTGCGAGCCAGCGATTATGCGCCGGATACCAGAGGTCGTCCGGCGTAAATCCAAGCCAACTGCACGCTGAGTACCGCGCTTCTTCAAAAACAGATGGGTGGGCCGCCGCGTAGGATTTGCTCGCATAAACGCTATAAGCGAGATCGCCGATTTTCCGGGCAATCAGCGTATCGGTCTCTGGTAGGCAGTTTCTGATCTGCAATTCGATGCTGCGGCTTTGATGATCGACATGGCTGTGGCTGGAGATCAGCTCAAGCTCAATGTCTTTGAGCCGTTCATCCAGAAGAGGATACATGTCTGTCAGGACACGGGCGCGCACCTCATCGACGGCAACGCGAACGACCCTGAGCGAAGCACCGGCCAGATCTGGCATGATGCGCGCCGCTGCATCCGCACGTTGACGCATATCTGCGGCGAGTGGAATAAGCCTTTGCCCCGCTTCGGTGGGTTTGAGACCTGAAGGTGTTCGGTCAAACAGCCGCGCTCCGACGCGGTCTTCGAATGCTTTCAAGCGCCGGCTGAGCTGCGGTTGACTGATATCCAATGCCTTGGCTGCGCCGGATAAAGACCGCGCGCGAGCCGCAGCGTCCACGAGTTTTAGATCATCCCAATTCATGAACATAGTATACGTATTCGCTTAAGTAAGGGCAATGGTATGCGTTTTCGCATGGGGTGCATGAGGAACTGGCATCTGTTTCGACGAACCTTTGAGTGCTAGTTCCCAATCATCACATTCAAGATCTGGAGCCGTCGCCGTGACACCATCTGCCGCCATCGGCCAGCGCGAAAACATCCCCGCGGCACTGTTTCTGGCGCTCCTGGGGATGTCAGCTTTCACGCCGATTTTTGCGGCCGGGAAACTGGCAGGCGGTGTGTTGCCAATCGTTGCACTCGTCTGGCTTCGGTTTGCCGGTGGGGCCGCAACCATCTTGTGTGTTGCCAGCGTGAAAAAAGTTCCGCTCCACAAGCAGTTAAGTCCTTTATGGATACTTCACTTGATGCGAGCAGTGTGCGGTGTGGGAGGCTTGGCCTGTGCGGTCTATGCAGCGTCCGTGATGCCGCTTGCGGATGCGACCGCAATTGGATTGACGAAAGGCATCTTTGCGATTGCCTTGGC
Organism: Roseibium sp. MMSF_3247; assembly: GCF_030733765.1. NCBI lineage: Bacteria > Pseudomonadati > Pseudomonadota > Alphaproteobacteria > Hyphomicrobiales > Stappiaceae > Roseibium > Roseibium sp. MMSF_3247. The sequence goes on from NZ_JASHII010000004.1 coordinate 472,681, forward strand.
CGGGTTGATCCTGAAAGAGCTGGTGACCGGCAAGCATTGGATCGCCGGAGCGATGAGTATGCTCGGCGCCTATCTCGTCGTTCAATCGGCCGACAGTGTGGCCCAGAATTCGGAAATGGCGCTCGTTGGGGCCATTGCGGCGATTGCAAGTGCGCTCTTCATGGCTGCGGAAAGCTTGATCATGCGCTACATCGCCCAGCGCGAAGATACAGTAACGATCCTGGCCTATGTAAACGTGTTTGCAGCGTTGTTTTTGGCGGTTCCGGTGATTTGGCTGATCGCCAGAGACGGCATTGCGGTGAGCGATCTGCTTGCGTTCGCCTGGCTTGGTCCGCTCGCAATTGTCGGCCAGTCTTTCAACATTTCGGCCTACCGACGTGCTGGCGCAGCAACACTTGCCCCTGCTTTTTACGCCACCGTGGTCCTCTCGGCCATGTTTGGTTATGCCGTTTGGGGCGAAGTGCCGGGACCTGAAGCCCTTGTTGGTGCGCTGCTGATCCTGGCCGGGGGCGCAGTCTTGACCCTGCGCTTGGGCCGGTAGATCCCTACTTCAAAAGAGCATTTGCAAGGAACGGCAGGCTTTCGTCCATCCGGTAGTCAATCGACGAGTGGGTGTCGTTGAACTCCTCATAGACGTGATCAACACCGGCGGCCTCGAGCTTCCGTTTCAAACGGCGCGCACCATAGACCAGATTGTATTGGTCGATGTACCCGCAATCGATCCAGAGCCCCTTCATGGATTTCAAGGCATCGGTATGCGCTTCGACCATTTGCACAGGATCCCAGGACAGCCAGGCATTCCAGCGGTCTTCAATGATTTCGCAGGTCTCAAGGTCAACCGGTAAGCGAATCCCGCAGAAGGTGTCCGGCGACGGATCTGGATCGTAGGTGGCTGCCATTGCGAAGGTCATCAGATCATGCAACGCGCCTCCGGGATACTTCGGTCCGGCTTCAAACCAGCGCACAAAGGCCTCAATTGACCCATGTTTCTGGATTGCCCGCAGCGCACTTGGCATTTCCGGCAAGTAACAGAGTTCAAACGCCATATCTCCTGAGTGACAAGCCGCTGCCGACCAGACGTCAGCGTGTTTCATGGCGTGAACAATGGCGCCATAACCGCCGGATGACTTGCCGAATAATCCGCGTTTACCGTCCCCGCCACAGCCGAATTGGCCTTCGACAGCTTGGAGCATTTCCGTGGTGAGCCACGTTGCCCAAGGTCCCATGGCTGTGCTGTCGATATACTGGTTGCCGCCAAGACGCGTGAAACAGTCCGGGAAGGCGACAACAACCGGGGGGAGTGCGCCATCATGGATCAGCCGATCCAAGCGCTCCGGAACGTTTTCGCCAAAATTCTTCCAGTTCGCATGCGCCGGGCCGCCGGACGTATAGCCAACGATATCCACCAGAAGCGGCAGCCCTGTGCCGTTATGTCCATGTGGGACATAAACGACCACTTCGCGCGTTGCCGGGTCGCCAAGCCGGTTTTGGGTCAAGATTTCAGATGTGACGGAAATCCGGTGCAAGGTGCCGGCCGGAATGTCATGGCGCGCGCGCATGGAAAGCAACTCCACTTGAAAAAGGATTGGTAGATTTAGATCGCAAGTTCGCATCCGAAGCGCAAGTGCGCTTACCGGGGAACCGGACCTTTCTTGACGGGCAGGGGTGGTGCCGGTAAGCGATGATCATGATCAAAGCCTTTATTTCCGGCTGCGCCGGCACAAGTCTCTCCGCTGCTGAACAAGCGTTTTTCAAAGAGCATAATCCCTGGGGACTGATCCTGTTTGCCCGGAATGTCGACAGTCCGGATCAGGTTCGAGAATTGACCCGGACTTTTCGGGATGCTGTCGGCCGGGCAGATGCGCCGGTGCTCGTCGATCAGGAGGGCGGCCGGGTGCAGAGGCTACGGCCTCCGCATTGGCGCAAATATCCAGCATCCAAGCTTTTCGGAGATCTCTACAAGACGGATGAGGCCGCTGGAAAACGGGCGGCGTTCCTGGGCGCGCAGCTGATTGCCGCAGATCTGTCCGAGGTCGGAATTACAATCGACTGTTTGCCGTGCCTTGATGTGCGGTTTCCGGACACCGTCGATGCGATCGGAGATCGCGCGCTTTCAGATGATCCGGAAACTGTTGCCATCCTCGGACGTGAGATGATCAACGGCGCGATCGCCGGGGGCGTTCTACCTGTCATCAAGCATATTCCGGGGCATGGCCGCGCCAAGGTGGACAGTCATCTGGAACTGCCACGGGTCACGGTTGACAAAAACGCATTGGAAGCTGTGGATTTCCTGCCATTCAAGGCGCTTGCAGACATCTCTTTGGGTATGACCGCGCACTTGCTTTATGAGAGCATAGACCCCGAAAATCCGGGGACGCAGAGCAGTGCGGTCATAAATGGGATTATCCGCGATGAAATCGGCTTCGATGGCTGTCTGATGAGTGATGATATCTCGATGAAAGCGCTTGGCGGTGATGTGTCGAGCCGGTCCAAAAAAATCTGGGATGCCGGATGCGATGTCGTGCTTCACTGCAATGGCGATATGATGGAAATGCAGGCCGTTGCGGATGCCGCGCCGGACCTTGCTGGGCGTTCGCTGGAGCGCTGCAACTTGGCTTTGGCTGGGTATAAACCGTTGGAGAAAGGCTTTGATGCAGACAAGGCCTGGGCAGAGTTTAAATCCCTGACAGGCTGGGCGGGAGTGTAACGGGACACCAAATGGCGGAGCAGGACACACAACCCGCATCCGCGCCAGACAAGTCATTTGACCTTCTGAGCGCGGTGCACACAAGCGAGGAACGGGCGACTTCCGATCCGCAGCTGGTTGTGGACGTCGACGGTTTTGAGGGGCCGCTAGATCTGCTTCTCGGTCTTGCGCGCACGCAAAAGGTGGATCTCGCAAAAATCTCGATCCTGGCCTTGGTTGAGCAGTATCTGGAGTTTGTGACCGAAGCCCGGCGGATGCGTCTTGAACTCGCCGCGGACTATCTGGTGATGGCCGCGTGGCTGGCCTATTTAAAATCCCGCCTTTTGCTTCCCGAACAAAAGGACGAAGACGAGCCCACAGGTGAGGAATTGGCCGCAGCGCTTGCTTTTCGTTTGCGCCGACTTGAGGCCATGCGGGAGGTTTCTGAAAAACTGTTGGCTCGCAGCCGGGCAGGGCGCGATGTGTTTTTCCGGGGTGAACCTGAGACCATGTCGGTCGTCCACAAAAGCATCTGGGATGCCTCTGTCTACGACCTCCTGTCGGCCTACGCCACGCAGCGCCAGCGTCAGTCTGTTACATCTGTCCGGGTTTTGCGCAGAACAGTTTGGTCACTCCAGGAGGCGCGGGAGCTGCTGACCAAGCTCGTCGGCCGGGTCAGTGAATGGACCCCTTTGAATGCCTACCTTCGCGATTACCTTTATGACAACAAGGATTGGGCGACGGTCGTGGCAAGCAGCTTTTCCGCAAGCCTTGAAATGGTTAGAGAGGGACAGGTCGAAATTCGCCAGGGAGAGCCGTTTTCACCGGTCTACATTCGCGCCCTAGAACAGGAATCGGACCAAGATGTCTGAGCTGGAACAGCTTCACTTGGAGGGCGGTGCGGATTTGGGCGCGGCACCCCAAAAAGCCTCTGAGGATCTTAGTGGCCTCCGGATGGTCGAAGCACTTCTGTTTGCCTCGTCCGAACCATTGTCGCTTGAAGAGCTGACACTCCGTTTGCCGGAGGGAACCGATGTTCTCGGGTTGCTGGAAGCGCTACAGGAAATGTATGCGCCGCGCGGTGTCAATGTGGTTCGGCTTGCGGGCAAGTGGTGTTTCCGGACAGCCGAAGATCTCAGTTACTTGATGCACCGGAACGTTGAAGAACAACGCAAACTGTCGCGCGCAGCGCTTGAGACCCTGGCCATCATCGCGTATCACCAACCTGTGACGCGGGCCGAAATTGAAGAAATTCGCGGCGTATCGACATCAAAAGGAACGCTGGATGTCCTTTTGGAAACAACCTGGATCCGGATGCGCGGCCGCAGGCGAACCCCGGGACGTCCGGTCACTTACGGAACAACCGAGCAGTTTCTGATCCATTTCGGTCTGGAAAACGTCAAGGATCTGCCGGGTCTTGAAGAGTTGAAAGGGGCAGGGTTGCTTGATAGCGCGATCCCTGCGTCCTTCCTGGTGCCAACGCCAAGTGACGATGCTGCCTTGACCGAAGACGAAGATCCTTTAGAGGACGGCACATTGTTCGATGAAGAAACGGATGAGACTGCCGGTAGCTGATGTTCAAATCCAACGAATCCAATTGGAATGGCGGTCCGAAAACGTGGGGTGCGCGCGGGTCAGCAAGTGCCACGATAGCCGCAGGCCTGGTCTTCGAGAATATTTCTCATGACTATGAGGGTGTGCCGTCCGTCCGGAACCTGAGCCTCTCGATTGCGCCGGGTGAAATCTTATGCCTGCTCGGCCATTCTGGCTGTGGCAAGACGACGTTGATGCGGATTGCTGCCGGGATTGAACGGCAAAGCGCGGGCCGGGTTTTGATCAACGGCAAGGAGATCGCCGGACCGCAGACATTTGTCCCGCCCGAACGGCGCGGTATCGGTCTGATGTTTCAGGACTATGCTCTTTTTCCGCATATGACGATCCTGGACAACGTGGTGTTCGGTATCAAGAAGCTGGGTAAAGAAGCCGCAAGTGCAGCCGCTTTGACGGCCTTGCGCCGGGTGGGCCTGGCAGACTATGCCGACGATTATCCGCATGCCCTTTCCGGGGGCGAACAGCAGCGCGTTGCGCTTGCCAGGGCCCTGGTGCCGCGACCGGGCATCCTTTTGATGGATGAACCGTTTTCAGGTCTCGATAAACGCCTGCGCGACAGCGTGCGTGATGAAACGCTGGCGGTGATCCGCGAGACGCGCGCCACCTGCATCATCGTGACCCACGACCCGGAAGAGGCCATGCGTATGGGCGACCAGATCGCGTTGATGCGGCGCGGGGAGCTCGTTCAGCACGGGACCGCGGCCGAGCTCTATAATAATCCGGCCGACTTGTTCGCCGCCCGGTTCTTTTCCGAACTCAATCAAATCGAAGGCAGGGTGACGTCTTCCGGTGTTGAGACGCCGCTCGGTATTGTTGCCTCGACCGGGATGAACCAGGGATCTGCCGATGTCTGCATTCGTCCGCAGGGCATTCTTCTTGGCAAGGCCGGCTTGTGCGGCGTGAGGGGGCGAATCCAGTCCAAACGATTCGTCGGAGAAGTCGATTTGCTGACAATTATCGTTGAAGGTCTCGACCAACCTTTGCAGGCCCGCGTGCGGGCCGGGTGCGAATGGGAACAGGGCATGGACGTTGGCGTGACCACTGATCCCAAGGATGTCCTTGTCTTTCCGCGGTCGTGACCCCAAATCAGGTAAGAATAATTCTCCGGCTTATCCTTCTGTCTAGGAGTACAGAAACAATCTGGCATGTATTGTTGCAGGCAAGGAGCCAGTTTTGTACAAGGGCTCCAAGGGCGAGGAAGCCGGTTATCAGGAGTTTGGCGTATGGGTATAAGTATCTGGCAGATTTTGATCATCGCAGTCGTGGTGGTTTTGCTGTTCGGACGTGGCAAGATTTCCGAGTTGATGGGCGATGTCGCCAAGGGAATCAAAAGCTTCAAAAAGGGAATGGCTGAAGACGATACCGCCGATGCTCCCAAGACCATCGATCATGAGAGCGGTGAGACCGTGAAGTCCACCAAAGCGGAAGATCAGACCAAAGCGAGCTGATCTTTATCTGCGTCGCGTCTCCTTAAGGGGCGAAAGTACCTATGTTCGATATTGGTTGGACGGAGCTCTTGGTGATCGCCTGTATCGCGATCATCGTCGTAGGGCCGAAAGACTTGCCGCGTATGTTGCGTACTCTTGGCCAGACAATGGGCAAGATGCGCCGGATGTCGCGTGAATTTCAGTCGACGTTCAATGAAGCCCTGCGCGAAGCAGAACAGCAGGCCGATATCGCCGACATGAAGAAACAGGTCGAGGAAGCCGCAAACTTCAATCCGCTTGGCGACTTGAAGAAGTCGATCGAAGAGGATGCGGCCAAGAAGACCCCTCCGGCAAAACCAGCGGCAAAAGCGGACACAGACCCGAAGCCTGAGAGCAAACCGGCTGAAACGCCGGTAGCTTCGGCGGCGAAACCCGCTGCGCCGGAGGAAGCGCCGGTGACGGAAGAAGCCAAGGCATGAGCCAGGAAGATATCGACGCCTCAAAGGCGCCCTTGATCGAGCATTTGATCGAACTGCGGCAGCGGTTGATGTGGTCCATCGCGGCCATCCTGGCGATGTTCGTGATCTGCTTCTATTTCGCCACCGACATCTACAACATCCTGACTGTGCCGTACCTGCGTGCCGCGCCGGACCCGGAGCACGTGAAGATGATCTTCACGGCCCCGCAGGAATGGTTCTTCACGCAACTGAAACTTGCGCTTTTCGGCGCCTTGTTTCTGGCGTTCCCGGTGATTGCCAGCCAGGTCTACATGTTTGTGGCACCGGGTCTTTACAAGCATGAGCGTGGCGCTTTCCTGCCGTTCCTGGTTGCTACACCCATCCTGTTCCTGATCGGGGCCTGTCTGGTTTATTTCCTCGTCATGCCGATGGCGATGGGCTTCTTCCTATCGATGGAGCAAACCGGCGGGTCAGGCCAAGTGGCGATCGAACACCTTGCAAAGGTGAGCGAATATCTCGGTCTGATCATGATCCTGATTTTCGCTTTCGGTCTCGTGTTCCAGTTGCCGGTGATCCTGACGCTTTTGGGCCGCGCAGGCATGGTGACGGCTGAAGGTCTCAAGCAGAAACGCAAATACGCGATCGTTGGTGCCTTTGCGGCTGCGGCTATTTTGACACCACCGGACCCGATCTCGCAGATCGGTCTTGCACTGCCAACGTTGCTTCTCTACGAAGTCTCCATTCTGTCCGTCCGGATGGTGGAGAAAAAGCGCGCGGAACGTGAGGCCGAGCGTGAAGCTGAGGATGCTGCGGCATAATTCTAAAGCTTAATCTTCCTCCCGCGGCGGCCAGTCCTTAGACAAAGACCGCCGTTCGGGAAGCGAAGATGTTTGATATCAAATGGATCCGGGAAAACGCAGATGCCTTCGACAAGGCTTTGGCAAAGCGGGGCTACGAGCCTTCTGCTGCCAAATTGATTGCCTTGGACGATTCCCGTCGCTCCCACATCACCAAGCTGCAGGAAGCCCAGGAACGGCGCAACGCGGCCTCCAAAGAAATCGGAAAGGCCAAAGGCTCCGGAGATGATGCCCGGGCTCAAGAGCTGATCGACGAAGTCGCTCAGATTAAGGCCTTCATCCAGTCTGGTGAGGAAGAAGAACGCAAGCTGATCGCAGCTCTGGAAGAGGCGATGGCCGTCATTCCGAACCTTCCGCATGATGATGTGCCGGAAGGCGCGGATGAAGCGGACAATGTGCTTTATCGGACCCATGGCGACAAACCGGCGTTCACCTTCAATGAAGCGCCGAAGGAGCATTACGAACTTGGTGAAGAGCTTGGTGGGATGGACTTCTCCACCGCTGCCAAGTTGTCCGGCTCGCGTTTTGTCATTCTGAAAGGCCAGATAGCGCGGCTGGAGCGGGCGCTCGGTCAGTTCATGATCGATATGCACACGCAGGAAAACGGCTACACGGAAGTCTCGCCACCGCTGCTGGTTCACAGCGATCCGCTCTATGGCACCGGCCAGTTGCCGAAATTTGAAGAAGATCTCTTCAAGACCACAACTGATCATTACCTGATCCCGACCGCTGAAGTCCCGCTGACCAATCTGGTGGCCGGAGAGATCATGTCCGAGGATCAACTGCCGCTGCGTGTTACCGCCTTGACCTATTGTTTCCGGTCTGAAGCTGGTTCTGCGGGCCGGGATACCCGGGGCATGTTGCGTCAGCACCAGTTCCAGAAATGCGAGCTGGTGTCTGTCACGACACCGGCGGAGTCGCTCAATGAATTGGAGCGGATGCTTGGTTGCGCCGAGATGATCCTGCAGAAACTCGGCCTTCATTACCGGGTCATGACGTTGTGTACTGGCGATATGGGCTTTGGAGCCCGCAAGACCTATGACATCGAAGTCTGGTTGCCGGGGCAGGACACGTTCCGTGAAATTTCGTCTTGTTCCGTCTGTGGTGATTTTCAGGCCCGGCGCATGAATGCGCGCTTCCGTCCTGCCGATTCCAAGCAGCCTGTGCATGTCCACACGCTGAATGGATCCGGGATCGCGGTCGGGCGTGCGCTGATCGCAGTTCTTGAAAATTATCAAAACGCGGACGGGTCCATTACTGTGCCGGACGTCCTGCGGCCCTATATGGGCGGTTTGGAAAAGATCGGTTAAGGGCATCAGGCCCTTAACCCCTACCTTTTGGCCAAGAACGGATTTTTCATGCGCATTTTGATCACCAATGACGACGGCATTCATTCTTCAGGGCTCTACGCCCTCGAACGGATCGCAAAGATGCTCTCCGACGATGTGTGGGTGATTGCACCGGAGACCGATCAAAGTGGCGTTGCGCATTCGCTGACCCTTGGAGATCCGCTTCGCCTGCGCCAGATCGACGACCGGCATTTCGCAGTGAAAGGCACTCCGACCGATTGCGTGATCATGGGCTGCCGTAAGGTGCTTCCGGGTCTGCCGGACCTGGTGCTCTCTGGGATAAACCGCGGGCAGAACCTTGCAGAAGACGTCACCTATTCAGGGACAGTGGCAGGGGCGATAGAAGCTGCAATCCTCGGCATCCGCTCGATCGCGGTTTCCCAGGCCTACAGCTGGAACCCGAAATCAGAGCCGGATTACGGTGTTGCGGAGGCGCATGCTCCGGAGCTCTTCAAGAAACTGATGACCTTCGACCTGCCGCCTTACTCCCTCTTGAATGTCAATTTCCCGGTTGGGCCCGCCGATGCGGTTAAGGGCGTGAAGGTCACGGTGCAGGGGCATCATGAACAAAGCGGCCTGTCCATTGATGAGCGGACTGATGGCCGCGGCAACCCTTACTACTGGCTGAAATTCCAGGACCGCGGAAAATCAGTTTTGGATAATTCTGACCTTCACGCCGTTGCCGATGGGTATGTCTCCGTAACCCCGCTGCGGATCGATCTGACGGCGCATGATCTCGTCGGTCGGTTGGCGGACAGCTTGGGCTGATTTCCTTCTCTTGCTGAGACGACATCTTTCAAGATGAGTGCCCAGGAGGTTCTTTAACCGGGAAAACAGGGCGCCACACCGGAACGGCCATTGTGTCTTTGTGCTCGGGTCGGTCAGTATGAGGACAGGGTGACGGTGAGAATCTCTCATGGTTGACCCATCTGCAGGCTGCCAGGGATGTCCGGCGGCAAACGGGTCTCCCGGGGGCGGGTAATGGAGAACGCGTGAATGGCCGCTTTCGTTCCCGGTGATGACGACCGGGCAACGCAATCGAACTTGCCGGATGAAGCGGAGGCGCGTGCGGCCCTGGTGCTTGGCTTGCGTCAGCGCGGCATAGCCTCCGTGAACATTCTGTCTGCCATTGAACGTCTGCCACGACGGCTTTTTCTTGCGGCCCGCTATCACAATCTGGCTTACGAAGACACCGCACTTCCAATGGAGTGCGGGCAGACCATGACCGCGCCAAGCGAGGTTGCGTTTGCGCTCCAGCTTCTCGACTTGCAGTCAGATCAAACGGTTTTGGAGGTCGGCACGGGGTCCGGGTACCAGACTGCAATCCTCTCACAGCTTGTCCGGCATGTTTACAGTCTTGACCGATATCAGACCCTTCTCAAGCTGGCGGATCAACGCCTGGCGGCCTTGAAACAGACAAACGTATCGCTGGAACACAGGGATGGGCTCTCGGGTCTTGAGAAGAAAGCCCCCTTTGACCGGATTGTTCTGAACGGCGCAGTCTCGGAAATACCCGATACTTTGATCGCGCAGCTTAGACCGGATGGCATTTTGATCGCTCCATTGGGCCCGCCGGCAAAAGCCCAATCGCTCGTAAGGATCACCAAAGCCGAGAGCATCGGCGCAAGCAAGACAGTTGCGGAAGTCCGCTGGGTTTCCCTTATGCCGGGTGTTGCTCAACATCTGTAGAACCCTGTTATGACGCATGTTGTTGCTGCCGTAGCGTCATGATACGAATGAAACCGTATTTGGGGGACGGTATGGCGTGTCAGCGTTTTTCTATTTTGATTACATGTTTTCTGGGCCTTGTAAGTCCTTCTCTTGCAGAAGACTGGGTCGAAAAACAATTGCCCTCATATGCAGCAGGTGTTGAATTCATCGCCATTGGTGGTGACGGTCTGTTGTATTCAATTCAATCCAATCCCAATGGTTATGTCCTGACGTCCCTGATCGATAAGTACCGGTTCGAGTTCACGGGCGGAGACGGCTTTACTGGAAATATTCTGGCGGCAAAGGAAATCGTTTATCTCGGATCGAGTTGCGACGCGGTCGCCGGATCAATTTCTGGACGGTGGGTCAATGACAACACCGGGCTCAATGTTGTGGTGGAAGGAAACAGCGGTCAACGATTGGATTTTCGTTTTCTTGATACGGGACTGGAGCCAGCCCATTCCTGCTGAGGCGAAATAGGAGGAACACAAGATGCTGTTGCAGTTGAAAAGACGCTTGGTCCTTGTTTCTGCCTTGGTTTGTGGAATGGGGTCGCCGTTGGCGGATGAATTGCCGCTCGAAGGCTATTTCATGAGTTTTCCGAATTGCTATGGGCGAACTTACAGTCTGCAGCACCAAAAAGATCATCCTGCGCAAAACACTGTCGACATAGCAATCAGCCACTTTCCGTCGAAGCAAGAGCTTTTGGGGATGGACAGCCCGTTCCAACCCTATCCGGATACGCCAAGGTTGGTCGTGAAGCTGGATGTCTGGATGAAAGGGCAAAACGAGGGGTGGCAAACGGATGCGATCTGCGATCCGAATGGCAACCGGCTGCTTTGCCAAATCGAGTGTGACGGCGGGCGTTTCTTCCTGGAGGGCCGGTCCGATGACAAACTCGTACTGACAGGCGGGACCGATCTCGATTTCAATCAGTGCGACGCCGGGGATCGCGTTCTTCAAAGAGAGCCCGACGATGGGACGTTTCATCTCACACCGATTCCGTTGTCCCACTGCAGGGCGGAGTGATCTCGACGATTGGCGAATGCGAGGGAACTGAGTCGGACGATCCAGCCGGTTGCCCGGAGGATGCTGGCGGGTAGGTCCGATATGCGTTTACCTTATGCAATTGCCCTGAGTTGAATTGAAAATCGGCAGAATTGCGGGTGTTGCAGGCCATTAGCGGCGTGCAGGTTTTTCAGATTGACTGGAATTCGAAGCCTCTTCTTTAGTCTTTATAAACCTTACTGCTTTCTAATCTTAACCACAGCAGCCATGTAAAGCAGTTTGGGTTGAGTCGATGAAAAAGCGGATGCGTTTCCTCCGCCAGGATTTACTGGGTAAAGTCGCAACGGTTACTCTTGGAGCAGCAGCTCTTGCAGGGTGTTCCTCGGCCACCGAGCGGTTCGGACCCAACGACATTTACACCGCCAGCACCGCCAATCAGAAAGAGATCCTGACCGGATCTTCCCCCGTGCAACCGTCCTATCAGGACATTATCAACGGCACCGGTGGAACGACGGCTGGCTTGCCACAAAACACGTCTGCTCCTATCTCGACCGGTTCGATCCCGCGTCGGCCCGCACCTGTAACTTCTCCAGCTGTCGTCAGTGCTCCCATTGCACCGTCCATTTCCTCGGCTCAAGTCCCATCGGTACCTGCGCCGGAGACACTTGCTGCTGGCAAGGACTGGAAAGGCTGGACCGGAGCTGGCGGCACCCAGATCAAAGCACGGCAGGGCGATACGCTCGCGTCGATCTCCCGCCGCTATGGCGTGCCCATTCAGGCTGTCGCATCTGTCAACGGTCTTCAGAGCCGGTCCAGTGTGCAGGCGGGGCAGTCTCTGATCATCCCGACTTATGTTTATTCAGACCGCAATGGTTCTACGAGCACCACCGACGGTGAGACGAGAGCCGTGCAACTGCCAACTGTTTCGCGGAACGAAAATGTCGTTACCGGCTCAATACCAAATGTGTCGCAAGCGGCCCCGCGCCCGGACCGAAAGCCGTATGCGCAACCGACTTTCGCGCAGGTGACCCAATCAACACCTGCCATTGTCGCAGCTCCGGTTGTCCCGGTCAGTGCATTGCCGAAGAGCAAGCCTCAAGCGGTGAGCGCACCGATCGTCACCGCATCTGTCCCGCAGACCGTGGCAGGTGGTGGCTCAAGTGTTCCATCTCCCAAGCGTCAACCGGACCGGATTGTCTCAACAAACCGTTCTGACGATTCAATTCAGGTTGAAACAACCCCAATTGCAGCTCCAGATTCTGCGGCAGATGCACCGGTCAAGACGGAGGCTGCACCTGAAAAACCAATCGAGGTTGCGAGCATTCAGCCGCAAGCCGATGAACCTGTTGCCAAGTTCCGTTGGCCAGTTCGGGGCCGTATCATTTCCGATTTCGGCGCAAAACCGGGTGGTGGCCGCAATGAAGGCGTGAATTTGGCGGTTCCTGAGGGAACGCCGGTCAAAGCGGCCGGCGATGGGACGGTTATCTATGCCGGGAATGAGCTGAAAGGGTATGGCAATCTTGTGCTCGTCCGCCACGACGAAGGTTGGGTTTCCGCCTATGCTCACAACAGCGTCTTGAATGTCAAACGCGGTGATACGGTGCGACGCGGAGATCCTGTCGCGCTCGCCGGCGCCACCGGCTCGGTCAATCAGCCGCAAGTGCATTTTGAATTGCGCCAAGGCAACAAGCCGGTCGATCCGCTGAAATACCTGCCACGGCGCTAAGCTGGGACTGCCCGCAGATTAGGGCAAATTCGCAGTCTTTCCCAAAGCTGTCTGGAAAATGAATTGGTCGCTCTGTATTGAGCGGCCATTTCCTGTTTTTGAGGTAGGATTCCTTGACATAGGATACACAAGGACCACTCACCAAGACACGCAAACCTATTTGAGCCGGGCATCTTTCAATGCTTCGAGCATCAGTTCGGCTTCCTTGTCCGGATCGCCGCCAGAGTCGGGGATTTCCACGTAAGACACTGTTACCGAATTGTCGGGCGAGGCCAGGATAACTGTGAAATAGATCCAGACACCTTTGTTCAGAAATTCCAGGTCCAGCTTTATTCGTGGCAGGCTATCCCAATCCAGCTCAGCCTGTCCGCCCATGGAATACCGCAGCGTATCTTCCTTGAAGAACAGTTCGGCAGAGGTCTTCACAAGGTCGGCGATGTTGGCGTGCTGTTCGAGCCGGATGTAAGCGGCAAAATCCAGAACGTCGACGAGCTTCAAGTCTTGAATGAAACCGGTCAAGGCCTCGGCAATTGCCGCCTGGCGCTTGCGGGTTTTATCATCCGCTTCAGGTTCCATTGCGGCAGCCTCACGCAGCTTACTCATCCAAACCCTCCATTATTCATTGTTTTATACAGCGGTCTTGGATTTGCGTGAATAAACGAAACAGATAATTTCAGCAACAGCGCGATAGAATTCAGGCGGTATCATCCGCTCCACTTCTGTCGCTGCGTAAAGTGAGCGCGCCAGCTGCCGGTCCTCGATCACCGGGATGTCGTTGGTCTCGGCAATTTCCCTGATTTTTAAAGCAATCAGATCCTGTCCCTTCGCCACAACGACCGGCGCCGGGTTTTTCTCACCGTCATACCGCAAAGCGACCGCAAAGTGAGTCGGGTTCGCGACTACAAGGGTTGCCTGGGGAACCGCCGACATCATGCGGTTCCGGGCGCGGTCGCGAGCAAGCGATCTCTGCCGCGCCTTGACGATGGGGTCGCCCTCCATCTGTTTGTGCTCGTCTTTGACTTCCTGCTTGGTCATCCGCAGGTTCTTACGCCAGTGAGAACGCGACCAGAGGATATCGACGGTCACGAGAAGGATTGTGACGATGCAGACACCGGAGATCAGCCGCAGAGATATCTGCAGTATCATTTCGGGGAGGGCACTTGGATCGGTGAACATGGCGTTGATCAGATCCGCTTCATGAGTGCGGAACTGAGCATACACGATTGCGCTGACCGTGCTGAATTTGAAAACAGCCTTGAGAAATTCGACAAAGCCCTGGGCGCCAAAAATCCGCGACCAGCCCTTTTTGAGTGATAGCTTGCTGAGTTCTGGTTTGATCCGGTTTGGAACAATGCTTGGTTTGTTCTGAAGGAAAGCGGATGCAAGGCCGGACGCCGACAAAATTGCGATGATCGGCGCAAGGAACAGCCCAACCTTGATGGACAGGCTGTGGGACAGCATGAGTGCGTCTGCGCTGTTACCAAGGTCCAATCCTCCCGATACGTCCAGGAGGTGCGCCATGTCTGAAACAAGCTGGCGCACCCCAGATGTTATTGCGAAACCGCCGATCAACAAGGCACCGATCAACATTGCAAGAACAGGAGCTTCCTTGGAGACCGGCGTATTGCCCTTCTCAATTGCGTCCTGGATCTTTTTCTCGGTCGGTTCCTCTGTTTTTGAGTCCTTATCCGCTTCTTCCGACATCGCCCTGCAGTCTCCTTAGAAACGCAGACCGCCGTACGGCCGGAACAAGTGGTCCTTATGCAAAGTAAGCCCCTTCATCCTGTTTCGGATTAAGCTCGATTTCGCCGCGTCCTGCCATTTCCAGTGCAAGGTTGGTGATCGAGCTGCGGGCTTCCAGAACGTCTCGTTGCGCTGCCGGCTCGCCAGCTGCCAGTTCGTGTTCGGCAATCCTGCGGGCACGGGATGTCATGGACGAGAGGACCACTTCGCGGAATTCAGCTGATGTTCCCTTCAATGCCAGGACAATCCGGTCTGCCGGGATCTGATCGAAGATCGCCATCCGAGTACGTGCATTGAGGTTGCTGATGTCGTCGAAGGTGAACAGGAGACCCTTCAGGAGTTCTGCCGTTTTCGGCCTGATCTCGTTCAAGTTTTCCAGCGCATCTTCCATGTGATCCCGCTCCATCTTGTTCAAGATGTCAGCCATGCGCGCATGGGAGTCCGCTTCCAGTGTTCCGGACAGGTTGAGCATGAAGTCCTCATGCATCGTTTTTTCCACGTCGCGCATGATTTCCGGGACCACCGCCTTGATCGACAACATCCGCCGCACCAGCTGATTGCGCATGTCGGCCCGGATGTGGCCGAGAACCTTTGCGGCTGCGCTTGGCTTGATTTTCGTCAGGATCAAGGCCGCCGTTTGCGGGTGCTCTTTCAGCAGGTAATTGGCAAACACGGTTTCCGAAACAGTCGTTAGCCGGTCCCAGATTGAGCGGTTTGAATTGCCATGGACATCCGACATGATGTCCGCCAGTTGTTCGTCCGGCAGAACGCCTTCCAGCATCTTTTCCACTTCATTGGCAGAGCCGAACAAGGTGGTGCCGTTGGAAAACTGATCGATGAACTCTTCGGCAAGCTTGTCCAGTTCCGCAGAAGCGACCGTTCCCAGCTGGGCCGCGCTAACTGTGATCATTCTGATCTCTTCCTGATCAAAATGGCGCAGCAGTTTTTGGGAGCTGGTCCGTCCAAGCGATAGAAGCAGGGCGGCGACACGCTGCACCCCATTCAAACGCCGGATCGGTGGAGCCGGTGGCTTGGGGACGGCGGCAGGAGCCGGGGCAGCTTTGGCTTGGCTTGTCATTCTCGCGTGTTCCTCAAAAGGAGCATGGGCAATCAAAGGGTTCGGGAAATCTGGCGTCCGGCTGGGTGGTTTAGATTTCCAGCGGGCTTGTTTGTGAACTGATGATCTCTGTCAGGGACACACCGAAACGGGAGTTGTCGTCTTCCACAACAACCACTTCACCGCGGGCGATGACACGGCCATTCACGACAATGTCGATCGGTTCACCAACACGATGGTTGAGAGGAATGACAGCGCCGCGGCCCAGCTTCAAAAGATTAGAGACCAGCATGGTTGCAGAGCCCAGAACAACCTGAATATTGACAGGAATGCCGAGGATCGTATCGAGGTTGCGATCATCGCCCATGGTCTCGCCGGCATTTTTCTTATCTGGTGCTTCAACCCTGGCGAAATTCGCCGCATCGGCCGTTTTGATGGTTGCACCGGTTTCTACATCAACGTTTTCAACGATCGTGTCGGACATTAGAACGTATCCTTTTGGTTCATAGAGACTGAGCGGAAGGGGCTTCCGAGCGTGTTATCGATTTTGTGCACACGGGTCGGAGCCTTGGGACCGCTGGTTCCACGGTGAATAACCGGTCCATCTTGTGGGGAGCTTGCCACGGCCGAAACAGGGGTTGGCTGCGCCGCAGTTTCATCATTGAACAGATCAAGGTCTTCACGGACAGGCGTAAAGCGGTTTGCCTTCTGCATGAGAGCATGAGAGCTCGAGAGTTCCTTGAGTTCTGCTTTCAGAACCGACTGCTGACGTTTTGCCTCGCGGGTGAGGGCGTCGATCTCAGCAATCAGCTCCCGGGCATCATCCATGCGATTGCCCAGCGCATTGAGGATCTGAGCGCCTTTGACGTTGATCTCCTGAATGGAGACTTCAATCCCGTCTAGCGCGAGCGCAGTCTGGTCGAAAATGCGCTGGTAATCTTCGTGATAGGACCCCAAACGGCGCAGATCCTTTTGCATTTGCACCATTCGGATGGTGGTTACGACCAATGCCAGAAGCAGCACGCCGTCAACGATTGCGGAGATCATCGAAAAGATCCTTTTCTTCCTCGTGGATGAGTTCTTCAATCTGCAGGGTGTAGGATCCGTCCAGCTGTCCAAGCTGGCAGGTGAATATCGGTTGGTCGTTGCAGGCGAGCGTCACGGGCGAGCGCGCAGTTGCCTGAAGCTCAATCACTTGGCCGACCTTCAGGTTCGACAACTCGCCAAGGTGCATCTCGCGTTCTTCCAGGATCGCTTCCAGCTTGACTTCCGTCCGCTGGATTTCGTTGTGGAAGTGCTGCGTCCATTGTTTGTCGCGACCGGACATTTCGCCAGACAAGACCTGGGACAGGGCCTGACGCAGCGGATTGAGTGTCGCATGCGGCAGTACGACGAAGACTTCACCACCGCGGCCGATGGCCTGCTGGAGCAGGCGTCCAACGACCGCCGGATTATTCCGTCGGCCGACGACCGCAAAGTCCATGCGGCTTTCGATCCGCTCAATTTTCAAAGTCGTCTCTGCGATCGGCGCAAAAGACTCTGCAAGAGACTTTGCAGCAACTTCAAAAATCGTCCGGGCAATGCGCGTTTCGATGTTTGAAAAGGGCCGTTCCTCATCAATTGGAGGCTCGGTTCCGTCGGCGCCAAACAGCACATCCACCAGAGTGAAGATGAAATCCCGGTCGAAGCCGACCAGCACGCGGGCATCCCATTCCGGAGAGTAGAGAACGGCGACAAGCGCATTGGATTCAAACTCATCCAAAACATCGCCAATCCGGTTGTTCTCCACATAACTGACCGAGATGTAGGAAGGTGACGGTGATTTTTGGCGCATCACATCTGCCATCACCCGTGCCATGCGGTCGAAAACCACTGGCAGCATCGGCAGGCGGTCTACGGAGATACCCGCGGCGTCCAGCAGGCGGTCCGTGATCATCGCCCGTTCTGAGTTGGAGGCAGATTGCGTGTCTGTTCCTGCATCGAGCATGGTTTATGCGGCTCCCTGGAGATCGGCCGTGCTGGTTTCTGCGCCGCCGGCTCTCATGGTTTCGTTCTCGACTTCGTCGATGGTTGGCCGGTCATATCCGGAGATGGTCTTACGGCCATGCTCCAGCGCGATTTGCGGGTCAGCACCATTCATGAAGGCCAGCAGGGTTTGCTTGACCACGATGTAGTTGCGCAGCCGCGTTTCCCGGACCGATTTGATCTTTGCTGCCAAGGGGCCAAACAAGGAGTAGGAGAACAGGATCCCGATGAACGTTCCCACAAGGGCGGCTCCGATCAGGCTGCCGAGCAACTGCGGCGACTGGTCGATTGCGCCCATTGCCTTGATCACACCAAGGACCGCAGCAATGATCCCGATCGCCGGCAGAGCATCGGCCACGCTGCTCATTGCATGATACGGCTTCATCTGATCGCGGTGGATGGTCTGGATTTCCTCATCGACCAGAGCTTCGATTTCATGAGCTCGTGCATTGCCGACAATGATCAGGCGGAAATAGTCACAGATGAACGTTGTCATGTTGGCATCGCGCAGGACCGACGGATACTTCTGGAAAATCGGTGATGTGCTTGGGTCTTCGATATGCGGTTCGACGGCATTGCGGCCCTTCGCGCGCAACTCGCGCATCAGGCCATAAAGAAGTGCCAGCACATCCAGGTAATCACGTTTGGACGGGACCGCATTGCGCAATGCGTCGGAAACGGCAACGGTTGTCCCGAGTATGACTTTCATGGGATTTGCAACGATGAAAGCGCCAATTGCAACGCCGAGAATGATCACCAGTTCCCAAGGTTGCCAAAGAACGAGGACCTTTCCGCCCATGGCGGCGAAACCGCCAATCAGGGATGCCGCGCCGATTATCAGGCCGATAATAATAGTCACCAAACAGCTCCTATCGGGTGAGGTTTTACTGTGCTGGTGAAAAGCTAGGGGACGAGACTTGTCCGAAGCTGACCGAACGGCCGTTTGCACCGGTGCCATCCAGTCAGCTTGGCGTAAGCTCGGGGCGCGAAAGTGTTTTCAAGACACTTACCGCTTAAAGGGCGCGGACATGATCAATACGATTACGCAGGTACAGCTGGTTCGGAACAATATGGACCGCTCAATCCAAACCGTCGCATCAGATCCAATGGTGGAACGCCAGACCGAGTACTATCGCGAGAACATCAGCGACATAAAGTCGATTGATGAGTTCCTATCGAATGACAGGATCTACCGCTACGCTATGACGGCCATGGGACTGGAAGACATGATCTACGCAAAAGCGTTCATGCGGAAGGTTCTGGAAGAGGGCATTTCGAAAAGCGATTCATTTGCCAATCAGCTGACGGACCAGAGATACCAGAAGTTTGCTGAAACATTTAACTTCGCAAGCCACGGTGAGGCGACGACCGCCTTCAGACGAACCCAAGAGGGCATCGTCGACAAGTTTCACCGGCAAACACTTGAAATCCGGCAAGGCGAACAGAACAACGGGGTCCGTCTGGCTCTCTATTTCGAGAGGCAAGCATCCACGATCCAAAATGCCTACAACATTCTTGCCGACCGTGCGCTCGCAGAAACAGTCTACACCGCATTGGGGCTGCCAGATTCTTTTGCAATGACGGACATCGACAAGCAGGCGGCCTATTTCGACAAGCATCTAGACTACGAGAAACTGAGTAGCGATCCAGAACATCTGGCCGAATTCCTCGATCGTTTTTCGGCACTCTATGACGTCAAGAATGGTCCCCAGGCGGTTTCATCGCCGACACTGGCGGTTTTTGGTGCCGGTCCTGGAGTTGTGCCTTTCGGGGAAGGGCTTTTGTCCAGCATCCAGAATTTTAAACTTGGAGGCAGCTGAGCCATGCAGTCAGCTCTATATGTCGCGTTGTCCGCCCAAGTCGCTCTTTCCAACCGGCTGGAAACAGTCTCCCGGAACGTTGCGAATATGAACACTGCGGGCTACCGCGCTGATGAGATCAATTTCGCTGAAATGGTATCAAAAGCAGGCCCCGATAAAGTCAGCTTTTCAAGTGGTGGCGAGAACTACATCTCTCGTCAGAACGGCAGCCTGAACAAAACGGACAATCCTCTGGATCTTGCGATTGAAGGAGAGGCCTGGTTCGCCATTCGTGATGCAAATGGCGGACTCTCCTATACACGAGATGGCCGGCTCAACATCGCTGATGACGGAACCTTGAGGACTGTGACCGGGCAGGTGATCGTTGGTGCCGGCGGGCAACCGATCCAGCTTAATCCGGACGGAGGAACGCCGCTCATCACGCAAAACGGTGACGTCATTCAAGGCGATGAAGACATCGTCGGCCAGATTGGTCTCTTTCTGATCCCGAATGATGCCAAACTAACCCGAAGGGAGAATTCTGCAGTTGTGCCGGACCGGGCAGTCATTCCGGTGCAGGTATTCGACCAGCATGGGATCCGGCAGGGCTATGTGGAAGGGGCGAATATTAACCCCGTCCGCGAGATGACCAAGATGATCATGATCTCCCGCGCGTTCGAAAGCGCCACCAAAATGATCGACATGGGCAGTGAAAGCCAAAAGACGGCCATTCGCGAATTGGGCAAAACATCATGAGTGCGGTGGTTGGCATTAGCTCTCCTTCTGAAGATCCATCCCCACGGCATGTGTTACTGAAGACTGTCGAGGCATCACAAAAAGCAACGGACGCCAAAGCACCGGCAAAGGCGGGTTTCGGGTTTTCTGATTTTGTTGATGTGATCAATCCGCTGCAGCACATCCCAGGTGTTTCTAACGTTTACCGTGCTGTGACGAACGATCAGATATCCAAAGACGCGCGTCACGCCGGCCGCACACTTTATGGAGCCGCATTGGGTGGTCCGGTCGGCATCGGTCTCATGATGGCCTATGATGCGATGACAACACCTGGAACAAGCAGCACTGCACAGGACACCTTGGATCCTGAAGTTGCGTCGGTTGAGACACCGCGGACAATCACCGCACCCGAAACACCTAATGGGGATGGGTTTGATAGCGAAGGCGCACCGATGATATCCGCGTCGTCCCCAATCCTCGGAGAAACAGTTGCAAGTGCCGGTGAGCGAACACCTGGAACGCCGTTTAATCTGCTGCAATTCGGTGAGTTATCAGAGGACGCAGTTCCTGCGCCAAAGCCGAGCAATAACGATTCCACAGAACGCGTACCCGAGCCTGGCAGGATATCAACAGGTGACGCACCGGGAGCCGATCAGTCCGATACCAAGACGGTTGTACCAAGTAGCGACGATTTGGGCAGGCTCGCAGAGCACGAATCCAACCACCTTTCCCTGGATGTCTTGAAAGCCCTACAGGAGCGTCATGCCAAGCTCTCAGCATCTTAACAGCCTGGATCAAATCACGGCCTCCTTGGCTGCTCTAGATACAGAAATTGGCCGCGTCAAACTGAGCGGTCAGGTTACGCAGGTCTCCGCTGAAGCGATCCGGGTGTCCGGATTGTCACGCGTGGTTTGTTTGGGTGATCTGATTCAATTTGAAGGCCGGTCCGGTGTTCGTCAGGGCGAGATTATCCGGCTTGAACAAAAGGATGTTGTTGTCAAACCTCTTGAACGGGTATCGGACGTTGGAATTGGCAGCGTTGCCTCGCTGATGGGAGGTTTGGCAATTCATCCGGACCTTAGCTGGCGCGGGCGCATCATCAATGCCCTTGGAGAGCCGATCGACGGGCAGGGGCAATTGCGTCACGGCGTCGAGGCTTTTCTTCTAGACAGGGCGCCACCTCCGGCAATGAACCGAGAAAAGATCACGGAAGGCGTGCGGACAGGTGTTCGTGTCATTGATCTCTTTACGCCGTTATGTGTCGGGCAGAGGATCGGTGTCTTCGCTGGTTCAGGCGTAGGGAAATCCACGTTGCTCGGGATGCTCGCCGGGTTTGGAGAGTTCGACACCGTCGTGGTCGGTCTTGTCGGTGAGCGCGGCCGTGAAGTCCGGGAGTTTATTGACGACATTCTTGGTGAAACGATTGCCAATTCCGTCGTTGTTGCCTCCACCGGTGATGAAAGCGCAATGCAGCGTCGCCTCGCTCCGAAAACAGCCATGAGTGTTGCCGAATACTTCAGGGCTCAAGGGCATAAAGTGCTGCTGATTTTGGATTCTGCGACACGTTTTGCTCATGCAGCCCGCGATGTCGCCCTTGCCGCTGGTGAGCCTCCTGTCGCCCGCGGGTATCCGCCAAGTGTTTTTGCAGATCTTGCCCGGCTGATTGAACGCGCTGGACCAGGTGCGACCGGCGAAGGGTCAATAACTGGCATTTTTTCAGTCCTTGTAGACGGGGACGACCACAATGATCCTGTGTCCGACGCCATCCGGGGTTTGCTTGACGGCCATATTGTTCTGGATCGAAAAACCGCGGAAGCAGGAAGATATCCGCCGGTGGAGATTCTGAAATCAACATCGCGTCTTGCGTCTCGGGCATGGACAGAAGATCAGCAAGAATTGATCCACCGGATCAAAGGGCTAATTTCTCATTATGAAGATACAAAAGATCTTCGGATGATGGGTGGGTTTCAAATCACTGGTGATGAGCATTTGGAGAAAGCGTGCCGCCTCGTCCCCAAGATCTACGAAGCGATGCGGCAGGGTGCCAAGCAACCGGTGCCGGGAGATCCTTTTGCCGAGTTGGCTCAAGCCTTGGCTGCGGACGCGTAAACCATTTTCGATGAAATCATGTAAAAGTTACGAGGCGTCGCTTTATTTAGCGGCGTTTTTTATATATATCTTCGATTAATTCATCTGCAATAATTTGTAGAAACGCATTTTAATAAAATTACTTATTATTTTTATATCAATATCTCTGCCGTTTTATTTAGTTTTGCATCTGTCAATAAGTTATGGCGTTACCAAAAACCTCCAAATACAACTCTTGCGATGGAAGAATTGTTGACGTCGCGATGTGGTAATTTTACCCATACTACATCGAAAAAATTTGGGGGCTAAATCATGTTTATCATCGTTGACGACAGAGAGATCGTCACGAGCGGCTATGCCGCTTCCTTTGAGAGAGAGGGGTATGCTTCCCTCGAATTGTTGCCGAGTGAATTGCCTGATTGGCTGGAAACAGGGTGCTCACAAGATCTGGCTTCTGTTGATGCAATCTTGATCGGCGAATGCACTGAGAGGGCTGGTTTTATAACGCAGATCAGAAGTCGTTGCCCGGAAGCGCAAATCGTTGCCCTTGAAGACACGGCAAGCTTGCAAGGGACCCTTGATCTTTTCTCAGCCGGATTCGACGAGGTGTTGAAAAAACCAGTTCATGTTCGCGAAATCATCGCCCGGTTCGGTGTGTTCCGCCGTCGCGCCATGGCACGTGACACGTCCTCGGAGGCTGGTGCAATTGAGGTATTTTTTGATGGTCGTGACCCGACTGTTGGCGGGCAGGTCATGGAATTGCCACGCCGTGAGCGCCGCATCCTTGAGTATCTTGTCAAAAACAAAGGCCGCAGGGTCACCAAAACGCAGATCTTTAATGCGGTTTATGGTGTCATGAACGAAGGCGTGGATGAGTGTGTGGTCGAGAGCCATATCTCCAAGCTGCGCAAAAAACTGAAACGCCAGCTTGGTTTTGATGCCATCGAATCCACCCGTTATATCGGTTACATGTTGAAGGATACAGCGTCTCCGAAACGTCTTGTCAGCGAAACACCTTTGCCGAAATCTGCTCGTCAGCCGGTTCGGGCAACGGTTAACAAGCGGGAATTGGTTCTTGCGGTCGAGAATGTTGGGTAGAGTGCTGACTTAGTCAGAATGTCCTGGCCTATCCCCCGGGCCTTCAGGACCTTTGTATGCAGCCGGAGTCTTTCATGACTCCGGCATTCGCAATAATACCTGCTAAAACAACTGTATTGAATCCGCTTTTTTGAGCTGTAGCCCATCATTTTCGGGCTTTTGCCGATACGCCTTGTTTCTTTTGAATGCAGCTTAATCTTTTGCGTTTCTGCAAACTTGTTTTAATGAGCAAAGTTAAGCTTTTAGCCTAGGCGGATAGCTCGTCTGTTGGCGCTCCTGAATAGCTGTTTTAACGGGAATGCTGATCGCCACGCAAAAAGCGCGTGAAAAAACTCGTCTTATTTGCGGATATAGGCGTTAGTTACAATTGTCTTTTAAGAAAAATTTAGAAAACTAGACCAATCTCTTCAAACGAGTTGGGCTTTGAGACTTGTTAAATCTTTTTCCAATGGTCGGTCTGACGTTGTTGGAGTTAGAATGATCTGGAGCAATTGTTTGTCGAGTGGGTATCGATTTCCTAAAGGTGACAGTCCGCGCAGTGGTCAAGGGCTGATCGGTGCCTTGGTGTTGGTTGGTAATTCGGCTTTTGAAGCTCCGGTCAAGGGGGCAGTGATTTGAGTTCGAGTGCCAGTACGTCTTTGCCGTTTGCGGCATCAGAGATGGGCCGGAACAGCCTGTCGCGAACCTTTATTGTTTATACACTTGGATTGTTTGCAGTCCTCGGCATCATTTTCATCGGTATTCTGACAAAGATTACATGGGACGCATCACACGCTCGCGCCATTCGGGTAACGGAAGCTTTCTTCCAGGCGACAAAGCGACCTTTTGAGCGCGCAATTTGGACAGTCAATGCGGACGCAACATTGCAGTTGATCCGTGGTCTTGAGAGCCTTGAAGTTGTCGAAAAGGTTTGGGTCGAGACCCCGGATACAGGCAATTTTGGAGATCCTCCCGCAGATGATCGTCGTCAGTCGGCCCTCAGTTATACGCTGAATTCACCAAGCACGATCCTGCACAAGGATATGATCGGTCAGGTCTTTATTATGATCGACCGAAATTCGATATCATACGAAATCATTTCGACTGTCGGGCTCATCGTGACGGCGATTATCGCCTATTTGCTCGTGTTGGCGTTTGTGATCCGGAGTATTTTTCACAGGCTGATCGGGTTGCCTCTGTCCGAGATCGTTGCATATCTCTCAACGCCGCGTTTGATCGAAGACCCGCCCACCGAGGCCTTGATGCCGGGTCGGGCGGATGAAATCGGTATTCTTGCATCCAGCCTTCAGTCGATGGTGCAGCGGCGCCACTTGGATCTGCAGAAAATCCAAGAGTACCAAACCAATCTTGAAGAGCTGGTAACACACCGCACGGAGCAGCTGAAATTGGTTCAAGAAGAGCTTATTCAGGCTGACAATCTGGCTGCACTCGGGTCTCTCGTTGCCGGTGTGTCACATGAACTCAACACTCCGTTGGGCAATGCCTTGATGGCAGCCACAACCATCAAGGATTCGGCGACACTTCTGGATGACGAACTCGAGCGCCAAACTTTGAGCAAAGAAGCGCTGGAAAATGAGGTCGCTCGGATATCTGAAACCGCAAGCATCATCGAGAAGACCTTGGCGCGTGCCCGCGAGCTGGTCGGGAACTTCCGGCAAGTTGCCGTTGACCGGCAAAGTGAAAAGAAGCGGGCCTTCAATTTTGATCACATTATCCGTGAGACAATCGCGACCTTGCAGCCAACACTTCAGAAGACTCCTTTCAAGCTCGAGCTCGATCTTGATGGTGATCAGGTCATAGACAGCTATCCAGGGGCTGTCAGCCAACTCGTCTCTAACTTTGTCGAGAATGCGGTGAAGCACGCATATGAGGGTAGAGAGCACGGGACCATCCGGCTGTCGTCAAGCATTGAAAATCGAAGCAAGGGAGCTGGCGCTGCTGGTCGCACGATCGTGTTTAAGTGCCGCGACGATGGCGTTGGGATACCCGACAAGAATTTGAAGAAAGTCTTTGAACCGTTTTTTACAACGAAATTCGGTAAAGGGGGATCCGGGCTCGGCATGGCCATTTGTTATCAGCTTGCAACCGAAGCATTGAATGGCACAATCTCCGTGTCATCAAAGGTTGGACATGGTACTGAGTTTACTGTTGAGATCCCGGTGACGGAACCGCAGAAGAAAAAGGCACACATAACAACAACGACGAAGGTGCATTGACATGGTGATGGATTTTCTGGCGCCTTCTGAGCCTAAGACCGGCGAGGAGCTTGAAAAGCCCTGGAAGGTTCTGATCGTCGACGACGATCCGGACGTGCATGAGGTCACACGTATCGCAGTCTCGGGATGCCGGTTCGAGAACCGTCCGTTCCAGTTGTTGCACGCTTTGTCTGCGCATGAAGCCAAGCAAATCCTTCAAGAAAACGATGACATCCCGGTGGCGCTCGTCGACGTTGTGATGGAAAGCGACACCGCCGGTCTCGGTCTGGTTAGCTGGATCCGCAAGGATCTTGGGAATCGCTTCACAAGGCTGATTCTGAGGACCGGTCAGCCCGGCTATGCCCCTCAGGCCGATGTCATCATGAAATTCGATATCGACGGATATGCAGAAAAAGCAGAGTTGTCGCGCACAAAGCTGATCACCGCGATCGTAACAGCATTGCGCGGTTACAAGCTGGTGATGTCAATTGAAACCAACCGCAAGAAGCTGAAGGAATTGAACGCGCACTTTGCGGAAATCGTCCAGCAGAACGCGCTCAGTGAGTTTGCATCTGCCGTGCTTGAGCAGTTTACCGCTTTGATCGGTAAACCGATCGATTGTCTCTTGTGCGGTTACGAGACCCTGCCTGAGTACGCAGGTTCGGATAAGGTTGGTGTTCGGGTACTGTCCGCCCGAGGCATCCATGAAGACAAGGTTGATTTGCCGCTCGATGTGATCAGCAGCAGCGATATTCGCCAGGCAGTTGCTCAATGTATCGAGACACAAGAAATGTGCGCGAACGCAGACGGCGTTGCACTGCCTTTGGTCACCCGCAACGGTATGTCCGGCGCTCTTTATCTCGGAACCACCTACGAGGAACTTGAAGAACTTGTCGGTTCCGAAGTGGTACAGCTCTTTGTGTCGAATGCTGCCCTTGGTTATGAGAAAACCGGGTTGTTGGAGCACATCCGAAATCTCGCTTATGTGGACCGGATGACGGGTCTGTCGACCTTTTCCGGATTTTTGGAAGCTTTTTACAGGAACACGCTCACAGCTTCCAAATTGCTGGTCGTGCACGCAGATATCCAGCGGTTCCGGGTCATTGTTGACGGCATCGGTGACGAAAAGGCCTCTGGTGTCCTGAGAAAAACCGGCCACCGTTTGTCGCGGACCTTCCCGGACGCCTTGTCGATTGCACGCAAGGAACGGGATGAGTTTTTGATCCTCCTGAAGGGCAACAGCGATGACGATGTACAGGATGTCGTTGCCCGCGTAGAAGAGGCGTTTCAGGAACCCATCCGTTTGGACGACACACAACTGACACTGCGTCCACGTCTTGGTTTCGCGATGTCGTCTGATCCGTCCAATGCAGCTGAGGACATTGCACGTCAGGCTTCTATTGCGCTCAACGACGTGCGGCAGAATGCCAACAGCAGCTACGCTGTGTTCAATCCTTTGATGCAGGAAGCGGCATTTGAACGGCTTCGTCTTGCGTCCTTGCTGACAGGTGGTCAGGAGCAGACGGAGTTTTCCGCTCACTACCAGCCGATCATGTCTGCCAAGGATGAGAGCATCGCCTCCTTTGAGGCCCTGATGCGGTTCCGCACACCAGGTGGTGCCTTCCTGAACACCGCAAGCATGATTGAAGCGGCGGAAACCAGTGGGTTGATTACCGAGATCGGTGCCTGGATGTTCCGGACGTCTTTCTCTGAGTTCAGCAACTTTCAGGGTATTTCTGATCAGGTTCGGTTGAATGTAAACCTGTCACCCCGTCAAGTGCACGCCAGCCGGATCTACAAAGATATCGAGGACGCTGCGACCAACGCCGAGCTGTCTTTGAACCGGCTGGTGTTTGAGGTCACGGAAGGTTTGTTCCTCAGCAATGACCAGGTCACCCTTGATCTTTTGACGTGGCTTCGCAAACGCGGGGCAACTGTTGTGATCGATGACTTTGGAACCGGGTACTCGTCCCTGAGCTACCTGCGTAAGCTTCCTGTCGATGGCATTAAGATTGACCGCAGCTTTATCATGCACATGGATCAAGATCCCGATGCGCTTGCTGTTGTGAAGTCGCTTCTGGCTGTTGCAAAGGCGCTTGATCTGAGCGTGACCGCTGAGGGTGTTGAGACCGTTGCGCAACGGAAAATCATGCAAGATCTCAACTGCAGTTACCTGCAGGGCTATCTCTACTCCAAGCCCCTAAGCGCGGGGGACCTGACGGACTTTATCAACAAAGCCGTGGAGCCTGGCGTCGCTTTTGGTTGATTTTGTTAGCGAAACCGACGCTGCTTCCGCTCGTTTATACTGATCCGTCAGAGAACCAATACGGGAACAGCCGCGCCTGCGGGCTCAGCCGGTGCAAACGGCGGGCGTACGATCAATCCGCCCGATTTTGCCAGGAGGGCCAGCATTGAGCTGTCCTGCTTCGGGAACGGAGCTGCAATCAGTCGGCCATCAGTGTCTTCACGGAGCATTGCACGCACATAGTCCTGCCGCCGGTCGTTTTCCCCGATTGCCTCGGCCAAGATTGCTTCTTTTAGAGTTGCCGAACCATTCGGAGCGCCTAGCATTTTTGCGATGAGCGGCTTTAGGAACAAAAGACCGCACACGAGACTGGAGACTGGGTTTCCAGGAAGCCCGAGAACCTTTGTTTTCCCAAGGCGGCCCGCCATCAGAGGCTTTCCGGGGCGCATAGCGATCCGCCAGAACGACAGGTCCATCCCCTCATTGCCAAGAACATCCTGTACAAGATCGTGATCGCCGACGGACGCGCCGCCAAGGGTTACAAGAATGTCGGCCTCTTCGGTTATGGCCCGCTTAACGCAAGCCGCAAGTGCCTTTGGTTCATCGGGTGAAATGCCAAGGTCGAGCGGGTCCCCGCCGCAGTCCAACACCATTGCTGCAATGCCGGCATGATTGGACGCAATGATTTGGTCAGGGCCAGGTTTGCCGCCTGGCCGAACAAGTTCGTCGCCTGTCGCGAGGATGGCAACCTTGGGCCGCTTCACGACGGGTAAGACCGCATGGTTCATCGCAGCGGCAAGAGCCAAATGTCGATAGTCGAGTTTCAACGGTGGATTCAGGAGGATGTCGCCTTCTGAAAAATCCAGACCGGCCGCGCGAACGAACGCGCCCTTTGCGGGGTTTTCCAGAACCTTGATCCGATCATCGCAACGTTCGGCGTTTTCCTGGATCAAGATGGTGTCGGCACCTTCGGGAACCGGGGCGCCAGTGAAGATCCGAACCGCTTGTCCCGGACCAACCTGTCCGAAATATCCATGACCTGCCGGAGCTTCGCCGATGACGTCGAGTTCTGTTAGCTCGGATGTCAAATCGGAGTGCCGGATCGCATAGCCATCCATCGCGGATGCCGCAAATGGCGGCTGTGTTCGCGTTGAGGCGAGGGGCCGTGCGAGAAACCGGCCATTGGTAGCCTCCAGCGGTACAGCCTCCGCCTCCAGAGGAGCAACGCCTTGCAAGAGCTTATCAAGGGCCTCCGAAACAGGCATCAGGCTCATCAGGTGCCGCCCTCGCTGCCGTCCTTTTCCAATGTCCAGTGCCCGGATTTTCCGCCAGCCTTCTCAACAAGCCGAATATCTCCGATGACCATTCCGCGATCGACAGCCTTGGCCATGTCATAGATGGTAAGGCAAGTCAGCGAACACGCTGTCAGCGCTTCCATTTCCACCCCGGTTTGGCCGCTCACTTTTGTGGTCGCCGTAACAACAAGGCCCGGGAGACTGTCATCCGGCTCAATGTCGACGTTTACCTTCGACAGCATCAGCGGGTGACAGAGCGGGATAAGCTCGTGGGTTTTTTTGGCAGCCAAGATGCCCGCAATCCGGGCAGTTCCAATCACATCGCCTTTTTTGGCGTTCCCGGAACGGATGAGTTCCAGGGTTTCAGCGCGCATGGTGATGTGTCCGCGCGCAACGGCGATCCGGTGTGTTGTTTCCTTTTCGGACACATCGACCATGTTGGCCGCACCGGCCGCATCCAAATGTGTGAGGGTCGGTTCAGCCACGTGTCAGCCTGCCTTTGACAGTGTTTCTTTGGCAAGAAGAGACTTCGTGGCTGAGGCGACGTCCTGCTGGCGCATCAGGCTTTCCCCGATGAGGAAGGTGGAAATGCCTGCCTTGTTCATCCGCGCAAGATCAGCTGGCGTGAACAGTCCAGATTCGCCGACGATGATCCGGTCATCAGGGATCATCGGTGCCAGTTCTTCGCTGGTTTCCAGTTTGGTCTCGAATGTCTTCAGGTTTCGATTGTTGATGCCCATCAAAGGAGACGACAGCTTGAGCGCGCGTTCCAGTTCTTCCGCGTTGTGAACTTCCAGAAGGACGTCCATGCCGAGCTCAAACGCCGTGTCTTCGAGCGCCTTCGCCGTGTCGTCTTCGATCGCAGCGAGAATGATCAGGATACAGTCCCCGCCCCAGGCTCTCGCTTCGTAGACCTGATAGGTGTCGTAGAGAAAATCCTTGCGCAGGGCAGGGAGGCTGACGGCATCACGTGCCGCGGTCAAAAACTCTGGCTTGCCCTGGAATGAAGGCGTGTCGGTCAGAACAGACAGGCATGCAGCGCCGCCGGCTTCATATGCTTTTGCAAGCAGCGGCGGATCGAAATCCTCGCGAATAAGCCCCTTGGAAGGGCTCGCCTTTTTGATCTCGGCAATCAGAGCGTAGTCGGCAGCAGCATGTTTGGCTTCAATGGATTTTTGAAAACCACGCGGTGCACTCACATCCTGAATACGTGCCTTCAGATCGTCGAGAGAGACTGCTGCCTTGGCAGCTGCGATCTCATCGCGCTTATAGGCTTCGATTTTTTGAAGTATGTCGGCCATGTCTTATCCGTTCGAGACTGCGACGAGTTCGTTCAATGTGCTTGCAGCAGAGCCTGAATCAATAGACTGGGCGGCCATTGCAACGCCTTCCTTAAGGTCGGTGACCTTGTCCGCAACGATCAAAGATGCAGCTGCGTTGAAGAGCACGACATCCCGATATGCGTTTTTTGCACCAGCGAGGACTTCGCGCAGGGCCTTCGCGTTTTGCGCTGGCGTACCGCCTTTCAGATCCGCAAGTTTTGCCTCTGGCAAACCGGCGTCCGCAGGCGTGATTTCGAACGAGCGGATCTCCCCGCCGGACAATTCGCTGACGAATGTCGGACCGGTGGTGGTGATCTCATCCATGCCGTCGGATCCATGAACGATCCAGGCTTTTTCTGTTCCAAGTTCCTTCAAGGCCTGGGCGACTGGCTCGACCCATTTGCGGTCGAAGACGCCGGTCATCTGGCGTTTCACGCCAGCCGGGCAGGACAGGGGTCCTAAAAGATTGAAAATCGTCCGCGTACCCAGTTCCATCCGCGTCGGGCCAACATTTTTCATGGCGGCGTGATGAAGCGGGGCAAACATGAAGCCGATGCCTGCCTTGGAAATACAGTCCGAGATAACCTCAGGGGTGACATCAATATCCACACCGAGCTCGACCAGTGCTTCTGACGCGCCCGACTTGGATGACAGCGAGCGGTTGCCATGTTTCGCGACCGGAACCCCGCAACCGGCAACAACCAGCGCCGTGCAGGTCGAGATGTTGTAGCTGCCGGAATTGTCACCACCGGTGCCAACAATATCGATCGCATCTGCCGGTGCATCGACGGGCAGCATCTTCTCGCGCATTGTCGCAACGGCGCCGGTCACTTCAGCAACGGTTTCACCGCGCACCCGCAAGGCCATCAGGAAGCCTCCAAGCTGCGACGGCGTCGCCGAACCGCTCAGGATAATGTCGAACGCGCTCCGGGCCTCTTCAAAGGACAGGGAATGCCCATCCGCGACCTTGGCAATGTAGTCCTTAAAGCTCTGCATTTCACATTCCGCTGCCGCTGTGAGCCGTTCCATCCGGATTCAAGCCCATGACCTGGGCTACAGCAGCGCTGTTGATGTCAACACCTGCCCGGGTTTCCTGTTCTGCAACAAACAGATCCAGCAAAGAATTTTGAACCTGTTGGGAGAGCTGTCCTTCCAGCGCTGTGACCTCGGACGTCTCAGGGTTAAACTCTGGGATCTCAGAACCGGTGACTTTCAGAACAACCCGGCCGTTGCCGTCGGCCGTTTCGGCTGTCGCAACAGAGCCAGCAGGCCCTTCGAAGATCGCGGTCAGCGCATCGCGGCCAAGATCGCCGGTCGGAACACTGCGTGTCACACCTTCTGCGGTTTGAACTGTTACGCCTTCAGCAGCGGCAAGGTCGCCCAAGCTGGTGCCGCTCTCGGCTTTCGCCAAAAGATCTGTTGCCTTTTGGCTGAGTCGTTCGTTCAGCTGATCCGATTTCCAGGCAGCAATAACTTGATCCCGAACTTCTTCGAGGTCACGATCCCGTTCTGGAGTGACGCTGGTCACGTCGTACCAGAGGTATCCGCGATTGCCGATTTGAAGGACGTCGTTTTCAATGCCGATGTCGCTGTCGAACGCACCCGCGATCAAGCCTTCTGCATCCGGCAGAATGGCGTCGGTCTCAATTGTGGTCTTGCCTTCGCGGTCGAAAGAGCCGGTGCTTTTGACTGCCAAGGAGAAGCGCTCACCGATCTCGTCAAGTAGGGCGCCGCCCGCGCGGGCGTCTTCGATTTCATCAAGGAGATCGAGAATTTCACGTTCCGCTTGCTCTAGAGCGAGCTCCTCAACAATCTCGTCCCGCACATCTGCGAAGGGGGTCGTGTTTGCCGGAATGATTTCTTCAACATTTACGATGACGTTGGAGAAACGCCCATCAACGACATCGCTGGTTTCGCCCGCGGAAAGCCCGAAGGCTGCGTCCCCGATCGCATCGTCAAGGAAGTCCGCACGGGACATGACGCCGAGCGTGACATCATTGTTGGTGAGATTCCGGTCTGCCATCAGGTCCGCGAATTTTTTGCCGGCTGTCAGGGCCTCAGATGCATCTTGCGCATCTTCATCGGAGTTGAACGACAACTGGCGCACACGGCGGCGCTCTGGTTCAGCGAAGTCGGAAATCCGGCGATCATATTCTGACCGGGCATCCGCGTCCGTGATGTCTTCAGGACGCGCAAGGGCCGACGGGACGAGTTCGACATACTTGATTTCGCGGTATTCGGGAGCCCGGAAATCAGCCTTCTTGCCATCATAGTAGGTGACAAGGGCATCTTCTGCCGGGTCTTCTATGTCGCCAATTTGCTCCGCCGCAATGGCAATATACTCCACGGAGCGTGTCTCATTCTGGAAGGCGTCGAAAGCTGCAAGATAGGCTTGCGGCGCGCTCATGCCACCGATGAGGCCTTCGATCACCTGGCTGCGCTCTGCTTCCTGACGGCGCAGGATCACATATTCATCTTCCCGGTAGTCATTGGCGTTCAGTACCTGTTGAAGGCGGCTGCGGTCATACCGCCCGGAAGCACCCTGGAACGCCGGATCCGACTGGATAATAGCGCCCAGGCGATCGTCGGAGATTCCAACTTTCAGCTCCTGCGCGGCATTGCTCATTGCCGCCTGGCCAATCAGGCGGGCCAGCGCTTGCTGCGGAATACCGAGCGATGCACCTTCCTGCGGCGTCAATGGACGTCCGAATTGTTGCCCAAGCCGGTTCAGGTCCTGGCGGTACATACGGTCAAATTCCAAAAGGGAGACTTCCTTTTCGCCGACCTTGGCGACCGTGTTTTGGCCGTAGCCCTGGAGGAAATCTGTCACACCCCAGATCGCGAAGCTGAAGATCAGCAGGGCGATGAACAGTTTTGCAATCCAGGTACCTGCGCCCTTGCGCAATGAGTCAAGCATGACGTCTCCCGTTTCTTTCGTCTCATGCGGGCGCCTGTCGGGCGCCGTGGTCCGGCTCGTTAGCGGAGCGGGCGGATCATAATGAGGCCTTCATAAACGAGCAAGGCGGCAAGAACAAACATCTTCATGACATTTCGCTGACCCATTGCATGGCGGCTTTGCATCTGGTCTATAGGCGCAAAATGCGGATCTGCAGGAGAGATGAATGAGCACACCGATCAAGCCGATGGTGGCCGGAAACTGGAAAATGAACGGTCTGAAGGCCGGCCAGGCAGAGCTTCATAAGATGCTGGCTGGAATTTCGGAAGATTTGGCTGATCGCGTGGATGTGATGATTTGTCCTCCGGCAACCTTGATCGCATCGTTTTCCGAAAAAGTGACCGGCAACGTTATGGCGATTGGTGCACAAGACTGTCATGCGGCGGCATCTGGTGCGCATACCGGGGACCTATCTGCCGGAATGATCGCCGATGCAGGTGCAAAGGCCGTTATCGTCGGACACTCTGAGCGTCGCACCGATCACGGAGAGACGGATGCAGATGTCAATGCAAAGGCTCAAGCGGCCTGGTCAGCTGGTCTTGTTGCCATCATTTGCGTAGGAGAAACCGAGGCGGAACGGAAAGCCGGCGACGCAGTTGCAGTCGTTGAGCGCCAGTTGGCGGGCTCTGTGCCGGATGGCGCGACTGCGCAAAACACAGTCATTGCATACGAGCCTGTGTGGGCAATCGGAACCGGTTTGACGCCGACTGCCGATGATGTTGCAGAAATGCATGAAGCCATGCGGGTCGATCTTGCCAAGCGGTTTGGCGCCGAGGGAAGCGCCATGCGTCTGCTTTATGGTGGGTCGGTGAAACCGGGAAATGCCGCAGAGCTGATGGCTGTGGACAACGTTGATGGGGCGCTTGTAGGTGGTGCCAGCCTCAAGGCCGATGATTTCCTCGGTATCCTTGCTGCCTATCAATAAGTCACCGAACCTTGACGCTTTGAACAAGAAGCATCAATTCATGGGTGGTAAGCGGCCTGCTTGTGGTGTAGAAGGCCGCCAATCTTGTATTTTGAACTGAACGGAAGCCGATGGAAACCGTAGTCATCGTGATCCACCTTATGGTCGTTCTGGCCCTGGTGCTTGTTGTCCTCCTGCAGCGTTCTGAAGGCGGTGCGCTTGGCATGGGCGGCGGCGGTGGAGGCGGCGGATTGATGTCCAGCCGCGGAACAGCCAACGTGTTAACACGGGCGACGGCCATTCTTGCTGTTGCGTTCTTCGCAACGTCGCTGACGCTCAGCCTGATCGCAACTAACGAAGACAGCCCGGCATCAATCCTTGATGCTGCACCAGCTGCAACCAGCGGTGCGCCTGCTGCGCCAGGTGCTGATACCGACACCGGTGCTGGTGGCGGCGGAATTCTCGATTCGCTCAGACAACAGAGCCAACCCTCCGGGCCACAGGTTCCAGCTGCTCAGTAACAGAGCGGCGCCGGAACCCGGCCTATTCGCCTAACATATGCCCTGCGGCTTAAATCGCAGGGCATTTTTATGTGTTAAGAACGTAACTCCCGAATGGTCAAATGGCCTTTCGAAAGGATATGGTATTGCTCCATGGCGCGATACATTTTCATCACCGGCGGCGTGGTCTCCTCGCTAGGAAAAGGTCTTGCTTCGGCTGCACTGGGCTCTCTGCTCCAGTCCCGGGGCTACAAGGTTCGGCTTCGTAAGCTCGATCCGTATTTGAACGTGGATCCGGGCACGATGAGCCCGTATCAGCATGGCGAATGCTATGTCACCGACGACGGGGCCGAGACGGACCTTGATCTCGGCCACTATGAGCGGTTCACCGGACGTCCTGCCAACCAGCAGGACAACATCACAACCGGACGCATCTATCAGGACATCATCGCCAAGGAACGGCGTGGTGATTATCTCGGCGGGACGGTGCAGGTGATTCCGCATGTCACCGATGCGATCAAGAATTTCGTCCTCAGTGGAAACGAAGACTACGACTTCGTGCTCGTGGAAATCGGCGGTACGGTCGGCGACATCGAAGGCTTGCCGTTCTTTGAAGCAATCCGTCAGCTCGGCAATGATCTGCCGCGGGGCGATGCGGTCTATGTTCACCTGACCCTGATGCCGTACATTCCGGCAGCTGGCGAGATGAAGACCAAGCCGACACAGCACTCTGTAAAAGAGTTGCGCTCAATCGGTATTCAGCCGGACATTCTCATGGTCCGTTGTGACCGTCCAATTCCGGAAAACGAGCGCCGCAAGCTGTCCCTGTTCTGTAATGTCCGTGAGACTGCGGTCATTCCGGCTTATGACGTCAAATCCATTTATGACGTGCCGATTGCCTATCACAAGGAAGGCCTCGACGACGAAGTCCTTGCGGCATTTGGCATCAAAGGGGCCCCGGCGCCGGTGCTCGACCGTTGGAAGGGTATTTCCGAGGCCGTTGCCAATCCTGAGGGCGAGGTCAAAATCGCCATCGTCGGCAAATACACCGTTCTGAAGGACGCCTATAAATCCATGATCGAGGCCCTGGTCCATGGCGGCATTGCCAACCGGGTGAAGGTCAATCTGGAGTGGATCGAATCGGAGACCTTTGAGAAGGAAGATCCGAGCCCATACCTGGAGGGCGTCCACGGTATTCTGGTTCCCGGCGGTTTTGGCGAGCGTGGCGCGGAAGGCAAAATAGCAGCTGCACATTATGCGCGGACCCGGGACATTCCGTATTTCGGGATTTGCTTCGGCATGCAGATGGCGGTCGTTGAAGCGGCCCGAAATCTTGCCGGTATCAAGGAGGCAAGCTCCACCGAGTTCGGCCCAACCACCGAACCTGTTGTTGGTCTGATGACGGAATGGACCAAAGGCAACGCCAAGGAAATGCGCGTTGAGGATGGCGATCTCGGCGGCACGATGCGTCTTGGTGCCTATCCTGCGGCCTTGAAGCCGGGCTCGAAAATTGCCGAGGTCTATGGCTCCACGTCGATTTCCGAGCGTCACCGTCACCGCTATGAAGTGAACATCGATTACCGGGATCGCCTTGAAAACTGCGGTCTGATCTTTGCCGGGACATCGCCGGACGGCGTTCTCCCTGAAACGGTGGAGATTGAGGACCATCCTTGGTTTATCGGCGTTCAGTACCACCCGGAACTGAAATCACGTCCGTTTGAACCACATCCGCTCTTTGCATCCTTTGTCGGTGCAGCCCTGCGTCAAAGCCGTCTGGTTTAAGGTCGCATTTCAGGAAATGGAGTTGAAATAATGGTGCGCGGCCTGGATCATGTCGTAATGCCTGTTCATGACCTTGCGGCCGCCGCTGCGGCTTTCGAGCGGCTCGGGTTTACGACATCACCGGAAAACCGCCATTCCTGGGGAACGGCCAACCGGCTCATTCAGCTGGATGGGTTTTTCCTGGAAATTCTCTCCATCGCTGACGACGGCCTGATTACGGAAACTCAGGGCTCAACGTTCTCATTCGGTGGATTTAATCGGGACTTCCTGAAAAATCGGGAAGGGGCCAGCATGCTGGTCCTCGACAGCGCGGACCCCAAGATAGATCGGTCCGACTTCGAACGGGCCGGTTTGCAGCTGTATGACCCGTTCTCGTTTGAACGGGTTGCCAACCGCCCGGATGGAACGACGGCGCGAGTGGGGTTCGATCTGACAATCGTTGGAGATCCTGAGAGCCCTGAGATCGGTTACTTCACCTGCCACAACCGTTTTCCGGAAAACTTTTGGCAGCCAGCGCTGCAAAACCATGCCAATGGCGCTCAGACCGTCAAAGCGGTTTACATGTTGGCAAAAGATCCGTCTGATCATCACGAGTTCTTGGGTGGTTTCACTGGCCAGCGGGAGATGCGGGCAACCAGCCTTGGCCTTGAACTTGAAACAGCACGTGGTCAGGTCGTGGTTCTTAATCCGCGCGCCTACAGGTCCTTGATCGGGGACAAGGCCGCCGATGCTGTGTCAGGCGACCTTCCGCAAATCGCAGCGCTCGAAGTCGGCTGCAAAGGTTTGAAAACGCGCCAAATTGTGCCTGCAAATGATTTGTTTGGCCTGACGCTTATCTTAAGCCCGACTGACTGATTTTCACTTCTCAGACCGCCCCTGCCATGCAGAGGTGACTCTCACCAGCACCAGTCACGTCTTCGCGACAGCCCTTGTTGAAACTCTAAGTCGCAATATATCCGATTAAGAACGCGGTCGGTTTCGTCTCGCGATATGGATCTCGGAGCGTGTGTTTGTCATGATCAAGATGCGGTTTGAGGCTTTGGCGCCAAAGATTGCCATTGCCGCACTTTCGGCGATTGTGTTGGCTGGCTGCTCGCCGACCGCCAATACTGGCGGAAGCCCCAGTGGCTTTTCTAATGGAACGTATATTGAGCCGCCGCCCCGGCAAGTCGGACGCGGACAATCCGGTGGTGGGCGATAACACGCACTTATCGGTCCATTTCCCGTGCCGAAACTTGTAACGGTTACCTGATAGCTATCTACTCTGTGGCTGCTTGGTTCAGGAGTGATCGCATCTGTCAGATGAATTGAACGGATAGTATCTGATGAGACCTGAAAAACTTAAATATGCATCCCGGTTTCTCGTTCCGATGCTTTTAACCGGTGCTGTCTTGGTGGGATGTTCTCCAACCACAAACAGTGGTCAAAGCTCGACCGGAGAAGTCGGGACTTTCACGAATGGAAAATACAATGCCCCGCCGCCTCGATTTGTCGGTAGCGGGATGGGGGGCGGGCGCTGATCTCCGTAGGGCGGTCCGCTGTGCCCCTTGAAAACACGCTCAATTGACTTCAAATAATAGCTACCGGCTCAAGCTCAAGTTGAGTGATGAGATTTGTGCCTCTTGCCGGATGACTTGGATGGACGTTGTCTCATGAATGCTAATCGGTCGAAAAGGTCACTCCGTGTTCTTGCCCCGACGCTTCTGATCGGTGCGGCATTGGTTGGATGTTCCCCGACAACGGGCGGCGGAACTGGCGCAACGCCTGGCGAGCCTGGTACATATGTCGGCGGCAAATATATTGAGCCGCCGCCTCGGCGAGTCGGGCGCGGTGGTGGCCGCTGAGCCGAACATCATGCGAGAGGTGTTCCCAGTATGGACGCTTTCGTGTGCGTTGGCGTAAGCTGAGAAATTCCTTTGCCGGTTCATTCGATCGGCCTCTTTATTACAACGATTCTGCAGATACTCAGGTCTTCGCTCGGGTGGTTCGTTGAAAATACCCCAGCGGCTTCCGGACCTTGCGCACTGTGAAAGTTGAATAATCGCTTGTTGAAACGGGAACTCCTTTTATAGTGAATGGCAAATCACTGGTCTGGCCGGATCGGCCATCACGTGGGAGCCTACCCTTATGTTTTTTGAGCGTTTTAGCCTCAAAACCCGTTTCGCCGCTGCACCGATGTTAGCTGCTGCTGTCCTCGCAGGATGTTCTGATAACAGCGCAAATCAACAGGCTGAAGCACCACCGCCTCCGGCAGTGACTGTTGCGAAGATCGAAAAAACCGACATTCGACAGAGCGCGCGCTTTGTGGGTCAGGTCGCCGCTGTCGATCAGGTTGACCTGGTTGCCCGTGTGAGTGGGTTCCTTGAAAACAAGGCCGTGCCGGATGGGTCGGTCGTCAAAAAGGGCGATCAGCTTTTCACGATTGAGAAAGCGCAGTACGAGGCATCATTGTTGAAGGCCAAGGCAGATGTTGCCAGCGCCAAGGCTGATGCGGCGCTGAAGGCCGCTGACGAAAAGCGCGACAAGGATCTTTTTGAAAAAGGCCATGTTTCGGAAGCTGCTTACGAAGCGACACTGGCTCAGAAAGAGCAAGCCGAAGCCTTGGTCGAGGCCGCTGAATCCGCTCAGAAACAAGCCGAGCTAAACCTTAGCTATACGGATGTCTCTGCGCCATTCCCCGGCCAGATGGGCAAGACGACCTACAGTGTGGGCGAAGTGGTTGGACCCAACACCCAGCCGCTTGCCAAGCTCATTCGACTTGCACCGGTCTACGTGAATTTCTCCGTGAGCGAGTCTGAGTATCTCAATGCTGTAAAGAACCACGGCATCAACCCGTCTGACATTGATGCGAGCAAGTCTCCTGATATCAAGCTGATCCTGCCGAACGGTCAGCAATATGAGGAAGTTGGCAAAATCGTTTATATCGACAACGCAGTCGACCCAACCACCGGGACGATCGCTTTCCGCGGCCAGTTTGCCAACGAAGACATCCGCCTGCTGGCTGGGACCTATGTCACCGTCATTCTTGAGGCTCCCGAAACAGAAACAGCCCTTGTGGTGCCGCAATCTGCAATCCAGCGGGATCAGCAGGGCGATTTTGCGCTTCAGGTCGCCGACGACAAGACCGTGAAGCAGGTCTATCTGGATCTGGGTCAGCAGGTCGACACGAACTTCGTTGTTAAAAAGGGCCTCGATGAGGGCGCCGAAGTGATTGTCGAAGGGCTGCAGAAAGTCCGCCCGGGCGTTGAGGTCGATCCGGTTCTTGCCTCACAGCCGGCGGAGAGCAGCTAAATGTTTTCACGCTTTTTTATCTACCGGCCGAAGTTCGCGCTGGTCATTTCCATTGTGATTACGCTCGCCGGCTTGTTGGGATATGTGTCTCTGCCGGTTGAGCAGTTTCCAAATATTACCCCTCCGGTGGTGAATGTTGCTGCCACCTATACCGGCGCGAACGCCGAGGTTTTGGAAGAAACGGTTGCCGCGCCGATTGAGGCGCAGGTGAACGGCGTTGACGACATGATCTACATGCAGTCAACCAGCAACGACAGCGGCAATTATTCACTTAATGTCACCTTTGCCGTCGGAACAGACCCGGATATCGCTACGGTCAACGTGCAGAACCGGGTCAGCCAGGCGACCAGCCAATTGCCATCTGAAGTGACGCAAAACGGGGTCACAGTGCAAAAGGCCAGCACGAACATGCTGCTGGTTGTCACGCTTTATTCCCCGAATGGCACCTATGACGAGCTGTTTCTGTCGAACTACGCTTCGATTTACATGAAGGATTCGCTTGCGCGCGTGCAGGGTGTCGGCCGCGCGGATGTGATGACGGATTTTGCCTATGCGATGCGCATCTGGCTGGATCCGGATCGGCTTGCCAGCCTTGGCATGACACCGACAGATTTCATCAACGCGGTTCGTGATCAGAACATTCAGGTGGCAGCGGGCCAGATCGGGGCGCCGCCCGTGCCGGCGGGGCAGCAGTTCCAGTACACGATCAAGGCGGAAGGCCGTTTGGCGGAAGCCGAGCAATTCGAACAAATCGTGCTGCGGACCGGTTCCGATGGCGCGGTCGTGACGATCGGGGATGTGGCCCGCGTGGAGCGCGGCGCACAGTTCTACAATGCAAGCGGTCAGTTCAATGGTCAGCCATCGACGGTTCTGGCGATTTACCAGGCACCGGGCGCGAATGCGCTCGCCGTTGCAGATGCTGTGAAAGCACGTCTTGAGTCGCTCTCGGAAAACTTCCCGGAGGATGTTGAATATGGCGTGCCGTTCGACACCACGGATTTCGTGCAGCAGTCTTTGAACGACGTGATTTCTACCCTGTTCCTGACCTTCCTGCTGGTTGTGTCGGTTGTGTTTATCTTCTTGGGGAATTGGCGGGCGACGATCATCCCGACCGTAGCCATCCCGGTCTCTCTCATCGGAACATTTGGTGTTCTTCTGGCGCTCGGAATGTCGCTGAACACAATCTCCTTGTTCGCACTCGTTCTGGCGATCGGGATCGTGGTGGATGACGCGATCGTCGTCGTTGAGAACGTAGAACGCATCATTGCCGATGAGGGGCTTGGACCGAAGGAAGCTACCGCCAAAGCGATGTTGCAGATCACCGGACCGGTTGTTGCAACCACGCTTGTTCTGCTTGCAGTGTTCGTGCCGACTATTTTTATGCCCGGGATTACTGGACAGCTCTATTCGCAGTTCGCGGTCACCATCTCCGTTTCGGTGATCATATCCTCGATCAACGCTTTGACGCTGTCACCGGCGCTCTGTGGCCTGATCCTGAAGGCACGGTCCGGTCCGCCCAAGGGAATCATGGGCATCTTTGACCGCGGGATCATGTCAATCCGTGATGGCTACACAGCGATTGTGCGGCGCTTGGTGCGTGTTGCTGTCCTGTCGCTCGTGGTGGTCGCAGGTGCGGTGGCCATGATCATGACGCTCGGCAGTACCTTGCCGCAGGGCTTCTTGCCGCTGGAAGATCAGGGTTACCTGATGGTCGATGTTCAGCTGCCGGATGGCGCAGCACTTGGACGGACAGAGGGTGTCACCCAGCAAGTCGTGGATTTGGCGACCAAGACGCCTGGCGTTGAGAACATCGTCCTCGTGAACGGATACTCAATCCTCAACGGGGCCACCTCCTCGAATTCCGCTCTTGTTATTGCGACGATGACCGGGTGGGATGAGCGCCAGGAACCAGGTCTCGATATTAATTCGATTTTGGGCAAGTTCTGGGCGGAATTCTCAACAATTCCCGGCGCAAACATCATCGCATTTAACCCGCCGCCGATTCCGGGACTTGGAACCACCGGCGGTGTTCAGGCGATGCTGCAACAGACCGCGGGCGGTAGTCCGCAGGATCTGGCATCCGCCGTCGGCTCGATGGTCTATTCGGCCAACCAGAACCCGGCGATTGCACGGGCTTACTCAACCTTCCGTGCAAACGTTCCGCAGGTCTTTGTCGATCTTGATCGTGAGAAGGCCAAAACGCTTCAGGTGAACGTGTCGGATGTGTTTACAACGCTTCAGGCCTATCTTGGCTCGTTCTATATCAACGACTTCAACATTTTCGGCCGCGTCTACAAGGTCATGATCCAGGCGGAGGGACAGTTCCGCGACCGTGTGGATGACATTGGCAATCTCTATGTCCGCTCAGCCGACGGAACCATGGTGCCTTTGCGCAGTTTGGTGACAACGGAAAATGTGCTCGGGCCGCAGATCCTGACCCGCTACAATATGTTCCGCTCCGCGGCCCTTATGGCCGATCCAGCGCCCGGCGCTTCGACGGGTGTCGTGATAAATGCCGTTGAGCAAGCGGCAGTGGAAGCGATGCCTCCCGGGTATGCTTATGAATGGACGGGCACGGCGCTGCAGCAGCAAGGCTCTGGCTCGATCGTGATGTTCATTCTCCTGCTCTCGGTCATTTTCACCTATCTCTTCCTGGTGGCTCAGTATGAGAGTTGGACGATGCCCGTGGCGATCCTGATGTCGGTGACATTCGCGCTTCTTGGTGCGTTGGTGGCCGTGGCCGTGACCGGTGGGGATGTGAACCTCTATACCCAGATTGGTATGATCATGTTGATCGGTCTTGGGGCGAAGAATGCGATCCTGATCGTTGAGTTCGCGATCGAACAACGTGAAAGCGGCATGTCGATCAAGGACGCGGCCATTGAGGCGGCGCATTTGCGGTTCCGCGCCGTTATGATGACGGCTTTGTCGTTCCTTCTCGGGGTCGTTCCATTGATGACCGCATCGAGCGCAGGCGCGGCCAGTCAGAAAGCCATCGGCTTTGCCGTCTTTGGCGGGATGTTCTTCGCGACGACTATCGGCGTCATGCTCATTCCGGTTCTTTATGCAAGCCTCCAGAGCATGCGCGAGACGGTCAAAGGGTGGTTTGGGTCCAAGCCGCCGCAGGCGCCGTCTGAGGGCGGTGAGACAGGGGCTCAGCCGGCGTAAACAGCGCATCAAACAGTTATAATAACAAAAGGCTCCGGAGCGTTTCGGAGCCTTTTTATTTCAGACATTGGTGCGCGCCGCTTGCATCTGATCAACAACGCTCGGGATCAAATACTGATTCCTGCGTGTTGTCTTTTGAAAGGCCAGAATCATCTCTTTAGTGGAACCAGCTGACCGCGATTTTGGAACGCAACGCGGTCTGTGCCAGGATGCTGCGGAGGGAAGTTTTGTTGCGGGACCCCGAAAAGACTGGCGTCCGTATTAGATCCGTCTAAATGATTTGGCGCAGGAGGTTGAGACACCTCGGATTGCACTTTTAGCGGGATCTGATAATTACCGTTAAAGAAATTTGGTGAGCCGACAGGGGTTCGAACCCTGGACCTACTGATTAAAAGTCAGTTGCTCTACCAGCTGAGCTATCGGCTCTCACCAAAACCGACGTTTTATGGTGCCGCGTTTGCGCCGCATCTCGTCGGTGGCGCTGTGTTTATGCCGTCACCGAACACAATGCAAGAGGCAATTTTGATTTTTTCTACAGGACTGTAAAAAATGCGGGGAGGGGTGTGGGTAGAATGATCATTCCACGTCAAAACTGATTAGGGAAAGGTATCAGATAGGCTTGTAAAGTATATCGGTATTGATGGTGAACATACGCTGTTCTGTGTTTCGATGATTACATAATCACGACTTCATTTGATTCATATTTATGAAAATATTTTCTTTTCTACTGCGAAAACTGTCATCTAGCGGCGTGTTCTTTAGTGCTGTAGCTTGATGTCAACATTGAGAGGCTACATGTACACAAATAATAATGAGACGCAGATGAGCTCGATCGAGTTTGATTTCGTTAAAGGCCATATTGCGGCGACTATGACGTTGATTCATGCATTGATTGATCAAGGAGCGCTCGATCGGGAGCGTCTGGACAGTTTTTTTGCCGCTTTTGTAAAAGATCTACCAAATGACCGGGAAACGCTCAGCTTACGTTTGATTATTGATCAGTGGCGTGAGGGGCTTCGAAATGGCGAGTCAGAAGATTCTCTGAAGGGCCAGATATTTGCGGTGATCGACGGCGGACGCATCAACTGAGGCGGCGCACGCCGGGGGCCTGGTTTTAGCGGGCTCAATTCCTCCCCAAGCAAACAGTTTTGATGTCGCGTTTTGCGGTTCCATATGTAGCCGGGACGCGGCTCACACGACAAACATGGCCGGGAAATACAACCTCGGTGTCGAACGGCTGTTGCCTTATCTGGCCGCGGCTTCATCTCTTTGGTATGGGTGCAGTTACAGCATCAGTATTTGGAAGAGGTGAAGTGTGCTACGGTATCAGACACTGGCGCGTGCGTGTGCATTAGGCAAGAAGGTCATGGCCGTGATCGCGCAAATCCCGAGCAACCGCCGTTTCATTACCGTTGCAAGCTTTTGCTGTATTGCTTTGACCGCACCGGCCGCTGCAAAGGACCAAGTGTTTCTTACATTGGCCACAGGCGGAGTGACCGGTGTCTACCATCCGGCGGGCACAGCGATCTGCCGGGCCGTCAACAAAAGCCGGTCTGAGCACGGCGTGCGGTGTGCTGCTGAAGCTGGCCGCGGATCGGTTGGGAG
This sequence comes from Roseibium sp. MMSF_3247, assembly GCF_030733765.1. Taxonomy (NCBI): domain Bacteria; kingdom Pseudomonadati; phylum Pseudomonadota; class Alphaproteobacteria; order Hyphomicrobiales; family Stappiaceae; genus Roseibium; species Roseibium sp. MMSF_3247. The sequence goes on from NZ_JASHII010000004.1 coordinate 517,321, forward strand.
CCTCAAACAACTTCGAGATCGCGATGTTGAATTCGCGATCGTTCAGGCCGATTGGCAACACCATGCTTATTTGGGAACGTCCGTATTTGCAGAATACGGTCCCATGGATGATTTGAGGGTTGTTGCCGGACTGCATACCGAAATGGCAGCCATCGTTGTACGAGCAGATTCTGGTTTCATGGAACTCTCTGACCTGAAAGGACAACGCATCAACATCGGTCCGGAGGGCTCAGGGTCTGCCGCGACCTGGGGGCAGTTATCGCAACACCTTCCCTGGTCGGAGGAAGATCGCACAGCGATTACCCAAGAAGATCTCTCCGGGCTGGGTGAAGCGCTGTGCTCAGGCGAAATCGACGCATATTTTGTTGTGATTGGTCATCCAGCGGGCGTAATTGAAGAAACACAAGAGGTGTGCCCGGTTCAGTTTATTGAGATCGGTACCGGCATCTCAGAGCAGATGGTGGCTGATGCTGCCTATTATCGCGCCGCCGAGATCCCTTCAGGAGCTTATGGAGAGCACAATGCGATTGAAACCATCGGGACGCGCGCATTGCTCGTCACTGTCGAGCAAATGCCTGCTCATGCTGTTTCAACCGTCCTAACATCTCTGGTGTCGGACATTGAGCGATTCAGAACGGTCCATCCAGCTCTCACAGATCTGGATGGAGCCCAACTTGTTGAAGCGAAAACGGAAGCACCGCTACATCTTGGCGCAGTGCAATTTTATCAAGATCAAGGCTATTTGCCCTGAAACGTCTGTACCCAAAGAACAAGCGGTTAACATAACCGCTCGCCAAATGGTGACCAGGGCGTGTTTGTGTCGGCAGCTTGAGCCGGATAAAAGACACCCATTGGAATAAGACCGCTTCGGCCCACAGGGAATATATTCTGGAATGATCCAAGACGTCACCATCATCGGCGCCCTCCTTGCCGGGGTCCTATCTTTCGTGTCTCCATGCGTTCTGCCGCTTGTGCCGCCCTATCTCGGATATCTCGCCGGGGTCTCACTGGATCAGTTGACGGGTGAAGACGACACTGACGAGGCTGCCTCGCGGCGTGTTTTCTTCAGCGCCCTGGTTTTTGTGCTCGGCTTCTCGACGGTCTTCGTTCTCCTCGGCGCCACCGCAAGCTTCCTGGGTCAATTCATACGTATGTATCTGGATTATCTTGGATATATCGCCGGGGCAGCCATCATCGTGATGGGTTTGCACTTCCTTGGCGTGTTCAAGATCGGTTTTCTTTACAAGGAGGCCCGCGTGCATGTGGACCAGAAACCCGCAGGCCCGATGGGCGCTTATGTCATTGGACTTGCGTTCGGATTTGGCTGGACACCTTGTGTTGGGCCTATCCTGGCTGCAATCCTGTTTGTTGCCGGCGCCAAGGATACGGTGCTGCAGGGAACGGTTCTTCTGACCGCCTATGCCATGGGCCTCGGGATTCCGTTTCTGATCGCGGCGTTGTTTGCCAAGCCCTTCCTGCGGTTCATGAAGCGCTTCCGCAAGCACATGGGCACCGTTGAAAAGGCCATGGGTGGCGTTCTCGTCCTGACAGGGATTATGTTCCTGACCGGGCAGATGGCCGTTTTTTCGTACTGGCTTCTGGAAACATTCCCGGCGTTCCAATACATCGGCTAACTGCCGAGGCGCGGTTGGACGGTGGCAGCTTTAGAAGGTCTGTTGCGGGAAGTCGGCCGCAGAGACCATCGGGGCTCCGTTATAGAGCGAAGGCTGACAGACGTTGGTCACGTCAAGAAGGTAATAACAAGCAGCTGCTGCATCTGCAGCGTTTCCAAACGGCCCAATCAGGAGTGAGACGCCGCCTTCAGCAGCGCGTTCCTTTATGAGCGGCCGAAGATCCTGCATGCGTTCGTCATTCTGTTCCCGGAAGTTCGACCAGGCATTTGCGGCTTCGGCAAGCGAAGCATAGTGGCCGACAATGGCACCGAAATCACTCCGCTTGAGCGTGCTTGATCCGCCGCCACGCAGAGTTCCGACGCCATCGGATGGAACAATGATCTTGGGCCGCAAACTTGTTCCTGCAGGAGTGCTGTCGAAGTCCTCTTGAGGCAGCAGGGTGTCTGCCTGCGGAATGGATCCCGTCGTTATCGGAGTTGTCTCTGCCGAAGGGAGTTGAACGATTTTTACCGGAGCTTGGGAGGCAATCGGCGGTTCATAGGCTGGTTTTGCTTGCCCGGAATGGATGGTTATCCTCCGGGAAGGCGGGCGCCGTTTACTTTGCTGGTCTGCAGGTTCTAGGGCTTCAAGCGCAGCGGTTTGGGTGTTCTTCGTCGCATGTGGTTTTGGCAGAGGAGCCATCGGACGTTTGATCTCCGACGCATCCGCAAGATCAGGAACACTTGGGTCCTTCATGAAGGATGCCGTTGTCGAAGGGGTCTGGGTTTCTTGCGCAGGGATCGCGGCTACTGGTCGCGACAGTTCCGCTTCAAGTGCAGCAATGCGGCGGGAATAGCCGTCATTCTGCTCGCTCATCGTGCTCAGTCGGCGGCGCAAGCGGGCAATCTGATCCTGCAATACAGAAATCTGGCTCTGATCCAACGTCGATGGTTCTGGAGATGCTGATTGCGCAGGCGTATGAAGCACTTCGACAGCGTTCGGGCTCGTGTAGGACCGGATGGATGCCGTGGATCCGACGTCTCCTGCTGGCGGCAGCGGCAAACCTGCGACCCGTGTTCCAGCTGGCGCAAAGCCGGATGTGGATGATCCGAATTTGTAAGACGCCATGCCAATGGAGCCCATCACAATCGCGGCGAAAGCCCAAGACAGCACACCGACACGCGATGGCGTGAAGGTGTCGCGGATGTTTTCCCGCACCGGTTTTTTGGCCCTGGCCGCCTGCAACTGTCCTGTTCCCCGATTCTCGCTTCGAATCCTTCGAAAGGTAGTTCATTTGGCGCTGAATATGGTTAATGAAACGGTAATATGCGCTGTAGGCCCTTCAGATCTTTCAATGTTCTGTGGATCGGGGCATATAGGGGCCAAAGTGACTGGGCGCGCCGCCCAAGTTGAGTGAATTGAGGCGTTTATGACATTGCGAAGCTGCCATTCCGTGGTGCTGGCTGCCGGGCTTGGGACCCGCATGAAATCGGACTTGCCAAAGGTGATGCATCCAGTTGGCGGCTTGCCGATTGTCGGCCATGTTTTAAAGGTCCTCAGCCAGACCGGCTCGAGCCGACTGTCTGTTGTGACTGGTCCCGACATGCCGGAACTTGAAAAACTCGTTGGCAAACTGGCCCCCGAAGCGCGGTGTTTTGTGCAAACGGATCGCCTTGGCACAGCCCATGCGGCACTTGCCGCTTCCACTGCTTTGGAGGATGCCGCCGACGATGTTTTGGTGCTTCTTGGAGATGCTCCGCTCGTCACGTCGGAAACAATCAGCAACGTCCGCCAATCGCTGTCTGAAGGTGCAGACCTGGTTGTGGTCGGATTTGAGGCTGAGAATCCGTTTGGGTACGGCCGGATGCTCATGAAAGACGGGCGGCTTTTGGCCATCCGGGAAGAAAAGGAAGCCAGCGATGAAGAGCGGAAAATTGCCTTCTGTAACTCCGGTATCATGGGCTTTGCTGGCCGTCATGCACTCGAATTGATGCGCGCGATTGGCAATGACAACGCGAAGGGTGAATTCTACCTGACCGATGCGGTTGAAGTCGCCAATGCCAAAGGTTTGAAGGTCGTCGCTGTTGCAGGTACGGAAGCGGAAACCCAAGGCATCAATACACGGTCCCAGCTTGCCGCCTGTGAGGCTGATTTTCAGGCACGAAAGCGCGCCGAAGTTCTGGAAAGCGGTGTTACGCTTCTTGCGCCCGAAACAGTCTTCTTGTCCCACGACACGGTCATTGAACCGGACGTCATCGTAGAGCAAAACGTTGTTTTTGGACCCGGTGTGACAGTCCGGTCCGGTGCACAGATCCGGGCGTTCAGTCATTTGGAAGGTGCCGAGGTCGGGAACAGCGCAGTTGTTGGACCTTACGCGCGTTTGCGCCCCGGCACGGTGCTTGGAAAAGATGTGCGGGTGGGCAATTTCGTTGAAGCCAAGAACGCAAAATTTGGAGACGGGGCCAAAGCCAATCATCTCAGCTATGTCGGTGATGCAAGCATCGGCGCGGCAACCAACATCGGGGCAGGGACAATCACCTGCAACTACGATGGCTTCTTGAAGCACCGGACCGAGATTGGGGCCGGCTCGTTTGTTGGTTCGAACTCTACCCTTGTTGCGCCAGTCACGCTTGGCGATGGCGCATTTGTTGCGGCGGGTAGCGTCATTACAAAGGACGTTGGCGCTGACGCAATGGCCTTCGGACGGACCCGCCAGCAATCCAAGGACGGGATGGCCAAGGTTCTCAGGGACAAGCTGAAAAAGGCGAAGGATCAGAAATCCTGACAAGCTGCCATTCCAACCGGGATTGTCACTTTCTGAAATAAGCTTTGATTTCAATTTGCCACGCCGCCTCGTCTAAACCGGGGCGGACGATTTGGTTTGGGTAATGTGAGGAACATAACTGCATGTGCGGGATTGTTGGCATTTTGGGCGGGGTTGCAGCGGCGCCGAGGCTTGTGGATTCGCTCAAGAGGCTGGAATACCGCGGTTATGATTCTGCCGGCGTTGCAACGCTCGTTGGCGGTGAACTTCAGCGCCGCCGTGCGGAAGGAAAGCTGCGTAACCTCGAAGCCGCGCTTGAAAAGACGCCGCTGGTAGGCTCCAGTGGCATTGGTCATACGCGTTGGGCGACGCACGGGGCACCGACGGTCGGCAACGCCCATCCGCATCAAGCAGGTAGCGTTGCGGTTGTCCATAACGGCATCATCGAAAATTATCTCGACTTGCGTGATGAGATCACCGCGGCCGGTGCGGTCCTTGACACGGAGACCGACACGGAAGTGGTTGCGCATCTTTTGAATTTCGAGATCGCAAAGGGCGTTTCGCCGAAGGACGCGGTGGCCGCAGTCCTTCCCCGTCTCAATGGAGCGTTCGCACTCGCCATTCTGTTTGCCGGTGAAGACGATCTTCTGATTGGTGCCCGCAAGGGATCCCCGCTGGCTGTTGGTCATGGCGACGGTGAAATGTTCCTCGGCTCTGACGCAATTGCCCTGTCGCCGTTTACCGACCGGATCACATATCTGGATGAGGGCGACTGGGCTGTCCTGACCCGGACGTCCTGCGAGATTTTTGATGCCGCCAATCAACCCGTGTCACGGCCGGAGGCGCGCTCATCTGTCACCGCTGCGCTGATGGACAAGGGCAATTACAAGCACTTCATGGCCAAGGAAATCCATGAGCAGCCGGAAGTGCTTGGTCATACCCTGTCCCGATATCTGGATTACGGCGCGCTGTCTGCCAAGGTGGCGGGCGCTGATAAAATGAAGTTCAAGGACTTGTCCCGTCTGGTCATTTCCGCCTGCGGTACAGCATATCTTGCCGGTCTTGTCTCAAAATACTGGTTTGAGAAATACGCAAGGCTGCCGGTCGACATCGATATTGCGAGCGAGTTCCGCTACCGCGAAACGCCGATGAGCGACAAGGACAGTGCGCTGTTCATTTCCCAATCCGGAGAGACCGCCGATACGCTTGCCTCGCTCCGGTATTGCAAGGAGCAGGGGGCTGCCATCGGCGCTGTCGTCAATGTGCCGGAAAGCACGATTGCCCGCGAAGCAGATGTGGTGTTTCAGACGATCGCGGGTCCCGAAATCGGCGTTGCTTCAACGAAGGCGTTCACTTGCCAGCTGGCTGTTTTGGCCGCACTTGCCCTGCAGGCCGGACGGGAACGCGGTGTCTTGTCTGCAGAAGACGAGAAAAGGCTTGTGGCGGAACTCACCGAAGTTCCTAGCCTTGCGCTAAAGGCGCTTGACAGCGAACAGGCGATCGAAAAACAGTCGCAACCGCTGTCCCAGGCGACGAACGCGCTGTATCTCGGCCGGTCGACCAGCTTCCCGCTTGCGCTCGAGGGGGCGCTGAAGCTGAAGGAACTCTCCTACATTCATGCGGAGGGATATGCGGCTGGTGAACTGAAGCACGGTCCCATCGCGTTGATCGACGAGAACATTCCGGTTTTCGTTATCGCGCCCTATGATCGGATTTTTGAGAAGACCGTCTCGAATATGCAGGAAGTCGCCGCCCGTGGTGGCCGCATTATTCTCATTACCGATGAAAAGGGCGCCGCAGAAAGTGGAAACGCTGCGCAGGACACAGTCATTCTACCGGAAATGTCGGATATCGTTGCGCCTATCATCTACGCCCTGCCGGTTCAGATGATTGCGTATCATACGGCCGTTTTCATGGGCACTGATGTCGATCAGCCGCGCAACCTTGCCAAGTCGGTCACGGTCGAATGACCATGCCGGATGCGGATAAGTCAGTCATCGTTCTGTTTGAGGAACAGCACCGCCAGGATGTCATCGCGCTTTGGAAAAAATGCGGTCTGGTGCGCGCTTGGAATGATCCGGAGAAGGACATTGACCGGTGTCTCAGTGTGGACGCCAGCCGTTTGTTTGTGTTGATCAAGGACCAGACAGTCATTGGCTCGGTGATGACCGGTTACGATGGCCATCGTGGCGCGGTTTATTATTTGAGTGTCGATCCCGCACACCAAGGCGGCGGATATGGACGCAAACTCATGCAGCAGTGCGAAGACTATCTGACCGGCCTTGGCTGCCCTAAGATCAATTTGTTCGTACGTAAAGACAACGACGCCGTGCACAGGTTCTATGGGGACATGGATTATGCGCTTGAAACGTCGGCAGCCTTCGGAAAGCGTCTGATTCCGGACGACTGATGCACGCCGATGGCTCGCGATGAGCGTTACATCGAGTCCGCGCCCTGGTCCTTGGGAGCTGGGCCAGACGGACGGGACACAACATAGATCGCGCATCCGATCATACCCACCGCGACTATAGCTGCGAGCCAGAGTTGTGGTGCAGTGCCCCAATAAAACAGAGCGTACCCAAAGCACATTCCAGCTATGGCATAGAGTTTGGCATTCAAGGGGATGGCGCCGTGTTCGCGCCAGGAAATGACCGGCGGTCCGAAGACTGGATGATCGAGGATCTTTTTTTCCAGCCGTGGGGAGGATCTTGCAAAACAAGCGGCTGCAAGAATGAAGAAAATCGTGCTGGGCAGAATCGGCAAGAACGCCCCAACGATGCCCACCGCGACGCAAGCCAGTCCGAGTATGATGAACGTGGTGCGGTGCAATCGTGCCTCCGATTCCGGCAGAAACTGCGGTCAAAGCCGAAAATTAATTCAAGCGCAGGATACCGCGCTGCGATAAAGATACTTATCTAGCTGGTGGCTGGATGCAAAATGGAAACTCACAAACGATGTTCAGGTTCCGCTCATGAGCAAGCACAAACATAATGCAGATGATGAGCATTTGGTAGCCCACCGCCCTAATGCCGCAACGCGTGTCCGGAACTATTTTCTGACAGGTCTCGTGATCACCGGCCCGATCGGCATCACGTTGTGGCTGACCTGGACGTTCATCAAGTGGGTCGACAGCTGGGTCAAACCCTTTGTCCCGCGGGTCTACAATCCGGAGACCTATCTGCCCTTCTCGATACCTGGTTTCGGTCTGATCGTTGCAGTGGTTGTTCTGACGATCGTGGGGTTCCTGGCAGCCAATTTCCTGGGCCGCAGTTTGATCTCTTTCGGCGAACGCCTCGTCGATAGAATGCCTCTTGTTCGCAATATTTACAGTGGCTTAAAACAAATATTTCAGACGGTACTTGATCAGCGTGGGACGAGTTTCAACAAGGCTGCCTTGATTGAATATCCACGGAAGGGCCTGTGGGCGATTGTGTTTATCTCCACAGACACCAAGGGCGAAGTCTCCTCACAGCTGAAGAACATGGCAGATACCGTCTCTGTTTTCCTGCCCACAACGCCAAACCCGACATCCGGTTTCTTGCTGTTCGTTCCCAAGGAAGATGTCATCGAACTGAACATGAGCGTTGAAGATGCTGCCAAGCTGGTCATTTCGGCCGGGCTTGTGAGCCCGGATTATCCCGAATATGTGGAAGACCTGGTGGTCGATCCGAAACAGGCGGAGCGTTTGAAAAAGGTCGAAAAAGTCTAAGAGACCAGTCTCTACGGCTATTCCGGAACAGACACCGGCCAACACTCCGAGAGCTTTCCAAGAGGTATGCCATTCGGCTAGGGTGAGGACCCGCTTTATGTTCCTCCCGGACAGTATCGAATGCCCTTTGTTGATGACCTGATTGCCTTCTCAGCGCAGCCTTCTGCCGGTTTGCCGGCATCGTCAGTCCAGTTGGCGAAGTTCTCCCTGCTGGATTGGTTGGTTTGCGGCAGGGCCGGGGTGGAAGAACCGGTGGCGCAAAAACTCCGCGCGTTTGGCACCAGCGAAGGGGGTGTTGCAGCGTCCTCTACATTTGGCGGTCCCAAGATGCCGCCAAGAATGGCCGCGCTCGTCAATGGCGCTGCAAGCCATGCGCTCGATTATGACGACACCCATTTCGCCCATGTGGGTCATCTGTCCGTCGGGATTTTTCCGGCAGCCTTGGCGGCCGCAGAAGAGGTCGATGCCAGCGCTGCAGATATGATCGCGGCCTTTACCATTGGTGCGGAGGTGGCGATCCGCATCGGTCTTGTTTTGGGCGCGCGCCACTACAACACCGGGTTTCATCAGACCGCGACCGCCGGAGCTTTTGGCGCAACGATTTCCGCCGGGCGCCTTTATGGCCTGTCACCGGAGCAGATGCGGGCGGCCATTGGCCTGTGCGCGACCCGCGCTTCCGGCCTGAAATCGCAGTTCGGCACCATGGGCAAGCCCTATAATGCGGGTATTGCCGTGTCCAACGGTGTGGAATGTGCGCAATTGGCAGCGCTCGGCCTGACGTCTTGCGATGACGGCTTGATGGGACCGCAAGGATTTGCGGAAACGCATCACGCCGGGTTGCCGCTGGAAACTGCGGACTGGGACGGCCTTGCGGGCGGAAAGCTGTTGTTTGCGGACAACAAATACAAACTTCATGCCTGTTGTCATGGATTGCATGCCATGATCGAGGCGGTGTTGTTGGCAAAGGAAACTGGCGTAACCTTTGACGATGTTACTGAATTTGTATTGAGAACCAATCCGCGGTGGCTGAAGGTTTGTGACATCAAGCAGCCGCGCACGGGGCTTGAGGTCAAGTTCAGTTACGCCTGGCTTGCCGGCATGACCCTGCGCGCTGATGCGACCGGCGCTCCTAGCCTCTATACAGATGACCTTTCTCAAGACGCGGAGCTCTCAGCTTTTGCGGAAAAGGTTTCGGTGATCGGTGATGATGCTCTGACTGATCTCCAAGCCGAAGGTGTTTTGACGCTGAAATCCGGTGAAACCCGTCCAGTCTCCTTTGATCTCGCAGCGCCGCTGCCAATGGAAACCCTGGAAGGCAAATTACGGTGCAAGGCGCAGGCTTGCCTCGGTCAAGAAGGCGCTGACATCTGGTCAATTCTGGACCAGTTGGACCAGATGAATGCGCGTGAGATAGGAAGACTTGTCTCCGGTTAACCCGCCCGCAGCAATTGGATCGCGGCATCGCGGCCGAAGAGATAGAGCAGGCAGCGCAGCGCCTCGCCGCGTTTTGATTTCAGTTCCGGATCCGTTTCAAGAATGAGCCGCGCATCGTCGCGGGCAACTTCCATCAAATCGGCATGGTCCTCCGCCCGGGCAATCCGGAAACCCGGTGTCCCCGATTGACGGGTGCCGAGAATTTCCCCGCCGCCGCGCAGACGCAGATCTTCTTCCGCGATCAGAAAGCCATCGTTGGTCTCGCGCATGATGTTGAGACGCGCACCGGCAGTTTCCCCGAGCGGCCCCTTGTAAAGCAACACACAAGAGGACGGCTTGTCGCCGCGACCGACCCGGCCGCGCAGCTGGTGAAGCTGGGCGAGACCAAAACGCTCGGCATGTTCGATGACGATGATCGTGGCATCTGGAACATCAACGCCGACCTCGATCACGGTAGTGGCGACGAGAACCCGGGTGCGGCCGGATTTGAAATCGTTCATCGCCGCGTCTTTTTCGTCCGCGCTCATCCGCCCATGCACCAGCGAGACCCGTTGGCCAAGCGCATGTTCCAAGACCCGGTGCCGGTCTTCCACGGCCGCCAGATCAATTTTTTCTGATTCCTCGACCAGCGGGCACACCCAATAGACCTTCTGGCCCTCCCGGGTCGCAGCGCCCACGCGTCCGATGATCTCATCGAGCCGGTCCAGTGATACGGACACGGTCTTGATCGGCTTTCGCCCAGCCGGCTTGCCGAGAAGTTTGGAGACATCCATGTCGCCGAAGCATGTCAGAACGAGTGTGCGCGGAATTGGGGTCGCTGTCATGACCAGCACATCGACGCCCCGTCCCTTTGAGGACAGCGCCAGACGCTGGTGCACACCGAACCGGTGCTGTTCGTCGACCACCACCATCCCGAGGTCCTTGAACGTCACTGAGCCTTGGAACAACGCGTGTGTGCCAACCACCAAGTCGATCTCGCCCGCATCCAGCTTTTCCTGAAGCAGGCGACGTTCCTTTTGCGTGTCCTTTCCGGTCATGAGCGCCAGCCGGATCCCGGCCTTCTCGCAAATCGGTGCCATGGACGCATAATGCTGACGGGCCAGGATTTCGGTCGGTGCCATGAGGCCGCCCTGGGCGCCGGTCTGGATCACTTGGGCCAAGGTTGCCAGCGCAACAACAGTTTTACCGGCTCCAACATCGCCCTGCAGAAGACGCAGCATGCGGGTGGGTTGGGCGAGATCCGCATTGATGTCCTTGATCGCCTCTTTCTGGCTGTCGGTCAGCTCAAAGGGCAGGGCGTTGATGACGGCCGCCTGCAATCTGCCGTCCGGTTTGCGTTCAATCCCCCCGAGCGTGCGCATGTTGGCCCGCACCAGCGCAAGCGCGAGCTGACTGGCGAGCAGTTCGTCATAGGCGACCCGCTGCATGTATGGGGATTGCGGCTCGACATCCTGCCGTTCTTTCGGGGCATGCAGGGTCTTTAGCGCTTCGGCGAAATCCGGCCATCCGGTTTGGTGGAGATACGGCTCATTCAGCCACTCCGGCAAATGCGGGATTTTTTCGCACGCCGCTTTCATGGCTTTTTGCAGCGTCTTGGAGGCAAGGCCAGCGGTTAGCGGATAGATCGGCTCGATCGGCGGCATTTGATCGGCTTCCTCCGGAGAGACCGAGTAATCCGGATGCACCATCTGAGGCCGGTCATTGAACCACTCCACCTTGCCGGAAACGATCCGGCGTTCGCCTTCCGGAAAGGTTTTTAGAAGCCAGTCCTGACGGGAATGGAAAAAGACGAAAGTGATCTGGCCTGACTCGTCATAGGCGGAAATGCGGTAAGGCGCCTTGGAATGCCGCGGCGGAGCAGAATGCCGCCCGATGGTGACATCCAGCGTGACAATGTCGCCGTTTTCCGAATAGGCGATTCCCGGTTTATGCCGCCGGTCGATCAGGCTGTGCGGAATGTGAAACAACAGATCGGCTACCGTCGCCTCCCGGTCCGGCTGACCGCCGACCAGTCCCGCGACCAGTTTGGCGATTTTCGGACCGATCCCGGGCAGCGTGGAGACGGGAGCAAACAGCGGATCAAGGACCGGGGGACGCATGGAAGGTGTCGTACCTTTGTCAGACGGCGGCGAAGCGGGCGGGCCCTGTTCTGCCATGAAGATTGGCCTCAGTGCAACAATTGGAACATTCTGTGAACTTGGCCGCTGACATCCCGCAAGTTGGGCGCTATATAGTCGCCAGTTTTCATTTGATCCGGTAAGGTGACAGGCCATGCGTCTGTCTTTTCTTCTGGTTCCAGATCCGAAGGTTATCCATGTCCGATCATCCGAGTGCGACCAATGACAATGAAACTGGCAGCCGGGATGCGCGGCGCAAGAAGATCCTGTTTCGTTGCTGGCACCGGGGCATGAAGGAAATGGATCTTCTGCTTGGCGGGTTTGCCAACGCCAAGATTGATGACCTCAATGAAGACGAGCTGCGTGAGCTGGAGCATCTTCTGACCGCGCACGATCAGGATCTTTATGCCTGGATGACGGGTCGCAAGCCGTTGCCGGCAGAATGGGACGGCCCGCTCTACCGCCGGATCATTGCCTATCATGAAGCCGCTGGACCGGCCGGCTTTGTAAAATAAGAATAAAAGGACGGTTTTCGTGTTCGACAGCCTGTTGAAGGACCAGGCCAATGTGACATTGGCTGGCGTGCCCGATGGTGCGGAAAGCTATGCGCTCGCGCGCTTGCTGGCAGAAACACCCGCCCATGGGCTGGCGCTGGTATTTGTCGCCCGGGACGCAACGCGCATGGCGATGATCAGCGAGGCGCTCGGGTACTTTGATCCAGCAGCCGAGATCATTCAGCTGCCGGCCTGGGACTGTCTGCCCTATGACCGTGTTTCACCCAATCCGGCGATCAGTGCACGCCGTCTTCTGGCGCTTGGCCAGCTCGCGCGCGGGATCGAGGAGGGGCGGAAAGTTCTTCTCGTCACCACCTTGAATGCTGCCGTTCAGCGGATCCCGGAACGGGCGTTCATGGCCGAGCAGACCTTGTCCATGGCACCGGGCAATCAGGTCGACATGGCCGCGATTTCCAAATGGCTGGAGATGAATGGATTCTCCCGCACGCCAACCGTGCGCGAAACCGGCGAATACGCGGTGCGCGGCGGTATTGTCGATCTTTTTGCGCCCGGTGAAGAAGAACCGGTCCGGCTTGATTTCTTTGGCGACACACTCGAATCAATCCGCTCTTTCAATCCGGAAACCCAGCGGACCTCCAAACAGCTGAAACGCCTCGATCTCGTCCCGATGAGCGAGGTGGTTCTGTCTGAGGAAAGCATCTCCCGGTTCCGCCGCTCCTATCTGGCAAGCTTTGGCGCCGCGAGCCGCGACGATGTGCTCTACCAGTCCATCAGTGACGGGCGCCGTTATGCGGGAATGGAACACTGGTTGCCTTTGTTTCATGACAAGCTGGAAACGCTGTTTGATTTCATTGGCGATACTCCGGTCGTGCTGGATGCCAGCAGCGCGGATGCCGTGCGTGAGCGGCTTGACCAGGTTGCTGAACACTACAAGGCCCGTGAGGAAGCCCGCGAGATGGGATCGGGTGCCGGCACAGTGCCTTACATGCCTGTGCCACCAGAAAAGCTGTATTTCACCCAGGACGAATGGATGGCAGCGCTTGCGGACCGGGCGACGGCAACGCTTGATCCGTTCACGCCGCCGCCGGGCAGCGGCAAGACGGTGATCGAACTTGGCGGCCGCCAGGGGCGGAGTTTTGCAGCAGAGCGGACGGCCGGTGACGTCAATATTTTTGACGCTCTGACGACCCATGTCCGAGAGCTTCAAAAAAGTGGCAAGCGCACTGTCATCGCCTGCTGGTCGGACGGGTCTCGGGACCGTCTCGGTCAGATCCTCGGTGATCACGGTCTCGGCGCGGTTCAAAATGTCGAGACGCTGGACGAAACTGAAAAGCTTCCAGCCAAAACCTCTGCACTGTGTGTTCTGGGCATCGAGCACGGGTTCGAACTCTCTGATATCGCACTTATCGGAGAGCAGGACATTCTGGGTGACCGGCTTGTGCGCAAATCCCGCCGCAAGTCCAAGGGCGCCAATGTCATCACCGAGGCGACCGGATTGTCGGAAGGTGATCTCGTGGTTCATGTGGAGCACGGTATCGGACGGTTCATCGGTCTCAAGACCGTTGAGGCGATCGGCGCGCCGCACGACTGCCTGGAATTGCAATATGCTGGCGGAGACAAGCTCTATCTGCCGGTTGAAAACATCGAGCTTCTGTCCCGCTACGGCTCTGAGGATCAGGAAGCGCAGCTCGACAAGCTCGGTGGTGGGGCTTGGCAGGCGCGCAAGGCCAAGCTCAAGAAACGCATCCTCGAGATCGCCGACGGGTTGATCAAGACGGCGGCGGAGCGGGCACTTAAGACGGCACCGGTGGTGGAAACGCCGGAAGGGGTCTACGACGAATTCGCCACCAAGTTCCCTTACGAGGAAACGGACGATCAGCTGAACGCCATTGACTCCGTCTTTGAGGATCTGGCCTCCGGGCGGCCGATGGATCGGCTTGTGTGCGGTGATGTCGGGTTCGGCAAGACGGAAGTGGCGCTGCGCGCCGCGTTCCTTGCCGCCATGTCCGGCCGGCAGGTCGCTGTTGTTGTGCCAACCACACTGCTTGCCCGGCAGCACTTCAAGACGTTTTCGGAGCGCTTTCACGGGCTGCCGATCAATGTCGCCCATGCCTCGCGCCTTGTGCCCACCAAACAGCTGACCCAGACCAAGAAGGGCATCGCCGATGGATCCGTCGACATCGTTGTCGGCACCCATGCACTGCTTGGAAAATCCATCCAGTTTCGTGATCTTGGACTGCTGATCATCGATGAAGAGCAGCACTTCGGGGTGAAGCACAAGGAACGGCTGAAGGAGCTGAAGTCGGACATCCACGTTCTGACCCTGTCCGCAACGCCGATCCCGCGCACCCTGCAGCTGGCTTTGACCGGCGTGCGGGAGCTGTCGCTGATCGCAACGCCGCCCGTAGACCGGCTGGCAGTCCGGACTTTCGTCTCTCCGTTCGATCCGCTGGTGGTCCGCGAAGCCTTGCTGCGGGAACACTATCGCGGCGGCCAGAGCTTTTACGTTTGTCCGCGTCTCTCGGACATTGCCGAGCGCAAGGACTTCCTGGAAGAAGCCGTCCCGGAGCTGAAGGTCGCTGTTGCGCATGGGCAAATGCCGCCGGGTGAGCTGGAAGACGTCATGAACGCCTTCTATGAGGGCAAATACAATGTTTTGCTATCGACGACGATCGTGGAATCCGGTCTTGATATTCCGACCGCAAACACGCTGATCGTGCACCGTGCCGACATGTTCGGGCTTGCCCAGCTTTACCAGCTGCGCGGTCGGGTTGGCCGGTCGAAAACGCGCGCCTATGCGCTCTTTACCGTTCCGGCGAACAAGACGCTGACGCCCACCGCCGAACGGCGCCTGAAAGTCCTGCAATCCCTGGAAACGCTCGGTGCCGGGTTCCAGCTGGCCAGCCATGATCTGGACATTCGTGGAGCGGGTAATCTTCTGGGCGATGAACAATCCGGGCACATCAAGGAGGTCGGCTTCGAGCTCTATCAGCAGATGCTGGAAGAGGCGGTTGCCAAGCTGAAAGACGGCGGCGCGGATTTCGGCGAGGAACAGTGGTCGCCGCAAATCAACATCGGAACGCCCGTCCTGATCCCGGAAGACTACGTCGGCGATTTGCAGCTGCGCTTGCAGCTTTACCGGCGTCTTGGTGATGTGACCGAAGCGCAAGAGATCGACGCCTTTGGCGCTGAACTGATCGACCGCTTCGGCCCGATGCCGGAAGAGGTCCAGCATCTCCTCAAGATCGTCTACATCAAGGGACTGTGCCGCAAGGCAAATGTCGAGAAAGTGGATGCTGGTCCGAAAGGCGTCGTTGTGTCCTTCCGCAACAGTGAGTTCGCGAACCCGGCAGGCCTTGTGTCCTACATCGCGGAGCAGGGTGTGCTTGCCAAGATCAGGCCGGATCAGAAAGTGGTTCTGACCCGCGACTGGGAAAACACCGACAAACGTTTAAAGGGCACAGCCACGATCCTGACCAAACTGGCACGCCTAGCAGCGGCTTGAGAAAACGGATATTGCGGCACTATGTCCGCAGCGTTCTTCTGAAGAGCTGATATGGTCGCAGCCTCAACAACTTCAAGCGGAGTTCGTCAGATGAGTGCCGCCGCCAGCCTTCCCTTGGACAGTCACCTTAACGCCTATCACGCCTCAAAAGACTTCATGGACGTCTACAGCGGGGATTTGACTGGACGCCCGGATCTTATCGAGTGCGATATCCGGGTTCTTGCCAAGCACATGACCACGATCGATATGCCCTGGGCGCAGGGTTTGTTGAAGCTTCGTGATCGGCTTGCGAAAACGGTAAATCTCAAGTCCACCGACGATTTGGCGAGCGAAGCACCGCTGAAACCGCTCAATGAAGTTGGGTCGGGAGACCGGATCGCGTTCTTCAAAGTCTATGAAGTGCGGGAGAACGAAATTCTTCTTGGCGAGGACGACTGGCATCAGGATTTCCGACTTTCAGTTTTTAGGCAGGTGAAACCAGACCCAAAGGTTTTCGTTTCAACGTGCTGCAAGCGGCACAATCTATTCGGCTATGCCTATCTCGCGGCTATCCTGCCGGCGCACAAGATGCTCGTGAAACAGAGCATTGACAACGCGTTGGATCGGCCGTTGGTGCACTGACCTAAGGCGATTTAAAGCCTGCTGCGTTATGAAACGTCGTCCCAACCTTCTTCGCCGATCAGTGGCACGAAAGTGACTTCGCCCAGTGTTTCGGATGAGAAATCCGTCTCGGACTGCCGCGTGATCCGCAACAGGTGTTGATGGTGGCGGGACGGACCGATTGGGATCACCAGCCGCCCCCCGATCGTAAGCTGGTTTTTGAGAGTGCCGGGCAGGGCCGGGCTGCCGGCTGCGACCATGATGGCGTCGAAGGGGGCTGCTTGCGGATATCCAAGGGTGCCGTCGCCGCAATGGATTTCGACTGTCGGATAACCTGCGCGGATCAGATTGGTCTTTGCAAACTCCGCAAGCTCAGACTTGCGTTCGATACCAATGACCTTCGCGCCCATCTCGGCCATCACGGCGGCTGCGTATCCCGAGCCCGTACCGATATCGAGAACGCGCGACCTTGCTTCGACTTTTAGGGGCTCACACATCAGAGCGACGACATATGGTTGAGAAATCGTCTGCCCCAATCCGATTGGAAGCGGGTGATCCTCATAGGCGCGGTGACGACTTTCAATCGGCACAAACAGATCCCTCGGGACCTTTAACATAGCCGCTAGGACCGCTGCATCAGATATGCCGCGCGAACGAATTTGCCGATCCACCATAGTCGCGCGTTCTTTGTGATCGTCTCTCATAGTTCCATTCTTCAGGAACCGGGGATGGTTGCAAGTTTAAGAACTGCATCAAGACTCTATTAAGTCTGAATCGCCATAGTAGCCGAACAAAGAGGCCACCAGTTTTAGCGTTCAAGGTCCCAAGAGTGCCCCGAGCAGCCACACGTCAGCGAAAACAATCCTTCCTGCGCCGTCTGATCACCCCTGCGCTTGCTATTGCAGCGCTAGGCTATTTCGGCTTTCATGCCATGAATGGTGAATTGGGTGTGGTCGGCCGTGCCATGATCGAGCGCCAGGTTGCCGAACTTGAGGGCGAATTGCAGCTTCTTGTCGCCGAGCGCCAGGAACTTGCAGCCCGGGTCGGTCTGCTGCGGCCGGAAAGCCTCGATCCGGACATGCTGGATGAGCGAGCCCGGCTCTACCTTAATCTGGTGCATCCAGATGAGCTGGTCGTGCTGAAACCGCAAGCTGTGGCGCAATAAACCAAAAATCAGTTGAATTCTGAGACTTAACCAATATTTGGTTATTCAAAAAATAATTCCAATAAATCATAGATATAGCACCTCATCGCACTGCGAGATTGCCATGTTGGATTGCCCTTTCATCCGGGATACGTTTCTGTAACCTGTCTTAGGGGAAACGTCACACCGAGTTGAGGGAAATGGCAGCAGCGAAAAAGACCAGCGCCGGCACCAGCCGGACCCGCAGTTCCGCCAAAAAGGCCGAACCTGCGATCGCCGAGTTCACCAAGGAAGAGGAACTTCACGCCTACCGCGAAATGCTTCTGATCCGCCGTTTTGAAGAAAAGGCCGGACAGCTTTACGGCATGGGCCTCATCGGTGGTTTCTGTCACCTTTACATCGGCCAGGAAGCGGTTGTCGTCGGCATGCAGATGGCCAAGATCGATGGCGATCAGATGATCACGGCCTACCGGGATCATGGTCACATGCTTGCGATGGATCTCGACCCGAAAGGCGTCATGGCCGAGCTCACCGGACGCCGCGGCGGCTTGTCGAAAGGCAAGGGCGGTTCCATGCACATGTTCTCCAAGGAAAAGCACTTCTATGGTGGCCACGGGATCGTCGGTGCGCAGGTGTCGCTTGGAACCGGTCTCGGCTTTGCCAACAAATACCGTGAAAACGGTAATGTCTGCATGACCTTCTTCGGTGACGGCGCCTCCAACCAGGGTCAGGTTTACGAGAGCTTCAACATGGCCGAGCTCTGGAAGCTGCCGGTCATTTACGTGATCGAGAACAACAAATACGGCATGGGCACCAGCGTTGAGCGCTCATCCTCCATGACAGACCTGTCGCAGCGCGGTGCGTCCTTCAATATTCCGGGCGAAAAAGTCGACGGCATGGATGTGCGCGCCGTGATGGCCGCCTCCAAAAAGGCGCTTGAATGGTGCCGTGACGGCAAAGGCCCGTACATCCTAGAAATGGTGACATACCGTTACCGCGGACACTCCATGTCTGATCCGGCGAAATACCGGTCGAAGGATGAAGTTCAAAAGATGCGGACCGAGCACGATCCGATCGAACAGGTCCGCAAGCGTCTGCTCGACAACAAGTGGGCCACCGAAGACGATCTCAAGGCGATCGACAAGGATATCCGTGCGCGCGTCGCGGAAGCCGCCGAATTTGCACAGACCGATCCGGAGCCGGACGCGTCTGAACTCTACACCGACATTTTGCTTTAAGGCCGGGGGACATTATGCCGATCGACATTTTGATGCCGGCGCTTTCGCCGACAATGGAAGAGGGGAAACTCGCCAAGTGGCTGAAGGCCGAGGGCGATACAGTTTCCGCAGGCGATGTGATCGCCGAAATCGAGACTGACAAGGCAACCATGGAAGTGGAAGCCGTGGATGAGGGCACACTTGGCAAGATCCTGGTTGCCGAGGGCACCGACAACGTCAAGGTGAACGAAAAGATCGCGATCCTGCTGGGCGAGGGTGAAGATGCCAGCGCCGCCGATGCTGCCGCGTCTGCACCTGCTGCGCTGTCACCGGCCGTTGCATCCGCGCCAACCCCACAGGCGCCGGCGCCAGAGACTGCCGAAGATCCGGAGATCCCGGCCGGCACGTCCATGAAGTCGTCGACAGTCCGCGAAGCGTTGCGCGATGCGATGGCGGAAGAAATGCGCCGCGACGGCGATGTTTTCGTCATGGGTGAGGAAGTTGCAGAGTACCAGGGCGCCTACAAGATCACCCAAGGCCTCCTCGACGAGTTCGGCGCAAAACGCGTCATCGATACCCCGATCACCGAACACGGCTTTGCTGGTTTGGGTGTCGGCGCGGCGATGGCAGGCCTCAAGCCGATCGTAGAGTTCATGACCTTCAACTTCGCCATGCAGGCGATTGACCAGATCATCAACTCCGCTGCCAAGACGCTCTATATGTCCGGTGGTCAGATGGGGGCGCCGATGGTGTTCCGGGGCCCGAACGGGGCAGCCGCCCGCGTTGGTGCGCAACACTCTCAGGACTACGCTTCGTGGTATGCGCATGTGCCGGGCTTGAAGGTGATCCAGCCGTATTCGGCAGCGGACGCCAAGGGCCTGCTTAAAGCGGCGATCCGTGATCCGAACCCGGTCATCTTCCTGGAAAACGAGATCCTTTACGGTCACTCGTTCGATATCCCGGATATGGATGATTTTGTCTTGCCGATCGGCAAAGCGAAGATTGAGCGCGGTGGCACGGACGTAACACTGGTGTCCTGGGGCATTGGCATGACGTACACCATGAAGGCCGCTGAAGAATTGGCGGGCATGGGTATCTCGGCCGAGGTGGTCAACCTCCGCACGATCCGCCCGCTTGATATCGACACAGTTCTTGCCTCGGTTCGCAAGACCGGACGGGTAGTGACTGTCGAGGAAGCCTTCCCGATGTGCTCTGTGTCTTCTGAGATTGCGTTCCAGGTTCAGGAAAAAGCGTTCGATTATCTCGATGCGCCGATCCTGCGCGTCACCGGCAAGGATGTTCCGATGCCGTATGCCGCAAATCTGGAAAAGCTGGCGCTTCCGAGCGTTGCCGAAGTCATCGACGCGGTCAAAGCCGTAACCTACACGGCCTAAGGCGGGGGAATCGGACATGCCAATTAACATCACCATGCCGGCTCTCTCTCCCACGATGGAAGAGGGCAACCTGGCCAAGTGGCTGGTCAAGGAAGGCGACACGGTTTCAGCCGGTGACGTCATCGCTGAAATCGAAACCGATAAGGCAACCATGGAAGTGGAAGCCGTGGACGAAGGAACGGTCGGCAAGATCGTCGTTGAAGCCGGAACGGAAGGCGTAAAGGTCAATGACCTGATCGCCGTTCTTTTGGAAGATGGCGAAGACGCAAACGCGATCGACACTTCGGGTGGCGCAGCCCCTGCAGCGCCAACTCCATCTCCGGCCCCTGCCGCAGATGGCGGGGCGAAGGAAGTCATCCCGGTTGGCGCTGAGGCTGCAACGGATCCTATCCCGGCTCCAAAGGCCGCTGACGGCGGACGCATTTTCGCCTCGCCATTGGCGCGCCGTTTGGCGCAGATCAATGGACTTGATCTAAAGGCTCTGTCGGGTTCCGGCCCGCATGGCCGGATCGTCAAGAAGGACATTGAAGCCGCTGTTGCAGCTGGAACCGGCAAGGCAGCAGCTGCACCAGCAGCCGCGGAAGCTCCGAAGGCAGCCGCTGCGCCAGCGGCAGGTCCGTCCTCGGATCAGGTTCTGAAGCTCTTCGAAGAAGGCTCCTACGAACTCGTTCCGCACGACGGCATGCGCAAGACCATTGCCAAGCGCCTCACCGAATCCAAACAGACCATACCGCATTTCTATGTGTCGGTGGACTGTCAGCTGGATGCGCTTCTGGCGCTGCGGTCCCAGTTGAATGGGGCAGCTGCAACCGACAAGGACGGCAAACCTTCCTATAAGCTGTCGGTCAACGACATGACCATCAAGGCCCTGGCCCTCGCGCTGCGGGACGTTCCGGACGCAAACGTGTCTTGGACCGATGACAACATGGTCAAGCACAAGCACGCTGACGTAGGGGTTGCCGTGTCGATCCCAGGTGGTTTGATCACGCCGATCGTTCGCCGGGCAGAAGAAAAGCCGCTGTCGGTCATCTCCAACGAGATGAAGGACATGGGCGCCCGAGCAAAGTCCAAGAAACTGCAGCCGCAGGAGTACCAGGGCGGCACGACGGCCGTGTCCAATATGGGTATGATGGGCGTCAAGAACTTCTCGGCTGTTGTCAATCCGCCGCATGCCACCATCCTGGCTGTCGGTGCTGGCGAACAGCGCCCGATCGTCAAGGACGGCGCATTGGCCATTGCAACCGTCATGACCGTCACGCTCTCCACCGATCACCGGTGTGTGGACGGGGCGCTCGGTGCCGAGTTGCTGGCAGCCTTCAAGGGCTACATTGAAAACCCGATGAGCATGCTCGTCTAAGACAGGCTCTCAAAAGCGCGGCGTCTCTGCCGCGCTTTTTTCAAGGTTTCTACTTTTCGCCGGGGAAAACACCATGGCTGATACCAATTATGACGTGATCATCATCGGCTCCGGGCCGGGTGGTTATGTGACCGCGATCCGGGCCGCGCAGCTCGGGCTGAAAACTGCGATCGTCGAGCGTGAACACCTCGGCGGCATCTGCCTCAACTGGGGCTGTATTCCGACCAAGGCGCTGCTGCGCTCTGCGGAAATGATGGACCATGCCAACCATGCCAAGAGCTTCGGCCTGACGCTGGAAGGCAAGATGACGGCGGACGTCAAAGACGTGGTCGCGCGTTCCCGCGGCGTGTCTGCACGGCTGAATGGCGGCGTCGGTTTCTTGATGAAGAAGAACAAGATCGATGTCATCTGGGGGGAGGCGAAACTCACCAAGCCGGGTGAGATCGTTGTCGGCAAGCCGTCCAAGCCGGCGGTCGAGCCGCAGCATCCGGCGCCGAAAGGCACGAAGGGTGAGGGGACTTATACCGCCAAGAACATCATCGTTGCGACCGGGGCCCGTCCGCGCGCTTTGCCGGGTATTGAGCCGGATGGCAAGCTAATCTGGACGTACTTCGAGGCGATGAAGCCAGAAAAGATGCCGAAGTCCATGGTCGTTATGGGATCTGGCGCCATCGGAATCGAATTCGCGTCCTTCTACCTTTCCATGGGTGTGGATGTGACCGTTGTTGAACTGATGCCGAATGTCATGCCGGTTGAGGACGATGAGATCTCCAAGTTTGCCCGCAAGATGCTTGAAAAGCGCGGCATGAAGATCATCACCGAAGCGAAGGTGTCCAAGGTCGACAAAGCGGCCGACAGCATCACTGCGCATGTGGAAACGAAGGATGGCAAAGTTCAGCAAATCACGGCAGACCGCCTGATTTCCGCAGTCGGTGTTCAGGGCAACATCGAGAACCTTGGACTTGAAACGCTTGGTGTCAAAACAGATCGCGGATGTATCGTCATCGACGGTTACGGCAAGACCAATGTTCCGGGCCTTTACGCTATTGGCGATGTCGCCGGTCCGCCGATGCTTGCGCACAAGGCAGAACATGAGGGCGTCGTCTGCATCGAAAAAATCGCGGGCCTACCGAACGTCCATCCGATGGACAAGGGCAAGATCCCGGGCTGTACTTACTGCAATCCGCAGGTTGCCTCCGTCGGCCTGACCGAAGCCAAAGCCAAGGAGCAAGGCCGCGACATCCGGGTTGGCCGGTACCAGTTCAATGCCAACGGCAAGGCCATCGCTCTTGGTGAAGACACCGGCATGATCAAGGTGATCTTTGACAAGAAGTCTGGCGAGCTGCTTGGGGCGCATATGGTTGGCGCGGAAGTCACCGAACTCATCCAGGGTTTCGTGGTTGCGATGAACCTGGAAACAACCGAAGAAGACCTGATGCACACCATCTTCCCGCATCCGACCTTGTCCGAGATGATGAAGGAAAGTGTGCTCGATGCCTATGGTCGCGTCCTGAACGCCTGATTGAAACTGCGCATTCATATCTGGACCCAGGCAGCGAAATGTTTAACGTGGCGCTGTCTGGGTTCAGGCATATAAGGAGCCGTTTGTTATGGATGTAAAAGCAATTTTGATTTGGGTTGCGATCGGGATTATCGCCGGTTGGCTGGCCAGTGTCGTCGTTGGCGGCGGAGGATTGATCCGGTATTTGATCACCGGTTTGATTGGCGCGTTTGTTGGTGGCTTTTTGTTCAAGCTTGTTGGCATCAACATTGATCTTGGCAATGCATATGTGAACGAGATCGTGGTCGCAGCCATCGGCGCGGTTGTTATTGTGCTGCTGGCGCGCTTGATCGCCTGATTATTTCTAAGGAGTGCCCGCAATGGGGCTGATTATCACAATCATTATCGGCCTGATTGCGGGCGCCGTCGCCCATAGGGTGTTGAACAGTCGGGGCGGTTTTCTGGGCAGTCTTGTTGTTGGCCTGGTCGGCGCTTTGATCGGCGGTGAGCTAGCCTCCATCCTCAATCTGAATGTCACCGGTGGCGTGCTCGATCGGTTGATCATCGCCGTGATCGGCGCGATCCTTTTTCTGTTCGTCTGGAAGAAGGTGTTCAAATAAACCATGGTGCGGCTCGCAGCAGACCATCGCCTCGCCACATATGGAACGCTCGCGCCAGGGCGGGTGAATCACCATCATGTCGAAAACGTTGAGGGAACCTGGACCACAGGGGTGATCCGGGGACGTTTGATCGAGGCCGGGTGGGGTGCTGACCTTGGGTATCCAGGGCTTGTTGTCGACCCGAACGGCGATAGCATCGAGGTCCATGTTTTGGTCTCAATTGACCTAATCAACCATTGGGACCGGCTGGACGCGTTTGAGGGAGCCGGGTATCAACGCGTTCCAATCGATGTCGAGACGCCTGAAGGACAAGTCTCGGCATCGATCTACGTGATTGCAACTGAGACAGAAGAATGAAGACCGAAGCGTTTGCTCGCATATCTGATTTTCCGATGACCGCTTCAGACAAGCTGCGCTATGCAGACACCGACCGGCAAGGCCATGTGAACAATGCGGTCTTCGCGACCTTTCTGGAAACTGGGCGGACCGAAGTCATCTACGGTGAAGCTTTAGCAGACACTGGAGCATCCTTTGTCATCGCAAGGTTGGAGCTGGATTTCCTGGCTGAAGTCAACTGGCCTGGCGAAGTGCAGATTGGAACTGTGGTGCAGGATGTCGGTAGGTCTTCCTTCAAACTGCATCAGAAAATCTTTCAGGACAGTAAGGCTGTTGCACAGGCTGTCACCGTCATCGTCCAGATGAACAATGAAAGCCGCCGGTCCCATCCGCTGACTGACCGCGCGAAGGACCGTCTCAATACGTTGACCAGCCCTGCGTCAACTTGCTAGCAGGCATGACAGTTTTGTGGCTTGATCTTTAACAGAAAGAACGACACTTAAGGCCCATGGTTACGATCGTCGACACGCTCAATCGCCCGCAAGACCCATCCGAAGCGCGTCCGCGCCACCCGGAAAAGGCACATCGCCCGGATAATCCCGTCCAGCGGAAGCCGAAATGGATCCGCGTCAAGGCGCCGACATCGCCCGTCTACAAAGAGACGCACAACACAGTCCGGCAGAATAACCTCGTGACTGTGTGTGAAGAGGCCGGCTGTCCCAACATTGGCGAGTGCTGGTCGAAGAAGCACGCGTCTTTCATGATTTTGGGTGACACCTGTACCCGCGCTTGCGCGTTCTGTAACGTGCGCACAGGGATGCCAGGACCGGTCGACCCGAAAGAGCCCCAGGGTGTTGCGGACGCTGTGGCGACGATGGGCCTGGAACACGTCGTGGTCACATCCGTCGACCGGGATGATTTGGACGATGGCGGCGCACGGCATTTCGCAGATGTCATTCAGGCCATCCGAAAGACATCTCCATCGACAACCGTCGAGGTTCTCACTCCAGATTTCCTGCGCAAGGATGGCGCCATGGAAATTGTTGTTGAAGCGCGCCCGGATGTCTTCAACCACAATCTTGAGACAGTTCCGTCCAAGTACTTAAAAGTCCGACCAGGGGCACGGTATTTCCATTCCATCCGCCTTCTTCAGAAGGTGAAGGAGTTGGATCCGGAAATGTTCACAAAGTCCGGCATCATGGTTGGTTTGGGTGAAGAGCGGAACGAAGTGCTCCAGTTGATGGACGACTTGCGCGCAGCGGATGTCGATTTCTTGACGATCGGTCAGTACCTGCAGCCATCGAAGAAGCACCATCCGGTGATGTCCTTCGTGACGCCGGAAGAATTCAAGGGCTATGAGCGGATCGCTTATGCCAAGGGGTTCCTGAAGGTTTCTGCAAGCCCACTGACACGCTCATCACACCACGCGGGCGAAGATTTCGCGGATCTGCGCGCCGCGCGCAAGGCAAAACTCGGCCACTAATGGCCCGCTTAAAGGATTTGGCAAGGCGATAGGACCACACTAACCCATGCCCAGTTTTTCATCTTCGCATAAGGTCAATCACAAGGCGGACGATATGTTCCGCCTCGTGGCAGATGTTGAGCAATATCCGAAGTTCGTTCCGCTTTGCCAGGCCCTGCAAGTGCGTGGTCGGAAGGAACTGCCGGACGGGCGCACCGTGCTGGTCGCCGACATGACCGTTGCCTATAAGATGTTCAAGGAAACTTTCACCAGCCGGGTGGAACTTCAGCCGGATAGCAAGACCATCTTGGTCGAGTATCTGGACGGCCCGTTCAAGCATCTAGAGAACAAGTGGACGTTCAAGGATGTGGACGATGGCCGGAGCACCGTCGGGTTTTACATCAATTACGAATTCCGCAGCCGAGCGCTCGGGTCGTTGATGGGGGCCATGTTCGATAAGGCGTTCCGGAAATTTTCAAACGCCTTCGAAACCCGCGCAGATCAGGTCTACGGCGGCTAGGCGTCAGTCCGGCCGCTATTGTTGATTTATTTGAACTGCTTGAATGCGTCGCGGATCGTATGAATCCGGCTTGCCCGCGTCTGGAAGGATCCTTCCGGCTCCCGAAGGGCTTCGATTTCCCGCTTCTCCAGGCCAAGGTCGTAAAGGCTGGCGAAGGCCGTGTTGTCGCTGCATAACACGTTGCGTTCTTCACCGAAATTTTCTTCCAGGATCAGTGTTCGACCGGCGGCAACTTCTTCCTCGGTCCAAACGACAGTGGTCGTGCTGACCCAGAACATGCGATCGCAATATTGCGCCTGGTAGTAGCCTTCTTTCGGACGTGTCAGAATTTCGTGAGAGCCGGTGAATGTGCCATCCGGATATTGGGACCGAATGTAGTAGTCGCTTTGCGCAAAACTGGAACCGGCCAGAGTGATCGCTGGCAAAAACGTCAGGATTGCTATGCATTGAGCGCGTGTCATCGGCAAATGTCCTGTACAGCTTTCGGTTCTCGTCTTTAAGTCACGATCCTTTTTTACTGCAATTGTCTTGCGCGAGCCTTACCAATGGATTTCGAGCCTATTCAGTGGCGTGGTAAGAGCCTTTTGCCTTGTCGCCAGAGCCGAATGATTTGCTAATTGCAGCGAAGCGGCTGATCGGGTTCACCAGCGGACCGTCTTCCTGAATGATCAGGCGTGGATCTTCATTGATCCCAAGATCAGCAAGGGTGACTTGTTCCTCCGGATTGGCACAAATCGGCCGCCAGCCTTTGCCGCGATTGTACTCGACGCGCAGCTCATATCCGCGGTCAACTTCAAGCTGGGTCCAGGCAACAGTTGCGTACCTCACCCAATAGGATCTTTGGCAATAGGTCACCTCAACCAGACCTTCGGCCATGCGGTTGTAGATTTGATGGGACCCGCGGAAGATGCGATGACCGTCTCGGGAGATGATGTAGGTATCACCCGGTTCAAGTTGGTCAGCATAGGTCTGGGTCGGTGCAGTGCACGCGAGTGCCAGCGCGGCGGCCATTACTGTCTTCTGGATCATCATATCCGGTCCTTATTCGCGAACTCATTTCGCGAAAGCAAAGCTGCTCAACGTCTTGAATAACCCAAATCCTTCAAGAACAAATTTCTGAAGGGGTTCGAAATTGTCTAAAGTTTTAATGAAATAAACTCTGCGGCATGCGCTGCGGCCAGAATGTAAATCAGCGCGTATGGTAGCTTTTGTATCGGCTGTCAGCCTTGCTCTTGTTAAAGATACCGCTGATCGCGCTCAAGCGGCTGACAGGTTTGTCGTCACTTTGTGATTGCTGCAGGAATTCTCTCGGCTGCATATCGATGCCAAGATCAGCAAGGGCAACCTGATCCTGCGGGCGCTGACAGATCGGGCGCCATCCACGGCCAAAATTGTACTCGATCTGAACTGTCCGGCCGAGTTCGGTCTCAAACTGAGTCCACGCAACGGAGTGGCTGCGCACATAGTACTCGCGATTGCAGTAACTGACTTGTTTCAAACCGCTGGAATACTCCAGGTAGAGTTTGTGGCTTCCAACGAACGTGCCTTGTTGATCCCGAGATATAAAATAGAAGTCGCCAGGCTGGGGAATTCCACCTGCCTGAGCACTGACTGGAACCAACAATGTGATCGCCGCGAGAAGGGCGTTTCTGAGCGTCATGGCACGAATGTTTTGTTTGCAACGACTGCAACCTACATTTGCCGGGCCTGGTCGTAAAACGCCTTTCTTGGCCAGTGTAAACCACCGGTTACCAAGCGGCGGACGGTTTTATAGGTGTTTTATTTGCATTGCACAATTGGCCCTAATCACGCCAGCAGGACGCTTGGTCATGTGCTTTCGACAGCGATTAAACAGGTACTCATTGCGAGGCAAAAAATTTCGACTGAGCAGCTAGTCCAGAGCGTCTAGCAGAGCGGTGAGGGCGGTCTGGACCGTTTCTAGTCGGATCGAGGTCCTGCCATTGTCGGCAAACCAGCAATGCAAATGCCTCGTCGGTTTATTCTTCACTGCAACAGCAATATGAACGGTGCCGACTGGTTTTTCGTCGCTGCCTCCACCCGGTCCGGCAATTCCTGTGACGGACACTGCGATGTCGGCTTTGGACTTGGCGAGCGCACCTTCGGCCATGGCTATGGCGACGTCTTTGCTAACAGCGCCGACCTTCGCAATCAGTTGTGCCGGCACACCGAGCATGTCCGTTTTGGCTTCGTTGGAATAGGTCACGAACCCGCGGTCTACGACGGCTGAAGAGCCTGCAATATCGGTCAAGCTCCCGGCAATAAGCCCGCCGGTGCACGATTCTGCTGTTGCCACCATCATGTTCCGCGCCTTCATGGCATCGAGGACGGAGGCTGCGAGGGTGCCAAGGTCAGAGAGGTTTGCAGGGTGTTTGCCGGACATGTTGATATTACTCATCTTCTTTGAGCGGCAGGCGGACAGTTACGCTGGCAAGCGCTGCGATGCCTTCTTTCCGGCCGGTAAACCCGAGTTTTTCCGATGTTGTCGCCTTGACCGAGACCCGTGCACTGGGAATGTCGCAGATGGTTGCGATCGAGTCCCGGATGGTTTCGCGATGCGGTCCGATCTTTGGAGCCTCGCAGACGATGGTGACGTCTATATGGGCGATCCGGCCGCCAAGGTCTTTGACACGTCGGACCGCGTCGATCTGAAACTGGTCCGAGTCAGCGCCTTTCCACTTTGGGTCGCTGGGCGGAAAATGCTGACCAATATCACCGTCGCCAATCGCTCCAAGGGTGGCGTCTGTAATCGCATGCAGAACCACGTCCGCATCCGAGTGGCCTTTTAAGGATTGGGTATGAGGTATAGCCACGCCGCCAAGAACTACCTCTGTTCCGGCCTCAAATGCATGCACATCATATCCGATGCCGGTCCGGACATCTTGAAGGCTTGCCAGAGACGGTTTTTGATGGGTTGAGGCAGTCATGGTCCACGTCTTTGCTAGAGTTTGTGCCCGGCTGAGGTCGGCCGGCGTTGTTATCTTGAAGTTCGCCGGATCGCCATTGCTCAGTGCGATCTCAAGGCCAGCCCATTCTGCAAGACTGGTATCATCGGTAAAGTCATCGAGACCAGCAGCTGCCGCGGCCCGATGCGCAGAAAGGATCTTGGCGAAGGGGAAACCCTGCGGCGTTTGTGCCGCATGAAGATTGCTGCGGTCGATGGTTTCCAACCTGTCAGCGCCTTGTGGCTGGCGTTTTAAAGTGTCAACGACGGGAACAGCGGGAAGAACGCCGTCTTGACCTTCTTCTAATGCTTCGATGACGCCGTCCAATACGTCGGTGCTCAGGAAGGGGCGAGCTGCATCATGTATAAGGACAAAATCCGGGTCGGCTTTTTCCAAGGCTTTCAAACCGTTCAAGGCAGACTTCTGCCGTGTTTTTCCGCCAACCACCGCCGACAAGAGCTTTGAGGATACTTTCTGAGGCAAGGACTCCAGGGCATTGATATACGCGTCGCCGTCGTCTGCGTGGATCACCGTAAGAATAGTTGAGATTGCGGGATGATTCCCGAGTGCTTTCAATGTATGGGAGAGGATCGAAGCGTCGGCGATTTGCCGGTACTGCTTCGGAGTGGTGCTGCCGTCTTGCGCCATTCGGCTGCCGCGTCCGGCGGCGACAACAAGAGCGGCGGTTTTCGGCATGGTGATGGATCTCCAAAGGGCAGTTGCCTCGTCACGAGATCGTCTTTAACCAAATCAATGGCCTGACCGCAATTTATCCCTTGTTGCCATCTGTGAAATGTCTAGTATATAGGCAGAATGAGAAATGCACAGACAATGAGCATTTGTGAAAGCGCGTCGCGACCTGGCATGAAGTCTATCAAGATCGGCCCCCACTCCCTGAAAAATCGCGCAGTCCTAGCGCCGATGTCTGGCGTGAGCGATTTGCCGTTCCGTCGTCTAGCGGCCCGGTTCGGCGCCGGCATGGTGGTCAGCGAAATGGTTGCCAGCGAATCCTTCGTCAAAGGTGATGCGGAAACCCAGATGCGCGCCGAAGCGCAGGATGGGGGGCTGCATGTCGTTCAACTGGCCGGCCGGGAAGCGCGTTGGATGGGCGAAGCAGCCAGAGTTATCGCAGGTCTGGGCGCCGATATCATCGATATCAATATGGGCTGTCCCGCGAAAAAGGTGACCTCCGGTTACTCCGGTTCGGCCTTGATGCGCGATCTCGATCATGCCTTGACCTTGATTGAAGCAGCAGTTGAAGCCGTTGATGTTCCGGTAACGCTCAAGATGCGGCTTGGTTGGGACGACACCTCGATCAATGCACCTGAGCTTGCGCGCCGGGCGGAAGCTGCTGGTGTGCAACTGATCACGGTGCATGGCCGGACACGCTGTCAGTTTTATAAAGGCACGGCAGATTGGGACGCGATTTCGGCCGTCAAATCTGAAATATCGGTACCGCTCATCGCCAATGGGGATTGCACGGGTATTGAAAGCGCTGAAGCGATGTTGGCGGCATCTGGTGCCGATGCGGTCATGATCGGGCGCGGGGCATATGGCCGGCCGTGGCTGCCGGGCCTCGTTGGACACTACCTTGAAACGGGCGAGATCCTGTCAACTCCACAAGGCAATGCGTTTGGCGATCTGGTGATTGAGCATTACGAGGCAATTCTGGACCTTTATGGTGTTTTGCCAGGCGTGCGGATCGCACGAAAACACCTCGGCTGGTACCTCGATACGTCCATTGAACAGGGCGGATTGGACATGCCAGGTGCACTCAAAAAGACAATGATGACATCGAACCAGCCGGATGAGGTTGTCCGGATTGCGTCCGATTGGTTTTCTTCCTGCAATACACGGACGGCAGCGTGACGGATCGAGATACTCCAAAGGGACGGACCGAAGCCCTGGCCAGCGATGGTCCAACCATCCTCGATGCACTCCCACACCCGGTCCTGCTTGTTGCCCCAGATGGGGTAATTGAATCGGCCAATATGGCGGCGGAGTTTTTCATGCGGTCCAGCATCTCCGTGCTGCGCCGGCATCCAATCAATGAGTTCATTCCGTTCGGAAGTCCGCTTCTGACACTGATTGACCAGGTTCGTGAGCGCGGTGCCGCTGTCAACGAGTACAAGGTC
The DNA here is from genome assembly GCF_030733765.1 of Roseibium sp. MMSF_3247. Taxonomy (NCBI): domain Bacteria; kingdom Pseudomonadati; phylum Pseudomonadota; class Alphaproteobacteria; order Hyphomicrobiales; family Stappiaceae; genus Roseibium; species Roseibium sp. MMSF_3247. The sequence goes on from NZ_JASHII010000004.1 coordinate 548,227, forward strand.
GATATCGGGTCACCGCGCATCGGCGCACCGAAGATTGTCGACATCAATGCAGCGCCAGTCGCGAACCGGCCCGGTGCTGTGGTGCTGATGTTTCAAGAGCGCACCATGGCGGAAAAAATCGACCGTCAACTAACGTCGCGTGGCGCAGCGCGCACGGTCACAGGCTTGGCCGCCATGCTTGCGCATGAGATCAAGAACCCGTTGTCCGGGATTCGCGGTGCCGCCCAGTTGCTTGAACAATCAGCTCCCGATGAAGACCGGGCTTTGACCCGGTTGATCACGGATGAAACCGACCGGATCGTGAAACTGGTCGACCGGATGGAAGTGTTTTCCGACGAGCGGCCGATCGAGCGCGACCCCGTCAACATCCATGTGGTCCTGGATCATGTGAAGCGATTGTCCGACAGCGGCTTTGCACGGGACAACAGGATTATTGAGAATTATGATCCGTCGTTGCCGCCGGTCTATGCCAACAAGGATCAGTTGATCCAGGTGTTCCTGAATCTGATCAAGAATGCCAGTGAGGCGATTGGAGACGATCCGGATGGCGAAATCCGGATTTCGACTGCATTCCGGCCCGGTGTCCGCCTGTCCGTACCTGGCACGGAAGACAAGGTCAGCCTGCCGCTCGAGTTTTGCGTCCAGGACAATGGTCCGGGCGTTCCTGTAGATTTGCTGCCGCATCTGTTTGAGCCATTTATCACAACAAAAACAAACGGTTCCGGACTGGGTCTCGCGCTCGTTGCCAAGATCATCGGCGATCATGGCGGTGTCATCGAATGTGACAGCCAGCGCGGAAAAACCGTCTTCCGGATTTTGATGCCAGCGTATTCAACCACCGATTCCGGGCCTGGGGCCGGAGCAGTATAAGGGCTGACTGACCATGCCGACTGGCACGATTTTGGTTGCCGATGATGATGCCGCCATCCGCACCGTGCTTAACCAGGCCCTGTCGCGGGCTGGATATACGGTGCGTTTGACGTCGAATGCGTCCACGCTCTGGCGCTGGGTTTCAGCCGGCGACGGAGATCTGGTGATCACCGATGTGGTGATGCCGGATGAGAACATCTTTGATGTCCTGCCGCGCATCAAGAAGATGCGCCCGGAACTGCCTGTTTTGGTTATGAGCGCGCAAAACACGTTCATGACCGCAATCAAGGCATCGGAAAAGGGCGCCTATGAATATCTGCCCAAACCGTTTGACCTGAAAGAACTGACCGGCATCGTCCAGCGTGCGCTGGAAGAGCCAAAGAAACGTCCTGTGGCCGACCTTGAGGAAAGCGGTGAGGGAATGCCGCTTGTCGGCCGTTCGCCGGCAATGCAGGAGATTTACCGCGTTCTGGCTCGTCTGATGCAGACTGATTTGACAGTCATGATCAATGGCGAATCTGGAACGGGCAAGGAGTTGGTGGCGCGCGCGCTGCATGACTATGGCAAACGGCGCAACGGCCCTTTTGTCGCGATAAACATGGCGGCCATCCCGCGGGATCTGATCGAGGCCGAGTTGTTCGGGCATGAGAAAGGCGCATTCACGGGCGCACAGAACAGGAGCTCTGGCCGGTTCGAGCAGGCAGATGGCGGAACGCTTTTCCTGGATGAGATCGGTGATATGCCCATGGAGGCGCAGACCCGACTTCTCCGCGTCCTGCAGCAAGGCGAATACACCACTGTCGGTGGTCGAACCCCGATCAAAACCGATGTCCGTATCGTTGCGGCCACCAACAAGGATTTACGGCATCTCATCAATCAGGGACTATTCCGTGAAGATCTGTATTTCCGGCTGAACGTTGTACCGATCCGGCTCCCACCGCTGCGCGAACGGGTTGAGGACATTCCGGACCTTGTGCGGCACTTCTTTTCCATGGCGGAAAAGGAAGGTCTTCCGGCCAAGCAGGTCGATCAGAGCGCGATGAACCTGATGCGCCGGTACCGTTGGCCGGGCAACGTGCGGGAACTGGAAAACCTCGTTCGCAGGTTGGCGGCGCTCTATCCGCAGGATGTTATCGGCGAGGCAATGCTTGATCATGAGCTGAGCCAACCGTCCACGAATCCGCTCGAAGATGAGACGTCCGAAACCGTTGATCTTGGCGGTTCCGTTGAAAAGTACTTGTCCGGATATTTCGAAACGTTCGGCGACGCGCTGCCCCCCCCTGGTCTCTACCATCGCATTTTACGGGAGGTGGAGTACCCTCTGATCAGCGCGGCGCTTGCGGCAACGCGAGGAAACCAGATCAAGGCGGCGGAGCTTTTGGGCGTGAACCGCAACACGTTGCGCAAGAAAATTCGGGATTTGGATATACAGGTTATGCGCTCCACACGGTGACGCTGGAACAAAATTCAGCGCCACTTTTCACTTGAATTTGTCAGTGGACGATTTTGCCTTGTCGCAATTTCGCAACATTGTGTGGTAAGTCTGCCGCATTCGCAGATCGTGTTATTCTGCGCCGAATTTTTGCAGGCAAATACCAGGGGCCGAATGATACTGGAATCCGCGCAACATCCCGTAGCGCAATCCGGCAGCGCCAGTAAGTTCTGGCGGCGCGCCGGTCTTGCAGTCATGATCCTGGCGCTCATTTCCATCGGGGTCACATTTTTCATCCTGATGGGTCTGACGTCCCTCGACCCGACACGCGACGTCATCGTCACGGCCATGGCGATCAACGGCCTTTGGGCCGTAATCCTGTTGGCGCTCATCGGCTATGAAATCATCAAACTGCTTCAGGCCCGCCGGCGTGGCCGGGCGGCCGCCCGTCTTCACGTGCGGGTAGTGGCTTTGTTCAGTGTCGTTGCAGCCGTTCCAGCGATCCTGATGGCCATTCTGGCGGCTGTGACGCTTGATCGTGGGCTCGACCGTTGGTTTGAGGACCGAACACGCACCATCATCGACAACGCCTTGACGGTGGCGCAGGCCTATTTGCAGGAACACGCAAGGGTTCTGCGGGGCGATCTCATTGCAATGCGGACCGATCTGGACCGAGCAAAGCCGGTCTACGACTTTGAGCCGACCCGGTTTGATCAGTTTTTCCGCACACAGGTCTCCTTGCGCGGCATTCTGGCGGCCTACATCATCAACCGCGAAGGCGACGTGGTGACCAGGGTTGTTCTAGACCCCAACGCTGATATCCCGCTGCCACCTGCAGATAGCATTTTCAAGGCGCAATCCGGTGACCCAATTCTAATCGCGCCGGGGATTTCGAACCTTGTCGGCGGCGTGATGAACCTCTCCGCCTACGATGGCTTTGTTCTCTATGCGGTACGCCGCCTGGATCCGCGTGTCGTGGAGTACATGGGCCTTGCCGAGAGCGGCGCGCTTCAATACCAGCAAATGGAAAACAGCCGGTTCGGCGTTCAGGTCGCCTTTGCGCTGGTCTATCTTGGCGTCGCTCTGGTCCTCTTGCTTTCCGCGATCTGGATCGGCTTCGGATTTGCAAATCAGCTGGTTTCGCCAATCCGGAGCCTCATCTCTGCAGCAGACGAAGTGGCGAGCGGGAACCTGTCCGTCACCGTGCCAACGGAAAAAGCCGGCGGCGACCTTGCCAATCTTGGGCAAAGCTTCAACAAAATGACCGGTCAGCTGGTCGGTCAAAGAGATGCGCTTCTTGCGGCCAACGAGCAGATAGATCGGAGGCGGCGCTTCAACGAAGCTGTCCTCTCTGGGGTTTCGACCGGCGTTATCGGGGTGGACGATGAGGGATCGATCATCCTGGTCAACCGGTCCGCCGAAGAGCTCCTGCAAGTTGAAGAAATTCGTATCCTGAACAAGCCGTTACCAGACGTTTTGCCGGAGTTGACGGACTACCTTTCAGATGTTCTGGCCTTGCAAGGCGACAAGATGCCAGAAACCCAGATTGAAATCACGCGCGGGGGACGACTGCGGACAATCAATGTGCGCACGACGAGCGAGCAATCAACCCGCCGGGAACACGGCTTTGTTGTGACGCTGGACGACATTACCGATCTTGTGTCCGCGCAACGCAACTCGGCCTGGGCGGATGTTGCCCGCCGGATTGCGCATGAGATCAAGAATCCTTTGACACCGATCCAGTTGTCTGCCGAGCGGATCCGGCGGCGTTATGGCAAACGGATCGAAGAGGACCGCGAAGTCTTTGACCAATGCATTGATACAATCGTGCGCCAGGTCGGCGACATCGGGCAGATGGTCGATGAATTCTCCTCCTTTGCGCGCATGCGCAAACCGAAAAAAACCATGAGCGATTTGCGGGAATCCGTTCGAAATGCTGCTTTCATGCAATCCGTGGCGAACCCGGACATATCGGTAACAGCCGACTTGCCTGAGAGCCCTGTTTTGGCGACGTATGACGAGCGGCTGGTCGGTCAGGCGTTCACAAATGTAATCAAGAACGCCACAGAAGCGGTCGCTGCCCGGACGGGTGACGATTTGCCCAAGGGATCGGTGTCCGTTCACGTCAAATGTGATCCGGAAGACGATCCGGAGCGGGTAATTGTTGATGTAGTCGACAACGGCATCGGCCTGCCGGAAGAAAACAGATCGCGGCTCTTGGAGCCATATATGACGACACGTGAGAAGGGGACAGGACTGGGACTTGCCATCGTGCGCAAGATTCTTGAAGACCATGGAGGGGGCATTGAATTGCTGGATGCGCCGAAGGCCAATCCAGGCGACACCGGAACGCTTGTCCGGTTGACGCTCTCCATGAAGCCGTCTGAAGCCCTTGAAACAGACCAAACCGAAGAAGAAGCAGTGACTGCCCATGGCGCATGACATTCTGGTTGTAGACGACGAAACCGATATCCGTGAGATGATTGCCGGCATTCTGGACGATGACGGATACGGCACCCGCACGGCGCATGACTCAGACAGCGCGATTGCCGCCGTGAAAGAGCGCAAGCCGTCGCTAGTCATCCTGGATATCTGGTTGATGGGAAGCCGGTTGGACGGTCTGGCGCTTTTGGATCAGTTCAAGGAAACTGATCCGGATATGCCCGTTGTGATCATTTCCGGCCACGGCAACATCGAAACGGCTGTTTCCGCGATCAAGCGTGGGGCCTATGACTACATCGAAAAACCTTTCAAGGCTGATCGGCTGGTCCACATTGTCGAAAGAGCGCTGGAAGCATCCAGTCTTCGCCGCGAAGTGCGCGACTTGCGCCAAAGAAGCGGGGAGACCAGCGACATTGTTGGCTATTCTTCAGCTGCCAATGGTCTCCGGCAAACCATCGAAAAAATTGCAGGAACGAACAGCCGAATTCTGATTTCCGGGCCATCGGGGTCCGGCAAAGAACGTGCAGCGCGGATGATCCATGATCTTTCACCGCGTGCGAAAAGTCCGTTTGTTGTCTTGAACGCGGCCACCATCACACCGTCCCGAATGGAAGAGGAGCTTTTCGGGATCGAGGATGAGAGCGGGAACCTGCGTAAAATTGGTGCTTTGGAAGAGGCACACGGCGGTACGCTGTATCTCGACGAAGTTGCCGACATGCCGGCGGAAACACAGGGCAAGATCCTTAGGGTATTGGTGGAGCAGAGTTTTTCGCGTGTTGGCGGGACCGGTAAGGTACAGGTCGACATCCGGATCCTGTCATCGACCTCAAAGAATCTGGAAGAACACATTGCAACGGGCTTGTTCCGGCAAGATCTCTATCACCGCCTGAGCGTGGTGCCTCTCCGCGTGCCGGGGCTCGCCGAGCGCCGGGAAGACATCCCGGTGCTTGTAAGCCACTTTATGGAGCAGATCTCTTCGGCGTCCGGCATTCCGCTGCGTCCGATTGGAGACGATGCCATGGCAGTCCTTCAAACACACGATTGGCCAGGAAATGTCCGTCAGTTGCGGAACAACGTCGAGCGACTGTTGATTCTGAGCCGGGGCGAACCGGACAGCACCATTACCGCGGACCTTCTGCCCGCCGAAATCGGTGAAACCCTTCCGAGCCTGCCGTCGTCCGGCACTGGTGAACACTTGATGTCCGTTCCGCTGCGTGAGGCGCGGGAAATCTTTGAACGCGAGTATCTTCAAGCCCAAATCAAGAGATTTGACGGCAACATCTCGCGCACGGCGGAATTTGTCGGTATGGAACGGTCAGCGCTTCACCGCAAGCTGAAGACGTTGGGAATGACCTGACGCGCCAGCGTGCTTGTGAGAGCCAAATAAGAAGAGCCGGGAAGGGGTTTCCATGAAAATCGTGATTTGCGGCGCCGGACAGGTCGGCTACGGGATCGCCGAACGGCTGGCTGCGGAACAGAACGATGTTTCCGTTATTGATTCCTCGCCCAAACTGATTGATGCGATCGGCGATCAACTGGATGTTCGCGGTTTTGTCGGACACGGGGCTCACCCGGATGTTCTAGCCCAGGCCGGAGCGGAAGAGGCCGATATGATCGTTGCCGTCACCTTGTATGACGAGGTGAACATGGTCGCGTGTCAGGTGGCCCATTCCCTCTTCAATGTGCCGACAAAGGTCGCGCGTATCCGCGCGCAATCCTATCTTCAGGGCCGTTGGCGCAATCTATTTTCCCGCGAAAACATGCCGATTGACGTGATCATTTCACCTGAAATCGAAGTCGGTGAAATGGTGCTTCGGCGTTTGGCTCTTCCAGGGGCTGTAGAAACCGTCCGTTTTGCCGACGACAATGTCGTTGTGGTCGGGATCATGTGTGAAGACGACTGCCCGGTCGTAGATACGCCGCTTCATCAGCTGACAGAACTGTTCCCGGATCTCGGGGCTGTTGTTGTTGGGCTTTACCGGAATAACAAACTGTTCGTGCCGAAAAGCAGCGATTCCATCTACACAGGCGATCTTGCTTATGTTGTCGCGAAACGGGATCAGGTACGCCGCACACTTAGCATTTTCGGGCATGAAGAGCCGGAAGCCGGCAAGGTTGTGATTGCAGGCGGCGGCAATATCGGCCTTTATGTTGCAAAGGCCTTGGAACAACGTCAGGCCGGTACAAAGATCAAGCTGATCGAAGCATCCCGTGAACGTGCCATTTCAGTTGCGGACGATCTCAAGCGATCGGTCATTTTGCATGGCAGTGCGCTGGATCTGACAATTTTGAACGAAGCCGATGCCGGTGATGCGGACACAATGGTTGCTCTCACGAATGAAGATGAGGTCAATATTCTGTCGTCCGTTATGGCCAAAAAACTTGGCTGTAAACGGTCATTGTCGCTCTTGAATAACCCGAGTTATCCGGCGTTCACCAATGCACTTGGCATTGATGCCTTCATCAATCCACGCGCCGTAACGATTTCCAAGATCCTTCAGCATGTACGCCGCGGCCGGATCCGGGGTGTCCACACATTGCAAAACGGCGCTGCCGAAATTGTAGAGGCAGAAGCGCTCGACACTTCGCCACTGGTCGGGCGGCCGTTGCGCATGATCGACTTGCCGTCCGGCATTCGGATCGGAGCGGTGTTCCGGGATGGCGAGGTTCTGACACCGAATGGAGATCTGCAGATCCAGGCGAAAGACAGGATCGTAATCTTTGCAGTTGCCAGCAGGGTCCGGCAGGTTGAGCAGATGTTCCGCGTCAGTCTTGATTTCTTTTAAGTCAGTATGACGTTTTTCTGATCTTGCATTTGGCTGACCAAACGGTCAAAACAGTAGCAATACCAATTGGTTCAAAAAGAACCTGCCGGGATCAGGAGAATTCATGAGCCGTATTGCCTATGTGAATGGTCAATATGTCCAGCATTCGGAAGCTGCAGTCCATATTGAAGATCGCGGTTACCAGTTTGCAGATGGCGTCTATGAGGTTTGCGAGGTTTGGAACAACCAGATCGTTGACATGCCGCGCCATCTGGAGCGCCTCGGCCGGTCCTTGAGCGAGTTGTCCATTGATTGGCCTATGAGCCGGCCGGCAGTCGAATTTGTACTGCGCCAGGTGGTGCGCCGGAACAAGGTGCGCAATGGGCTTGTGTACATCCAGGTGACACGCGGCGTTTCAAAACGTGACCATTTTTTCCCGCCGGCAAATGTCGCGCCTTCAATTGTGGTGACGGCACGCTCTTCCAACCCGGCTGCGGTGAACGCGCAAGCCGAGGCCGGGATTGCGGTATTCAGTTACCCGGAAAACCGTTGGCCGCGGGTGGATATCAAGACTGTGGCCCTGCTGCCGAATGTTCTCGCCAAGCAGAGCGCGAAGGAAAAGGGCGGCAAAGAGGCCTGGTATGTGGACGCGGACGGCAATGTGACCGAAGGCGGCTCGACCAATGCCTGGATTGTAACAAAAGATGGCAAGTTGATCACGCGGCCGGCAGAGAGCGGTATCTTGCGTGGGATCACACGCACAGCGATTTTGGACCTCGTTGAGCGCGAAGGGTTGTCTTTCGAAGAACGGCCTTTCAGCCTCGAAGAGGCCTATGATGCCAAGGAAGCGTTTGTTACCGCTGCGACAAATATCGCAATGCCTGTTGTACGAATTGATGACAAGGTAATCGGGAATGGGCATCCCGGATCGGTTGCAACCCGATTGCGCGAACTGTTCCATACTGCTACTGATTTGAAGGTGGTGTGAATCGTAGCCCGCTTTGATGCCGGGCTGGGGATACTTGAGGGTCAGGGCAGATGACCCACTGATAGATGGGCAATAAAAAAGCGGGCAGGCTGGGTACACCATAATCTGAGAGGATTTGTGCTTGGAACAGTCAGCCAGGAGAAAACCGGGTGCCTGGCCGCATCCGGACCAAATAGGATAAAAGAACACATGGCTGAGCGCGCACAAAACCTACAAGACACATTCCTCAATCACGTTCGCAAACAAAAAACACCGCTCACAATTTTCTTGATCAACGGGGTCAAGCTGCAGGGAGTTGTGACGTGGTTCGACAATTTCTGCGTTCTGCTGCGCCGCGACGGTCATTCGCAGCTGGTTTACAAACATGCCATTTCCACAATTATGCCAAACGGACCTGTTCAATTGTTCGATCAGGCTGAGGAAAACGCGGAAAAGGCAAGCTGATTGAAACCGAAGTCTCGCGAAGACGACTTTTCGAAATCCAATGGTTCAGAAGAACCGGGTCAGAAATCTCTTAGACAAAAAGACACTGGGGTAGATCGTCTGCCCCAGCGCTTTCGTGCGATGATCCTAGAACCGGTCATCCAGCTGCGTTCTGAAAACTCCCAGGCAGACCTCAGATCCAACCGGAGCCCGGAAGCCCGGCTTGACGAAGCGATTGGCCTCAGCGCGGCCATCAACTTGGATATCGTCCATTCTGGCGTGGTGCGGATAAACAATCCCAAGCCTGCGACGCTGTTCGGCGAAGGTAAGGTTGCGGAACTTGCCGGCATTGTTGCCAGTGAGGATCTGGATCTGGTTGTTATCGACCACCCGTTGTCTCCGGTTCAGCAAAGAAACCTGGAACGCCGCCTGAAGACCAAGGTGATCGACAGGACAGGTTTGATTCTGGAGATCTTCGGTGACCGCGCACGGACCAAAGAAGGCAAGCTTCAAGTCGATCTGGCGCATCTGACCTGGCAGAAAAGTCGGTTGGTCCGGTCCTGGACGCACCTTGAACGACAAAGGGGCGGCGCCGGGTTCATGGGCGGTCCAGGGGAAACCCAAATCGAGGCCGACCGCCGTCAGATCCAAGAACGGATCATTGCGCTGCAGAAGCAGCTTGAAAGCGTGCGCCGAACCCGGGAACTGCACCGAAAGAAACGGAAGAAGATCCCGCAACCGGTTGTCGCCCTGGTGGGTTATACGAACGCGGGAAAGTCCACGCTTTTCAATCGTCTGACTGAGTCCGAAGTGTTTGCCAAAGATCTTCTCTTTGCAACGCTGGATCCAACGCTGCGCAAAATCACGTTGCCGCATGGGCGGGAGATTATCCTGTCAGATACGGTTGGCTTTATCTCGGACCTGCCGACGCATCTGGTAGCTGCTTTCCGTGCGACCCTTGAAGAGGTGCTGGAAGCGGATTTGATCCTCCATGTGCGTGATATTTCGCACCCTGACACGGACGCGCAAGCCGAAGACGTCCAAAAGACCTTGGAAGAACTTGGGGTCGATGCGCTGACTGGCGCACCGATCATTGAGGTCTGGAACAAGATCGATCTCCTCGACAAGGACTACCGGGCGAAACTCCTCTTAGAAGAACAAGGTGAGGGTCCCGTCGCCCTGTCTGCTGTGACCGGTGAGGGCATTGATCATCTGAGTGCCCGCGTTGACAGTTTCATGGCGCGGCATGACGATATCCTGTCGGTCCGTATACCAGTTGCAGAAGGCGCATTGATTGCAAAGCTTTACCAGATGGCTGAGGTCCTCGAGCGTACCGACGGCGAAGAATACGTGACCGCGGAAGTCCGGGTCTCGGACAAGCAACGTGGACCGTTCCGGGATCTCTTCGGCAAGTTTGCAATTGATCCATCTGAATAACGGACCGATACACGCCGTTCGGGCTTCTGATACCGGAACAGCGCCAACCTTTCGAATTGACGGGTTCATTTTTTAATTGACCGGGACGGTACACGTCCTGGTTTGATGGCAGGTGTTTGCGTTCCTGCCGCCGTATTTCCTGTTTCCGGTCTCAGTGCCGCCGAAATTCCGGCCATTTCGCTAACTATCAGTCTTAGAACAATAAAACTGGTCCAAAACGGATCGCTGGCACTCTGTTTTTTCGAGTTGGGGGCATATTTGAGAGCGGTTCAACGCACTCAGACATGCGGCACGGGAATTCGGGGAAACCACCTGAAGCTTAGACAAGCATAACAATGCTATTCATGGTGGGAGCAACTGATGCGACTTATCTATCCACATGTCGGATTTCTTCTTTTTATTGCTGTCGTTTACAGCGCACTTCTCAGCGGTGTTCCAGCTGAAAACCTGATACCAGCTACCTTTGGAGTTGGTGCATTTGTGGCCATGACAGTGTGTATGGTGCTGGCCGCGCGAATAAGGATCGTTGACGGACTTCTGGGTGGTCCCGGGCGATCTTACCAAGTGCACAGGATCTTTGCCCATTGGGCATGGATCATGACCCTTGCTCATTGGATCCTGGCGGAACCGCGCGGAGAAAGCATTGTGCCCGGCTGGGAAGAGTTTGGTACCCGCGCCGGGACGTTTGCGGGGATTTATCTCATGATCCTGGTGTTGTACGGGCTCATCCCCGCGATTCCCTATCATGTCTGGCGCTGGACCCATTATGCAATGGGCCCGATTTATCTCGTCACGGTCGCTCACGTCTTCCTATCGGCCATCCCTGTCGAAGATTTCAGTGTGCATTGGTGGGTGCTGGCGGTCTTGTCTGTGGTTGGCATTGCTGCGATGGCGCGTGTCATCGCGCACCATTTGCACCGGCCTCGCCGAATGCAAGTAAGTGCTTTGAAGCACAACCATGACAGCATCGATATCCGGCTTGAACCGCGAGATGGCCGGGGGCCGGTCGCATGGTGTCCGGGCCAGCACGCGAGCCTCTCCTGCACCAAACGAGGCCTTCGGGAACCGCACCCGTTCACAATTGCATCGGCGCCAAGTCAGAACGGTATGCGTTTCGTTATCTTCGACCGTGGAGATTATACAAAGAAGCTGCAAACGCAGCTCAAGGTTGGCGACGAGGTGCTGTTGAACAGGATTGCGGGTGACTTTGCCCCACAAACCGATCCAAAACGGATCTACAGGCAGATTTGGGTTGCGGGCGGAGCAGGGATTACCCCGTTTCTGGCAGCGCTTGGCGCAATGTCACCTGACCACGGGCCGCGGATTGACTTGTTTTATATTTACAGGTCCATGAACCATGCGGTCGATCCCAATTATCTGGCGGCAATGGCCAAACGGTTGCCTCAACTGGTGGTGCATTTTCTCGGCGATGCGGAAGGCGCCCGGTTCAACATGGAGACCTTCGATGCCCATTTGCCGCCTGGTTGGCAATCATCCGAGCTCTTTGCGTGCGGTCCGGATCCACTGCTGACAATTGCATGCCGATCCTATCGCGCGGCCGGTGGCCAACTGCCGATCCATACGGAGGTCTTTGATTTCCGCAATCCCATACGGACATGGCGGCAGGTCTTCGGCCTCGGACCCAAACGCACCATCCAGCAGCGCCCCCCGTCAGAGGACGCTCATCCGATCGGTCCGAAAACCATCGGGGCACCAGCCGGAATGCAACCCGCCTGGCCACAGCGCAGACCTCAACTGGCACCTGAACCAAGAGCGATACCGTCGCCCGTGGCAAGTTGATGATCAAAGGCTAGGAATTGGCGTTGGTTCGTGGAGGACTAGCGCCAATTCAATTGGGTAAACACTCAGTGTCTAGTTCTGTTTGGCCGGGGGGTGATAGGCGCAACAGGTAAGCTGGTTCCGGCTGAATTTCGGCAAAACAGTATTGAGGCGCACTCTTCGCGAGACGTTATCCCTTTCACCGGAAAAGGCCAGCACCAACGGTTTGCGAAACAAAATATATTTGTTGGCAACCAGCCCGGTGATACCCATTTTTTCGCTGATGCGGAGCATGACTGATGGATCGGTCACGGCGACCTCTATCCGACCGGCTGCAAGCATACGAACAAGATCTTGTTCAGTGTCCACGCCCGTCGCCGTGGTGGCGTGGTGTTCGACCTCTTCTTGAATTTCAATCGGGTAGACAAAGCTCCGGACATACCCGACCGGGTAGTTTTCAAAGAGATCGTGCGTGTTGTGCCAAGACACACTGCTGTCCTGACGATGAACAACTCCAACCTGAGACATCATGATGGGCCGGGAGCCTTTAAAACCTTCGATGATTTCTTCTGGCCAGGCCGGAAAATAGCCGATGTACTGGCCGCTTTTCGCAAGCGCCTTGGCACGGGGGAACGACATGTAATCGATTTCGAGGGTCACACCGATCTCGGCTAAAGACGCGCGGAGAACGGCAACAGCGCTGCCACCATTCTTTTCCTGCGGGCTTGAATAGGGCGGCCAATCCAATGCTGAAATGCGCCACGTCTCAGCATGCGCTGAAAACGCAGCTGTGAGGGTCGCCATTGCAAACAGCGCAAAAGCTTTGAGGAGGGCCATGAAAGTCTGGTGCTTCCGATCGTGTTTTGCAGAAGTGTGAGAGATTCTGACCTTAAGTAAACCGTGGCAAAACACGTATGGTCAGTTTTTGCCAGTCTCAAAACAGGATCAGGTTGCAGCTGGGTCCTGTTTCTTTGCAGCTTGCCACGCCGTTTCCATTTCTTCGAGGCTCATTGCGTCCAGTGTGGCTCCATTTGCCTCTGCAACGCCCTCGATTGCTGCAAATCTTCGGCGGAATTTCCGGTTAGTCCGGCGCAAGGCTTCTTCCGGGTCGATATCGAGGTGCCGGGCGAGGTTTGCCAGGGCAAAAAACGTATCGCCCAACTCGTCTGTGATCCGGTCCTTGTCAGGATCAGATTTGGAGAGTTCCTCGTCCAGCTCATGGGTCTCTTCCCGGATCTTGTCCAGAACCAGCCGGGCATCGTTCCAGTCGAAACCGACCTTGGATGCCCGGCGCTGGAGCTTGTCCGCCTCTTGAAGGGCAGGGAAGGCCGTTGGCACGTCGTCGAGAAATCCTTTGTTCGGCTCGGCAAGCCCCTGGGCTTCCCGTTCAGCACGTTTTTCGGCCCGTTCTTCCGATTTGATCCGCTCCCAAATTCCCTTGACGAGTTCGGGTTTTTCACCGGTTTCATCGCCAAAGACATGCGGATGCCGACGGATCATCTTTTTGGTGATGCCCTCCACCACATCGGGAAACGAAAAATGATCCTCTTCCTCTGCCATCCGCGCGTGGTAGACCACCTGCAAAAGAAGATCGCCCAGCTCTTCGCGCAGCTCCAGCATGTCGTCTTTAGCGATCGCGTCGGCGACCTCATACGCTTCTTCCAGAGTGTAGGGCGCAATCGTCGCGAAGTTCTGTTCCAGATCCCAGGGGCACCCGGTTCCGGGCGTGCGCAGGGCAGCCATGATTTCGATAAGGCGGGAGATGTCTCGGCTGGGTTTCATTGGAGGCCTTGGCAGATAATTGTTGCGCACGAAGATGCCACTCTTGGCAGGTTCCAAGGTGAGTTTCAATCCGCCTGACAGGCTGCGCAGAAGTATGCCTTGCGTGTGTCGATTTCGACCTGCGTGATATCACCCGCACAGGTGGGGCAACTCCGTTTCCCGAAGATATTGACCCGCTCGCGATACCGGCCCCGACCGGGGGCAGCCTCATCGACAGTTATGATCGCGTTGCGTTTGACGCCGATCTCGAGCAAATGCACGGCATCGGCCCAGAGGCGCTCAAAGTCATCTTTTGAGAGGTCTTTTCCAGGCCGGTCAGGATGAATGCCTTGGCGCCACAAAATTTCACTGCGGTAGATGTTGCCGATACCGGCCACAACGGATTGGTTCATCAGGAGCTTGCCGATGGGTGACCGGCTCTTGGAGATCCGGGAGTAGACCCGCTCAGGATCTGCATCTGCGCGAAGAATGTCGGGGCCAATCCGCGATGTCAGCTTGGCCAGATCATCCGGATCGAGGATCTCACACGCCGTTGGTCCGTTGATATCGATGAGATGTGTGTCGCCAATCATCCGGATACGGACCGCGCCCCGCGGTTCGGGCTCAGGGAGTTTCCTTTTTCGGATACGGCCGAACAGTCCGAGATGGACGTGAAGAAAGGTTTCCCGTTCAAAGCTGTAGATCAGGTGTTTGCCATAGGCTTCGACATCTTTGCAAAGGCGTCCGTTGAGCCAGGCGGCACCATCTTCGAACCGCCCTTGCGGTGAAGAAATGGCTAAATAGCGATTTTTAAGGATTTTCCGGTGGTCACTGGCGGCACGATGGATCGTATGGCCTTCTGGCATTGGCGAATGGCTCTTGGAAATGCGGGTGGGATGAAGGGCTTCAATTTGAAGTCCTCCAAACCATAGGGCGCGTTTCCGATCAGACCAGTCCTAAAGGTCACCCTCCGGACGCGTTACCCGCGGATTGAGGGATGCCAGAAGGTTACCGCGCGCTCCAGAAGCGCAACCAGGCCATAAAACAAAGAGCCGGCCAACGCTGCGACAGCAATTTCTGCCCAGACCATATCGACATTCATTCGCCCGACTTCTGTGGAAATCCGGAAGCCCATGCCGACTATCGGGGTGCCGAAGAATTCCGCCACGATAGCCCCGATCAGAGCGAGCGTGGAGTTGATCTTGAGCGCATTGAAAATGAACGGCATGGCCATGGGCAAACGCAGCTTGAACAAGGTCTGCCAGTAGTTGGAGGCGTAGGTCCGCATCAGATCCCGTTGCATGGAATCAGATGCGGCGAGACCAGAGACCGTATTCACCAGCATCGGGAAGAAGGTCATGATGATCACGACGGCCGCCTTGGATGGCCAATCGAAGCCGAACCACATCACCATAATCGGGGCGACACCGATGATTGGCAGCGCGGAAACCAGATTGCCGATTGGCAAAAGCCCCCGGCGGAGGAAGGGTACCCGGTCGACCAGGATCGCGATCAGGAAACCTGCTCCGCATCCAAGCGCGTAACCGACGAGCACTGCCTTCAAGAAGGTCTGCTGGAAGTCGGCCCAAAGGGTGGGGACAGACGTCGTCATCCGCAGCCAGATCTCGGACGGCGCTGGCAGCAAGACCTTGGGAACACCTGCGCCGGTTACGATCAGCTCCCAAAGGATCAAGAGCGTGATGCCAAAGATCGCTGGGATGGCCAGGTTCACAATTCGGGTGGTGAGCAGCGACCGGCTTTTCCAGATCGCCAAACGTTCCACGAACAACCAAAAGGCCGCCCAGGTTGCAGCTGTCAGCGCCCAGAACCCGAGTGCGGCGTCCCCTTCGTGGCGGCCCGCCGCGCTGATTAAAAGCGAAGCAGCGAGGGCCGCGACAATGCCCAATGCTAAGTCGCCAATCCAGTTGCGCATGAAGCCAAGCTCATAACGAACGCCAAGGATCGCCAGAAGCACGAGGCTCAAGGCAAGTTGTGGTGCCTCCAGAATGCCGATATCCGGTTTGAAGGCGGCGCTGAAAAGCCCGACAAGAACCATGGCGACGACAAACCAGGCGAGTAGTGCCGGCATGTCGAACCGGCGTTTTGAGACCGTTTGTGCACTCATCTCGCCATCCCCATGCGCTTCAAAGTGAGTTTTTCAAGGGCGCCGATCAGGGCCACCAGGCTTCCGGCCAGGAAGGCGGCCATCAAAAGCGCGGACCAGATCTGGATGGTTTGACCATAGTACGAGCCCGCGAGAAGGCGTGCGCCAAGTCCGGCGACGGCTCCAGTCGGTAATTCCCCAACGATCGCGCCCACCAGAGACGCCGCCATGCCGATCTTCATGGATGTGAAGAGGTAGGGAGCCGCGTAAGGCAAGCGCAGTTTCCAAAACGCTTGAAGACGCGTTGCAGAATAGGTGTGCATCAGATCCATATGAATGACTTCCGGAGAGCGCAGGCCTTTCACCATTCCGACGGTGACCGGAAAGAAGGACAGATAGGTCGAAATCATCGCCTTCGGCAGCAATCCGGAGATGCCGACCGCATTCAAAACCACAATGATCATCGGCGCGATGGCGAGGATCGGAATGGTTTGCGAGGAAATCACCCATGGCATCATAGACTTGTCGAGAACGCGGCTGTGTACGATCCCGACAGCAAGCAGGATTCCGAGCAATGTCCCGATCAGAAACCCGAGAAGGGTCGACGACAATGTAATGCCGGAATGGTAGATGAGGGACCGCTTGGACGTGATCTTCTTTTCGACCGTTGTGTTCCAGATCTCAGCGATGACCTGATGCGGTGCCGGCAGAACGGGGCGCTCCTGGGCCAACGTATCTGTGACCAACTGGCTCATTGGCACGTCGGTCTGATTGGCCCGCTCATACATGTCCTGCTGAAACGGCGTGTTCAAGGCAACAGCTGCGACGTACCAGATTGCAAAGATCGCGAGAACGACCACCAGGACCGGTCCGAGAGTGCCGGACATCAGACCAGCAAACGGATTTGTGCTGCGCGGGGCGGTGAGGGCTGTGTCAGACATAAGCTGCTCCCTCAGTCTTCATAGGAGTGACCGGCCTTCAGGCCTTCGCGGACACGGTGGGCGATCTTCAAAAACTCCGGAGTCTCGCGAATGTCGAGATTACGGTCGCGCGGCAAGTCGCTTTCGATCACATCGTAAATCCGGCCGGGCCGCGGACACAGGACGACGATCTTGGTCGACAGGAACACAGCTTCCGGAATGGAGTGGGTGACGAAAACGACGGTCTTATTGGTTTTCGCCCAAAGCTGCAGCAGCTGCTCGTTGAGGTGATCGCGCACAATTTCATCGAGCGCGCCAAAGGGTTCATCCATCAGCAGGAGGTCGGGTTCCACAGCCAAGGCACGGGCAATTGATGCCCGCTGCTGCATTCCGCCGGAGAGCTGCCATGGGTATTTCTTTTCAAATCCGGCGAGGTTCACCAGCTCCATGTTTTTCTGGATGCGCTGCTGCTGTTCTTCGCGTGAAAGGCCCATGATCTCCAGTGGCAGGGCAACGTTTTTTGCAATCGTCCGCCAGGGATAAAGGGCTGCCGCCTGAAAGACATATCCATAGGCGCGATTGAGCCGTGCCTCTTCCGGAGAAACGCCATTGACGGTGATGGATCCAGCCGTTGGCCGCTCCAGATCGGCAATTACGCGCAGCAGGGTGGTCTTGCCGCAGCCGGATGGACCGATGAAGGAGACGAAGTCACCCTCCTCGATTTTCAGGTCAATGTCGGACAGCGCATGGACCGGGCCATCGTTGGTTTCAAAGGTGAGCGACAAATTGTCGATATCGATCACCCGGTTCGCCTGTGAGCTCATGGCGTCTTCCAGTCCATCTTCAATTTCAGCGGCAGTCAGCATTTTCTTCTTTTTCCTACAGGCGACGGTCGCGGGGCAATGCCCGGCAAGAGCTCAGGCCGCGAAATATGGATCGCGGTCTGAGCTTGTTTCAAATCAGACGCCGCTGGCTGGAATGCCGGTGCGTTCGACCTTGCGTGGTGCGGTCAGTTCCTTCCAGGTGCTAAGCGCCTTGTTGACCGCCTGGAACGGCTCGCGCTTGACGAATTCACCATGGCCCTGCTGCGGGTTGACCGTCCCGTCTTTGACCGCGACGCGTCCACGGGTCAACGTGTAGCGCGGCAGGCCTTTGACATGCTTGCCTTCAAAGACGTTGTAGTCGATGGCAGACTGCTGGCTGGCAGCGGAAATTGTTTTCTCTTTTTCCGGGTCCCAAACCACAATATCTGCGTCCGCGCCAACCAAAATTGCTCCTTTTTTCGGATAGATATTCAGGATCTTTGCAATATTGGTTGAAGTGACGGCGACGAACTCGTTCGGTGTCAAACGGCCCGTGCCGACACCGTATGTCCAGAGCATCGGCATGCGGTCTTCGAGGCCGCCGGTGCCATTCGGGATCTGGGTGAAGTCACCAACACCGGTGCGCTTCTGATCAGTCGTGAAGGCGCAGTGGTCGGTTGCAACAACTTGAAGAGACCCGGAGGCGAGCCCCGCCCACAGGCTGTCCTGGTGTTTCTTGTCGCGGAAGGGCGGCGACATCACCCGGCGGGCGGCATGGTCCCAGTCGGGATGCTTGTACTCGCTGTCATCAAGGGTCAGGTGCTGGATGAGCGGTTCGCCATAAGCCCGGATGCCGTTTTGGCGGGCGCGGCGGATCGCTTCATGGGCCTGCTCCGACGATGTGTGCACGATGTAGACCGGGACGCCGGCCATGTCTGCGATCATGATGGCGCGGTTTGTGGCCTCGCCCTCGACTTCCGGCGGGCGGGAATAGGCATGCGCTTCCGGACCGTTGTTGCCTTCTGACAGAAGTTTTTGCTGCAGCGTTGCGACAACGTCACCGTTTTCGGCGTGCACCAGCGGCAGGGCACCAAGTTCCGCACAGCGTTGGAAAGATGCGAACATCTCGTCATCGTTCACCATCAAGGCGCCTTTGTAGGCCATGAAGTGCTTGAAGGTGTTGATGCCTTTTTCGCGGACAACAGTCTCCATCTCGTTGAAGACCTGCTCGCCCCACCAGGTGATCGCCATGTGGAAGGAGTAGTCGCAGTGGGCCATCGTCGACTTGTTGTCCCACATCTGAATGGCTTCCAGGAGACCTTGACCGGGCGAGGGCAGGGCGAAGTCCACCACCATTGTCGTGCCGCCCGAAAGCGCCGCACGGGTGCCGGAATCAAAGTTGTCAGAAGAGAATGTGCCCATGAACGGCATTTCGAGGTGCGTGTGCGGATCGATCCCGCCCGGCATCACATAACAGCCAGTCGCATCCAGTGTTTCATCGCCGGATAGATTTGGACCGATTTCGACGATTTTGCCACCTTCGATTTTCACGTCCGCTTCATAGGAAAGGTCAGCGGTGACGACGGTGCCGCCCTTGATCACTTTGCTTGCCATTGTCGTTCCCCTTCTTGTCTCGGCTGTCTTGGATTTACGTCCAGACCGCCTGTCTCGTCTGTTTGATTAAAACTCTGCCTGGCAGAAGATCACCGGTGCGGTCACCGGCCGGTCCTTGCGGATCATGTTGATGTTCAGCCGCGCGCCTTCCGCGCAGGCTTTGGCAAAATCAATGTCGACATCGGTGTATTCGGCGTTGAAGGCCGGTTTGTTTGCCTTTGGATAAGCTGCGATCTGCTCGCATGTGCCAGTTTCAAAACAGCTTTCCGTGATGGCGAAATCGAAATGCGGCAGCAAGGCTTCCGTGAGCTCCGGCACGTTCTTTTGCGCGATCCTGAGCCCCAAACCATGCGCCACATGGGCCAGTGTCGTGGCATAGCGCACCGTATCCGCCGCGGTTAGCGGAAAGCCACTGTCTTGTGCGTAAGCGTCGAGACCATCCGGCTCTATGGCGGTGAACCCCTGGTTTTTGCAGGCAACGATCTGCTGTGTGATCACCGGCACAACCATTTGAAGGCGGCGTACATCCAGATAATGTTCGTTCGGCTTGGTCTTTTGCGCGCTGCCAATGACAGCGGGTGGAAGGTCAGAAAACCCAGGGTCTGTCTCTGCAATTGTTCCGGCGTTGACATGGCAGACCGTATCGACCCCTTGTGCGCGGAGTGCTTGCAGTTGTTCCGCTGTGACAAGCCGCGGATCAAGCGTCAGCATTTCGACCTCCCGATCGAGATCGGCAGGTCCTTTGAGCTGCCAATCCCACCGGTCTCCGACATGGAACTTCGCCGTCGCGAATGCCGGTGCCGAATGCGCCCCGCAGACCCCAAATCCACACACCATCGTGATAGCCGCTGCTCTCAGCGCCTTTCCGATGTGCATGATTTTTGGGGCTGCGTGTTTCATTGGTTTCCTTGGCAATTTGTTTCAAGGTTTAGGTCCCGGCTCAAGGCCGGGACGGCATATTACTTATCCTCAGTGCTGTCCCGGGCTTGATCCGGGACCCGGTAGCTATGTTTCCTCACTCTTTTTGTTAGTGAAATGACTGGCGTTATGGGGAGTTGGTGCATTGAAATACACAGGTACTTCGAATGTGAGTTTGTTGGTGCTTTCGGTTTTCGCACCTGCTTTTAGCTCTCCAAATGAAAGTACTTGAATACCTCCACCGCCCTCCGCACTGACCGTCACAGAGACCTCAAATTTCACTTCGTGCGCTTTTTCAATGCGCTTTCCATTGATGTGTCCGGGAGCAATGAACAGAAGGGATTCCTCCTGAGCATCCACTACCCCCTTTGTGACAGCAAGAAGAGATCGTTTTACAAACTCATCCAAGTTCATTGATCAATTCCTCACTCCACGATCTCCGCGGTTTCGACGACCGCATGGAAGAGAACATCCGTGCCAGCTTTCGCCCAGTCCTTGGAGATCTCTTCGGCTTCGTTGTGGGACAATCCGTCGACGCAGGGGCACATGATCATCGCTGTCGGCGCGACCTTGTTGATCCAGCAAGCATCGTGACCCGCGCCGGAGATGATATTCTGATGGGAGTAGCCGAGGCGCTCCGCCGCATTGCGGACAGCGGTGACGCAGTTTTCGTCGAAGGTGACCGGATCAAAGCCGCCGACTTTTTCAAATTCGACGTCCAGGCCCATCATGTCGCAAATCTTCTTAGCGCCTTTCTTCATGTCCTCTTCCATCGCCGCAATGACATTGATGTCCGGAGAACGGAAGTCGATCGTGAAAACCACCTTGCCCGGGATCACGTTTCGGGAGTTCGGGTAAACGTCGATATGACCAGCGGCGCCAACCGCGTGCGGCTTGTGGGACCAGGCTATCTCGTCGACCAGATCCAGGATCCGGGCCATGCCGAGACCGGCGTTTTTGCGCATCGGCATCGGCGTGGATCCGGTGTGGCTGTCCTTGCCGGTGATGGTCACCTGTGTCCAGGAGAGGCCCTGGCCATGAGTGACAACACCGATGTCCTTGCCTTCCGCTTCCAGGATCGGGCCTTGCTCGATGTGCAGCTCGAACATGGCGTGCATCTTGTCTTTGCGGGCGCCGACTTCTTCATCGCCCACCCAGCCGATGCGTTTCAGCTCATCCCCAAACTTCAGACCTTCGTGATCTTCCTTGGCATAGGCCTCATCGAGGGTGTGGATCCCGGCAAACACGCCGGACGCCAGCATGGCCGGGGCAAAGCGCGTGCCTTCCTCGTTGGTCCAGTTGGTCACAACGATCGGGTGTTTGGTCTTGATGCCGAGATCGTTCATCGTGCGCACGACTTCCAGACCGCCAAGCACACCCAGAACGCCGTCATACTTGCCGCCGGTCGGCTGGGTGTCGAGGTGAGACCCGACATAGACGGGCAGGGCGTCCGGGTCTGTGCCCGGCCGGGTCATGAACATGTTGCCCATGGTGTCGACACCCATGGTCATGCCGGCGTCTTCGCACCATTTCTGGAACAGTTTCCGGCCTTCCGCGTCTGCATCCGTCAGGGTTTGACGGTTGTTGCCGCCAGCAACGCCCGGACCGATCTTGGCCATTTCCATCAGGCTGTCCCACAGCCGGTCTGCGTTGATCCTGAGGTTTTCGCCCGGAGCTGCCATGGTGCCTTGTCTCCTATTTCAATTCCACTTCGACGAAGGACATCGGATAGTCTCCGCCGTTGATTACATTGTGTTCCACGCCTTCAGAGCGCCGGTAAGCCGTGCCAGCTGCAACCGTTACTGTTCTGCTCGTGCCACCGGGCTCCTCCAGCACCATCTGGCAGTCAGTGACTGCCGTAATGACGTAGTCGAAGCCATGACGATGCCAGCCGGTCTCCGCGCCAGGTTCGAAGTCAAATCGTGTCACGCGGACACGATCATCATCGATCAGGGTTTCGCTGGTGGCAGCTGGTCTCGTCATGACTGGCTTTCCGTTAGTCGATCGCGTTCAAAACCGTCCGCAATTTGCCGAACAACTCGTCGATTTGAGCTTCGGAGATGATCAGCGGCGGGGACAACGCGATGATGTCGCCGGTGGTGCGGATCAATATGCCGTCGTCATAGGCTTTCAAGAACGCGGAGAACGCCCGTTTCGTCGGCGCGCCGTCAATCGGTGTCAGCTCAATCGCCCCAATCAAGCCGAGATTGCGGATGTCGATGACGTGCGGACAATCCTTGAGGGAGTGCAGGCCGTCTTCCCAGTATTGGGCCAGGCTCGCCGCCCGGGTCAGAAGGCCTTCTTCTTCATAGGTATCCAAGGTCGCCAGAGCGGCTGCACAGGCAATCGGGTGACCGGAATAGGTATAGCCGTGGAAGAGTTCGATCAGGTGATCTGGCCCATTCATGAAAGCATCATAGATCTTCTTGGCGCAGAACACTGCACCCATCGGGATCACGCCGCTGGTGATACCCTTGGCCGTCGT
The DNA here is from genome assembly GCF_030733765.1 of Roseibium sp. MMSF_3247. NCBI lineage: Bacteria > Pseudomonadati > Pseudomonadota > Alphaproteobacteria > Hyphomicrobiales > Stappiaceae > Roseibium > Roseibium sp. MMSF_3247. The sequence goes on from NZ_JASHII010000004.1 coordinate 570,968, forward strand.
CACCATGTCCGGAATGACGTCGAAATAGTCGACGGCAAACGGCGTTCCGAGGCGGCCGAAGCCGGTGATCACTTCGTCAAAGATCAGGAGAATGCCGTTTTGGTCGCAGATTTCGCGCAGGCGCTTCAGATATCCGACCGGCGGGATCAGAACGCCCGTTGAGCCGGCAACGGGCTCCACGATCACGGCAGCGATTGTGGAGGCATCATGCAACTGGACCAGACGGATCAGCTCTTCGGCATATTCTGCACCGTTTTTCGGCTCCCCGCGGGAGAAGGCATTCCGGCTGAGGTCGTGAGTGTGCGGCAGATGGTCGACACCGTTCAACATATTGCCGAACTGCTTGCGGTTCGCGACGATGCCGCCAACGGAAATCCCGCCGAAACCGGTGCCGTGATAACCGCGTTCACGGCCGATAAACCGGGTTCGTGTGCCCTGACCGATGGAGCGCTGATACCCAAGTGCGATTTTCAGGGCCGTGTCGACGCTCTCAGACCCGGAGTTCGTGAAAAACACATGGTCCAGCGGGGAGGGCATCATGGCTGTGAGGCGTGCCGCCAGCTCAAATGCCTTCGGATGCCCCATCTGAAAGGCCGGGGCATAGTCCATTTCTGCGACTTGGTTTTGGACTGCTTCCACGATTTTCGGGCGGCCGTGACCTGCGTTGCAGCACCAAAGACCCGCTGTCCCATCCAAAACCTGCCGGCCATCGGAGGTGGTGTAGTGCATGTCCTTTGCGCCGACGAACATCCGCGGGTTCTGCTTGAACTGGCGGTTCGCCGTGTAAGGCATCCAGAACGCTTCAAGATTGTTGGTTGCAGCCTGGCTCGATGCTGCTGATGCCGATGACGACATACGTCCTCCTTGCGGTCCTTAACGCGTATCGCGAACCGCCTGTTGGTTGTTTTCTATGGAGGAGAGTAAGACATAGGTCAGCTGCCCGCGCAAAGCAGGAATTTCACTGACATGCCGGGTCCTCTCCCCCTGGCTGTTCCTTGTGCACCTGGCGCGGGCTTTGGCCTCTTTTGCCTGGTGCGAAATCCTCTGTCGGCCATTTGGGCCAGGCCGTATTCCGGCCGTTCTTGCCTGATGACTGAGGCTGGTCCGGTTCCGTCTGCCCCATTGCAGCGCCGATCCGGATCGTCTAGCCTTCTGACCATCTGGTCAATTTAGCCTATGGCGCTTTTGACCAAATGGTCAAGATGCAAAATCAGCCGGTGTGACTAATTTGTGATCATGTCCGTCATTGGTGCATTTTCATGGCCGTGGACGGCGCAGATGCTGGTTTCTGACGGAAATCGGTTGTCTGTGGGGAATACGCTCTAAGGGGCAAGTGCGGGGTAGCTAAATGGCTGATGTCGGTGGGCAAGTGCCTGCAAGTTCAAGGGTCGGTGGAATGAGCCGGATCCAGGAGAAAAACAGGACACTGATTCTGGACGCCGCCTTGAAGGAATTTTCCCGGTACGGGTTTTCCGGTGCAACGGTGGAGCGGATCGCCGCCGAAGCCGGTATGTCGAAATCAAATCTCCTGTATTATTTCTCGTCGAAAGAAGCGATCTACACGGCAGCGCTTGCACATATTCTTGATGTCTGGCTGGCGCCTCTTAAAACCCTCGATCGGGAGGGCGACCCTGCTACCGAACTTGCTGCCTACATCCGCCAGAAGATCGAGATATCCGCCAACTTCCCTGAAGCCTCACGTCTGTTTGCCAATGAGGTGATGCAAGGGGCGCCGCAAATCCTGCCGATCCTGGAAACAGATCTCCGGCGTCTGGTTGCCGAAAAGGTGGCGGTGATCGAAAGCTGGATTGCGGACGGCAAGATCAGCAAGACCGAGCCGTTGCATCTGATCTTTTCCATCTGGGCGACCACGCAGCATTACGCGGATTTTGCCGTGCAGATCCGGGCTCTGACCGGTCACGATTTGAGCGATGAGGATTTCAAGCTGGAAACCGAGCGGGCCGTGACACAACAGATCCTGGCAAGCATCGGTCTGCGTTTTCCTGAAGAAACTCCCGAGACCGCATGAGCGGGGATGAAGACCAGCCGGCGCCGTCGTCCCGAATTCCGGTCACCGGGCGTCTCTATATCACACGAGACGATTTGAATGAGGATTTCATTCGAGCCTCCGGTCCGGGCGGTCAGAATGTCAACAAGGTGTCGACGGCCGTTCAATTGAGGTTCAATTTGTGGGCCAACCAGACGCTGCCGCATGACGTCAAAACCCGAGCCGCGAAGATTGCCGGAAGCCGATTGACGCAATATGGCGAAATCATTCTCCAGGCGGACCGGCACAGGACCCGGGAGCGCAACCGCGAAGATGCGCTGGCCCGCTTGATTGATTTGTTGAAACGGGCGACCGAAAAGCCCAAGCCCCGAAAAGCGACCAAACCAACTCTTGGGTCGAAGCGCAGACGGCTCGATGCCAAGAAACAGCGCGGTCAGGTCAAGAAACTGCGGGGCCGGTCGTCCGGTTTCGAGGACTAAACTTACGTAACTATTCTGTTTTTCCGGCGGCCTTCAGAAGAGTTGCCTTAAGATCCGGATCTTCGGTTGCCCGTGCCAATAAGAGAGCGCCAACCATTTGGGAGATGAACCTCAAGGCATCTTCTTGCTCTGAAAGGGGTGTGGTTTCATCTTTCCCCGAAACCAGGGCGGCCGTTTCGCGTAAGGCTCGGTCAAAAGCTTCCCGGACGTCCTTGGTCTGCCTCGGCGCATCTCCGGCAAGGGCTGCATAGGAGCAGCCGGTCCCGCGAGCGTTTACGTGGGTTTCGGACAGATACCAATGCGTAACAGCATCTTTCGAAGAGCCTGACGTATCCTCGGCAATGCTTCGGCGCCAGTGGTCCAGGTTTTCTGACAAGGCATGCGCGGTGGCTTCCGCCATCAAGGCGTCCTTGCTGGCGAACTGTTTGTAAAACGCGCCATTTGTGAGGCCTGACGCCTTCATCAAACCGGCAATGCCAATACCGTCGAACCCGTGTTGGCGGAACAATTGGCTGGCTGTCTCGACAACCCGTGCTCTGTTTTCGCGCGCATCTTCGCGGCTCACTCTCATCAGAAAATCTCCATCAACTGATTTTGATTATAGTCATAATCCTTTTGTTGACAATAAAGAATACGAACATAATCTATGCGTGAAATTCAGATAGAGGTTCAGATCATGCCGCTTACTCAAGACAGGCCAATCGTCATCAGCGCAGCACGGAGAACACCGTTGGGGGGCTTCATGGGGGCATTGGCGTCTGTGCCTACCCCGCAACTCGGGGCAACCGCGATATCAGCAGCTCTCAAGGATGCTGGGGTTTCAGGTGATCTGGTCGACGAGGCCCTTATGGGTTGCGTCTTGCCCGCAGGCCTCGGGCAAGCACCCACGCGTCAGGCGGCGCGTGCTGCCGGTCTGCCTGATTCCTGCAGCGCTACAACCATCAACAAGGTCTGCGGGTCCGGCATGAAGTCGGTCATGCTTGGCCATGATCTTCTCAAGGCCGGATCAGCCGGTGTCGTCGTCGCCGGCGGGATGGAAACAATGTCGCGGGCCCCGTTTCTGCTTCCTGAGATGCGCGGTGGGCGAAAGGCCGGGTCCGCTGAAGTCATTGATCACATGATGCGGGACGGTCTTGAAGATGCTTATGAGACCGGCAGGCCGATGGGAGCCTTTGGCGAGGCAACTGCGGAGAAGTTCCAGTTCAGCCGGTCTGACCAGGATGGCTATGCCATGGAAACGTTGGAACGGGCGCAAGCCGCTGTTCGTAATGGAACCTTTGCATCGGAAATCGTGCCCGTTCCGGTCCAGACGCGAAAGGGAACCATCCTTGTTGAAAAGGATGAGCGCCCCCCGCAGATCAACTCCGCCAAGATACCGGATTTGCGGGCAGCCTTTGGGGAGAATGGGACGATCACGGCAGCGAGTTCGTCTGCCAATGCAGATGGCGCAGCTGCTTTGGTGCTCACCAGCAGGGAAACGGCACATGAGCATGAAATGCCTGTCCTGGCCCATATTGTCGGTCATGCGACGCACGCCCAAGCACCGGAATGGTTCACAACAGCGCCTATTCCTGCCATTCAGAAACTGATCAAGCAGATCGGCTGGACGGTTGAAGACGTTGATCTTTTTGAAATCAATGAAGCTTTCGCCGTCGTCGCCATGGCCGCCGCCAAGGAATTGGGGATCCCGCGCGGCAAACTCAATGTGAACGGCGGCGCTTGTGCTCTTGGGCACCCCATTGGAGCGACCGGAGCCCGTATCGTGGTCACACTGCTGCATGCCTTGAAGGCGCGCGGCCTCAAAAAAGGCATCGCGTCCCTGTGTATCGGAGGCGGGGAGGCAACCGCGATCGCAATTCAGCTGCCATAATCGCAACGCTTCGTTTTTCAAATCCCTATTCCAAAACCTGCCGGCAGAAACACCCGCCTATTGCGGCCGGGTGGTACGGCGAGCTTTTGGAAGTTGATAGGAATAATTTCTTATGATGAGCCTTGCTCTCTTGTTGTGCCCCTTTGCTTTCACCATGGGTGCTTTTGCGTTCTCCGGCGCCTTGGTGCCAATGGCTGCAAGTCTAGGTGTCTCTGTCGGCGAAGCCGCTGCGCTGCAGTCCGGTTTTGCAATTGCCTGCGCGATTTGCGGTCCGGTGCTTGCCAAACTCACATCATCTCTTCCCCGCAAGTCCCTCCTGCTGACGGTCTTGATGTTGATGACGGTCCTCAACGGTCTTTCGGCTATGGTGTCTGGGTATGGCGCGTTGATGGCCTCAAGGGTCTTGGTTGGTGGTGTCGGGGCATTGGCTTTTCCGCTGGCAACAGCGATTGCCTCAGCTGGCGCAACCGAAGACGGCAGACCGGCGGCTGTCGCCAAGGTCTATGCCGGGATACCTCTTGCCATGATCGTCGGCATTCCGGTTGGATCCGTCCTCGGGAATATCATCGGATGGCAGTCCTGTTTCGCGGCAACGGGTATTGTCTCGGCCATGGCCTTCGCGCTGGTTTTGGTGAGTGTGCCCTCCAAAATCCCTTTGCAACAGCATTCTGCCCGGTCTCGTGAGCCTGTAGGGACGGCCATTGTGGCTCACCTCGCGATCATGCTGATTGCCTCCACGGCCTTGTTCACACTGGTGGGGCTCTTGGGACCGATTATCCGCGCAATGACCGAGTTTTCAGGCCTTGGGATCGCTGCGCTTCAGCTCTTAGCCGGACTGAGCAGTCTTGCCGGGATCCGGCTTGGGGCGAGATACGCGATGGGGCAAAGCCGGTCCTTGCTCGCAGTCCTGTTCCTGGTCCTGGCTGTGTCACTGGCCGTTGTCGTTCCATCGCTTGGACTTCAACAGGCTGGCAGTATCGGACTGGGAACCATCTTCGTAAGTGTGGTCCTTGGGCCTGTAGCCCAATTTGCCATCGGCGCAACTGTGCAAGCCCGGCTTGCCGCTTTGGCCGGTTCTTCGGCGACCTTTGTTTTCGCGTTGAATGCATCCATGGTTTACTTCGGTCAGGGCCTTGGAATTGCGCTCGGCGCTGCCGCACTGGATCTCTCAGGAATAGCATCCGCGCCAGCCATAGGAACCGCGATTGCGTTGACCGGTTGCCTGTTGGCCGTATGGCTCGGTCACTTCACCAAAAACCATTTTCAAACAGCAAGAGGATAAAATGTCTCCAGTTAACAACGAAGCCGGGTTGGCCGCCTTTGAGGCTCGGGTCAGCCATCATTTTGCCGACAATAATGGCACCAAGATCCATTTTGCCAGCGCAGGCGAGGGGCCCTTGGTCGTGTTTATCCATGGGTTCCCGGATCACTGGCTCACCTGGTGGCAACAGATGGATGCTTTGTCAAAGACCCACCGCACCGTTGCCATGGACCTTCGGGGGTTCAATCTCTCCGATCATCCGGAAGACCAATCTGCTTACGCACCAGAGACCCTCGCTTCAGATGTCTGCGCGGTCATAGACGCCTGTGGCGAACGCGGCGCTGTCGTGATCGGTCATGACTGGGGCGGTTTTGTCGCCTGGCAAACGGCGATGCTGTTTCCAGATCGGGTGCAGCGCCTTGGAATCGTCAATCTGCCGCATCCCTGGGCCATTGCACGCGAACTTGCCAACAATCCGGATCAACAAAAGGCCAGTGGATATGCCCGAGTGTTCCAGCAGCCGGGGTCTGAATCCAAACTGGATTTTGACCGGCTCTCCACCTGGATCCATGATCCGGCGTTCCGCACCCGCCATATGGCAGCGATGGAGAAGTCCAACCGCACAGGCATGCTCAACTATTACCGGGTGTGTTTTCCTGCCGAGCCTTACACCGCACGCACCGATACCCCGCCCCCAATCAAAATGCCAGTTCTCGTCGTTCATGGGACAGAAGATCCTTATGTCCTGACCGCGGGCCATAACAATTTGTGGGAGTACGTGGAGGGCAGTTTGACCATTCGGGCCTGGTCCGGCGTCGGCCATTTTGTTCAACATGATGCCCCTGACCGGTTGGTCACGGCCTTCAAGAGCTGGATTGGCGAAACGATCTAGAAGAGCGAGCGTTATTATGATCTTAGCCGAGCGTGTTTGTTGACATGGTGCGCCACGCTTTTATCCTGATCCAAGCGGTGATTGGGGATCATCATGACGACCATAAATCATCATATCATCGACCGCGGCGATGGCGCCGCGGTGGAACTGTTTCAGGCGCATCCCATCGGAAGCGGAGAGCCGGCCGGTGCGATATTGTTCGTGCATGGCAACCAGGGTGGTCAATTGACCGGCGCCCGCGAACTCGTAGACCGGGGAACCTTAAGCACGTTTGCCGTTGCCATGAACTTCACCGCAGCAGCTGTGTCTCAACCCGGTTTTGGGGCCTCTGACGGGCCATGTGATTTTTGTGGTCCCAACACCCAAGACGCGATCATCGCGGCATTAAACGCGTTGAAAAATCAACCGTCTATCGACCCGGGGCGCATTGCTCTTTATGGCCACAGCCGGGGCGCTGTCGCAGCCGGTATGGTTGCCGCCCGGTATGACGGATTGCGAGCGGTGGTCCTCTCAAGTGGCGTGTATGATCTCAACGCATTTCATATGGACTGTGCGGATGGGCTGCGGATAGCAATTGAGACGGAGGCCGGGCAATCGGCTCAAGCGTTTCACGAACGCTCCGCCTTGTTTCATGCTGATAAAATCACCACTGAGATGCTGCTGTTGCATGGCCGCCATGATGACCGGGCGCCTGTTGAACAAGCCGAAGCATTCTCAGTTGCGCTTGAAAACTCAGGCGGGAAGGTGGTCTTGAAGGTTCTCGAGTGCGGGCACCAGCTGCCGGCAAAAACCCTTAAGGGCGTTGTCGAGCCGTTTCTCAAGGAGAGGCTGTCTGCCGAACAGGTGATACATTAGCTCAGGCGTCAAGCATGAGACGAGTGAACGGCTGAAGTGTCATTTCGGCCTGACCCCAAGTAGTATTACGCATCGTTGAATTGTTTTGCGTGCCTGATGCTGATCTCTTGCGCAATTTTCGCCGCCCTTGCAATCAACTCGTTGCGCGGTTCTCCGACATAGGTTGCCGTAAACACCAGTGGGCTTGGTTGCCAGCCGGGATCAAATGACGCAATCCGGCCTTCGGCTACCAAACGGCGGCCCAGCACACTGGGCAGGATGCCGACGCCGATCCCGGACGCAACCATTTCAAACCCGGTCGACAGGGAGTTTGTCGGGAAAACTTGCGTCGAAATCCCATAAAGATCGCGCAGCTTTTGAACGAGTTCGCGGTAGGGACGGGAGCTGCGGTTGTAGGTAATGACCGGTACCTGGGAGAGGTCAGGCTCCTCTAGATCCAATGGCCTATACCAGCCGAGATCAAAGGGCGGGAGCGGCAGGTTGTCGGTACTGTACTCGGATATTGGTCCCATCAGGATTGTCAGATCGAGGGCCCTGTCGAGCAGCATCTCCCGAAGGTTGAACGATGTATCGACCGTGACCTCGATGTTCAGCCGCTGAAACGTGGTGTGAAGCGCTGCAAGAAAATCCGGCAGCCAGGTCTGGGCGATGGTCTCTGCAACGCCCAGACGGAGCAGGGAGCTGATGCTGTCATCGGACATGACATCGCCTTTGATGCGCTCCGTGATTGCCATGATCTGCTCCGCATAATCCCGCAGAACCACGCCCTTTGCGGTCAATGAGACCCCTGTCGTTTCGCGGCTGAAGAGGCGCGTGCCAAGATAGTCCTCCAGGCTGGAAATACGGGCAGAAATGGCCGGCTGTGAGATGTTCATTTGTTCGGCGGCTTTGCGAACACCGCCCATGCGCGCAACCGCCAAAAAAGTTCTAAGCTGTTCAAGTGTCATGACATTGTCACCCAATTGCTAATGTGATCAGGTATTTGGATCACTTTTTGCAAAAAAACACGATTTGACTTGATAATGTATCCGCTGCAGCCTTTTGCCAACAAGGAATTGGGCAACCGATGCAGCAAGATCTCACAAAGTTTTCTGAATTGGCCGGTGCTGACATGGGGCAGGTTCGCGTCGCGATCCGCTCAGGCCGGTACTCGGGGCACACGGCCGGGCTGGCAAACGGAAAACTCCAGTGCAATCTCGCGATTCTCCCGGGTGAATATGCAGATCCATTTCATGAGTTCTGCCGGCTCAACCCAAAGGCCTGCCCGCTTGCCGGTGTCTCAAACCCAGGCGAACCCGTGATTGTTGAGCTCGGTGCAGAAGTTGATATCCGCACAGATGCCGCCCGCTACAACATCTACCGGCACGGCAAACTTGACGAGCAAGTGTCCGATCTGAACGCCTGCTGGCAGGACGACCTGGTGTCCTTTGCAATAGGATGTTCCTTCACCTTCGAGAACGCCCTGAGGCTTGCCGGTGTACCTATGCGCCATATCGATCTCGACCGGACCGTCCCGATGTACCGGACATCGATCGAGACACATCAAAGTGGCCCGTTTGGCGGCGGGATGGTGGTTTCCATGCGACCCATTGCGAAAAAGCGGATCGACGAAGTCTATGAAATCTGCCGCAAGTATCCATTGGCACATGGCGCGCCGGTGCATGTTGGCGATCCTGCCGAGATCGGCATTTTGACCATCGATGCCCCGGATTGGGGGAACCCGGTTCCCATTGAGGATGGGGAAGTGCCGGTGTTTTGGGCCTGTGGAGTAACGCCGCAAGTTGCCATCATGACAGCAAAACCGCCCCTTTCGATCACTCACGCTCCCGGAGCAATGCTGATTGCTGATGTCAGTGAGCAGACAGCCCCGCTTTACCCATACGACGACAACTAAAACCAACCGCACCAGAGGAACTAGAGATATGAAAAAACTCACGATCTTATCCGCCGTCTCCGCAATCGCGCTCTCAATGGGCACAACGGCGCACGCCGAAGAACTTGCTGTTGTTGGCAGCTGGAGCGGCCTGCCGCTTCACAAGCAGTTTGAAGCCCCTTTCTGGAACGACAAGTTGGGGGAAGTTTCCGGTGGCGAGCTGTCCGCTTCATTGACCACACATGACCAGATGGGCATTTCCGGCGGCGATGTCTATCGCATGATGTCGCAAGGCGTATTTGATGTCGGCATGACTGTTGCAGACTACGCGGTTTCCGACAGTGTTGCGCTCGAAGCGCTTGATGTTCCGATGATTGCAACCGACGCAGACACTGCAAAAAAGGCGGTCGATGCGGCCCGACCGATGGTCGATGATATCTACAAGGATGTCTTCAACGCCAAGGTCCTCGGTATTGCGCCGTACCCGCCCCAAGTTGTTTTCTGCAACGCCGAAATCAACTCCCTGGACGATCTTCAGGGCAAGAAAGTGCGCGCGTCCGGCCGGATGACCGCAAAGTTCCTGGAAGCTCTTGGCGCAGAGGGCGTTAATATTGGGTTTGGTGAGGTGCCGGGTGCCCTGCAGCGCGGCGTAGTGGATTGCGCCATCACCGGTGCCGGATCAGGTTACAATGCGGGTTGGTGGGAAGTCTCCACACATCTTCTGCCGATCCCGCTAGGGGGATGGGATCCGGTTGTGACCGCGATCAATCTCGACAAATGGAACACCCTGAGCGATGCACAGAAAGCAGCGCTTGAGAAAGGCGTGAAAGAGAACCTCGAAGCCCCGGCGTGGGAAGTTGCTCAAAATGCACTGAATAATGACATCGCCTGCCTTACCGGCAACGGTGAGTGTCCGTATGGCGATGCGCGCGGCCTTGTGCTGGTTGAAGCCACAGACGAAGATCAGGCCAAGGCGAAAGCGGTTCTGATTTCTGAAGTGCTGCCGGACTGGGCTGAACGGGCAGGCGGAGACTGGGCTCAGCGCTGGAGCGACAGCGTCGGCAAAGTCACCGGCGTTTCCCTCGAAGCGAAGTAAGGATCCTTCCATGACCTCCTTGGTTCACCTCCTGCGGCGATTAAACGACCGCGTTGCGATGGGCGTCGGCATTGTGCTGCTGGTCTGTGTGGCCTTCACGCTCGTCGAAATCATCACCCGGAAGCTGGGGGCGGGCCTTGGAGGCGTGGACGAGATCTCCGGATACGTTATGGCTGTCACGACCGCCTGGGGCATCAGTTACGCGTTGACGGAGCAGGCGCATGTGCGCATCGACCTGCTGCGTCAACGCCTTGTCCCGTTCGGACGTGCGGTTTTCGACGTCATCTCCATGGCATGTCTGGCCGGCACGGCGATTGTGGTTGCCTGGCGCGGGTGGGGTGTCTTGGAAAAGACGCTTTCCACCGGCGCGCGGGCAAACACCCCGCTGGAAACGCCGCTTTGGATCCCGCAAACGCTTTGGTGGCTTGGATGGGTCTGGTTTGCGATGTCCGCCACCATCCTCTTGGTCTCCGTCGCAGTGCGGTTCGCAACGTCAGATTATAAGTCCGTCGATCAAATCGCCGGTGCGCGGGGGGAAGCATGATTGCGTTTACGTCTTTCGGGCTGCTTGGCCTGCTGGCGCTGTCCATCCCGGTCGGCATCGTCCTCTTCCTACTGGCTTTCGGCATTGATACGTTTTTCAGCCCGTTTCCGCTGATGCGCGGCTTGGGGCAGGTGGTCTGGTCGTCTTCAAACAGCGCAACCCTGATCGCCATTCCACTCTTCGTACTTCTTGGTGAAATCCTGGTTCGCAGTGGCGTTGCGCGCCGGACTTATTCTGCACTGGAAAAATGGGTTGCCTGGATGCCGGGCGGTCTGATCCACGCCAACATAGCCACGTCGACCATGTTTTCAGCGACCTCCGGATCGTCCGTGGCGACTGCGGCAACGGTTGCAACCGTTGCGATGCCGCAAGCCAAGGAGCTTGGATACAATCAGAAGCTCTTTTCGGGCGCCATCGCGGCTGGCGGGACGCTTGGGATCATGATCCCACCGTCCATCAACCTGATCGTCTATGGCTTTCTGACGGAAAGCTCCATTCCGCAGTTGTTTCTGGCCGGGCTTATTCCGGGCCTCGCGCTGGCCGGCCTCTTTATGCTGATCACAGTGCTCCTGTGCATCTTCAAACCGTCCCTGGGCGGTCCCAAACGCCCCAGTTCCTTGGCTGACAAGCTCTCGGGGCTTGGCGATCTTCTCCCGATCCTCGGTTTGTTTGCCGCAATCATCGGCTCGATCTATGCCGGTTGGGCGACACCAACAGAAGCTGCGACCGTTGGGGTGGCGCTTGCACTCCTTATTGCCGCCCAGCAAAAGGCGCTCAATTGGGAGATGCTGTCCGAAGCGTTGCGCGGGGCCGTCAAGACGTCGGCGATGATCATGCTGGTCGTCATAGGTGCCTATGTCCTCAACTTCGCCCTGACTGCGGCCGGTGTCAGCCGGTCCTTGCAAAACCTTTTGGGTGGTTTGGGGCTCGGGCCACTGGAGACGCTTCTGGTGATCATCCTGATGTACATCATTCTGGGGTTCTTCATTGAAACCCTGTCCTTGATGGTCGCGACCATTCCGATTGTTGTGCCGATCATTGTCCAGCTTGGCTACGACAAGATCTGGTTCGGCATCCTGATGATCATTCTGGTGGAGATGGCGCTCATCACGCCACCGGTCGGGCTCAACCTCTATGTGGTGCAGGCTGCGCGAAAAACCGGCAGGTTCTCAGACGTGATGCTCGGCTGCATTCCCTATGCGCTTGCGATGCTTGCCATGGTCGGGCTGTTAATCTTGATGCCGCAAATCGCCTTGTTCCTTCCGTCTACACTTTGAGGAAATTTATGAAGTTCACGACAAGCGAAGGCGTGCTGGAAAGCACGCCCCAGCGGCTTATTGTTGCCGGATGGACCGGCCGGAACAAAGCGGCTGTTGATCACCATATTGCTGAACTTGAAGCGATCGGTGTTCCGGCGCCATCAACCGTACCGCTCTATTATCAATGCGCGCCGGAGCTTCTCACACAAGCTTCCCAAATTCAGGTTGTCGGCAAGAACACGTCCGGTGAAGCTGAGCCTTTTCTCATTGAAATGAACGGCAGCACCTGGTTGGGCCTCGCCTCCGATCATACGGACCGGGCCCTTGAAACCTACTCTGTGGCGCATTCAAAACAGATCGCTGCCAAACCGGTCGCCGGTGAACTCTGGCCATTCGACAGCGTGCAGGACCATCTGGACGAGATTGTTCTTCAATCCTGGATCCTGGAAGAGGGGGCGTGGACCCTCTATCAGGACGGCACGCTGGCTGCGATCCAGCCGCTTAAGGATCTCATGGACGGTGCAAACTTCCAGAACGGAACGGCCATGCTTTGCGGAACAATACCGGCAATTGGCGGTGTTCGCCCGGCAGCCGATTTCAAGATGCGCATGTATGATCCCAAAACCTCCCGGGAGATCACTTGGGCTTACAGCACACTCGCACTGGATGCAGTCGCCTGAGCACGATTTCCTTGAGGCTGTGACAAGGTCCCCGACGCTCTGCCTGCTGTGTTGCTGTAAATCTATGCGGTAAAACGTTGCTGCAATGCATCCAAGGCTTGCGCAGGTTCGTATTCCGGAAAATACTTTGCCGTCGCGTTTTCCGGGAGACAGGCTCATTCGCAAGCATATCGCAAACACCGAAAACCGGATAAGGCACTTAAGAACCTTGTTCTTGTCTGACATTCACCTCGGGACCCGCGGGTGCCAGGCGGATGTTCTGCTGGATTTTTTGGCGCTGCACCACGCCGATACGATCTACCTGGTCGGCGACATCATTGATGGCTGGCGGTTGAAGCGCAAAAGATATTGGCCGGAAAGCCACCAAGCCGTGATCGATGAACTGCTGGCGCGGGGCAGGGCTGGCATCAAAATCATTTATTTGCCTGGAAACCACGACGAATTCTTGAAAGACACCCAGCCGCTACGGTTTGGTTGCGTGGAGTTTACGGAAACCGCAGAGTTCGAAACCGCGGCTGGCCGCAAGTATCTCGTGCTCCACGGGGATCAGTACGATCTCATTGTGCAAAAGGCCAAGTGGCTTGCCTTCCTTGGGGACCAGTTTTATGCATTTGCCCTATGGACGAACACATGGGTAAACAATATCCGCCGGAAATTGGGCTTGAACTACTGGTCGCTCGGGGCTTTTGCCAAGCAACATGTCAAACAGTTCGTCAACGTCATCAGCGCGTTTGAGGGTGAAGTGACCAAGGCTATCAAGGATCGTGGTTTGAACGGCGTTATCTGCGGTCATATTCACCATGCGACCGATCAGGAAATGAATGGTACGCGTTATCTGAATACCGGTGACTGGGTGGAAAGCTGCACGGCCATCGTTGAAACCCATGACGGTGTTCTGGAGATCGTTCGCTGGCGGGACAGCGGCGCGCATCCTGACGCTGGAAATTCAGACGGCAAAAGGGCCTTGAAACCGGCCGGAAAACTTGAAAGAGAGCGGACCGTCGCTGCATGAAATCACTGCTTTTTGTGTCGGATGCCTGGCATCCGCAGGTCAATGGCGTCGTCCGCACCTTGGAATATACGGCTCGAGAGTTGGAAAAACGCGGCATTCGCGTTGAGTACCTCACCCCGAACGGCTTCACCACAATACCGTGTCCAACCTATCCGGAAATCCGGCTTGCGCTGACCACAAGGGGCAGGGTTGGTCAGCACATCAAGGACTTCGATTGCGACCACATTCACATTGCAACTGAAGGCCCGTTGGGCTTGCTTGCAGCTAAGGTCGCGCGTAAGGAAAAGCGCTCTTTTACAACAAGTTATCACACCCGGTTTCCAGAGTATGTTGCAGCCCGCGTGCCTTTGCCGAAAGCGCCGTTCTATGCCTGGTTCCGGCGGTTTCACAATTCCGCATCCGGGTGCATGGTCGCGACGGACGAGTTGGAAACCAGCCTTCGGGACCGTAAGTTTCAAAACCTGATGCGGTGGTCCCGCGGTGTCGATACAGACATCTTCAAACCCTATGAGGGCAGTGTCCTGCCGTCCGATCTCCCGAGGCCAATTTTCATGAATGTCGGCCGGGTTTCGGTCGAAAAAAACATTTCCGCATTTCTGGATCTGGATTTGCCCGGTTCCAAGGTCGTTGTTGGGGACGGACCGCAGCTGGAAACCCTTAAGCGGGACTATCCAGATGTCCATTTCACCGGATCCAAGACCGGAGAAGAATTGGCGCGGCATTATGCCAGCGCAGACGCGTTCGTGTTCCCGTCCCGGACTGACACCTTCGGCCTTGTGCTTTTGGAAGCCCTTGCATGCGGAGTTCCGGTTGCCGCGTACCCCGTAATGGGGCCGGTGGATGTCATCGGCGACAGCGGAGCAGGGATCCTGTCCGATGATTTGCGGGAAGCGGCTTTGGCCGCGCTCGACATTCCAAGGAATGTGTGCCGCGCTACGGCCCTCAGCCAAAGCTGGGCGGTCTGTACAGACCAGTTTTTAAGAAATACGGCTGCAGCGGACGCCGCGCATCGTCAAAACGGATCGGCAGTTTGATACGTCCCAACTAGTCGACTACCCGGAAACGGACACCCTCGGAACTGATATACCGATTGTCACCAAGCCGCTTGAAGCTGACACAGCTGGTGCCTTTTGCCGGGCCTCTTGGAAATGTCGAGCAGATCTGGTTTCCGCGCGCCCGCCAAGTTCCATCGACCGATCCGAGCAGCGCCTTGGCAGATACGACTCCGCCGGGCATATACCGCATCGTGACCCGCATGCCGAACCGGTGCGTGATAATCGTCTTGTTCAACATCTCGTTCTGGATTTCGCGCGCTGTGAGCGTGTTTGCATCGGCCGTTTGAGGCAGCGAACCCAACAGCAGCAGGGCGACCAAAAGCGATCTTATCATCATGCCCAATCCATCCAATGTCGTGGTGTGATTGAAAGATATGGTCTGGTTACGCAAGAAGACGGTGTGCGGACCATTCAACATAATTGGCAAGAGCGTATGTGGACGGATCTGCATCCATTAGCACATCAGTTCAGCAACATCGTAGTAATGTTGTCACTGTCGAGATTGGTCACGATTTGCGCCCGGCAGAACGGTCACAGCAAGGCGGTGAAACGGGCATAGCAG
>NZ_JASHII010000005.1:0-437120 GCF_030733765.1 Roseibium sp. MMSF_3247
GAGCGGACTTTGGCAAAGACCTCGATCTCATCCCCTTCATCGAGCGGCTGATCGCCGATCCAGTTCATTTCGCGCAGCAGGATCGTGTGTGTTGCCAAAGCCTCACGCGGGCCCACGATCACGCGGCGTTCGTCCGCATCAAGGCGCACCACGTAAAGCGGCTCGCCCGTGGCCACACCAATGCCTCGGCGCTGGCCGATCGTGAAGTGGATGATGCCGTTGTGTTCACCCAGGACCCGGCCGTCCATATGGACAATCTCGCCAGGTTCGGCAGCGTTTGGCCGCAGCTTTCGGATCACCGCGGCATAGTCTCCGTTCGGCACGAAGCAGATGTCCTGGCTGTCAGGCTTGTTGGCAACCGACAACCCGAACTCTTCGGCAAGGGCACGGACTTGAGACTTCGGCATGCCGCCGAGCGGAAAGCGGACGAAATCCAGCTGTTCCTGCGTTGTGGCAAACAGGAAGTAGCTCTGATCCCGGTCAAGGTCCGTGGGGCGGAAGAGCGCACGCTTGTTGCCCTGGGCTGCCGAGCGAACATAGTGGCCGGTGGCCAAGGCGTCCGCGCCAAGATCCTTTGCCGTTTTCAAAAGGTCGGTGAACTTGACGGTCTGGTTGCAGGAGACGCAGGGAATGGGGGTTTCGCCGGCGATATAACTGTCGGCAAACCGGTCCATAACCTGTTCCTTGAAGCGGCTTTCATAGTCGAGCACGTAGTGCGGGATGCCGATCTTTTCGGCGGCCCGGCGTGCGTCATGGATGTCGACGCCCGCACAGCATGCCTTTGCCTTGGCGACGGCGGCGCCATGGTCATAGAGCTGCAAGGTCACACCAATAACATCATAACCTTCGGCGTGCATCAGCGCGGCAACGACGGAACTGTCCACGCCGCCGGACATGGCAACGACCACGCGCGTGTCTTCGGGGCGGCCGGGAAGATCCAGACTGTTCAACATGTTCAAAAGCACTTTCAGAAAGTTCGGGCCCTGCCGGTCACAGGCGTTCAGTAAGCGCTGTGTCCGGTCACCCCGGAAACGCTCGTTTCCTCGGGCCATTTCCAACTGGGGCGCACTATACAGATAAGGGCGCTGCTTGCCAATTGCGAGCCGTGCGCACCCGGCATGCATTGCCGGAGCGGCAAAGCTTGCCGCGTTATGGCTGGTTGGTGTCAGGTTGGCAGGGTTAAAATATTTTGAGATTCAATGCCTTGACTGGATTTTTGAAACTGGCCCGCGGTTTGCTTTCTTATTCTATGACTCTGTCTGCCCAATTGCGGGCAAATTTTATTGAGGTGCTCTTGTGCTGCCTTTTGGATTGATGACCGATATGACTGCCGCTTCTTCGCCTGCCAATCGTGGCGGTGCGAGTGTTGCCGGGCCCATGGGGGAAGCCGAGAACGGGTTTCGGCAGTTTTCGGATGATCTTCAGGAGACCCTGCAGGCATTGGCGCCTGACAGTGTTGCGCAAGAAGGCGGCGCTGTCTCAAGCGGTCAGTCAGCACCGAACCTGGATGCGCCGAAGGCCGATGCGGCAGAGCTTGCTGGCGACGCCGTTGTGAGCGCAGAAGCTGCAGCGGGTGACGAGGCGCTGGAGGCCGGTGCCGTCCTGGCCGATGACCCCGGTGCTGCCGTTCCTGGAAGCTTGGGGGAGATTTGGCAGGCTGCTGCTGGTGAAGCCCCTGTCGTTAATGGTGCTGGACCTGTTCCTGCTGCTGAAGATGGCGGATTGGCTGAAGAGGCGGGCCTTCCGCTCGTTCGTCCCGCCGGTGACGGCGATGCAGCTGCTGCAGGAAGCCGAGGTGGTGATATTCGGGGCGAGGCAGTTGCTGCGAAGGCAGGTGCTGCCAGCAAGCCTGGTTTTGCGTCCGCATTAGCTTCTGCTGGACAAGGCGCCGCTGGTGCGCCACCTGCAGCCGGGGTGTCCGAGGCGGCCCCTGCCAGCTCTTCACAGGATGTCTCTGATCTCCCGTCTCCGGTAAATCGTCAGCCGATCATCGCTCAGCAGGTTGAAACTGCTGCCGGTGATGTGGCTGGGCAGGAGGGAAAAGCGGCAGCAACGGTGGTTAAGGTTGCCGATCCAGCAAAGCCGCTATCACCATCATCTGCCGCTGAGGACGGTCTCAGCCGGACAAATGATGCGCCGATCATTGAGCCAAAGCAGCGGCGATGGCAGGTAAGTTTGCCGCCGGAGTTGCGCTCGCAGTCCGTCATGGTTCAAACGGCACCGCAAAACGTACCGGTTGCTCAGGCTGAGGCTTCGGACGAAGTTCTCGATCCGCTTCAAAAAGCGGCGAGGGCTCAAGCAGCAGCGCAGGCCGCCGGGTCCAAGGAGCCTGTTGCAAAGCCTCTGAACACGTCTGCACAAGCCGGTGCACAAATCAATGCACAGCCAGGGATTTCTTCTGCAGTCAATAATCAGCCTGTTTTGGTTCCGCAGACCGCAGAGGTGTCTGTGACGCAGGAAGAGGCAAGTGTCCGTCAACCAGCTGCGCCTGAGGTTGCAAGGCCTGCGCCGGTGACACCGTCGTTGCCTCAAGCGCAACCGGCTCCGGCAGCAAGCGCACAGCCTCCTGTGACGCCAGTTGCCGTTTCAAACCGGCCGACGAACTCCACCATCCCGCAGCCAGCAATAGCAGAGCAGGGTGGTGCGGATCTGGGTGTTGATGACCTTGCTGTTGATGTGGACGCTGAACCTGTGCGTTTGGAGCGCAGACCAGCTGGAGAGGTGTTGTTCGCAGGGGCGAAGGCGCCTTCGGTGAATTCCGCAACACCGCAGATGCAGGGACTGAGCAGCGGCCAACCGCAGATGGTGGCCATGCAGAGTAGCGGCGGAGCTGGTCAGCAGAGTGCTATCCCTGCAGCTGCTCTCTCAAATGAAATAATCGCGGATGAAGTTCTCCCTGCATCGGCTTTTGAAACAGATCTGGGTGCGGACCTTGATTTCACCGCGACCGTGCGCGGTGGTGAGATGCAGGGAGCTGCCCGCACCGAAGCCTTGCAGACGCCAAATCAGGCACAAAGCTCTCAATTGGCCTCTCAGGTCGCAGTTGAGATGGCACGGAACCTGAAAAACGCGCAGACCCGGTTTCAGATGCGGTTTGATCCTCCCGAGCTCGGGAGAGTTGATGTCAACATGAAGGTTGCAGCGGATGGCAGTGTTCAGGCGCATCTGATTGTTGAGCGTCCTGAAACGCTCGACATGTTCCTGCGGGATCAGCGCGGTTTGGAGCGCGCGCTCGAGGCGGCCGGGCTGAACACCAATTCAAATGATCTGCAGTTTTCGCTGAAACAAGGGCCGGGACAACAGTTTGCATCCCAGGATGAGCAGGGACAGCAAAACGGGCAATCCGGCACAGCCAATACCGATGCGGATAGCGGCGGAGATGCCTCTGCGGATGAGACCATGGATGGACAACTTCTCAGGATGACGCTGGCAGAGCAGCGCGGCGGTCTGGATGTAAGGATTTAATGGGCACCTAGAGTGCCTGAGGAGAGTGTGATGACCTTTTTTTCACCGAGTACAAGCAACACCACCAGCACAAGCGGCGCGACACAATCGTCGAGCCAATCCAGCACACAGGCTAGTGAAGCGGGCTTGTCGGCGAACTACGAATTGTTTCTCAGCATGCTGACCACGCAAATCCAGAATCAGGATCCCTTGGATCCGCTCGATTCTGCCGAATACACCAACCAGCTGGTTCAGTATTCGAATGTCGAGCAGTCTATTCAAACGAACAAGAACCTCGAAGAGATGATCAGTTTGCTTTCCAGCAATCAGTCATCTGCCTACGTGAATTACATCGGCACCGAAGTGACGGCCGCTGGCGGAACGGCAATGTTCGATAACGGTCAGGCGAACTGGAAATACGATGTCCTGGAGGATGCGACCGGGACCGTCGAGATCCTGAATGATGCAGGGCAGACGGTCTATTCCGGGGAAATTGAGCTCAAGGCGGGCGGTGGCACTTACACATGGGATGGGGCCACTGACTTGGGAGGCACGGCATCCAAGGGCGCCTACACGATCCAGCTGGATGTAAGTGACAGCGCCGGGAATGCCGAGCCCGCATCCATCGAGGTCTCGGGTGTCGTTGATGAAGTGGATTTTAGCGGAGCCGTTCCGTTCCTAAGGATTGGGGAGCTCTCAGTTCCGGTGAGCGCGGTGAAGTCCGTACGGTCTATCTAAATCTCGTTGGCTAAGTAATTTGCCTGAAATTAGTGGTTTTGCAGGGCGCCAGTGAAAGCTGGCGCCCTTCATTTTTGCATCTTGAGCGGATTTCAGCGCATTGCATTGCAAATTGCATGGCGGCAGGCTTATGGTTAACAGAACCTAATAAGTTTCACTTGTTTTTGAAGTAATGAATTCATCAATCCCTAAATATCATTCACAGATTCCAGATATTATAGTTAATAAAAGTCAAATATTGCTTTAGTCGTTTGTTAAGCGTCATTGTGTAGTCTCAAACTCAACCTTGGTCATGGTTAGTGTGAGAGTACAATGACCGAACAAATTCGTTCGCGTGTAAAATATGTCATCGGCCCGGATGGGAGCCCGCTCACGATTGCGGATCTTCCACCTACCTCTACCAAGCGCTGGGTTATCCGGCGGAAGGCGGAAGTGGTAGCAGCAGTGCGGGGCGGCCTATTATCCCTCGAGGAAGCCTGTCAGAGGTATACCCTGACAGTGGAAGAGTTCCTGTCTTGGCAGAGCTCGATCGAAAAACATGGATTGGCAGGGCTACGCGCAACGCGGATCCAGCAATACCGGAATTGATGGCCTGACAGCCAAAGATATTAACGACCGCGTGGGGGCGGTGCGACGAGGTCGGCTTAGCCGGCCTTTTTTGTTGCGCGCTTTTTCGGTAAACTTATCCAAAGGTTAATGAGGTGGGCAGTTTTTCCCCACTTCAGTTGCAAAATGCCTTAGCGAATTTCGCAGAAAACAGCCAACTCACCCGCATTGATAATGTTTTGTTAACTTCTTGTTAACCTTCCGGGCGGCAAATTTTGCCCATCAGAGGCATGGCGTGATTTGCCGACTCTGCCGATAAGGGCAAGTGGCAGGCGAAAGATGCGGGCGGGCATTCGTGAACGGACTTATTGAATTCATAAAAACACTGGGACCAGCGCGGATAGCGGCGATGGGGGCCGTTGCAGCGATCCTGGTCGGTGTCTTTGCGTTTATCATCTTCCGGGTGACTGCGCCGCAGATGACGACGCTCTACAACGAGCTGACGCTTGAAGACTCCGCAGCGATCGTCTCCCAGCTTGAAAGCCAGGGGGTGCAGTTCAAGTTGGCCCGCGAAGGCGCGTCCATCATGGTGCCGCAGGAGCAAGTCGCGCGTTTGCGGATGCAACTCGCCGCTGAAGGCCTCCCGACAGGTGGTTCCATCGGGTACGAGATTTTCGACCGCTCCGACACGCTCGGCGCGACCAGCTTCGTTCAGAACATCAATCACCTCCGTGCAATGGAAGGCGAGCTGTCGCGCACGATCAGCTCCCTCGACCGGATCCGCTCCGCGCGTGTTCATCTCGTGATCCCTGAGCGCCAGCTGTTCCAGCGTGACCGGCGCCCGCCGTCTGCTTCAATCGTTTTGAACGTGCGTGGGGGACTGGGGCCCGGAGAAATCCGTGCGGTTCAGCACCTCGTGGCGACGGCTGTTGACGGGCTGGACCCGGATAAAGTGTCAATTGTCGATGAATCCGGCCGCTTGTTGGCGTCGGGCGCAAGCAGCGATGACGAGGGCATGGTATCTGCCCGGCTGCAGGAGCGTTCAACTGCCATCGAAAGCCGCCTGCGCAATCAGGTCGAGGAAATACTGAATTCCGTTGTCGGGCCAGGCCGTGCCCGGGTGCGCGTCAACGCTGATATCGATTTTAATCGTCTGACAGAGACGACAGAGACCTTTGATCCAGAAGGGCAGGTCGTCCGCTCGACCCAGACGAAGGAAGAAGCTACGTCCAGCACGCGTCAAGATGGGCAGGTCACGGTTGGAAACGAGCTTCCAAATGCCGACGCAAATCAGAACAACGAGGCTGAAGAGCAAGATACGTCTTCGCTAACCGAGGAGATTGTCAATTACGAGATCTCCAGATCCACACGCACGGAAGTCGTTGAAGCTGGCCGTATCACACGTCTTTCGGTCGCAGTGCTTGTGGACGGCACCTACGAGACTGATGGAGATGGCAATTCCGTCTACACACCGCGCTCGCAGGAAGCTCTCGACCGGATTGCTGTGCTTGTGCGTTCAGCTGTGGGGTTCGATGAAGCGCGTGGCGACGTTGTTGAAGTGATCAATCTTCAATTCGCCCTGCCGCCGGAACTCGACATTGCTGAAGCAGATGGTCTCTTTGAGTTTACGCGCTCTGATATCATGCGGTTTGCAGAGCTCGGTGTCCTGTTCCTGATCGCAATTCTGCTCCTCCTCTTCGTCGTCCGTCCGCTTCTGCGCCGTATCGTGACACCGGAAGAGCGGCAACCGCAGGAGTTGGTGATCGGCCCAGATGGTACGTTGGTCGCTGACAGCGAAGTGCCGAAGGAGGAAGAGGAAGAAGATGAATTCGTGATCGAATGGTTGGAGCAGGCAAAACAAGAAGGTGCACTGCAGGCCAGTTCGATCGCGAAGGTTGGCGAAATGATCTCTGATCATCCAACCGAGGCCGTGAACATTGTCCGTGGTTGGCTAGATGAGCAGGCGGCGTAATGGCAAGCGATCAGCTACAACAACACCTTACAGTCAGCGTTGATGAGGAAGAGCGCGAACTAAAGGGCGCAGAGCGGGCGGCGGTTTTGCTGCTGGCTCTCGGTGAATCTCACGGTGCACCCATCTGGGATAAACTGGACGAGATCGAGGTTCGGCAAGTGTCCGCTGCCATGGCGAACCTTGGACCTGTCACTCCGAACATGCTTGAGGATCTCTTCAAGGATTTCGTGCGCCGCATCAGCTCGAAAGGCGCGTTGACCGGAAACGTGGATGCCACTGAGCGGCTGCTAGCGACCTTCCTGCCAGGCGACAAAGTCTCTGTCATCATGGAGGAGATCCGTGGTCCTGCAGGCCGGAATATGTGGGAGAAGCTCTCCAACGTTCAGGAAAACGTTCTGGCGAACTACCTGAAGAACGAGTACCCGCAGACCGTTGCGGTGGTCCTGTCGAAAATCAATTCCGATCACGCGGCGCGCGTCCTAGGCATCCTGCCTGAGGAGTTGGCGCTCGAAGTTGTCAGCCGGATGCTGCGCATGGACGCGGTTCAGAAGGAAGTTCTGGAGAAGGTCGAGCAAACGTTGCGGGTGGAATTCATGTCCAACCTGACCAACACCTCGCGCCGGGACAGCCATGAAATGATGGCTGACATCTTCAACAACTTCGACCGTCAAACCGAAGCCCGTTTCCTGGCAGCTTTGGAAGAGGACAACCGTGAAGCGGCAGATCGCATCAAGACCTTGATGTTCACCTTCGATGATCTGCTGAAGCTGGACGCGGCAAGTGCTCAGACTTTGTTGCGGCATGTAGAGAAAGATCAGCTTGCGATCGCCCTGAAGGGCTCTACGGACGCAGCACGCGAATTCTTCTTTGGCAATATGTCTTCGCGTGCCGCGAAGCTGTTGCAGGACGATATGGAGGCCTTGGGACCGGTCCGCTTGCGCGATGTAGACGATGCGCAAACTGGAATGGTCAATCAAGCCAAGGATTTGGCTGCCAAGGGTGAGATTATGATCTCGAAATCCAAGGGCGATGAAGAGATCATCTACTAATGCGGCACGAGGCTGGGACATATACGAGATTGGGCACGATGACGAACCCGTCTAAATTTCTGTTCAACACTGACTTCGCCGAGCCCGAAGAGCCCGAAGTTGTTGAGCCGCCGAAACCGGAAATTCCGATGATGCCGGTCGCCGACCACCAGGCCCAGCTCAAAAAAGCCAAGGCGCAGGCATTTGAAGAAGGCCGGGTTCAGGCGCTCAAGGACTTGCAGACCAAACAAGAAACCTTGTTAACGGAAGAGGTTGGGCACCTGGTGGCCGCCGTGGGCCGGGTACTGGAAACCATCGACGATTCCGTTGCCAATCAGGAGAAGGATGCTGTCGGCCTTGCATTTCTTGTGGCTAGACGCCTCTGCGCACATCTGATTGCCCGGCAGCCACTGGCAGAAACCGTTGCTTTGGTGTCAGAGTGTTTGGGCCCTTTGCGGCGGGCACCCCATCTCGTCATTCGTGTGGCTGAGCGGGACGTGGAAGCGCTTAAGGCCAAGGTCGACCCCATCATTCATGAAAAGGGTTTCGAGGGGCGCCTGGTCATTCTTGGCGAGCCGGAGATTGCCAGAGGCGATTGCCACATCGAGTGGGCGGATGGCGGAATTCGGCGGGACCGCAAAGCTCTTGAAGCTGAAATTGATGGCAGCATCCGCGCGTATTTGAAAGCAGGGCGCACTCCGAAACCGGCTCCGAAGGCCGATGGAGCATCTGAGAAAGACACTGAGGCATGAGTGACGAACAAGACACAAACATCCCTCTGGATGAATTGGAAGCGCCGGACCGGGTTGGAGAGGCTGAGGAGATCCATAATCCTCAGTCGGCAGCCGATCTTGAAGCGGTATTCGACGTTCCGGTTAGGATCTCGGCGGTCCTGGGGCACTCGAAAATGCATGTGTCGGACCTGCTGAAACTCGCGTCAGGTACGGTGTTGGAACTCGACCGCAAAGTCGGGGAAGCCATTGATATTTATGTAAATGATCGCCTAGTGGCACGTGGAGAGGTTGTTCTCGTTGAGGACAAACTCGGTGTGACCATGACGGAAATCATCAAGACCGATCGATAGAAGAGGGATCGTATGCGTCTGCTGATTGTCGGAACTCTGGGCGGCCAGCTCACTGCAGCGTCGAAGATCGCCATGCAGCGTGGAGCTCAGGTCACGCACGCCGATGACGTCGAAGGAGCACTGAAAGTCCTGCGGTCCGGCCGTGGCGCCGATCTTTTGATGGTTGAAGTTCACCTCGATATCGAAGGTCTGATCGCCAAGCTGCAGGCGGAACGGGTTCATGTGCCTGTGGTTGCTTGCGGTGTCGAAACAGATGCACAAGCTGCCGTTTCCGCAATTCGTGCCGGGGCGAAGGAATACATCCCGCTGCCTCCGGACCCGGAGTTGATCGCAGCCGTTCTTGCTGCCGTTGCCCAGGATCGTGGCGATCTGATTTACCGCGACGACGCTATGGCATCCGTTGTGAAACTTGCAGAACAGGTAGCACCGTCCGAGGCGTCCGTCCTGATCACGGGGGAATCGGGGACCGGTAAAGAAGTGATCGCCCGTCACGTGCACAAATGCTCAAACCGCGCGTCAAAGCCATTCATCTCGATCAATTGCGCAGCCATTCCAGAACATCTTCTTGAATCCGAATTGTTCGGACACGAGAAGGGGGCTTTCACCGGCGCAGTTGCCCGCCGGATCGGCAAGTTCGAGGAAGCCGATGGTGGCACACTGCTTCTGGACGAAATTTCGGAAATGGATGTCCGGCTGCAGGCAAAATTACTGCGGGCGATCCAGGAACGTGTCATCGACCGGGTTGGCGGCACACGGCCTGTACCCGTGAACATTCGCATTCTGGCGACATCGAACCGCGATCTTGCCGAGAGTGTGCGGTCTGGAAGCTTCCGGGAAGATCTGCTCTTCCGCCTGAATGTCGTCAATCTGAAACTGCCGCCCTTGCGCGAACGCCCAGCCGATATCATGGAGCTGGCGCAGTTCTTCATTGCCCACTATTCGGAAGCCAATGGCGTGCCGATCCGCCAGCTTTCTCTGGAAGCGCGGCAGGCTCTGATGTCCAATCAATGGCAGGGCAACGTTCGTGAATTGGAAAACACGATGCACCGCGCCATTCTTCTGGCAAGCGGCGCTGAGATCGGTGTTGAAGCCATTCGCATGCCGGACGGTACACCGTTAAGCGCTGCGCGGGGACCTGCAGAACGGGCGGCGCAAACTGCTGAGGCTGTCACCCGGAATTTCGTTGGCCGGACAGTTGCCGACGTGGAGCGGGATCTGATCCTGGACACGCTCGACCACTGTCTCGGGAACCGGACGCACGCGGCAAAAATCCTTGGGATCTCCATCCGGACACTTCGCAACAAGCTGAATCAGTACACGGATGAGGGCGTTCAAGTGCCGAGCCCGGGCGAGGCAAGGGGCTAATCAAGTAGCAGGTTGACATATAAGCAACTGAATTCGCGTCAGTTTGGAATGGGATCTAAGTCGTAAATGTCAGACACAGCAGCAGGTGGTGGCGGTCCAACCGGACCAAACACCGGGCAGGAGGGTGCTTCCGGAGCGCCATCCGGCGCTGCCGTTTCGGGTTTTCCGAGCGTTCATGAAATCATTGATACGCTGCGCAAGGGCGATGTCGGCCTTGCGACCGGTATTTTGGTGATCCTGACGCTGCTGATCCTCCCGATGCCACCGGTCATGCTGGACATGTTCCTGGCGGTGTCGATCATTTTCTCCGTCCTCGTCTTGATGACAGGACTCTTCATTCAAAAGCCGCTTGAGTTTTCGTCATTCCCAACGGTTCTTCTGATCGCGACCATGTTGCGGCTTGGTCTCAACATAGCCTCGACCCGGCTGATCCTGGCAAACGGCCATGAGGGCACGGCTGCTGCGGGAAATGTCATCCAGTCGTTCGGCAATCTGGTGATGGGCGGCAATTTCGTCATCGGGATTATCGTTTTCGCGATCCTTGTGATCGTGAACTTCGTCGTCATCACCAAGGGTTCGGGCCGTATCGCGGAAGTCGCAGCCCGTTTCACATTGGACGCGATGCCGGGTAAGCAGATGGCGATCGACGCTGATCTGTCTGCCGGGCTTATTGATGAATCGGAGGCCAAAGCTCGCCGCAAGGCTCTGGAAGATGAAAGTTCGTTCTTCGGGGCGATGGACGGTGCTTCGAAGTTCGTCCGCGGAGACGCAATTGCGGGCCTTCTGATCACATTTATTAACATTCTGGGCGGCATTTTCATCGGTGTCGCGCAGATGGAGCTGACCTTCTCGGAAGCTGCCAACAACTACACGCTTCTGACCATTGGTGACGGTCTCGTTTCCCAGATTCCGGCATTGATCGTGTCTACGGCTGCCGGCCTGCTTGTTTCCAAAGCTGGGGTTCATGGAGCCGCTGACAAGGCGCTCACAAGCCAGTTTACAGGCTACCCCAAGGCGCTGGGCATGTCGGCGGCCGTCATGGTGGTGCTTGCCCTGTTGCCTGGCATGCCGATGATCCCATTCCTGGGCCTTGCTGCGGGAGCCGCATATCTCGCTTATCAGGTCGGGGCGAACAAGAAGAAGGAAGCGGCCAAGGCCGCCGTGGTCAAGGCCATCGAAGAAGCGCCGCAGCCGCCACCGGAGCCGCCAATCACAGATGCGCTTAAGATGGATGAACTGCGGATCGAGCTTGGCTATGCACTGCTGCCGCTGATCAATGGCAAGGCCAACGGCGATTCTGATGTCCTGACCGAGCAAATCAAGGCCTTGCGGCGCCAGATTGCGGGCGACATGGGCGTGATCATGCCGCCGGTCCGCATCCTCGACAATATTCAACTCGGCGCAAATGACTATGTGATCAAGGTGAAGGAAGTTGAGGCCGGGCGCGGCATTCTCTATCCAAACCACTTCATGGTCATGGACCCGGCGGGCGGGCAGGTCAAATTGCCGGGCACGCACACCACAGAACCGACCTTTGGACTGCCTGCGACCTGGGTCGAGGCGCAGTACCGCGAAGACGCCTCCTTGCGCGGTTACACCGTTGTGGACCCGGCGACCGTCTTGTCGACGCATCTGACAGAGACCATCAAGAACAATATCAGCGAATTGCTGACCTATGGTGATGTTCAGAAACTCCTGAAAGAACTCAAGGGCGAGCAGGCCAAACTGGTCGAAGACCTGATCCCATCCCAAATCACCGTGTCCGGCGTTCAACGCGTGTTGCAGGCCCTGCTAAACGAGCGGATATCCGTGCGCGATCTCGGCACGATCCTGGAAGGCGTTTCGGAAGCAACGGGCATGACCCGCAACACGGACACGATTGCAGAGCATGTCCGCACGCGGCTCGGCCGGCAGATTTGTGCAGCTAATCTTGCAGCCGGTGGGTACCTTCCGCTCATTGCCATGTCGCCACAATGGGAACAGGCTTTCTTGGAGGCCATCATCGGTGAGGGGGACGACCGCCAACTCGCGATGCAGCCGAGTAAGCTTCAGGAATTTGTTGGGGTGGTACGCGACGCCTTTGAGGAAGCGGCCCAGCAGGGTGAGGTTCCTGTTCTGTTGACCTCGCCGCAAACCCGGCCGTTCGTTCGCTCCATTGTGGAACGCTTCCGGGCGCATACAACGGTCATGAGCCAGGGCGAAGTCCATCCTCGGATCAAACTGAAGACGATTGGTTCAATCTGAAACCATCAAATGAGAACATTGACCCGTGCGGCCACGGCAGTCGGGCTGGCATAGGTTGATTGTGGTGCAGAGGCGTTTTGGAGGAAAAACCGGGCCTGCTGCGTTCCCGAGGCGATTGTGATGTTCGTAATAGAAGTTGTGAGCTGCGTTCTCAATGCCTGCGATTTCTGGAGGGAATTTGAGCGCTTTTGTGACCAACCCTCGTTGTAGCTTTTCCAGCGAGCCGTACGCTTGGAGCTGAAACGTTTATGATAGTCACGCTGGATGTAATTTCCGACCTTGGGCATTGCGCATCTCTCCTGGATACGCATCGATCTTCACAAAACATGGTTAACAGCGTGTTAATCAACATGCGTATTGCACACAAAGTCTCTGAGACTGAATTCGTCCTTGTCGTATCAGCGGTCGTCAAACCTGCATGTTGATGCGGGTTGCGATGGCGGACGGAGTGTTGTAGCCGCCATCGGGATTATAAAGACGGACTTTCATCAAGTGGAGCGCTTGCAGTTCGTTCGATGCCTGATTGATCCGCAACACCGAGTTCACCAGTTGGGTGCCGATGTGTTGGCTTTTTTGAATAGCTCTTGACCGCCGCAGATTCCAGATTTGGTCGTTCCTCGCCCAGGCTTTTTTGCGGGAATCTCGTGTGCGGAAGAAGTTGTTTTTAAACTTTGATCCAGTGACCGGCATTGCGGCCTCCAATGTTTCGTCAAAGGTGCAATGCGCTCAGAACAGTTAACGGATTGCGCTGGTGTATGATGCAAAACCGGAGGTATCGAGCGATTCTTGGCTTACGGTTAATCAGCTGATACATGCACTTTGAAAAGTGTTGCTCATTGGAGTTTTTATGCCAAATCCGATTTTGAACCTCGACGGTTATACGGAAGTGCCGGACACAAAAATTGCCGTTGTTGTCACCTATTTGGAAATGACCGAAAGGCCCTCAGAAGCGCTTGCTCCGCAGCGCTCTGATATTGCCTTGGAGGCTTGGTCGTCTCCATCGGCTTCCGAGTACAAGGCGTTGTTTCGGGAAGTCGGAGAGGAATGGATCTGGTTTGGACGATTGATTAAGCCGGACGCCGAATTGGAGACCCTTTTGTCGGAACCCGCTCGCGAAAACTTCCTTCCGCTGCGCGCCGGTAAGGCGGTTGGCACATTGGAGCTGAATTACGCCGACCCGGAGAATGTCGAGCTCGCCTACTTTGGCTTGGTGCCAAGCGTCATTGGTGGAGGTGTTGGCCGGTGGCTGATGGCGCAAGCGGTAGAGATGGCTTGGTCGCGGCCTGAAACAAAACGTTTGTGGTTGCACACTTGTACGGCGGACAGTCCCCAAGCGCTGAAGTTTTATCAGTCCTGTGGTTTTAAGCCCTACAAACGGGCCATCGAAGTGGCGGATGATCCGCGTGGACTTGGATTGTATGCCAGTAAAACCGCGCCGCATGTTCCTTGCCTGATGGGCTAGAACTGGTCGCTGCATCTTCGATCAAGCACTCTTTTTGACCCGCTCCGGAAACGCATGGGCGATCGCCTGTCGGTTTGCGTCCAGAACACCGCGTTCGGTGATCAGGCCGGTCACGAGATGGGCGGGGGTTACGTCGAAGGCCGGATTGCCCACTTCGGAGCCCTCCGCAACTATTTGGACGGTCTCCAGCGCGCCGGTGGCCGTGCGGCCCGTAATCCAGCTGACTTCATCCCCATTACGTTCCTCAATCGGAATATCGCGCACGCCATCGGATAGGGAAAAGTCGATGGTGGGCGAGGGGAGCGCAACGTAAAACGGCACATTGTTGTCCTTGGCTGCCAGCGCCTTCAAGTATGTGCCGATCTTGTTGCAGACATCACCGGTGGCTGTTGTCCGGTCTGTACCGGTGATGACAATGTCGACCTCTCCATGTTGCATCAGATGGCCTCCGGCATTGTCCGCAATGACCGTGTGAGGCACCCCGTGATGTCCGAGTTCCCAGGCCGTCAAGAAGGCCCCCTGGTTCCTCGGCCGGGTTTCATCCACCCAGACATGAACCGGAATACCGCCGTCATGGGCCATGTAGATGGGTGCTGTTGCGGTCCCCCAATCGACCGTCGCAAGCCATCCGGCATTGCAGTGCGTTAAAATGTTGATCGGCTCACCAGGCCGTTTGGTTTTGCCGAGAGCCGCGATCAACTCCATGCCGTGCATACCGATTGAGAGATTGATCGCGATATCCTCATCGCAAATCTCATTTGCCAGAGCGTAGGCGGCTTCTGCCCTGTTTTCAGGAGGAACCTTGATTAGGGATCTCCGGCACCTCTCCAGCGCCCAGTTCAGATTGACTGCAGTTGGGCGTGTTTCCAGAAGCACGGTACAAGCCGCCAGCAGGGACACGTCTGACGGATCTTCGTGCATTGCGAGTGCCACGCCATATGCAGCTGTTGCGCCAATGAGCGGCGCACCGCGTACTTGCATGACGCGAATCGCATGTGCCGCTTGGGCCATCGTGCGCAGTTGAACGGTCTCAAAGGTAAATGGAAACTTGGTTTGGTCGATAATCTCGACCGTGACACCGTCATCTGCGAGCCAGATCGTCCGGTACTTCTCTCCGTCGACATTCATGGCGGCGCCTCCCAAAAAACCGGATTTCTCTTTGAATAACGCAACATGATGGCGCAAACCAGCCAGCCTTCGCTGGTCTCAGGGTTGAAAATCGCTTAATCTTTGTTAACCATCTTTGCGCGATTGGCAGTGGATACCCGGCAAAGAGGAATGGCGTCGCGGCCACACCCGGTTAAGACTCAATTAAGACTTGGTGGACCCGACGAGAAAACGGAGCTGGTACTCAATGGCTGAAATGCAGGACAATGTGGTTCCGCACACGCGCATGCGATCATTGCGCGATGCCATCCGCAAGGTGCAGCTGGGCGAAGTAGAACGCTCCGATGTGGTTGTTGAGCTGCAAGACACTGAACGTGCCCGGCTCGACATGCTTGCGGATGAGTTGAAGGACGTTTTCCGGGAAATCCCGGAAGATGACGATCAGTTTTCCTTGCAGATCATCTCCGGCTCGACACCGCGTCTATGGATTGATGCGACCAGCCATGTGGCTGTTGCCGGGGACAGGCGCACATACCGTTTCCTGAAAGACACGCGCCTTGGCCGGGTCGTTATTCTGGAGACGGCCAATATCGACGACATGGCTGATTGCCTAACCGAGTATATCGCGGAACGCGTTCTTGAGCGCGAGAAGGCCCTTGAAGGTGACTGGCTGAACAACCGTTTGCGCCAAGTTGCGATGGAATCCAAAGTTGTCCGTGTGAAAGAGAGCCATACACCTTGGCTGCCTGTCGCCGGCGCTTTTGGGATCGGTCTTGCGCTTGGCATTGTCGGTCTGATTGGCTTTGCTTGGTTTGCCAATCCTCTGTGACACATGGCTTAAGACTAGTGATACTGAAACTTTTCGAGGCATTGTTCGGAGAACAAATTTAACTTCGTCAAGCGTTTCATCATTGTCATGTGTTCAGAAGTCATTGCTGATCTGTATCCAGCCGAATCAATGAATTGAGCGATCTCGTCGA
This sequence comes from Roseibium sp. MMSF_3247, assembly GCF_030733765.1. NCBI lineage: Bacteria > Pseudomonadati > Pseudomonadota > Alphaproteobacteria > Hyphomicrobiales > Stappiaceae > Roseibium > Roseibium sp. MMSF_3247. Next base: position 15,971 of record NZ_JASHII010000005.1, read on the forward strand.
TGATGCTCTCCGGGACCCTCTTGCGAAACGCTTTTGAATCGCAAGAATAATTTATTATTGTTTCGATATCATTTGTGTGTTCGAAGGTTTGTTCCTCCAGCTTGGTTGGTTCTTGAAGTATTTTCCTGATTTCGATTGCAGCTGTATCGCCTGCGAGAAAACCGTTTGCCAACGACCCAAGGATAAATGAGATTTTGTCGAGCGGCTTACCATTCAATCCCTCGAGGTAATTTGTGTCCGTTAAACGGAAGCCTGCATTGCCCGGTACATAAGTGGTTGTAACACTCTTTGGTTCGATGCCGGAGAATTGATCTATTATTCGTTCGTCATATTTTTCTTCCCGGCTCCCAAACAGGCTAAGCGATGATAGGTGGCTGTAGCCAACGCTTGCAACGACGAGGGCTACCGGGCAGATAATCAACAATGTCCTGAAACTGAAATTCACCTTAAATCCTAGTTTTTATCATGTTTGTCTAAATCTAGAGTTGCATATGTTGGTTAAGTATTTTTTGAAGTTTTAGCCAGCGAGCTTACGCAGGTTGTGTTTCTAAGTTGAGGGTACAGCAATGTCCCGTTGCGAAAGTGGTTTTACAGGTCCGCCGGTTTCTTCAAATCCATGCTCTTCCATCTGGCATGTCCAGCCGTCAGTTTGCCTGGCAATCGAGAATAAATTGTAGCGGGCAGCCGGTTTGTGACCGCCCGGGGCGCTGGTCGCTGACGGCACGCCAATGACCGGCACGGGGCCGTCCGGCCCCTCGATACTTTCAAAACTGTCGATATGCGTATGGCCGTGCAGGATTAGTTCGGCCCCGGCACGCTTGACGACGGTGCGCAGCCGGGAGGCATCGGAGAGGCGTTTGTGCCATTTCGTTGCGTTCTTGAATGGCGGGTGGTGAATGAGAACGACACGAAACAGCTTTTCTTCCGCAAGTTCCTCCAAAATTGCCCGCAAGCGGCGGCTTTGTTTTGTTCCAACGCGCCCGGAGGCAAACCAAGGCGCCGTTGCCCGGCCAGTGGTGACGCCAATGATTGCGACATCGCCGCGCTTGCGCACATAAGGAAACGTTGCCTCTGAGCCGACTTTTTCAGAAGGAACATCGTCTTCGCCATCGCCGCGCATAAAAGGCCACCATGCGGTTCGGGCTTTTTTGACGGCACCGCGGACATAGGCATCGTGATTGCCCGGAACCACGGAGACCTGGTCAGGCGGACCCAATTCGTCCAGCCATGCTCGGGCACCGCTAATTTCAAGGGGGAGCGCGATGTTGACGAGGTCACCGGTCACCGCGATGTGGTCCGGCGCTTGCGCCTTCATGTCCTCGACCAACTGTTCAAGGTGATTGCCGCCCATGATTTTGGAGCGGTTGCGCTGCCAGTTCAGATAACCGAGCAAACGCTTGGAAAACAATTGAAGGAGCTTGGGGTCCGGAAGGGGACCCAAATGGGGATCGGAGAGATGCGCAAGCCTGAACATGGAGGCGCATCATCAAAGCAAAAAGCGCCGCGTCAAGAAAAAATGAGCGGCGCCAAGCGGATAGTCTGCGAAATGTCGTTGGGAGGAGTTTACTTCGCAGATTTTGTTTGTGTTTTTGTCTGCCGAGGGGCTGAGCCCTGGGTCTGACCGGTCCGGGTACCTTCGCAGAGGCTGGCTCCGACTACATGCACAAATCCAAACATGGCACAGAATCCAACTTGGCCGACAACTGCTTGATCAGTTGGTCGGGAACGTGGTCAGAGATGCAGCGATCCGCGGATTGCTGGTGTCGATAGCCGGTTTCCACTGGTAGTTCCGGCGACGCTTCTGAAAAAGTGTCTTGAACATAACGCTGTCCTTTGAGTTGTCGGGGTGGGCAATCGGCTGCCCTAATCGTCATCAATCTGCCTCTTATATAGGCGTGCGGTGCACAAAGGAGGAGCGTTATTCCTTCGGGGCTGCCCTGCAAGGATTGCATGGGTTAATGAAGCGTTCCCAAAGGCTTGCAAAATGCAGACAAAGGCAGGACGACGGTTGTTGCGCGTCGTCCTGCCAATTTTTCAGTAAATGTTCGTTGAGCTGATCTTCAGTTAAGCTGCCGCCTTGAACCGGTCCCTGTCATGCGGTGCCAGGAAATTGAGATCCGGCCCAACCGGTACAATCCGGTGCGGGTTGATCGTTTCGTGCGAGCCGAAATAGTGCTGTTTGATGGTCGCCATATCGACCGTCTCGGCAACGCCTGGATGCTGATAGAGTTCTCGCAAGTAATTGAAGAGGTTGGGGTAATCGGCAATCCGGCGGATGTTGCACTTGAAATGCGTCACGTAAACCGGGTCAAAGCGCACAAGCGTTGTAAACAGGCGCCAATCGGCTTCAGTCAAGACCTCACCTGCAAGATAGCGTTGCTTTGAGAGGCGGGCCTCGAGATCGTCCAGCGTTTCGAAAAGCGCTGTAACTGCTTCCTCGTATGCCTCTTGTGTAGTGGCAAAGCCGGACTTGTAAACGCCGTTGTTCACGGTGTGATAGATGCGCTCATTGACCGCGTCGACCTCAGCGCGCAGGGCTTGCGGATAATAGTCGATCGTTGAACCGGTCAGGTGATCGAATTCGGTGTTGAACATCCGAATGATTTCCGCCGACTCGTTGCTGACAATTGTCTTTTGCTGCTTGTCCCAAAGGATCGGCACTGTGGCCCGGCCTGAATAGGTCGGATCTGCCTTGACGTAGACCTGCCACGCGTAGTTCGCGCCGGTGAGCGGCTCTGCTTCCCCAAACTCCCAACCGTTTTCCAGCATGAGCGGCTGGACGGCGGAAACGGAAATGTAGTCGTTCAGGCCTTTCAGGGTCCGGAAGATCAAGGTCCGGTGCGCCCATGGGCAGGCATAGGAGACAAACAAATGATACCGGTTGGCTTCGGCCTTGAAACCGCCGTCGCCCGTTGGGCCTGGGCTCCCGTCTTTCGTGATGAAATTCCGGAATGCGGCGTCCTTGCGCACGAACCGCCCGCCTGTTGATTTGGTGTCATACCACTGATCGTGCCACACGCCGTCGACGAGCGTTCCCATATCGGTCTCCTTGGAGTTTGTTCTTCGATTTAGGTTGTGCCGTGATGGCAAATTTCAATCAACTGAATGGACTGTCCCTGTCTGGTGAACAATTGGATGCTCGCAAAAACGTGGTCTATCCCGTCAAAAAGTTCTGGACCGGCAGGAGCCATGCGTGGTACGCGCTAGCTTCTGTTTGAAACCGCACGCAGATTCCACCTGCGCAGCGCGTAAGGACCTTCGGGATTGATGAGCACAGGTCACATGCTCCGACGACGAACCAGCCGACGAGGAAACTCTCGTCTGCACCGTTGCGGCTGACCTATTCCCGATAACTCCGACAAACAGGGATACCGGCAGGCGCGCAATCGCCAAATTTTGCCAGCTGGAACTAATCCCATGAAACAGACCTCTTGGGTCATTCGTCTCGAAGACGCCACCGACGACACCGCAATTGAAGACCTGCAAGCAGAAGCTTTCGGGCCTGGCCGGTTTGCACGAACCGCTTTCAGGGTCCGTGAGAACGTCCCCCACAGGCAAGATCTTGCCTTTGTCGGCCTGTCCGGATCCAGGATTGCAGGGTCTGTCCGTTTGAGCCCCATCACGATCGGTGAGACCGACGCGTTGTTGTTAGGGCCATTGACGGTCTCTCCGGATTTCAAGAACCGCGGTTTAGGCAAGGCGCTGATGTGGACAGCCCTTGAGGCTGCAAAGGCGGCCGGAGACGAATACGTGTTGCTGGTTGGGGATGCGCCTTATTACAGCCCGTTTGGCTTTGAACAGGTGCCTTTCGGCAGCATTACCTTACCTGGCCCGGTCGACCCGCAAAGGCTCTTGATTGCACGCTTGCAGGATGGGGCGCCGCCGACCGGCGCAGTTCAGGGCAAGGCTGCATAGAGCACGTCGCGAATAAGCATCATCTCTCAACGTGCTCAAAGCAGTAATTGTTGACGCATTCCCGGCCGGGAAACCTGTGTCGATTTGCTCAGAAACGCTCTAGCGGCCTTCCCGGTACCAGGTTGCCGAGACGGCGCCCAGAAGGATGGCGAGACCAAGCAGTCCGATGAGGAGCGGGAACCGGTCGACACCATTCAACAGGCTGGCTTCGGTTTGTTTGAGGCCGATCCAGCCGTTGCCTTCGTAACTTGCCGACTGGCGCATGGAGATGACGCGCGGGAGATCTATATCACCGCCGACATCCCTTAGCCGTTGGACAGCTCCGCCTGTCGCATCGGTCACGGGTGACAGCACTTCGGTATCAGAGAGAACGTTGGTGTACTCCCTCGGGTTTTGCGGACCAACGTGAATAAGGGCATTCATCTCACCATCTGTGACGGAGAAGAGGCCAGTTTCCGTCACGGGGGAGGAGCCGCGCCACAGCCCAGGCTCTTGTTCTGTCATGGTGAGGTCAACGCTGTCGCCTGTGGGCGAAACGACGGTCACCTCATTGACCGTTTCCCCGAGTGTTTGCCGTTCGACAATCAGTTCAGGGCCGCGCAAAGATACATTGAGTGCTTCTTCTTCGAGATCCGGTTCCTGCATCAGCCAATGGGCAAGGCGCCTCAGCAGTGGGACATGCGGGCCGCCGCCCTCAAAACCGCGCGCCCACAGCCAAACATGATCTGAGAGCAACATAGCAACGCGGCCTTCGCCTTCCCGGTTCAGAACCAGAAGCGGCGTTTCGCTTGGACCGGACATCAATGTCTGGCCGCCGTCCAACTCGGTATCAACCACCCGAAACCAGCGGCTCCACCCTGGAGGATCTTGTTCGGCGCCCGGCAAGCCCCGGGTCACAGGATGCCGCTCGCCGAGGTTGGCAAGGGTCGCGTAAAAAGGCTCTTCCAAAATGGCTCCGGTTGGACGGGCCGGAAGAATGGGGGCAAGCGGCGTTCTGTAAAGACTGCCGCCTTCTGCGTAATCAGGTCCGCCAGCCAACAGGACGGCGCCGCCGTCGCGCACGTACCGCGTGATGTTGTCGAAATAGAGCATCGGCAACACACCGCGCCGGACATAGCGGTCGAAGATGATCAGATCGAACTCATCGATCTTGACCGAAAACAGCTCCCGGGTCGGAAAAGCGATCAGAGACAGCTGGTTGATCGGTGTGCCGTCCTGCTTTTCAGGCGGGCGCAAAATGGTGAAATGAACGAGATCAACGGATGCATCGGATTTCAGAAGGTTCCGCCAGGTGCGTTCTCCAGCATGCGGAGAACCGGACACGAGCAGCACCCTCAGGTTCTCGCGGATGCCGTCCACGGTGACGACAGCCCGATTGTTCAACGTCGTCAGTTCGCCGGGCAGGGCCTCTGCCTCGATTTCGAAGATGTTGTCGCCGCCATGGGCGATCTCTACCGGGATGTCGATCTTCTCCCCGGTCCGCGCGGTGCGCAGGGTTACGACATCACCGTCCCGTTTGATTGTCAGGTTCACCTGATCTCCGGGGCCGGTTCCCAATCCTTGATCGACAACAGTGAGGCTGATGGTCTGTTCAGAACCGACAAGGCCAAAGCGCGGAGCCGTATCCAGAACGATCCGGCGGTCGCGTTCATCCGCAGTCCCAGTGATGAGTCCGTGAACAGGGGCATCGAAGCCGAGCGCTTCTGCGTTTTCCGGGATATCGTGGATCTGTCCGTCGGTGATGATGATTGCACCACCAACCCTTTCAGGCGGAACATCGGCAAGCCCGTTTGCGAGGGTCTGGAAGACTTCCGTCCCGTCTCCGGATCCTGAGTTTCGGGCTTCGAGCAGCCGGAGGTCAAACCCCTCCAGCTCTGCAATGCGTGACTGAATTTCCTCAGCCGCGGCAGTTGTTGTTTCTTCTCGGTCCGCAAGCCGTTGGCTTTGGCTCTTATCGACCACAAGCGCCACGACGCTGGACAAGGGTTCTCTGTCTTCGCGTTCTACGGCAGGGTTGGCGAGCGCAAGCACGAGCAACGCCATCGCCAGGGCCCGCAGCACCCAACCACGCAAATTAATGATGCCGAGAAGGACCGCAACCACGATAGCAATCGCGCCGGCGGATATCAGCACCCATTGCGGAACGAGCGGGTCGAATGAAATAGACCAGTCCATCAAACCTCCTATTGCCCGAGCCGTTCCAGCAGCGCCGGAATATGGACCTGGTCAGCCTTGTAGTTTCCAGTGAGGCTGTACATCACGATATTAACGCCCGAACGGAAGGCATAGTCCCGCTGGATCGGGTTGTTTGGCACTGTCGGGAACATGAACTCGCCCGTCGGCGTGATCGCCCAAGCCGATGCGAAATCATTCCCCGTAATCATCAGCGGAGAAACGCCATCTCCCGCCCGAACCGGGCGATCACCGCGGGCAGTCGCTTCATCAAGGCTTTCCACCCACAACGGGCTGGTGGAATAACGGCCCGGGAATGTGTCGAGCAGATAGAAAGCCTTCGTGAGCACGTGATCCGGCGGGACAGGTTCCAATGGAGGAACGTCGAGATCCTCAAGGATCTCACGCAGTTTCAGAGTTGCTGGTGTCGATCCGAAACCGGTTGTCGACGCGTTGATATGATCCCGTGTGTCAAACAGGATCGTACCGCCGTTGCGCATGAACGTGTCGATCCGGGCGATCGTCTGGTCACTCGGTTTGTCAGCTGAGGGATCTATCGGCCAGTAAAGCAGCGAGTAGAAGGCCAGCTCGTCACGCGCAATGTCGATAGCGACTGGAGCGCCGGGTTCCAGCGCGGTGCGTTCTGACAAAAACTGCGTCAGGCCGGCAAGACCGGCGGCACTTGCATCATCAACCTCTGGGACACCTGTCAGAACATAGGCCAAACGGGTTTCGAGGGTGGATTCCAATGCTCTCAAGTCATCAGACGAAGACTGCGCATATGCATCTGGAACACCAGCCGTGCTGAGGAGTGCTGTTGCCAACGCTGCTGCACCGATGACACTTGCCATTCGGGTCTTCAGGCGCAGACGGTTCAGGCCGCCCGCAAGAACAAACACGGCAATGGCGTCCGCAATGATCAGCAAAAAGGCCAAAGTGAAGAATATCGCTCTCAAGTCCAGTGGATCCGTCGCGGGATAAGGCGCTGTTTCCGCGTCAGGTCCTAGCGCCTCGATGTTGAGGGGTTGCAGTGTATTCTCAGCGCGCATCAGATTGAGGGCCCGGAAACCATCTTCGCTGCCATAAAGACCCGGCGGGGTGCGGCGGCTGGCAGCGGCTTCCCGGAAATTCGCTGCGCTCACCGGTGTGACATCGACAGGGGGCGCACCGAAGCGGCCATAGCCGTCGAGTAACCGCAGAGGCGGCAGAACGCTGCGGGCCGGTTGGCCGTCCTCGGCTGTCTCTGACGCTTGAGCCACATTGGAGACTGACAAAATGCGCCGCAACATGTTCAGGAAAACGCCGGAGAGAGGAAGATTTGACCAGGAGGAATCCGCAGTTACATGGAACAAAACAATACTTCCGTCGCCAGATTGCGCTGCGGTGACCAACGGTGTGCCGTCTTCCAGCATTGCCCAGGTGCGTTTCGGCAGGTCCGATGTTGGTTCTGCGAGAACCTGTCGGTTCACCGTCACCTCAGCAGGGACCTTCAAACCAGAAAAGGGAGAGGCATCCGGAAAGGGCGCCAAATGCTGAGGTTGTTTCCAGGAGAGTGATCCGCCGAGCGACCGGTCTCCAGATCTGAGGCGGACAGGGATCAGCTCGTCCGTGCCGCCTGCCGTTCTGGGGCCAGCAAACCGGACAAGAGTCCCGCCGCTTTGGACCCACTCGCCAAGTTCGATCGCCGTGGTGTCTGGCAGCCTCCCAACATCCGCAAGGATCAGCACTGAAATTCCCTGGTCGATCAGTGATGGCACTGCCGCTGCAATATCGCTGTCCCGCGGCCGGCGGATGTCGGAAAACGGAGCGAGCGCCCTTTCTAGATAATAGAGAGGTGAGAGAAGCGGCTGATCAAGGTCTCCGGATTGTCCAGAGATCAGCCCGACGGTCCGCCGGCGCCAGCTGTCGTCTACAAGTTGCACGGCTCCGGCCGCCTGTTCTCCGGCGATTTCGACTCGGGCGATATCGTTTCGGAGTTCGCTTGGGAGCTCGAACCGGGCTTCGGTCTCAACATCACCGCTGGCAAACGTCGCCGTCGATTCCGCAAGCACCAGGCCTTTCAGATCGAGAGCCCGCACATTGACAACCGATGTCGTGTTCTCAGGGTGACGGACCACATCGACGCTCAGCGCTTCGGTGTCGTTGGCTAGACCCTTGAGTCCAAGCGGTGTTTGAAGTCCGGTCAACACGGTCACCGGGACGCCTTCTGTCAGGGACGCCAGAGTTTCCAGAAACGCATCATTGGTGGCGGCACCATCTGAAAGCCATACGACCGCACCTGGAGGTGTATCCTGCGCGGCCTTTCTGAGGCCAATGCCCAGTTCACTGCGTAGAGGCGGGTAGGGGCGGGGTTCGAGCGCACGCAGAGTTTCAAGTGCTGCCGCCGGGCTTTCGGGAGCAAAGCTTTGGTTCGGACCTTCCGCGGTGGCGGCAAACATCACCGGCTGTCCGTTTTGCTCTGCCTCGGTCAAAATGTTCTCAGCGGTTCGAACCTGATCCTGCCAAGAGGTCGCTGAGGTCCAGCCGTTGTCGATCAGGAGCCACATGACGCCGTCCCGGCTTGCAACTGGTTCCTGCGCGCGCCAGACTGGCCCGGCAAGCGCAAAAATCAGGATTGCCGCCAAGAGCAACCGCAGCAGGGTCAGCCACCATGGGCTGCGCTGCGGTGTTTCGTCGTGCTCATCAATGTCCAGCAATAGCCGGGTGGGCGGAAACGCGATCTGTTGCGGCCGTGGGGGCGTCAAGCGCAACAACCACCAAATCACGGGAAGCAGAGCCAGTGCAGTCAAAACCCACGGCGCGGTAAAAGTCAGTGGTAAGCTGGCAAACACGGATCAGGCGCCCCCCCGCGGCATTGTATCGAGGTTGCCAGAAAGCGCGCTATGGAGGACCAGCAATGGCTCGGCGGCTGAATGGTCTGTGTGATGCAGGACGTATGTCCACCCCGCGCGGCGTGCCATGTCTCGGATTTCAGCGCGATGTGCTTCAAGCCGTTTGTGGTATTCCTCCCGCCATGTTTCGGCGCGGCCTGCAGTTAATCGGATGCCAGCTTCCGGGTCGTTGAATTCAACACGGCCGTCGAATGGAAAGGTCTCTTCGATCGGGTCCAGAACCTGCACGATATGTCCGCGAGCGCCGGTCCCGGCGACTTGGGCGATCCAGGCAGCAATATCTTGAAGCGGATCCAGGAAATCGGAGACCAGAACAACATCTGCAAAACGCTTGACCGAAGTTGGGTCAGGCAAGGCGACCGGTTTAGACAAGTGTGTCAACGCATCCGCAAGCCGTTCAGCGGCTCTGCGATCTGAAAATGGACGTGTCACACCGGTCAAACCAATGCGCTCACCAGTTTCTGCGAGCATATCCGCCAATGCCAGCATCAGGATCAGTGCCCGATCCCGCTTGGTCACCTGAGACAGCCGGGATTGAAACTCCATGGACGAGGAGAGATCGGCCCAAAGCCAAACAGTGTGCGCTGCTTCCCACTCCCGTTCACGGACATAGAGATGGTCATCCCGGGCAGACCGGCGCCAGTCGATGCGTTTGGCTGGCTCTCCCATATTGAAGGGACGGAATTGCCAGAAACTTTCGCCGGGTCCGGCTCTCCGCCGGCCATGCCATCCTGCAATGATGGAACTTGCAACATGGCTTGCCTCAACAAGAAGGTCAGGGAGCGCGTCGGCGACAGACCGGGCATCGCCGATGATGTTCGGCCAGTTTTCCTGGTCCAGTTTCACACTCTCCGTTGATGATGCCATGATGTCGGGAGGCTCCCTCGGATTCGAAATTTGCGTTATGCGATTGTTTCTTTCACCCTCTGAATGACATCCCTCACGGTATGTCCATCTGCCCGGGCTGCGAAGGTGAGGGCCATCCGATGCTGCAGGATCGGCTCTGCCAGAGCCAGAACATCATCAACTGACGGTGCCAGCCGGCCATCAACGAGCGCGCGGGCCCGGACGGTCAACATCAGGGCCTGGCTGGCGCGGGGACCCGGTCCCCAAGCAATCAGCTTTGTGAGATCGGAATTTTCGTCCGAGCCGCCCGGTCGGGCCGAGCGGACAAGCTTCAAGATGCTTTCAACTACTGATTCACCCACCGGCATGCGGCGGACGAGTTGCTGGAATTCCATGAGCTCCTGGGCGGTGATCGCGCTATGTGCCGTGGTCTGCTCTGCTCCGGTGGTTTCTAGGAGAATGCGGCGCTCGGCTTCAAGATCCGGGTAATGCACATCAATCTGCATCAAGAACCGGTCGAGCTGGGCCTCCGGCAAAGGGTATGTGCCTTCCTGTTCCAAGGGGTTTTGGGTCGCAAGAACATGGAACGGGCGCGGGAGATCATGCGGATGACCCGCAACCGTGACGTGATACTCCTGCATCGCCTGAAGGAGGGCAGATTGGGTTCTCGGGCTGGCGCGGTTGATTTCGTCGGCCATCAGCAACTGTGAGAAGACCGGGCCAGGAATAAATCTGAAAGATCGTCCGCCGCTGGTATCTTGTTCCATGACTTCTGCGCCAAGGATATCTGAAGGCATCAGGTCTGGCGTGAATTGGATCCGCCGTGCATCCAGTCCCAGAACTGTTCCGAGCGTTTCGACCAGTTTGGTTTTCGCAAGACCCGGCACACCGACAAGCAGCCCATGTCCGCCGGCGAGGATCGTCACAAGTGTTTGTTCAACAACGTTCTCCTGGCCGAAGATTATCTTTGCGATATCGGCCTTGACTTCTGAAATGCGTTCAACGGCCCGTTCGGCGCTTTCAGCAACAGCAGCGAGATCTTCTTCAGAAGGATTTGCGGGAGAAACGACGCTCATTGATCACCTGTCCTGTTGCTTATCTTGCTGATGCCTGCCGGGTAGCTCGGTGGGCGGCCAAATTTTTTCCGTTAACCCAGTCTGACACCATATAATTCAGTAGATAAGGCACAATTGTGCGCCATACAGTGGATAGGTCCAAGATTCTTTTCTTCCCTGCGGCATAAACGCAAAAATTGCGATTGTTGTTCCAGTGGGGATTGGCGTTGGATTAGACGCGGACTAGGTAGGATTCCGGATCATAGATTCGGATGTCTGATGGGACGGGGAGTGAAATGACATCGCAAGCCAAACCAGAGGCTGCTTTACCGGATGGCCTAAAAGCCCTGATGAGCCGAGCTGGTTCGAAAGACAAGGCGCCGCCGCCGGTGGACAAGTGGAACCCGCCTTTTTGCGGCGATTTGGATATCCGGATTGCACGTGACGGAACCTGGTTCTATCTCGGCTCGCCAATTGGCCGGAAGCCATTGGTCGAGCTGTTTGCGTCTGTCCTGCGCAAGGATGAAGATGGCAAGCACTACCTTGTAACCCCGGTCGAAAAAATCGGTATCACGGTCGACGATGCTCCGCTGCTGGCTGTGGAAATGGTTGTGGAAAATGAAGGCATGGACCAGCAACTCACCGTGCGCACAAATCTCGGTGATCTGGTCCGCATAGGACCGGATCGGCCACTGCGTTTTGAGAAGGAGCCGGACAGCGGCGGAATAAAGCCCTATGTTGTTGTCCGCGGACGCATTGAAGCGCTGTTTACCCGCGCACTTATGTATCAGCTGGTTGACCACATGGTCGAACGTCAAGGAGAGGCCGGTTTGGAAACAGGAATTTGGAGCGGTGGTCAGTTTTTTGCCGTTGACCCTGAGCTTCTGTAATCGCCCTTTTTATCCAATTGTCGATTTGACGAAAGCACCCCATATCAAGCGCAATGACCGCTTCAACTGATACATCCGCAACCATATTGGCCGATTGGTCCCAGCATCTGGAAGAACGGCTTGCATTGGCAGCGAGCGTGTCCACAGAACGGGAAACAGGCGACCACATATTGAACCCGGATGTCGGGCCTTACGCCTTTTGGAAGGGACCACCGAGGGACGCTGCCGTCTTGATCGGTATCCGCAACACGGCAGCCGGCCCGAGCGTTGTTTTGACCCAGCGCACACCGCATCTCAAATCCCATGCTGGGCAGGTGGCGTTTCCAGGTGGCAAAATTGATCCGGACGACGACGGACCGGTCGAGGCAGCTTTGAGAGAAGCGCAAGAAGAGATCGGTCTGGATCCCGCCCAGGCACAGCCACTTGGACATTTGGCGCCTTATCTAACCGGGTCGGGATATCGGGTCACACCAATCGTTGCAGAGGTGAGGGATCCCGTTCAGTTCATTCCGAACCCGAACGAAGTTGAAGATGTTTTCGAAGTTCCCTTCGAGTTTCTTATGAACCCTGCCAACCATCAAAAGCTGAGCCGCGAGTGGCAGGGGAAACGACGCTACTTCTATGCAATGCCTTTTGCCGGACGTCACATCTGGGGCGTTACAGCAGGCATTATCCGCTCATTATATGACACGGTGTACCGCTGATGCTTCGCATTATCCTGACACAACTCTTCCTGTTTTTACTGCCGTTTGCTTGTTATGCGTGCTATCTCTGGCTGTCTAAAAAGGGTGACAATCCGGAGAGCTGGTCACGCGGGCCGGTCGCCTGGTTGACCGTCGCAGGCCTCTTTTTGACGATCTCCGGATTTGTTGCCGTAGCGCAATTCAACAGGGCTCCAGAAGGCACGGAGTACAGGCCGGCAGAATTCCGCGACGGCGTACTCATTCCCGGACGGTTCGAATAAGTTCATGAAAGACAGAGCTGAAGACATTCTCGCTGCGGCCAATTGGCTGCGGTCGCCAGGCATTCAGGCTGTGTTTTCGGCTCTCAATCGCGACAATGACAGCGCGCGTGTCGTGGGCGGCGCTATTCGCAACACGTTGTTGGGACATCCAGTCCCCGACATCGATATCGCCACGACTGCCACGCCGCAGGACGTCACGCAGCGGGCAGCTGATGCAGGCTTGAAACCCATCGGCACGGGGATTGATCACGGCACCATAACCGTGATCAGCGACGGATTTCCTTACGAAGTCACCACGCTGCGCGAAGATGTCGAAACCTATGGCCGCCAGGCGAAAGTGGTGTTTGGACGTGACTGGAAAAAGGATGCCCTGCGGCGCGACTTCACAATGAACGCGCTTTATGTGGACAGTGTCGGGAAGTTGCACGACCCACTGGGTGGTCTTGAAGACTGTCTTGCCAGGCGTGTCAGGTTTATCGGTGATCCCGACATGCGGCTGCGCGAGGACTATCTTCGCATTCTCCGCTTCTTCAGGATCTACGCGGCCTATGGCGATGGGGAAATGGATGCCGAAGGCCTCGGTGCCTGCCTGCGCCAGCGCGACGGTTTGCGCCACCTTTCCGCTGAACGCATTGGCCACGAAATGCGCCGTCTCGTCTCTGCTCCGAAGGCAGCGATTGCGGTGCGGATGATGAATGATTGCGGCCTTTGGGAAATCGCAACGGGAGGCCTTGCAAAGATCGAGGATTTTGAAGCGTTTCGCCAACTGGATGCGCTCGCGCCTGAAACACAGGACCCGGAGGTTGGCCTGACCGTGCTGTCAGGTTTTGTCCGCGAAGATGTCGATCGCGTTGCTGATCGGCTGCGGCTGTCCAATTCAGAGCGTAAAAGAATGCAAATCTGTTGGGAGGCTTACAAAACGTTCCGGCAGTCGGACCAGATGCCGGATTTCAAAATGTTGCTCTACACCCATGGCCGCCAAGGAGCTATTGATGGGCTGCTGGCTCACTGGGCAGCCTATGAGGCGCAAAAACGGTCGGGAGATCGGCCAGCTTTTGAAGATGCGCTTTTAAAGCTTAAATCCCTTGAGGTGCCGGTGTTTCCTCTAAAAGGCGCGGACATGATTGCGCTCGGACATCGTCCGGGCCCGCAAGTTGGCAAGGTTCTCAAAACTCTGGAGAAGATCTGGTGCGAAAACGGTTTCGCCCTAAGCAAACAGGATCTTCTTGCGCGTTTGGAGAACCGCGCTTAGCGAATTGATAAGAGTCCTTGGATACCTTTTCCCGATGAGTTCCTTGGGGTTATCACCCCTGCCGTGGGTTCTGTTGGGAAAGTAGAAATGCCGCATAGCGAAGTCATCTTGATCTCTGATGGGCCGCTGCCTCTGGATTCTCCGGTTCGGAAAATTCCGTTCTTCTTCCGGGCGCGCCTGATCGATATGGCAAAAGTCTCTCCCAAGACTGCGGGTGAAGCCTCTGTTGCGATTATCGAACTTCTCGGTTCCAGCAAGCCGGGCATGTCGGCTCTGAAGTCATCCTGGGGCAGCATTGCGGAGATCCCGGTAATTGGCATCATCGACAAGTCAGACCGGCGAGAAGTAACCCAGGCGGCGGCGCTTGGTGAAATGGACCTTGTAGATCGAGAGGCGCCGCTGGCGTTGCTCCTCCATCAGGTTAAAAAATATCTGAAAACCGATATTTTACAGGACCTGCCAAAGGACACTCCAGAACGGACAGCAGAAGCTTTCTCCAAAGCCAACGCATTTCTGGAAACGCTTTGCATGTCTGCAGTCAGTGATGCGTCGATACAGATCCGGGCGATGGAAGACAGCGCCAAGGATGCGCTTTCGGCGATTGACCTTGAAGGTTTGCTGGCGTGGATGCAGGCGGTCGAAAGCCATCACAGCCCGACGTACAGCCATTCTTTGAAAGTTGCGGGTTTGGCGGGCGCATTTGCGCGGTACCTGAAATGGTCAGAAGCTGATTGCCGGGAGATGGTGGCGGGCGGGCTCGTGCATGACATCGGCAAGATGCGCATCCCCTTGACCATTCTGGACAAGCCTGGACGCCTGACCGATGAGGAGCGTTCTCTGATCGCCAAGCATCCGGTGTTTGGCCAGGAAATACTGAAGCCGCGTCTTGAGGTGCCTTACGAAATCAAGCGCATGGCTATTCAGCATCATGAGTACCTGGACGGGAGCGGGTATCCCAATCACCTCAAAGCGGACCGCTTGTCTCAAAAAGTCCGCGTCATGACGATTTGTGACATCTTCACCGCCCTGACAGAAGAGCGCGCCTATAAGGAGCCAATCCCTCCGCGGCAGGCGATCGCCATGATGAAAAACATGGGGCCGAAGCTCGATCAGGACCTGCTGCGTCAGTTTTCAGACATGATCCTGGATCGCGTTTTTGCAGAACTGTCGAAACCCGTCTCTGCCGCAGGTGGGGACGCTGCTGCTTAAGCAGCGCAAGCACCATTTTCTCGAACTAGCTTTCCTTAGGGCCATTTCACAACCGGTGGCATGGAAGACAGGATCGAGGCGACATTTCCGCCGGTCTTCAAGCCGAAGATTGTGCCGCGGTCATAGAGAAGATTGTACTCCACATACCGGCCCCTGCGGATCAGCTGCTCTTCGCGCTGGGCATCTGTCCAGGAGTTTTCATAGTTTTTGCGAACGAGCTCAGGGTAGACCTCCAAAAAAGACCGGCCGACATCCTTGGTGAACGCGAGATCCGCGTTCCAATCGCCACTGTGCAGATAGTCGTAGAAAATCCCGCCAATGCCGCGGGGTTCGTTCCGGTGTTTCAGGAAGAAATACTCATCACACCAATCCTTGTAAGCCGGATAGTCAGCAACGGCATGGGGCTCGCATGCTGCTTTCATGGCCTCATGGAAGGCAACCGTGTCAGGATCGTCCTGGGTCCGCCGGTCGTCCAACACGGGTGTGAGATCAGCGCCGCCCCCGAACCACTGGCGGGTTGTAACCACCATCCGCGTGTTCATGTGAACTGCCGGAACGTTTGGGTTCTGAGGGTGCGCAATCAGGCTGATGCCGGACGCCCAGAACCTGGGATCTTCGCTGGCACCTGGAATTTGACCGCGGAACTCTGGAGAGAACTCGCCGTGGACGGTGGAAATATGGACGCCGACTTTTTCAAAGACACGGCCATGCATCATCGACATGACGCCGCCGCCGCCCTTTGCGCCTGAACTGTCGGTCCGTTCCCAAGGGGTGCGCTCGAACCGGCCCGCAGGCAAGTCACTCAGCGGTCCATTGAGTTCGCCAATGTCGTCTTCCAGTTTTTCAAACGCCGCACAAATCTGATCCCTAAGATCCTTGAACCACGCGGATGCTGTCAGCTTCTTGTCTTCAATTCCCTCAGGAATCGGACCGCCGCGTGATTCTGGAGAGGGTGCTGTCATCTGATTTGCCTCGACATGAAGAGCCCGCGCTGGAAATGCACAAGCGTTGGATTAGCTTGATGTTTTAGGAAATGCCCGGGTTTGCCGCAAGGCCTCTCCCAAAACCATGCCGCAGGACACAGCTACGTTGAGGGATCGCATGCCCTCGGCCATCGGGATGGTCAGCCGCGCATCTGCCAGCTGATGGATTGCATCCGGTGCCCCGGTGCTTTCGCGGCCCAGAAGCAGGATATCATCTGCTTCAAATTCGAAATCCGTGTAAGCGAGGTCTGTTTTGGTCGTCAGCAGCACGAGGCGCCGTTTATGTGTTTGGCGCCAGTCGTCGAACGCCTCGAAATTGAGATGGCGCTTCAGGGCAGCCCGTTCCAGATAGTCCATCCCAGCGCGTTTCAAAGCGCTGTCGGACAGCGGAAATCCCGCAGGTTCGATCAAGTGCACCGTCACACTCATGCAGGCCGCGAGCCTAAGCATGGTTCCGGTGTTCTGCGGGATGTCTGGCTGGTAAAGGGCAATGTCGGGCATGTCTGCTTCTTGTCTTGAAGGTTCATTGCCTCCTAACAGGAGAAGGCCGTCCTGTCATGGGCCGTGGCCCATTGAGCAGTTCCAAGCGTAGTATGAACGCAAGAATCGCCCGCCACCCATTTGGACATTTCAATGATTGCTTTGTTCCGGCTTTTTGAATCCTGGATTGATCCTTTCCGGCCTTTGCCGTCTGAAGCCATGCCCAAAGGCGGTGTTGCGTTTCTTTTGTTCTTTCTGAAGCAGGCGCGTTGGCCATTCTTCCTAATGCTGATTGTCGGCAGCCTGACAGCCTTTGTCGAAGTGACGCTGTTCAATTTCCTGGGCCATATTGTTGATTTGCTCGACAGCAGCGACCGGGAAACGTTTTTTGCCGAACACGGCTGGACCCTGTTCGGCATGGCGTTCTTTGTCTTGGTGGTACGGGCCGCCACCAATACGCTCATGGCGCTTCTGGAAGAGCAGACCATTGTTCCGGGGTTTTTTAATCTGGTTCGTTGGCAGGCGCACCAGCAGGTGATGCGCCAAAGCATTGCGTTCTTTCAAGATGATCTTGCAGGCCGCCTGTCGCAGAAGGTGCTCCAATCCGGGATGTCCGCCGGCGACTTCATGGTGAACCTCCTTCAAGTCGCCTGGTTTATCGTGGTCTACGCCCTGACAACATTGGTGCTTGTCGCAGATCTTGACTGGCGGCTTGGGGCTATTGTCGCGGTTTGGCTTGTCTTGTTTGCCATCACTGCACGCGTTTTCGTTCCGCGCGTGCGCAAGGCGGCAAAGGATACAGCCAATGCTTATTCCGGCGTCTCCGGACGCCTGGTCGACACCTACAGCAACATTCAGTCTGTCAAATTGTTCGGTTCTCTGAAAGAAGAAAACCGGGGCTCCAGATCCGCCTTTATCCGATTTATCGGTCAGCTCAAGACCTTCACCCGCCTGCTCACCTCAATCCGCGTCGTGATGAGCCTTGTCAATGGCGCGATGATCGTCGCAATTGCCGGGATGGCGCTTGTGATCTGGCGCGATGGCGGCATCAGCACGGGGCATGTGGCTTTTACGCTCAGCCTGATCCTGCGCCTGAATATTTTGCTGAATCGGTTGTTCAATCAGCTGAATGGTCTGTTCCGGAATTTCGGAACCGTCCTGGACAGTATGGAGGCCATCGTCAAACCCGTGGCCGTTCAGGATGAGGACAATGCGCCAGCGCTGACTGTGGACAAGGGCGCGGTCGAATTCAAAAACATCACATTCCATTACGGCAAAGCAGGCGGTGTCATCGAGGATCTAAGCCTAAAGATTGCGCCCGGAGAGCGTGTCGGTGTGGTCGGACCATCGGGTGCGGGAAAGACAACGCTGACCAGTTTGCTTCTGCGCTTCTATGATGTGGAGGCAGGCCAGATCCTGATTGATGGTCAGAATATACGCTCGGTGAAACAGGAGACGCTCCGGCGGGCTATCGGGATGGTGACACAGGATCCGTCCCTCCTACACCGGTCCATCCGGGAGAACATTCTTTATGGGCGGCCTGAGGCGAGTGAAGATGAGCTGCGCGATGCAGCGGAGCGCGCACACGCACTTGAGTTCATTGAAAACCTCGAAGACAAATCCGGACGAAAAGGTTTTGACGCTTATGCCGGAGAGCGCGGCGTCAAACTGTCGGGTGGTCAACGCCAAAGAATTGCAATCGCCCGGGTTCTTTTAAAAAACGCCCCAATTCTGGTGCTGGATGAAGCTACATCTGCGCTCGACTCCGAGGTGGAGGCTGCGATCCAGGAAAATCTACAGCAATTGATGGCAGGCAAGACCGTGATTGCAATTGCGCACCGCCTGTCAACAATCGCTGCGCTGGACCGTCTTATCGTGATGGACGGCGGACAGATTGTTCAAGAGGGGACTCATGACAGTCTGTTGAAGAACGAAGATGGATTGTATGCGCAGCTCTGGCGGCGGCAATCAGGCGGCTTCCTTCAGGCAGGATTGTCGGCCGATGAACGGGTTAATTCGAGCCCGTCTTGATCTGTATGAATGCGGGTGGCGTAGAAAGCTCGCCAACCGCCTGAGGATCTTATGGTTCATTTCATCACAGCGTATATCACCACCGCGATTGTGTTTCTCGCAATTGACTATGTTTGGCTGACCCAAGTCGCCACGCGTTTCTATTTTGATCGCATTGGTCATCTGCTGATGGAACGCCCAAATATGGGCGCTGCGGCAGCCTTTTATCTGATCTACGTTGTCGGCATCGTTCTGTTTGCCGTTGGTCCTGCGCTTAAAAATGAAAGCTTTGCATACGCCGTGATGTACGGCGCCATGTTCGGCTTCTTCACCTACGCGACCTACGACGTCACCAACTATGCAACCTTGAAGGACTGGCCGGTTATCGTTGCCGTCGTGGATATCGCCTGGGGCACGGTGCTTGGTGCGGTTTCCGCTGGCGCGGGCTATCTGATTAGCCGTCAGATCCTCGGCTGACAACTCGGCAAGTCTGCGAAAAACCTGAACCCCGTGAACGTGACGCAGGTTAGTGCAGGCCTACTCTTAATTGTTGTAGTTACTGATTTTTTACAGCCTTGAGATATCAAGGTCCAACACAGATCACTGCGCGGGCTTCCCGAGTGTACCCGCAGGATTGGGGTTGGAGCCCGGATATTCGTGACGCTTTCGATAAACGGCCGATTTATTTCAATGGTGGTCACCGCCGCCATTATCATGATGGGTGGAACAGCGTTCGCGTTCTATACGTTCCGCCAAGCAATGATCGCTCAGTTGGGAACTGCAGACAGTGCTCAGCAGTTCCTTCAGGGCAATGTGGCGGAGAAACTCGATGGCCTGATTTTGGATCAGATGATCACCATTGGTCTGATTGTGTCGCCGGTTGGCCTCGCGTTTCTCGGTCTGGCAGTTGTTTTGGCCTTGGGCATTGCCCGTCCGCTTGCCCGCTTGCAGGGAGCGCTTGGCAAGTTGTCTGCCGGTGATCTCGAGGTCGAAATCGACGGTGTCGAGCGATCCGATGAAATCGGCGCCATAGCGCGGTCTGTGACAGACTTTCGCGTGAACCTTGCCGAAAAAGCTGCCGAGCAGGCACGGCAAGAACAAGCCCACCAGGATGCGTTGAACGCAGAACGCGTCGCGCTGATGCAGGATGTTGCAGACGATTTTGAGAAATCTGTGCTCGGTGTTGTTTCTTCATTGCTCGAAAAGTCTGACAGCGTAGAGAGCAACTCCAATGATTTGACGCGTGCTGTGGAATCCTCGCTCCACGCCGTGTCTGAAGTCAGCACTGCGTCTGCGGATGCAAATCAGTCTGTTGAGACGGTGACCGGGGCTTCCCATCGCTTGTCAGAGTCTCTGTCCCGTGTCCGTGAGGATGTGGATCAGGCAACTGACATTGCGGATGCTGCGGTCACTGAAGCGCGCAAAACCGATGAAATCGTCGGGCGGCTTTCTGAGACAGGCCGCGCAATCGGCGAAATTGTTGAGCTGATCAGTCAGATTGCCAGCCAGACCAATCTCCTTGCTTTGAACGCAACGATCGAGGCAGCAAGGGCTGGAGAAGCCGGGCGCGGGTTTGCCGTTGTTGCAAGCGAGGTAAAGGCGCTGGCCGAGCAGACCACTAAGGCAACCGAGGATATTTCTGCGCAGGTTTCGGCAGTGCAGGACGTCGCGCAGCAATCCGGTGTCGCCATCGCTTCGATTGCCGATACGATTGAACGCGTGAGTGCGATTTCATCCAAGATCCGGGATGCTGTGGAAGACCAGACTTCTGCAACTGGCGAGATCAACGGCAGTGCGCAGACTGCGCTGCAAAGCTCTGAGCGGGTAACCGGCAACGTCGGGACTTTGAACGATGCGATGGAAGCCAGCCGGACCGCGACAGATGGCATGCATCAAGCCTCTGCAGAACTTGGAACGTTGTCAAACACACTTCAGGCGCAGGTTTCGCAGTTCCTACAGAGCGTCCGCGCAGCTTAAGTCTTTGTCGCTGGTCTGTGGTGGCTAAGCTCCACTGCCGTACTGATCCCGGGCTGAGTGAATCATTGCGACCGCTCACTCACATGTCACACATGTGGCTGATTTGTCACAGCTCTGGGTTTAGGCTGCTTTAGGCCGAAATCGGTCTTCCCTTATCCGCGATTCCAGAGTACCAAAAAGTCCTCAACTTTGACGGGTTGAAGTTTCCATCCCTTTGGCCGCCAGGCCAAGCAACCAGGAGGGCTTACATGCTAAATTGTTCGACGCATCCAGCGACAGCCGTCCATTTGGTTCGCACGGGATCATCTGCACGTTTCGGATAAAGAAACGCGCCTGAGTTCCTAACACTTTTCCGACGTCCGGCATAAGCCGTCCATCAGTTTTGGCTGCATGTGCGTCCTTGCGCATGTCTGCGGGCGTTACTCTCAATTTCTTTCGTTTCGGAGACACATCATGTCTTTCGGTGATCCCTTTGGGCCATTCCGACCCGGCATAGGTCCAGATATCGTCCAGGAGCCGCCTGTCCGGCGGCCGGACGTTTTCATTGACCCGCACTTGCGTCCGCGTCCGCCAGTTTTATTGCGTCTGCGCAACTTGTTGAAAATTCTCGGTGTATTCGGTGGGGCGACTGGCGTTCTGACAGTGCTGTTCGCGGTGCCGGTCTTCATTTCCGAATTTACAGCGATCGAAACTGTTGGCGTCCATGGAAAGATCCTGACCGCGCCGCAATTCGCTGACCGGCTTGAAAATCTTCTAATTGGTTCCTTTATCGTAGCTCTATCGCTGGTAAGTTTCTTTGCTTCGGCCGCGATTGCGTCTCCGCGCCTCGGCGTGCGTGATCATGAAAGGGAACCCTACAAATTCGAGTGCGGGGATGGTCATACGTCTGTCCAGCCCACTCATGCAAAGGTTCGTCATGTTTAAGTGGTTTGAAAACCTGATTGATCCGTTCGAGAACACGGATCTCGACGTCCCGCCGAAAGGCTTCTGGGCGTTCTGTTGGTACTACACGAAACCGGTGTGGCCGATCCTTGCGGTCGCATCGGTCCTGGGTGCCGCCATCGCCATTCTTGAAGTGTTCATTTTTACCTTCCTCGGCGATCTGGTGAACTGGCTCGGAACAGAGAACGCGCAGACCTTCTTTGCAGACAACTGGCCCCAGCTTCTGTGGATGGGTTTTGTCATAATGATCCTTCTGCCGGTCGTGTCAGGCATTTGGGAGATGGTGTTCCATCAGGGCTTGATGGGCACCTATCCGATGTCTGTGCGGTGGCGGGTTCACCGGTATCTTCTCCGGCAGAGCGTGGCGTTTTATCAAAACGACTTTGCAGGGCGGATTGCGAACAAGCTGATGCAAACAGCGCTCGCGGTTCGCGAAGTGGTGACCCGGATCGCAGACATTCTGGTCTATGTGATCGTCTATTTTGTCGCTGCTCTGTTCATCGTCGCGGAGGCAAGCATCTATTTCGCCATTCCGTTCCTGGCCTGGCTTGGCGGATATCTGCTGACGATGCGCATATTCATCCCGCGTTTGAAGAACGTGTCCCGGGATCAAGCCGATGCGCGATCCGTGATGACGGGACACGTCGTCGATGCATACACGAACATCTCGACCGTAAAACTCTTCTCCCACGCAGCGCGCGAAGAAGACTATGCAAAGAGGTCGATGCTTGACTTCCTGAAGACGGTCTTTCTTCAGATGCGGCTCGTCACGGGTATGAACATCACCCTGACAACGCTGAACATGGCGTTGCTCTTTGCGGTCTCGGCGATGTCCATCACGCTTTGGCAACAAGGGTTGGTGAGCACTGGCGAGATTGCCGTTGCGGTCGCCCTTGTTCTGCGGTTTCAGGGCATGTCGCAGTGGATCCTTTGGGAAGTGTCCGGCCTGTTTGAAAATATCGGGACGGTTCAGGACGGCATCAACACAATCTCCCGGGAGCGGGATGTGGTGGATGTTCCAAACGCCAAGCAGCTGATCGTCGACAAAGGTGAGATCGAGTTCGAGCGGATCCGATTCCACTATGGCAAGGAAACCGGCGTCATCGAGGATCTGTCCTTGAAGATCAAGGCTGGCGAAAAAATTGGCCTGATCGGCAGGTCCGGGGCAGGCAAGTCTACCTTGGTCAACCTGCTTCTGCGCTTCTATGATCTGGAAGGCGGCAGGGTGCTGATCGATGGTCAGGACGTTGCCAAGGTCCTGCAGGACGACATCCGGGCCAACGTGGGTGTTGTTACGCAGGATACGTCCTTGTTGCACCGGTCGATCTTCGAGAACGTTGCTTATGGCAAGCCGGACGTCAGCCGCGAGGAAGTCGAGGCAGCTCTGGAAAAGGCGCATGCAATCGAGTTCGTCCGCACTCTTGAAGATCAAAACGGGCGTGTCGGCTTAGATGCGCATGTCGGCGAGCGCGGTGTGAAACTCTCCGGTGGTCAGCGTCAGAGGATTGCGATTGCGCGGGTGCTTCTGAAAGATGCCCCGATCCTTGCCCTGGATGAGGCGACATCGGCGCTGGATTCAGAAGTCGAAATCGCCATCCAGGAAAGCCTGTTCGATCTGATGGAAGGCAAAACCGTTATCGCGATTGCTCACAGGCTGTCCACGATTGCGGCGATGGACCGGCTCATTGTCATGGATCATGGTCGAATCATCGAAGAAGGAACGCATCAGGAGCTTTTGGACTTGAACGGTCTTTACGCTCAGCTCTGGCAGCACCAGTCTGGCGGGTTCCTGGCGCCAGTTCAGGCGGCTTGATTCCAACTACATCGTCACGCAAGGCCGGGGAAATGGATTTTCCGGTCTTGCGATTTTCCGAAAAACGGCAGAAAAACGGCGCGAGCGCAGTTTCGGCTGCGACATATGCGTTCTAAGGCGTTTGTTGAACTGGACAAGCGCTTTGAACGGTGCAAAAAGACACACGCCTTGCCCGGTGCGGAAATCTGCCGCACCCGGCAACCGTTGAGCCCGGCACGAGTCCGCCTATCCTTGCTCTCAGGGACGGGCCCGGACGTGCGACGGGCTTTCGGTACAGAATAAACTGGTTTCGAGAGGACGCGACCTTGGCAAATACGGATCAGGCGGAACCGACCCGCCGAGATTTCCTCTACATTGCGACCGGCGCCATGGGTGTCGTCGGCGCTGGCGCGCTGGCATGGCCATTCATCGATCAGATGAACCCGGATGCCTCCGCTTTGGCTCTGGCTTCTATTGAAGTCGACGTCTCTGCCGTGGAAGAGGGGCAGTCTATCAGCGTGAAATGGCGTGGTAAGCCGGTCTTCATCCGCAACCGTACGGATGCGGAAGTGGAAGAGGCGAACGCTGTCGCAGTATCGGATCTGCCGGACCCGCTTGCACGCAACGCCAACCTGCCTGCCGACGCTGAAGCGACGGACGTGAACCGCGGCATCGAAGGCAATGAGAAGCTGCTGGTCCAGGTTGGTATCTGCACACACCTTGGCTGCGTCCCTGTGGGTGATGCCGGTGAGTACGGCGGCTGGTTCTGCCCGTGCCACGGCTCGCACTACGACACCGCCGGCCGGATCCGCAAGGGCCCGGCGCCTGAGAACCTGCTCATTCCGCCGCTTGAGATGGTCAGCGAGACCACCATCAAAATCGGCTAACGGCACGAGTTAATCTGGAGGCAGCCATGGCTGGACATTCTGAATATGTACCGCAGAGCGCTGCGGCAAAGTGGCTTGAGAGCCGTTTGCCGGTCATTTCGCTCGTACGCGGATCTTTCGTCGACTTTCCGACACCGAAGAACCTGAACTATTTCTGGACCTTCGGCGGGATCCTTTTCTTCGTGCTCATCGCGCAGATCCTGACAGGGATCGTGCTCGTGATGCACTACACGGCAAGCACAACTGCTGCATTCGACAGCGTTGAGCACATCATGCGCGATGTGAACTTCGGCTGGATGCTGCGCTACCTGCACGCCAACGGCGCGTCGATGTTCTTCATCGCCGTCTACATCCACATTTTCCGTGGTCTCTACTACGGGTCGTACAAGGCTCCCCGCGAGATCTCCTGGATACTGGGTGTGATCATCTTCCTTCTGATGATGGCAACAGCGTTCATGGGTTACGTTCTGCCATGGGGTCAGATGTCCTTCTGGGGCGCGACGGTTATCACCAACTTGTTCTCGGCAATTCCGGTTGTCGGTGAGAGTGTTGTGATCTGGCTGTGGGGCGGCTTTGCGGTCGACAACCCGACGCTGACACGCTTCTTCTCGCTGCACTACCTGCTGCCGTTCATGATCTTCGGCGTCGTTCTGCTGCACGTGTGGGCATTCCACACCACCGGCAACAACAACCCGACAGGCGTCCAGCCGAAGACCAAACAGGACACGATCCCGTTCCACCCGTACTACACGATCAAGGACCTGTTCGCGATTGTCGTGTTCATGATCTTCTTCGCGTACTTCGTCTTCTATCTGCCGAATTACCTGGGTCACGCCGACAACTACATCGAAGCTAACCCGCTCGTCACGCCGGCGCACATCGTTCCTGAATGGTACTTCCTGCCGTTCTACGCGATCCTGCGCGCTGTTCCGGACAAGCTCGGCGGTGTTGTTCTGATGTTTGGTGCGATTGCGGTGCTGTTCATCCTGCCGTGGCTGGACACTTCCAAGGTCCGCTCCGGTGCTTACCGTCCGCTGTTCAAGCAGTTCTTCTGGATCTTCGCAGCCAACGCAGTGGTTCTGGGCTACCTCGGCGCCATGCCGGCGGAAGGGATCTACGTGATCATGTCCCAGATCTGCACCACCATCTACTTTGCCTACTTCCTTATCGCCCTGCCGCTGTTGGGCTTCCTGGAGAAACCGAAGCCACTTCCGGCATCAATCTCCGAGTCGGTGCTCAAGGGCGGATCCGGCACACCGGTCGGCGCTGCGGCCGCACCGGAAACGAAATAACGCGAACCGGATCGGGAGTTATTTGAGACAATGAAAACCATGATCACAATGGTTCGTTCCCTCGCAGCGGTGGCGGCTCTCGCCATCGCATCCCCGGCTTTTGCGGCCGGAGCGAAGGTTGAAATCGATTATCAGGATTGGTCCTTTGCCGGACCGTTCGGTTACTACGACCGTGCGCAGTTGCAACGTGGCTTCAAGGTCTACGTTGAAAACTGTGCAGCCTGTCACGCTTTGAGCCGCGTTGCATTCCGCAACCTGGCTGAGGATGGTGGTCCGAGCTTCACCGAAGACCAGGCCAAAGCAATTGCTGCCGACTACACTGTTGTAGACGGCCCGGATGATTTCGGCGACATGTACGACCGTCCGGCAATCCTAGCTGACCGCTTCCCGTCGCCGTTCCCGAACGAGAATGCGGCACGTGCAGCCAATAACGGTGCGTATCCGCCGGACTTTTCGCTTCTCGCGAAAGCCCGTGCGCCGCAGCGTGGTTTCCCTGGGTTCGTTTTCGACATCTTCACCCAGTACCAGGAAAACGGCCCTGACTACATCTACTCGCTGCTGACCGGTTACGTAGATCCGCCAGAGGGTGTGGAAGTGCCGGTTGGTCAATACTACAACCACTCCTTCATGGCTGGTCAGTTCATCTCGATGGCGCCGCCTCTTTTCGAGGAAGCGGTCGAGTACACCGACGGCACACCGATGACGGTTGAGAATTACGCACGCGATGTCGCAGCGTTCATGATGTGGGCCGCCGAGCCTCACCTGGAAGAGCGCAAGAAGATAGGTTTCCGTGTGATGATCTTCCTCATCGTCTTCGCTGGCATGCTCTACTTCACCAAGAAGAAAATCTGGCGCGATGTCGAGCACTAAGCTCTAAGCGCTAAGAAGCACTCGGAAAAAGGCGGGCATCGAGCCCGCCTTTTTTCATTTGCCCGCTGTTCATTGCTGGCTTGGCTTGTTAAGCAAACCGGTAATTCAGGAACTCATCCAACGAGGGCAAAATGAGCGACGCAGTTCTGGGGATCATTGGCGGATCCGGGATCTATGACCTTCCTGGTCTTGAGGATGCGCAATGGATAAGCGTCGAAAGCCCATGGGGCACGCCGTCGGATCAGGTGCGGATCGGCACGATTGACGGGCTTAAGATCGTCTTCTTGCCGCGCCATGGCCGGGGGCATGTTTATTCGCCGACGACGATCAACTATCGCGCCAATATCGACGTCGTGAAGCGGTGCGGTGTGACGGACCTCTTGTCCGTTTCTGCGTGCGGCTCATTGAAGGAAGAACATGAGCCAGGGATGTTTGTGCTTGTGGATCAGTTCATTGATCGTACGATTGCACGGGAAAAGAGCTTCTTCGGGACCGGCTGTGTTGCCCATGTCTCCATGGCAACCCCAGTCAGCCCAAAACTGGTCGACGCCGTTGCAGCGGCCGCGGAAGCGGAAGGCCTGAAATACAGCAAAGGCGGGACGTATCTCGCCATGGAAGGTCCGCAGTTTTCGTCGCTTGCGGAAAGTGAACTTTACCGGACCTGGAATTGCGATGTTATTGGCATGACGAACATGCCGGAGGCCAAGCTCGCGCGGGAAGCTGAAATCTCCTATGCGACGGTTGCGATGGTGACCGACTATGACAGCTGGCATCCGGACCATGGTGAAGTGGACATTCAAGCGATATTGAAAGTCCTGCATGAGAATGCGGAAAATGCTCAAAGACTTGTCGCGCGTGTCGCGAAGGACCTTCCCAGGGAACATCAATCCTGTCCCGCCGGTACAGACACTGCTCTGGAATTTGCTCTGATGACAGCGCCGGAGAAACGCGATCCGGAATTGGTTGCCAAACTTGATGCTGTTGCAGGGCGTGTCTTGAACCGCAGCTGATACCAACAACTTCATTACCATCAAAAGACTTCGACCGGCACGGTAATCTTGATATAAGCGTCGGCCGGGGCTGTGCAGCGGCTTGTGTTGCGCGACATTGTTTTTGCAGGAAAGAGAGCAAAATGACCGATCAGACAATTCGTGACGAACTGATCAGTGCCATTAGAACAATCAAGGATTATCCTAAAGAGGGCATCCTTTTTCGCGACATAACCACTCTGCTCGGCAACGCCCGGGCGTTCCGGCGTGCGGTCGACGCGCTGGTCCAGCCTTGGGCCGGGTCCAAGGTCGATCAGATTGCCGGGATAGAAGCCCGGGGTTTCATCCTGGGTGGCGCGGTTGCCCACCAGCTGTCTGCAGGCTTTGTTCCGATCCGCAAGAAAGGAAAGCTGCCGCACGAAACCGTGCGCATTGCCTATTCCCTGGAATACGGCCTGGACGAAATGGAAATGCACAAGGATGCGATCCAGCCAGGCGACCGGGTGATCCTGGTCGACGATCTGATTGCGACCGGTGGCACTGCGGAAGCTGCCTGCAAACTCTTGAGATCCATGGGGGCAAACATCGAAGCTGCGTGTTTCATTGTTGATCTTCCCGATCTTGGCGGCCGGAAAAAGTTGGAAGATTTGAGTGTTCCCGTCCGGACACTGGTTGAGTTCCCAGGGCACTGATCGCGAATGGCGGCGCGCGGATCTGGAGAGGCAGAAAAACCGGCATTTTCCGACGAGTTTCGAACGGAGTTCGAGAGCCTTCTCAGATGGCGGAGGGATGTGCGCCGATTCCGGAGGGACCCGGTCAATCCGAAAACGCTGGAACATCTTCTTGAGCTGGCGGATCTGGCACCCTCAGTTGGGAACAGCCAACCTTGGCGTATCGTGACTGTGGAGAGTGCGGCGAAGCGGGCGCGCGTCGTTTCGAGTTTCGAGGCGGAAAATGCTGTGGCCGCCGAGGCCTATCAGGATGAGAAAGCTGCTCTTTACCGCCGGCTTAAATTGGCTGGATTGAAAGAAGCGCCCGTCCATCTGGCGGTCTTCAGCGCGTCCAATCCTAACCAGGGACATGGGCTTGGGCGGGCGACGATGCCCGAAACACTGGCCTATTCCACCGTTAGCATGATCCACACCTTCTGGCTTGCAGCTCGTACCGAGGGTATCGGGGTTGGTTGGGTGTCAATTCTGGATCCGATGAAGATCGGCGAAATCCTCGACGTTGACCCGAATTGGCAATTTGTTGCGTATCTTTGTGTCGGACACCCGGAAGAAGAACATATCGACCCAGAACTTGAGCGGGCACGTTGGCAATCGCGAAGCCCATTGGACGAGCGCTTGTTTCGCCGTTAGCATACCTGCCGCTTTGAGGGACTGCCGCTGAACGCGTGTTGTTTGTAGTTAGGAACCATCATGTCTGTGACCATTCATGCAACGACAGCCGAAGATCATGCAGATGTCCTGCAGCTGTTGAACGACCGTTGGACATCACCGGATATGATCATCGAAAATGAAACCATCGATGCGTCCCGGCTACCCGGCTACACAGCCCGCGCCGATGGCGAGCTTGTCGGCCTGGTGACCTTGATCAAGCGGCCGGAGGAGTGGGAAATTCTGACGCTCGACTCTTTGAATCGTTGGGACGGTGTTGGTAGCCGTTTGCTTCAGGCCGTGGTGGAAGAGGCGAAAGCCAGCCACATCCACCGTTTGACGGTTCGGACCTCCAACGACAATCTGGATGCGTTTCGGTTCTACCAGCGGCGCGGGTTCCGTTTGGAGCGCATCGGGTTCGGGGTGATTGATGCCGAGCGTGAGAAAAATCCTGGAATCCCGTTGACCGGCGACTACGGCATCGAAATCCACGACGAAGTCTTTTTTTCCCGAAGCCTGTAACATACGGAGCAAAGCAACTGTGAGGGCCTTGGGATCAGTCCTTGCGCCGCTCCACGAAGACGTTCGCCTTGAAGGAAAACACCGGTTCGTCATTCTGATTGCGTGCGATTATGTTGGAATGGACAATGCCCCACTCCGGCCGGCTGCGGCTTTCAGTCTTGCCCGTGACGACGCGTTGATAGGTCAGTGTATCACCGGCAAATACCGGTTTGAGCCACTTCAGTTTTTCAAAACCCGGAGACGGACCCACACGGGCAGACACACGCCCTTCACTTTGAGCCGCTTCGATCAATCGTTTGTTGGTTGCCACCAGCAGCTTCATGAAGACGGACGCCGTATGCCAGCCGGAGGCGCACAATCGGCCGAAATGGGTTTTGGCCGCCCCTTCTTCGCTGAGGTGAAAGGGTTGAGGGTCATATTTTTCAGCGAAGCGGATGATGTCTTCGGCTTCAAAGGTGTGCGTGCCCAATTCGATCGTTTCGCCGACTTCAATCTCCTCGAAATATTTCGTCATGGGGCGGCCTCCCGCTTCAGGAACAGAATGGGATTTTCCCAAAACATCACCTGCTTCTGATCTTGATTGGTCGCCGTGATGCGAAATGTCACGATCCCCAAGTCGGGCTTGGATCGTAGTTCCTTGCTCGCCAGAACCTCAGCTTTTGCCGTGAGTGTGTCTCCTGGATAGACCGGGCTTTGCCACTTCAGTTCATCTATACCGGGCGAGCCTTGCCCGGTGGAGTTGTTTAAGAGGTTGGTGGCGAGCAAACGCATCACCATGGAACCGGTGTGCCAGCCGGAAGCTGCCAGCCCGCCAAGCATGGAGGCTTTCCCGGCCTCTTCATCGAGATGAAACGGTTGCGGGTCGAACTCTTCGGCGAACTCGATAATATCGTCTTTGCTTGCGGTAACGCTGCCCAGTTCAAAAACCTGTCCGGGCTCGAAGTCTTCAAAATGATATATGTCTGGCATCAATAGCTGTGTAATTAGAGAGGCATAGCGCGGCAGGCCGCGCTATGAGGATGCGCAATCTTACCGATTGTTCAGTCGTAGTAAATCTCATTGTCGTCGAGATAGACATTGCTGGCTGCACAAATGTCGATGGCGATCGGCTCGTCGAGCACTTCGCTGTCATCAGCGCCAAGCCAGCCGATCTGGAAGACCTGATCGCAATTGCCGGTATCTGCATTGAACGCTGCTTGGGCGTTTTGACCGGGCATCAAGGCATCGCCCAGCCAGTTGTCGCTCCAGCCATCACCCCCATTTGTGTAAAAACCGACGGCAATGTTGCCTTCTGTGTTGTTGTAGACTTGGAAGTAGCCTTCCGAACCAGTGCCTTGCGCACCGGCAAAACTCGCGGTCAATGCAAAGCCTACGCCTGCCGCAGCAGATAAAAAGTATTTCATGGTGTCCCCCTGATATGCCGGGCTTTTTTAGCCTGACGCATGCATAACACGTTACTTTCGGCGGGGGCTCAAGAGAAAATGGGATTTTTGCTGACAGACAGGACGTCTCACTGAGCCGTCCATGACCGAGCTGTTGTTGGTCTGCAGTCATCAGCTTGACGAAAAGAATCTCCCCGCACACTGTGGGAGTAAATCGGGCTTCCCTATTCTGATCACAGGCCCATGTCCCCATGCCAAGAGGTTTATTCAGACGGATATGACCACACAGACAAAGCAAAGCCGTGGCGGGTCCATATTGGCCGCGGCCAGCGGAAATGTTCTGGAGTGGTACGACTTCACGGTTTACGGCTTCATGGCCTCCACAATCGCTGTTCTCTTCTTTCCTTCCGAGGACAAAGTCGCTTCGCTCTTGTCAGCATTTGCGGTGTTGGCAGTCGGATATGCAGCGAGGCTGGTAGGCAGTTTGCTGTTTGGGCATATTGGTGACCGCTTCGGCCGCAAACCAGTGCTGATTGCCTCGGTGATGACGATGGGTTTGGGATCAGTCGCCATTGCGGCCCTGCCGACTTATGACCAGATTGGCATTACAGCTGCTGTTCTCCTCGTCCTGATACGGATCGCCCAGGGAATATCAGTTGCGGGTGAATACACAACATCTGGCGTGCTCATCGTTGAACAAGCCCCTGCAAACAAACGGGCTTTGACCGGCTCCTGGATTGCGTTTGCGATGATGTGGGGCTGTGTTCTGGGATCTGCAGTGCCAACGCTGATCAGCAACCTTTTGACCGATGAACAGATGCACAGCTGGGGCTGGCGGATCCCGTTCGTCATTGGTGGGTTGATTGCTTTCTTAAGCACCGTCCTCCGGCGGCATCTGACCGAGGCCGCTCCCAAAGTCCAAGAGTGGGAATTGGGCTCACCGGTGCTGCACACCTTGAAGCGGTTTCCTGGTCTCATTTTCGAGATGATGGTGCTCGTGATCCCGGTGTCCGTGATCTATTTTGTGATCTTCGTGTATGCCGTGACCTACATCGGCAATGAATCTGACTTCACATCCGCCGAGGCGCTGGACATCACAACTGCAAACCTCGTCATCATGGCCTTGTTTGTGCCGGTCTGCGGGTACATCGCTGACAAAGTTGGCCTGAGAGCCGCTTTGATGGCCGCAGCTATCAGTGCGATCGTGCTGGCATTGCCTTGCTGGTGGCTAATGCTTTCAAACAAGCTGGAACTGGTCTTTGTCGGTCAGCTGGGATTGACGCTCGCCAGCACCGCTGGGTGGGCCCTGTCGATTACTGCTCTGACGCAAATGGCGCCGCAGCACCTTCGATGCAGTACAGTCGCCATCGGCTACAATATCTGCCTGGCGGTTTTCGGGGGCACAACGCCTTTTGTGGCAACCTACCTTGTGCAGGAAACCGGCGACACGTTCGCACCCGCCTATTACATCGTGCTCGTTTCGATCCTGTCTGCAATCGTCATCTGGCGGATCCCGAAACATATTGCGCGGGCAGGGCCCATGTCTGTTGAGCCCGATTAAGGGCTGCCTGCTCTAGAGCGGCCAGAACACCAGGATCGCCGGAATGCCGACAGCCAAAACCAGCACTTCCAGTGGAAGGCCGATGCGCCAGTAATCGCCGAAGCGGTATCCGCCGGGGCCCATGATGATCGTGTTGTTCTTGTGTCCGATAGGGGTCAGAAAGGCACAGGAACCGGCCACCGCGACCGCCATCAGGAACGGGTCGGGATTAACACCGAGACTGTTTGCGATCTGAACCGAGATAGGGGCTGCGATCAGGCACGTCGCGACGTTGTTCAGGAAATCCGACAAGGTCATTGTGACGGCCATCAAAACCGCCAAGGTGACCCAGGCTGGCGCTCCGGCCGTCAGAGCCAGAATGCCATCGGCAATGATCTGGGCATTCCCCGCTGCTTCAAAGGCTTGTCCGAGAGGGATCAGCGAACCGAGAAGAACGATCACTTTCCATTCGACGGCTGTGTAGACATCAGATCCGCTGACGAGGCCAGTCGCCGCATAAAGGACGACGCAGGCAGCAAGAGCGACCGGAAGGTATGCGAACCCTGCGACAGCTGCTGCGATGGCAAGAACGAAGCCCAAAATAGCCAGACGGGCCTTGTTGCGCTGGATCATCCCCGTGGTTCTGCCTTCCAGCGGAAACACGCCAAGCCATTGAACTGCCATCTCCAAACGATCGGATGAACCAAGCAGGAGGAGGACATCACCCGGCCGGATGGTTTCATGCCGGACGCGGTTCTGGATCCTGCGCCCGGCACGGGAAATGCCCAGCAGCGTCACGCCGTGACCGTAAAGAAGCCTGAGCTGAAAGGCGGACGTGCCATTGATGCGCGCTGTGTCTGGAACAATGGCCTCGGTGAGGCTCAAGGCTCCGCCAGTCAACCCGCCTTTGTGGCGTTCGGAGCCGGCGAACTCCAGTTTTGCCGCTCCCATAAAGGCTTCGATAGCCTTCGGATCGCCTTCCACCAGAATGAAGTCGTTCTCCTTGATCAATTCCCGGCGGGCAAACCCTCTGATGCGGCTGCCATGGCGCACCAGTCCGATGATCGCGACATCTTTTTCGTCCGCGACGGGATAAAGATCGCCAAGCGTGAGGTCTTTGTCTTCGGGAAGTTTGCCGACTTTCAATTCCGCGCTGTAGAGCCCCTCGGCCATGCTGTCGGTTTCGGGTGCCTGCCGGAACCGTGCCGGCAACAGCCGCCAGCCGATCAATGTAACAAAGGCAATGCCGCTGATCGCGACAACAAGGCCGACCGGGGCGAAATCGAACATGGAAAACGGCGAACCGAGCGCGTCTGACCGGTACTCGGCAATCACGATGTTGGGCGGTGTTCCGATCAATGTGATCATACCGCCGAGGATCGTTGCGAAGGAAAGCGGCATCAACGACAGACCGGGAGACCGGGCTGCCTTCTTGGCGGCTTCCAGATCCAGCGGCATCAGAAGCGCGAGAGCTGCCACATTGTTGATGATGCCGGATAGTCCGGCGCCGACGATTGCCATGATGCCGATATGACCCGACAAGCTACGGGATGCTGAGAACAGGTACTTGGCAACCAGTTCGACGGCACCGGAATTCATCAGTCCGCGGGATACGATCAGCACAAGGGCGATGATGATGACTGCCGGGTGGCCGAACCCGGAAAAGATCTGATCCGAGGGGACAAGGTCCAGGAAGGCAGCAAGGATTAGCGCGGCAAAGGCGACCAGGTCGAAGCGGATTTTGCCCCAAATCAACAGGGCGAAGACGACTGCAAAGAGTGAAAACAGCAGTATCTGATCCAGCGTCACCTTGGAATTCTCCGATCCGTTCGCGTCGCCTGGAAAGTGCTGGAACTTAGGCCGGATTGGCGTTCAGCGTCGAGCGATTTCTCCGAAAGCTCCGTGTGGTACGCAAAGCCATATGCTGGGTGCGGAATTTAGGAACCTGTAATGTTCTGAACATCCACAGGACACATTCAAACACCACATGCTTTTCCAGACAGGAACAGACCAACTGGAAAGGAAAACAGAAATGAGCAAAGTGTCAAAAACAACCATCCGCTGCGAAGCCAACGACCACTACGACCGCGTTGAATATTACGCAAAGTCCCGGCACTATCGCTTGGTGCCCCGGAAGTGGCGCGATGAAGCCGGTCCGAACCCCTTGGTAATGCAGGGCTTGAATGTAAGTTGAGAGATCCCCCGGGCTCAGGATGTTCCGGGGGATCTTTTTGTCGGGACTGAAGCAGGCGCTATCTGCTTTAAATCACAGTGACTTCCAGGGGAGGCAATCCCGTCACTGAACCAACCAGCTTGTCGCCGCGCACAACAGGCCCAACGCCTGCAGGCGTGCCGGTTTGGATGACATCTCCCGGCGCCAGTTCAAAATACTCAGAAAGATAGGAAATCATTTCCGGCACCTTCCAGATCATTTGATTGAGGTCGCCCTCTTGGCGCAGATCACCGTTTACCGTGAGCTGGATCCTGCCTTCGGAGAGATCGCCGCAGTCGGCCGCCGGGACAATGGGCGTGATGGGGGCGGACTGCTCAAACGCCTTTCCGATCTCCCAGGGACGGCCCATCTTCTTTGCGTTTCCTTGAAGATCGCGCCGTGTCATGTCGAGCGAAACGGCATACCCGAACACATGATCCAGGGCTTCGCCCACCGGAATGTTGCGCCCGCCTGATTTCAGTGCGACGGCCAGTTCGATCTCATGATGTACGTCGTCGGACTTCGGCGGGTAAGGAAACGAACCGGAAGTGTTGAGATTGTCCGGGTTCTTCTGAAAAAAGAAGGGCGGCTCCTTGTCCGGGTCGTGGCCCATCTCCACGGCGTGGGCGGCGTAGTTCCGGCCTATGCAATAGACACGGCGGACCGGGAACAGGTCTCCGATGCCGTCAACGGGCACTGCGGTCACGGCAGGAGGAGCAAAAACAAAAGTCGGCATGGTGAAAAGCTCTGCCTAGAGTGTCGAGTTCGGAGAATTGCGCAAAGGACAGTATCCCTTGCGCCCAGAAAAAAGCCCGGGCAGGGACCCGGGCTCTGATTTCATATCAAGTGTTAAACTTGAAGAGCAGAACGTCCCCGTCCTTGACGATGTACTCCTTGCCTTCATCGCGGGCCTTGCCGGCTTCCTTGGCTGCGCTCTCGCCGCCGAGCGATGTGTAATCGTCGTAGGCAATGGTCTGTGCGCGAATGAAACCCCGTTCAAAGTCCGTGTGAATGACGCCGGCAGCACCTGGTGCCTTGGTGCCGTTTGTGATGGTCCAGGCGCGGGTTTCTTTTGGTCCAGCGGTGAAATACGTGATCAGGCCGAGGAGTTCGTATCCGGCCCGGATCATCCGGTCGAGACCTGGTTCTTCCAGTCCGATGGTCTCCAGGAATTCTTCCTGTTCTTCCTTGTCGAGCTGAGAAATCTCAGCTTCGATCGCAGCGGAAATCACAACGGCAACGGCACCTTCCGCAGCCGCCTTCTCTGCGACTTTCCGGGACAGCTCGTTGCCTTCTCCTGCGGACGCCTCATCAACGTTGCAGACATAAAGAACAGGTTTGGATGTCAGAAGGTTGAGGCCCTTAAGGATCTTGGCTTCTTCCGCGTCCGCTGTTTCCAGCATACGGGCAGGTTTACCGTCCTGAAGGAGTGCCAGTGCGCCTTCCATGATCGGAAGAACTGCCTTGGCTTCCTTGTCGCCACCGGTCGCTTTTTTCTTCAGCGGCGCGATGCGTTTCTCCAGGCTTTCCATGTCGGAGACCATGAGCTCGGTCTCCACTGTATCGGCATCGGCGATCGGATCGATGGCACCATCTACGTGGGTGATGTCATCGTCTTCAAAACACCGCAAAACGTGCGCGATGGCATCGACTTCGCGGATGTTCGCAAGGAACTGGTTGCCGAGACCCTCACCTTTGGAGGCACCACGCACAAGGCCTGCAATGTCCACGAAGGTGATCCGCGTCGGGATCACTTCCTTCGATTGCGCAATATCACGAATTGCATAAAGGCGCGGATCCGGCACCGCAACTTCGCCGGTGTTCGGCTCGATGGTGCAGAACGGATAGTTTGCGGCCTGGGCCGCAGCTGTCTTGGTCAGCGCATTAAAAAGCGTGGACTTGCCGACATTCGGCAGTCCGACAATGCCGCACTGGAAACCCATAGGAGTTCGCTTTCGGTTTGTGTCTGAAACTGTTGCCGCGCTTCATGCCCGAGGGGACCGGCAAGGTCAAGGGTTTGGCGGTTCCAAGCTGGTTACGAACATCGTGGAAGTGCTGAAGTAGGGACCAGCTTGGAGTGCGTATTGTGGGTTTGTTCTCTCAGGTCCGCTTTTAACCCGCCGGATTGAAGCCTTGTTCGTTTATTGCAGACCGGTTGGATCGATCAGTCCGCCAGTGCAGCCCATCCCGATCTCATTTGCGGCGAGCATAAGTTCGCCCAGATCCGAAGTTGGGGTGATCTGGCCTTTCAGGCTAAGCCAAATCTCGTTGATCAAAGTTCGGCCGCCATCGTTGGTACACTTGATCAGGACCCGTGCGCCTGTGCCGACGCCGAAGGCAGCATCAAAGGTGGCCCGAATTTGTGCGCCGGAAACCTCGCGGCCGACATTGTTGAAGAACACGTCGCCGACGGCTGAATCGTTTACGAGGCCAGTCAGATAGAGGGTGTCGTCGTAGTACTCGTCCGCGCCGCCGGCGCCGAAGTAGCAGGTGCCGTGTTTGATCCACTCGTGATAATGCAGGAAGCTCGCAAAACCGGGCATGGCCGCGGCGAGTGCGTCGGCCGTTTCGGTGTCAATCTCAGGGGCGGGGAGGAGGTGCCAGTTGCCCGGTTTGTCGAGGTTTCGAACAGAGGCCGGCACACCGCAATAGTCGTTACCTTTCGGTTGCGGCCAGAGCCCATGGATGGACAGTTGACGGGTTGTGTGCGGCAGATTTCCTGAATTCAGATCCTGGCACTCCTGTTTGCCGGGGCGGATCTCACAAAAAGCAGGCTGCCAGCTGAGCGTCAGCAGATTGTCTGTGGATTCCTGTCCGCTTGTAACAGGCGTGATGCCAGGGTCGACGACTGGATCGACGGTCACCGTGCCGGCATCCACCACATGCACACCGCAAGATGTGCTGACCCAGCGGAGCTGCGTCACCGGAGCATCATCAACCAGGATCTGGAAATAATCGCCGCCTTGTTTGTTGATGCCCCTGATGTCGTAGGCAATCCGCGGAGACGTCAAGACGTTGCCGGGATTGGTCTGCCTGTTCTTGCTTTGGTAGGCTTCGCAGGTTTGTTCGGCGATGAAATAGCCTTCAAGTTTCTTGAAGGCAGCCGCGGGCGTGAGTGTGAGCCCCAGAACAACGCTTGCAAGAACAACCTGGCGCATGATTTCCCCTTTTATCAAGCTTGGGGCCATTATCCTGATGCAGGTTACCACAATATGACGTGCGGTTGTGTGATCTAAAATCTCTAATTGTATTCTATGTTTTGTCGCCACCACCCAGAAGCTTTTTCAGCATGTCTGCCATCGGGCCTGACTTGGGCAAGTTCGCGGCGGGTTTATTCTGCCGGGCCTGGCGAATATGGCTCTGCTGTTTTGGCTTGGAGGGCTTGTCCGGCTTCTGGGAGGCCGCCTTGTTGCCGCGCTGAGCTTTTTCCGGTTCGAGCGCCAATGTCATCTTGTTGGCAAACTGGCTGTCTTTTGCTTCTGCCAAAAGGCCAGCCTGATCAGCAATTTCTGCAAGCAGCGGGTCCAGCCAGTCTTGGTCCGCCTTGGAGAAGTCGCCTAGGACATAGTTGGAGACGAGTTTTTTGTCGCCCGGATGACCGATTCCAAGCCGCAAACGCCGGTACTCCTGACCAATATGCGCCGATATTGACCGCAGACCGTTGTGACCGCCATGACCACCGCCCTTCTTCATCCGGAATTTGGCAGGCGGGAGATCCAGTTCATCATAAATGACGACTATGTCTTCCGGCTCGATCTTGAAAAAGCGCATGGCTTCGCCGACTGCGCGGCCGGATTCGTTCATGTAGGTGGAGGGCTTGAGCAACAGCACCTTTTCGCTGCCCAGACGCCCCTCAGAGACCTGACCCTGAAAACGGGCGCGCCAGGGTTGGAAACCGGAATTGCGGCGGTGGATCTCATCAAGCGCCATGAAACCAATGTTGTGGCGGTTATGGGCGTATTTTCCGCCGGGATTTCCAAGGCCGACAATCAGTTTCATGATCTGTCTCTGCGCGTTCTTTGAAATCAGGGTGCTGAAACGAAAAGGCAGCCGAAATCGGCTGCCCAAAGTGCAGAAGACGATGCCGTCTTCTGCAAATTTATCGAAGGATCAAGCTTATTCGCTTGTCTCTTCTTCACCACCTTCGGCTTCTTCTTCGTCGTCCTGTACACCGCCGCCAGGAGCAGCAAGTGTTGCGACGGTGAAGTCACGGTCGGTAATGGTCGGCTGCGCGCCTTCCGGCAGGGTGGTTGCCGATATGTGCAGCGTGTCGCCGATTTCGACTTTCGCAAGGTCGAAGACCAGTGTTTCCGGGATGGCATTCGCCGGAACGATCAGCTCGACAGTGTGACGAACCACGTTCAGCATGCCGCCTTTTTTCAGGCCCGGGCAGGTCTCTTCGTTGATGAAGGTCACCGGAATATCGACCGTCAGGGTCGTGTTGCCGGATACGCGCAGGAAATCAACGTGAAGAACATCGTCGCGCACTGGGTGCAGCTGGAAGTCCTTGGCGATGACCTGGTGCTTTTCACCGTCGATGTCGATGGTTCCGATGTTGATCAGGAAACCGCCCTTGTGCAGGGTGAGGGTGGTTTCTTTCACCGGAATGGTGATCGGCAGAGCCGGTTTCTTGTCGCCGTAGATCACGGCAGGTAGAAGGCCTTCGCGACGCAGTGCTCGTGCGGCCCCCTTGCCCACACGGTCCCGTGCCGACGCCTTCAGCTCATAGCTGGAAGCCATGGCAAACTCCTATAGGTATATGTAACGGACCGGCGAACAGGGTCACCGAGTGTTCGATCAGTTGTCCGGGATCGGTCCTACGAGCGCCTCCTCCAGGGGTGCAGGCGCGAGCGCGATATAGCTGAAACCCTTTGGAAAAGCAAGCTGCCCCGATAGGTGCGCGATTATCGTCAAATCTGCTAGTTCTCAAAAGTAAAAATTATCAACCATCGAGTGTTGTTTGAGTTATTTAGATTATTGGTTTTGTAATGCAACTCATTGGTTGAATGTAATAGTAATTCAATCAGTAAACATAAGCGACTATACATATGTGATTAAGATCTGCCGCGTTGAATGTCGTTACGGAACTCAACGGAGAGCGATCCATGAAAACGTTTTTGAAGTCCGCGGTATTTGTACTCCTTGCAACCGGTGCCGCTAACGCGAATGAGTTTAGGGCTGAGCTGGAAGAGCTGGCGAACGGCCAAATTGCCGAAATCGCGTCCTCTTCTGAAGTGATTGCGGCCGTAAAGGCACAGAACACGCAAACTGCCGGTCATGATCAGGCCAAGATCGATGAGCTCGACAAAACCTGGCGCGCTGAAGCAGAAGCAGTTGATCAGCCGATGATCGATGCCGTGCTTGAAAACGATCTGTCCGGATATTTGGCCGATCTGCAAGATGGCAGCGATGGTCTCTTTACCGAAATCTTTGTGATGGATGCCAAGGGTCTCAATGTTGGTCAGAGCGATGTGACCTCTGACTATTGGCAAGGCGATGAAGCCAAATGGCAAGAGACCTACGGCGCGGGTTCGGGCTCCGTGCACATCAGTGATCTTGAAGAAGATGAGAGCACTCAGCTTCTGCAGAGCCAGGTCAGTGTACCGGTTGTTGATCCGGATAGTGGTGAGCCTATCGGTGCCGTCACGTTCGGCGTGAACGTCGAAAATCTTTAATATTTCAACGGGCAAGGTGGAAACCTTGCCCACGTTCTTTGCGGAGCAAAGCCTTTGAAAGTCTCTCAGAAACTTCCCGCCATCATGGTCGGGATTGCATTGTTCTGTTCGGCAGGTGTCGGTATTGCGAGCTACATGTCCGGAGCACAATCTGTCCGGGATCTGGCTAAAGAAAAGCTTATGGGCCTCGCTGAAAGCCGCAAGGACGCCCTGACAGATTATCTGTCCTCTAAACAGGCTCTTGTGACAGATCATGCATCAGGCAAAGGCTTACGGGCTGCCTATTCCGACTTTGATAAAAACTGGGCGAAGTACGGCGACAAGGCGCAGGCAACCCTTACCAAGGTGTATGTCACGGACAATCCGCATCCTGCGGATCAACGTGCAGATCTTGTGAAGGCTGGCCGCAAGCCATACGACCGGGCGCATACCAAGCATCATCCTGCAATGCGGGCGTTCGCCGAATCCAACAGCTTCGACGAGATCCTATTGATCAATTTGGACGGCGATGTTGTCTACAGCGTTCAGAAAAAGGCTGATTTTGCTCAAAATCTGAAGTCAGCCGAATGGACCGGCACGGCAGCAGCCAAGGCGTTCGAGGCGGCCATTGCAGGTGCTCCGGACCAGGCGCATGTTTTCGATGTAGAGCGCTATCCTGGACCCAACGACAAGCCTGTTGGTTTTATGTCAGTACCGATTTCGGTCGGGTCAAAGGTCATCGGTGTCGCCATTTATGAGACCGCTGTCTCCCGCGTGAGCAACATGCTTGGCAAGTATGCAGGCCTTGGTGAGACTGGGAATGTGTTTTTGGTCAACGCTGACGGGATCATTCAAAACGACAGTGTTCGAACCCCCGATGTCGATGAAGTGACGAGCGATCTGCTCCAGGGCAGTCCTATTCTCAATGCACTTGGCGGCGCGCCGGAGTTCCAGGTTTTGGACGATCTGCAAGGACAGGAATCATTCGCGGCAGCCGTACCGTTTGAATATCTCGGCAAAAACTATGCTCTTGTCGTAGTGCAGAGCGCGGCTGAAGTCCTCGCCCCGCTGGCGAAGCTGCGGAACTGGACGGTGGTCATCGCTGTGGTTTGCGCACTTGGTGCCGGGCTGCTCGGCCTTTGGGTGTCGGTGCAGTTGTCCCGCCGGATCAATGGGTTGGCGGGTGTCATGGGCGCTCTGGCCAAAGGCGATACAGCGGTCAATGTCCCCAAGCAGACCTCCGACGATGAGATCAAGGAAATTGCCGACACAGTCGCCGTTTTCCGGGAG
Organism: Roseibium sp. MMSF_3247; assembly: GCF_030733765.1. Taxonomy (NCBI): domain Bacteria; kingdom Pseudomonadati; phylum Pseudomonadota; class Alphaproteobacteria; order Hyphomicrobiales; family Stappiaceae; genus Roseibium; species Roseibium sp. MMSF_3247. The sequence goes on from NZ_JASHII010000005.1 coordinate 57,366, forward strand.
AATGCGTTGGAGCGTGAGCGGTTGGAGGCAGAGCAAAATGCCAACCAGCAAGCACAACAAGAACAAGCTCATCGGGTCAGTTCCTTGATTGAAACTTTCCGCGATGAAGTCGAGCAAATGCTTGATACGGTTGTTCACAACAACAATCAAATGCAGGCGGCCGCCGAGGGCCTCAACGGCATTGCGGATGAAACATCCGGCGAGGCGACAAACGCGTCAGCGGCCTCCGAGCAGGCGTCTGCAAATGTCCAGACCGTGGCGTCCGCCTCTGAAGAGCTGTCCGCGTCCATTCAGGAGATTGGCCGGCAAGTTGACAGCACCACGGAGATTATCCGGGCTGCACTCGGATCTGCTCAGGAAACCAACGAGCGGATTGGCGGGCTGGCGCAGCTTGCCCAGAACATCGGCGATGTTGTGAACCTGATCTCTGATATTGCCGAGCAGACCAACCTTCTGGCTCTCAATGCAACGATTGAGGCTGCACGTGCCGGAGAGGCGGGCCGAGGCTTCGCGGTTGTTGCGTCCGAAGTCAAGGAATTGGCGACACAGACGGCCAAGGCGACCGAGCAGATTGAGGCGCAGGTGTCTGAAGTCCAGGCGGCAACAAAGGAAGCCGTTTCGGCGATCGGTACGATCGCGGAAACCATGGCTACCGTCGACAATTACACCGGAAACATCGCGTCGGCGGTTCAGGAACAGGGACAGGCGACAACCGAGATTTCTGCGAATGTCCAAGAGGCTGCTCAAGGAACGCGGTCGGTCGCGGGGTCGATGGTGGCAATCAGCGAAAAGTCGCAGATGACCAGCTCCTCCGCTGGCGATGTTTTGCGGGCGTCTAATGATGTAGCCGACAAAACCGAAGACCTCCGCGGGACGGTGGACCGGTTCCTCAAAGCCGTTGAAGCTGCTTAAGGGTTGCCGGAGCGATCCCGCCTAGCTTCCGGGCAGTCGGCGTGACGTATCTTCTACAAAATCAGGGTCGACCTTCTTTGCGAAGGCGGCCCGCCATGGTTCGGCAAGTACGGCCAGGTTGGCAAGCGTGGACGCCGTACTGCTTTCCAGTTTCGGGTTGAACCGGGCAAAGATCACGTCTTTCAGGTTCCAATCCGGGCAGGGCCGCTCGATCAAGGTCATACTGTCGCCTGCTTCGAAAATGCCGGTTTCCAAAACCCGGTGGTACCAGCCCGTTTTGCCAGTTTTCTGAAAATGCGCCGCAAGGGCAGGGTTCTGGGTGTGCATGTTAAGCTTCCAGCACGGCTGGCGGCCCTGGCAGATTTGGAGACGGGCTGAGCCGACGGCAAAAACATCGCCAATACAAAGGTCTGCTTCGGTGAAACCGGACGATGATATGTTTTCCCCAAATGTCCCGGGTTCGTATGCGAACGGGGAAATGCCAAAGAGCTCAGCCCAAGCGGCGTAGTGTTCCGAAGGATAGTGGTGCAGCGCTTTCTCAGGACCGCCATGGACCGCAAGATCCGCCTGCTGGTCTTCCACAATCCCGGTTTCTGTAAGCTGAACAGCTCCCTGAATCAGAGACTTACGGATTGCAGAGGGTGCTTTCCCGTCCCATCTGTCCTCAGGTTTTCCGGCATATACGCCCAAGATCTGTGCGGTTGTCATCTTTAAGAGTCATCCTGTGGTAGGGGTGTGCTCATGGCAAATCTGTTCAGCTTCCTGCGGCTTCAACGGAACGTCCAGAAGGTTGCAGTACCCGCCAGCATCCGTTGATTGATGGTGGCTACACTCTTTGCAAAGACCGAAGGACTTTGCACCGCGCTGTTCCAGTAGCTTCATAACCAACGCTGTCAGCCCGTCCTTTAGCGCTTCAGCGTTCGTCGCCTCAAGAGCCGAAATGGCGGCTGACATTGCAGATTGCGCGGCCAGCAAAGCGTGCCCGTCATCTGTCACGTCATAACGAATGCTGCGCTTGTCTTCTTCAAGTCGCGACTCGCCAATCAGCTCTTTCCGGGCCAGTGCTTTCAAGGTTTGCGACGCTGTGCCTCTGGTGGTTGCCAGGTAGTCGGCTACGTGAGACGGCGCCCGCGAAAACCTGTTTGCCCGAGCGAGATACGAAAGTGCAGCGAATTGTGACGGGTTGAGCGGTCCATTCCATTCTTCGGCCGCGTTCAGCCTGCCGAGGCGGTCAATCAGATCTGAGATAAATCGGGTGTGGTCGCGATCGTTGGTCATATTTTTTTATAGCGAGTCGAAATTAAACTTGCAATAGTATCGACTCGCTATTATCGAAGGGGCGTCTTTTTTCAAAAGGAGAACACCCATGTTGAAGACACTAGCTGGAAGTCTTGTCCTGGCTGCCCTGCCGGTTGCCGCCCTGGCAGGCGGGTCACACAGCGATCATGCAATTCACCAAGAGGGCGCAGTGCTGTCGCCGGAAAACGCCGAAATAGACCAGAACTACGATATTCTGGCAGCCCACGTGCATCGCTCCGGACGCACTGTGACCTTTCACATGACGCTGAAGGGAACCGCTGGGGCCACGACGCCTGAACCGGCCGGTCAACTCGCCGGGGCTCCGGTTGAGGCCTATGTTTGGCCGACCTCATTGAAGCCGGACGCTGTCGGCTTTGAAAGCGAAGACGGGATCCTGGCACTTGTTGCAACGTCTCACCCGGATTTTGATGACACACCGCTCTTTGATGAAGATGGGGACGGAGATCTCACAAACGACGGCGCCAAATGGCACTCGCACTGGGTTGTTTTAACGCCCAACGAAGCCTGTGGGGCAGGAGCTTTGTCGGTGAAGGATATCCCGGATGGGGCCTCGCCCAAAATGCCAGCGACCTGGCCGGGATTGCCGATTTACATCGACAGCCCAGGTTTCTCCCCGGTGCTCAAAAGTGAAGAAATCACGATCAATGTCAGTTTTGATGATCCGTCAGTAGCTGATGGGATGTCTTACGACGGGGTGACGTCGGCTTTGCGCGTCAATCAGAACATCCACGCTCCGCTGCTGTGCGTCGTCGACGTATTCGATGTGGCTTCTGGAGACCTCAGTCTGCCGGGCAAGCTCAACTGATCGCAGATGGTTTCACTCAAACAAAAAAGCGCCGGCAAACCGGCGCTTTCAAAAAGTCTATCAGACCAATCAGTTGAACAGACTGGAAACCGATTTTTCCAAGGCTGTCCGGTTGATTGCTTCCCCCATCAACGGAGCAATCGAGATCGCGCGAATGTTCGGCGCGGCAGTGATAGCAGCCGTCGGCTCGATGGAGTTGGTGATCACCAGTTCCTTCAGCTTGGAGGAGGTTACGCGTGCAACAGCACCGCCGGACAAAACGCCGTGGGTGATATAGGCGGTGACTGACTTTGCGCCTTTGGCAAGCAGCGCATCCGCTGCATTGCAGAGCGTGCCCCCACTGTCGACGATGTCGTCCACCAGAATGCAATCGTAGCCATTCACATCACCAATGATGTTCATGACTTCCGATTCTCCAGGCTTGTCGCGGCGTTTGTCGACGATGGACAGCGGAGCCTCGATGCGCTTTGCAAGCGCGCGGGCACGAACCACGCCACCGACATCCGGCGAGACGACCATGACATTGTCGGTCGCATAGCGCTCCTTGATGTCGCGGGTCATGACCGGTGCGGCGAACAGGTTGTCCGTCGGAATATCGAAGAAACCCTGGATTTGGCCGGCGTGCAGATCCAGTGTCAGTACGCGGTCAGCACCGGCTTCCGTGATCAAATTCGCAACAAGCTTGGCCGAGACGGGTGTCCGGCCGGAGGCGCGGCGGTCCTGGCGGGCATATCCGAAGTAAGGAATAACAGCAGTGATTCTGCGGGCAGATGACCGGCGCAGTGCATCAATAATGATGAGCAGCTCCATAAGGTGGTCATTGGCCGGGTAGCTGGTCGGCTGGACGACAAAGACGTCCTCACCGCGCACATTTTCCTGGATTTCGACGAAGATTTCCTGGTCGGCGAAGCGCCGGACCTGACATTTGGCCAATGGAACATCCAAGTATTGGGAGATTTCCTCGGCCAGGGCTCGGTTGGAATTGCCCGCGACGATCTTCATAAGCCGCAAGTCCTTCTGGTGCGGAGCCGGGTTTGTAGGGCCAAGAGGGGCCAAGCAAACACGCGGTTGGGGCGTTAGGTCGTTCAAGGTGCCGATTGCCCAAAGCCTTCTTGGGGGAAAACCTTCGGCAGGCGGCGGCGTTGTAACAACCAACCGGACAGACGACAACCGCGCTGAGGGTGTCAGGTGCGGTTTTTTTAGTTTTTATGACGCCGGTTTTGATTTATCCGGTTAAAGTTGACCTTATCGGTTGAGCCAGGCGGAAATTTCAACCACAGAACGTTCTGCGATGCGGGTCAGAACCGTGGACGTTGCCCCAGTCCAGGGATCGCCAGTAGAGCCTCCGGTTTCCTCAGCACCCGAAATCCGTTTCAAGCGGCGCCCTGATCGGTCAACGATGTCGAAAACGTAAAATACCGTACCTTTGCTAGGTTGGCCCGTCGCTGCGAGATATCCGTTCACCCGGTAGGTCGCGTCAGCACCGACTCGCCGCACAAGCTTAAGGCCGCGCAGGGCAGCCTGTTGACCAATTTCATTGGAAAGCTCATCGGCAATGTTGCCCGGGGCGCCGGTAAACGGCTCGAAGGCAAACGTCGTGCCCTGTTGTTCATCAATGGGTTGGATGAAGCTCGGCGCGACCGGCGTCGTGTTGATCGCAGCTGGAGGAGGATTTGCGCCTTGGCAGGCAGCTAGGCCACCTACCAGAAGCAGCCCTCCGATAACTTTGAGGATCCGGAGAATCGCGAATTCGGTTTTATGGGGCATTTAGATGGCTGGCCTGAATTCTCTCACATGGCGTTTGGGCCAGATTCCGGCACTTGCCGAACCCCACCCCGATTTGGTTTCTGGTTTAGCCCGACTTGTCCGGTAGGTCGAGAGGCTTGGTGCAGAACCGGTGCAGCTAACCGCCAATCCGGCCTTATTCGCGGCGAATTGGGTAGCAGGCCAACAGTTCTGGTGCAAAAGCGACCCGATGCTAACCTCATTTTTCGTTATGCACGGATCATAATGGCACTGATTTGGCGCCCGTAATCCGGTTCCTTGCGATGCGTTGTTCGTCGATAAGAAAAAAAGCGGTCCTCGTCCACATATGTACAGACGTCGATTGACGTGACCTTTGCAAGGCCGAGGTTCTTTAGACAATCTGTAATGAACGCAGGTAGATCGAACATGTGATGTTCCGCGCGCGATGACGGTTTGAAATATGTCTCATTCGCTTGCGACGTATCTGCAAACCGTTCGAAGAACTCCTGTCCAACCTCATAGGAATTCTGTGAAATCGTCGGTCCGAGTACAGCGCGGATGTTGTGCTTGCTCGCGCCAAGATCTTCCATGGCCGCAACAGTGTTTTCCATGACGCCTGAGATCGCCCCCTTCCAGCCGGAATGGGCTGCACCAACAACTTTGGCCTCCGGATCGGCAAAGAGAATCGGTCCGCAGTCCGCAGTTGCTACCCCGAGAGCCACGTTCGGGGTTTTTGTTACAAGCGCATCAGCTTTGCGATCTGCACCTTCTGCCCAAGGGCCTTCGACCGTGATCACATCTGGAGAATGGATCTGGTAAGGCGAGACAAGGTGCTCCGGCGCGATGCCGAATGTCTCGGCAACCCGTTTCCGGTTTTCAAGAACCAGAGGCCGTTCGTCATCAGAGCCGAGACCAATGTTCAAGCTCTCGTAAAGGCCACCGGATACACCGCCGTTGCGCGTGAAGAAGCCGTGCGTGATCCCATTGCAATTGAGCTCGTTCGCCTCGATTTTCATTCGGTCTCCATGGTGTATCACCGCAAGGTCTTGCAGGCGCTTCTAACTCGCCGGTTCGAAAGGGGCAAAGACTTGGCCCTCAGGTGCAATCGCGAGAACTTTAAAAAGATCGCCCATCTTGTCCGGAGCGGCAAGCCGTTCGACCGCATCCCGGATGGTATCCTGATCTGCCGGTGTTTTTCCGGCACCAAGAGCGCCCGCGCGTTCCAAAAGTCCTGACTGAAGCAAAAATGTGCCTTGAGTGAGGAGGGGAAGCGGTACTGCACCCGCTCTCCTTGCAGCAGTTGCGAGTGCCTCGAAATTCACATGCGCTGTGAGATCTGCCTCGCCAGGGTGGGCCAAAACATCATCATAAGCATGCCGGTAGAGGGCTTGCAGCGTATCGCCTGGTGCCGTTTGGGCGTAACCGTAGTCAATGAACAGAGCAAAGCCGCCATGTTCCGCAATACGCGTCGCAATTTCCTCTGCGACTGCATTGGCCGCAGGCTGCGTCTCCAAAATGCTCCCCTCCGGAGCTTTCATTGCGGCAGGGGGAATAGCGTCAGCTGGCAGCTGTGCAGGGCCCACGCCAAACTCCAGTTTCCCAGACGCATCAAGTCCGACCATGCGTTCGTTCCAACCATTCGGTGTCTTGACGAACTGGTGGATCGGGAGCGCATCAAAAAACTCGTTTGCAATCACGATTACGGGGCCGTCCGGTACATCCTGAAACGTGTTCCGGAAATTGGGCTGAAGCTGTGTGTTCTGAAGTGTTTGCGATTGAACCCGCCGCAACCTCGGACTCATCTCAACGAGATTGAGTGTGGCTGCCTCCAGGAACTCTGGCCGATGAGATGCCACACGGAGAAAGTCGGCCATGAGCGTGCCGCGGCCCGGGCCGAGCTCCACCAGCTGGAAGTCGCTCGGAGCGCCCAGCGTTTCATAAGCTTTCAGGCAGACTGCACCGATGAGTTCGCCAAACATCTGATTAACTTCCGGAGCCGTTATGAAGTCGCCTGTTCGTCCAAACGGCTCCCGGGTGGTATAATACCCATGCTCCGGATCACCGAGGCAGCGCGCCATGTAGGTTGCAACAGAAATAGGACCTTCTGATGCGATCTGTTGGCGAAGCTTCTCTTTGAGTGCGCTCACTTATCAGCTGCCTGCGGAGTTCGTTTGGCGGACCAGACCATTAACGCGATCCCCGCAAGGATCATCGGGAGTGACAAGAGCATTCCCATCGTCAGGAACCCGCTCAAATATCCGATGTGGGCATCGGGGACCCGATAGAGCTCGACGATGGATCGTCCCACGCCGTAGCCACAGGCGAAAGCGCCGGCTAGGAAGCCTGGCCGCTGCAGCAATTTGAAGCGATGGCTCAAAAGGCGGAGCACCAGGAACAGGATCACGCCTTCCAGGGCGGCTTCGTAAAGCTGGCTCGGGTGGCGCGGTTCAGGTCCGGCGTTTGGAAAGACAACAGCCCATGGGACATCTGTCGGCCGTCCCCAAAGCTCACCGTTGATGAAATTCGCCATCCGGCCGAAGAATATGCCGATGGGCGCCGCGCAGCCGGCAAGATCGAACAGGGTCCACAATGAGAGCCCGCGTTTCCAGGCAAACAGCATCATGGCAATAACCGTTCCGGCAAAGCCGCCATGAAACGACATGCCACCTGACCAGATCGCCAGAACTTCCCCCGGGTTTGCGAGGTAATAAGCGGGATTGTAGAACAGGACATATCCAAGACGTCCGCCCAGGATAATGCCCAGTGTCCCCCAGAGCACAAAGTCATCCAGATCGACCGGGGTTGGACGGTTCCTTGGTCCCCAGAGAGTATCGTTGAGCGCAAGGGCTCTCATGTACCGCCATGCCAAAACAATGCCGACGATGTAGGCCAACGCATACCAGCGCAGGGCAAACGGACCGATTTCGACGATAACGGGATCAATCGCTGGAAACGGAATGGCGAGAAGCGGTGGCAAGCTGGGACCCTCGGTTTCGGAGTAAATGCCGATGTGGGCAACGCATGCGCGATCTCGCATCGGGCGTCAAGCCACCGTGCATCACGTCTTTGGGGTACGAACTGATATATCGTTCGTATTGGCAGATGTTCACTGATCTAAGCGCTTGAAGTTCACCTTAAACCCTCATACCTGTCGGGTAGACATTTAATGCTTGAAAGGAGCAGGGCATGACCCAAGGCCCAAATCGCCTGCTGGATGATTTCGCAAAGCTGATGACCGATGCTGCCGGTGTTGCCCAAGGCGCGCGCCGCGAGGTCGAGACTGCATTTCGCGCCCAGGCGGAACGTTTTCTTTCCGACATGGATCTGGTGTCGCGTGAAGAGCATGAAGCGGTGAAAGAGATGGCCGTCCGCGCTCTTGATCGTCTTGATGAACTGGAAGAAAGACTCGCAGTACTCGAAGGAGCCGGTGAAAAGGCCTCCGAAAAGAGCTAAGCGGTCGCTTTATCAGCGTTATCGGCCGATTTCTGTTAATCAATGATGTCAGTGATGTAACAGTCAAACTCGGCGGAATTGCAGTGTTTTTGGGCAGGAAGGCTAAACTTTCTGCTCACTCGTCCACAAGTTTCGGCTTTCTGCTCGAAATTGGTAGGTAGGCCTCAAGTCCTTCCTGCACCTATACTCAAAGATAACAGGGATTCGTTCGGAGCAAGGCGGAACCGGTCTAACGATTGGGCCAGACAAGGACGCGCCTTTGCTCCTCGGCTTGGGACTTACCCCGGCGGCCCACCCGGTTATCCTGATCGGGTATACGGCCCCGGCTGGAAGGGGAGAAGGCATATGAGCCTCATCGAGATCGACTTCGAGCGACCTGAGAATCCCGTGGATACCATCGAAACTGTTGCGGCCTTGAACGACTGGACGTTCGAGCGCTCAGATGACGATGAGATCACGATTTCCATTGCCGGAAATTGGTGTGATTACCACGTCTCCTTTTCCTGGATGGAAGATGTTGAGGCGCTTCACTTGGCGTGTGCCTTCGACTTGAAGGTGACGGAGATCAGAAAGACCGAGGTTGTCCGGCTCTTGGCACTGGTCAATGAACAGCTGTGGGCTGGCCACTTCGATCTCTGGAGCAAGGAAGGTGTGGTCATGTTCCGCCAATCCCTGCTGCTCGCAGGCGGCGCGGAGCCGACTTCGGCACAAATCGAGGCCATGCTGGCCAATGCGCTTGATAACTGCGAGCGGTTCTATCAAGCCTTCCAGTTTGTGGTCTGGGCTGGCCACTCCGCGTCGGAGGCCCTCAGTACAGCCCTTTTTGAAACTGCAGGAGAAGCATGACGTTTTCCAAGGAGCGCCCCTTTGTTCTTGTCGGCGCTGGCAAGATGGGTGGGGCGATGTTGTCTGGATGGATGGCGGAGGGAATTGATCCGGCATCCATTCTTGTTGTTGATCCCTTTTTATCGCCGGAAATCGGTGCGCTTTTGAAAAAACATGGCATTGGTCATGCTGCGCAGATGCCGGATAATGTGACTGCGGGTATCATACTCGTGGCCGTTAAGCCGCAGATGATGGATGATGTGCTGCCTGGTTTGGTGCCCGCCAGCGACGACAGCACGCTGGTCCTTTCGGTCGCTGCCGGAACGCCGGTACGCAAGTTTCAGGAGTTTTTCGGAGACATCCCGACGGCACGGTGCATGCCGAACACGCCTGCCATGGTGAAACGAGGCATTACTGCAGTTTACCCAACCGAAAAAGTTACGGACGCGCAAAAGAACACGATCTCCCAGCTTCTTTCCGCCGTCGGCAAGGTCGTTTGGCTGGACAGCGAGGACCAGATTGACCTCGTCACCGGCGTCAGTGGTTCGGGACCCGCCTATGTTTTCTACATGACCGAAACGTTGAAAGAAGCCGGCAAAGCTGTGGGTTTGACCGAGGAGCTTGCGGAGCAATTGGCCATAGCCACAGTTTGCGGAGCTGGTGAATTGATGCACCAGTCCGGAGAGGACCCGGCGATTTTGCGTCAGAACGTCACCAGCCCGAACGGGACGACCGCGGCCGCGTTAGATGTTTTGATGTCTGAAAGTGGAATCCTGCCCATCATGACCGAGGCAGTCGCTGCTGCTGTGAAACGGGCAAAAGAACTGGCAGGCTAAAACCGCAACGGGTGCGGCGAGATACCCCTTTTCGCCGCATCGCTGGTCTCCTATCTTCCGGTTAGGAAACAGGAGACCAGGGCATGGCAACCGCCAAGACGAAGCAGAAGATCCTCACCGTTTTTCTGGAGTTGCTTGAAAAGCATCCCTACGAGGATGTCTCGCTTCAGCTGATTGCCGAGACCGCCAAAGTCAAATTGTCGGACCTTCGGCGTGCGTACCCGTCCAAACTTGCTCTGGTCGAAGCATTTGCGGAGAGCATTGACGCTGCGGTTTTGGACGAGCGCGACGAGGGTATGGATAATCAGCCGGCACGTGACCGTCTGTTCGATATCCTGATGACACGCATAGATGCTCTGGCGGAGCATAAGGAGGCCGTCCGGGCCCTCAAAACCGCAGCCGATGAAGACCCGGGCCTGGCACTTGAATTCAATCGCATCGCCATACGCTCGCAGAAATGGATGCTTGTCGCCGCGGGAATCGATCTGGCTGGAGCAAAGGGCACAGTGGTTGCCCAAGGGCTCGTAATGGCGTTTGCAAAGGTCGTCGATACCTGGTTGGACGAACCGGATGAAGGCATGCCGCGCACCATGGCGCGCCTCGACAAGGAACTCGACAATGGCGTGTCTTTCATGAAGCGCCTAAACCGATTGGAAGGAATGGCAAAGGGTTTGCGCAAATTTATCAAATCTGCGTCCAGGCGCGGCCGGAGCCGCAGCAGATCTCGAGAAGATGATGATTTTGCGGCCGACGCTGAAATGCCGATGCCGTAAGAACAGGGCGCGTAATTTCCAGGGTTTACTCCTGCTGGTTTAGCGATCATGGTCGCTCAAAAATGGAGTGAACCGTGAGTGACCAAATAAGTTTTGACGATTTTTTGAAAGTTGACGTACGTGTGGGCCGCGTTGTTGAGGCTGAGGAGTTTCCCGAAGCGCGGAAACCTGCCTACAAACTCCGGATCGATTTCGGACCAGAGATCGGAACCAAGAAAACCTCTGCCCAGATCACGAAACACTACACGCCCGAGACGCTTGTTGGCCGCTTGGTCATGGCGGTGGTCAACTTCCCACCGCGCCAAATTGGACCTGTCAGGTCTGAGGTCCTCACACTTGGTGTTCCAGACGCCGATGGAGAGGTCGTCCTGATGACCCCCGACAAGGACGTGCCAATCGGCGGGCGGCTCTATTAAGTCTTCTGGTTCTAACTATCTCATTGTCACTTAAGCCGGGATCCTGAGGCGGGCGCGCAACCCGCCAAGCGGGCTGTCTTCGAGGTAGAGATCGCCGCCGTGTGACCGCGTGATATCGCGGGCAATTGCAAGGCCGAGGCCACTCCCGGTCTTGTCCTGATTGCGCGCCAAATCAAGGCGGTGAAAAGCACGAAACGCCATATCGCGCTGATCCTCGGGAATGCCCGGGCCGTCATCATCGACGGTGATGATCAACCAGTCATTCTCAATTGTTCCATTGAGCTCGACACGCTGCCCATACTTGCAGCCGTTGGTCACCAGGTTTGAGAGGCACCGTTTCATCGAGTTCCGGCGAAGCAGAACTTCCGAGGGGCCGTCAAAATCGGCTTTGACGTTGTTGCCGGAAATCTCGCTCTCTTCCTCAAGCTCTTCGAACAAAAGCGCCAAATCGGTTTCTTGCGGCTCTTCATCGCCATCGCCTTTGGCAAACGCCAGATAATCCTCCAGCATGTTGCTCATTTCATCCACGTCTTTGCGCATGGCTTCGCTTTCCGGCGTGTCGCCAAGAAACGCAAGCTGCAACCGCATGCGGGTCAGGATGGTACGTAGGTCATGGCTCACACCTGCCAGCATTGTTGTGCGTTGGTCGATCTGCCGTTCGATCCGCCGGCGCATGTCGGCAAAGGCGACCCCCGCGCGCCGGACTTCCAAAGCTCCGCTTGCCTTGTAATCGCCGACCGGGCGGCCCTTGCCGAATGCCTCAGCCGCGTTTGCAAGACGGATGATCGGGCGCATTTGATTGCGCAAAAACAAGAGCGCGATGATGATCAGAACAAGGGCTGTCGAAAACATCCACACAAGGAAAATGTGTGAGTTTGAGGCAAAGGTCTGGCTCCGGCGTGTAAAGACACGAAGAACCTCGTTTTGCAGCTGAATTCGAATTTCGACAAACCGCGACCGGCCGACGGTATCGATCCAAAATGGCCGGCCGATCCGTTGGCTGATCGCCTTGCTGAGCTCCTGATCAATGACATCGAAAAACGGCTTCGGAGCGGGGGGAGGCAACGGCTCCAGCGGCAGGATCGACATGGACATGCCGAGCGCCCTCGCGCCCAGTTCTTCGATCTTTGCATGCGCCGGATCTTGCGGGTAGTTCTCAAGAACATAGACAACAGCTGCAATCTCACGAACCACGGCTTCAGACATGCGCCGCGACACAAGTTGATAGTGCCGCTCCATGAAGACGAAGGCGATCACCGATTGCAGTATGACAACCGGGATCACGATGATCAGAAAGGTTCGGGTGTAAAGGCCTTTCGGCATGACCCGGTAGAGAAACCGGGAGACGCGGCGATAGCCGCGATGAGCAGCCTTGACGGGAAGAAAAGCTGCATACCGCTGTAGAAAGCTTTCAATACTCGCCATTCAACAGGCCCTAGTCACACGCAAGCCGGTAGCCGATGCCCCGAACGGTTTGCAGGTAGACGGGGTTGCCCGGATCATCTTCGATTTTCCGGCGTAACCTGTTGATCTGGACGTCGACCGTGCGTTCACCGAGGCCACTGTCATCGCCGACAATCTTGTGCCGCGGAACGGTGGCGCCGGGTTGTTCTGCGAAAATCGACAGGATCTGTTTCTCGCGGTCGGTGAGGCGGATCGAGCTGTCGCCGTTTTTGAGTTCACCCCGCGATGTGTTGTAGCAAAACGGTCCGAACCGGATTTCCGTCACCGTCGTTGGCGGTTGGTATTGGCCTCGGCGCAGAATGGCACCGATGCGCAGCAACAATTCCTTCGGTTCAAACGGCTTGCCGAGGTAATCGTCGACGCCCGCCTCCAGGCCGGCGATCCTGTCGGGAGCATCCGTTCTTGCTGTCAGCATCAGGATTGGAACCTGTGACGTTTCCCGGAGTGACGTTGCCAGTTCCGTTCCGGTTTCACCCGGCATCATGACGTCGAGAATGATCAGATCAAACTCCAACCCGGACAGGCAAACCCGTGCTTCGGCCGCATTGGCCGCGGCAGACACGCGATATCCGTTGTCCTTCAACAGCCGTCCCAGAAGGTCCCGGATCCGGCTGTCGTCATCTACCAGTAGGAGATGAGGGGCATTGTCATCAGGAGCCGTCACAGTCATCGGCGCATTTGTCCTTCCAAACGATGAACCCGGCGGACGCCAGATCAGTCTTTCAATTCGTATGAACTGCGGATCAGCCCGACAATGTCGTTCCTGGCTTCAGGATCAATGACTTGCAACAAGAATTGCCGGACAATCACGTCGGCGCCATCAGGCAGTCCAATTAGGGCGCGTTCAAGGCGCTTTTGCTGCAAGCGGGCAAGATCATCCGCAAGCACCTGGCCACGTTCCGTTGTGTACAAAAGGCGCTGGCGGCGATCATGCGGGCCTTCACGCTGCTCGATGATATCCGCGTCGACCAACTGTTTCAGCACCCGCCCGAGGCTTTGTTTGGTGATCCTCAAAATGCCAAGCAAGTCAGTCACCATGATCCCGGGATTGCGTTCCACGAAATGGAGCACTCGGTGATGGGCGCGGCCGAAATCATATTCCGCCAGAACATCATCCGGATCGCCGGTAAAATCGCGATAGGCAAAAAACAAAAGTTCGATCAGATCGTAGGGAACAGCGTTTGCGGCTCCGTCATTGTCTCCTGCCGGTTCAGACTGGCTCAAAGGCTTGGATTCGGCGGGCAGGGACGCTTTGAAATTTATGTCAGTCATATTGACTTATTTAGGACCGATTGTTACTTGTTGACCACGGTGTGCGAAATGATTGGTCGTTTTGTTGCTTTTTTCAGCATTTAACGACAAACGAATCCAATCAGGAACGGCGCGCTTCTCAAGATACCGATAGTTGGCGTGCTGTGCAAAAGATACAGCCATTCAATGGGCCGTTGTACGCCTGAGCCGATTGAAAACGCGACTGAAAAATGAAAACACGCTCAGGAGAGCGGGCGGGAGTTTAAGACATGGCTGCACAGCCCTTTGATCAGCTGACAGGTGATATCTGGTATGACGGGACTTTTGTGCCCTGGTCCGATGCCAAGCTGCATGTGTTGAGCCACGGGTTGCATTACGGAAGCAGCGTGTTTGAAGGTGAACGCGCCTATGGCGGACGTATCTTCAAGTCCGAAGAGCATACCGAGCGTCTGCTGGCATCTGCCCGCGAGCTCGGGTTTGAAATTCCCTGGACGGCGGAGCAGATCAATGCTGCCAAGGAAGAAACTCTTGCACGCATGAACTTGACGAACGCCTATATTCGCCCGGTCGCTTGGCGCGGCAGTGAGATGATGGGCATTTCCGCCCAGAAGAACACCATTCACCTTGCGATCGCCGCATGGGAATGGCCGAGCTACTTTGCGCCGGAAGAGCGTTTGAAGGGTATTCGGCTTGATATGGCGGACTATCGCCGTCCGGATCCGAGAACGGCTCCGTTCAAGGCCAAGGCTGCCGGTCTGTACATGATCTGCACGATCTCCAAACATGCCGCCGAGGCAAAGGGCTACACTGATGCTCTGATGCTCGATTGGCGCGGCCAGGTTGCCGAGGCCACCGGTGCGAACGTGTTTTTCGTTAAAGACGGCAAGATCCACACACCGACGCCCGACTGCTTCCTGAACGGGATTACCCGGCAGACTGTGATCGGTCTTGCCAAGGACCGTGGCATTGAGGTTGTTGAACGGGTCATCATGCCGGAAGAGCTCTCAAGCTTCGAGCAGTGTTTCGTTACCGGGACAGCTGCCGAAGTGACGCCGGTGTCTGAAATCGCCGGAAACAGCTATGTCGTTGGTGACATCATCAAGACGTTGATGGAAGACTATGACGCGGCCGTCCGCCCGCAAGTTGGCGAGATGAAAACTGCAGCGACCGGCTAATCGCTTGCAAAGAGACAAGGTTCGGCAGGTTCGATCGCTGAACCTACAACAAAGAAAACCCGGCACGCCTGCGCCGGGTTTTCTTTTAGGTTTGCCTGAATTCCAAGTTTAGAACTTGTAGGCAATACCGGCCCGTACCTGGTGGTCATTGAACTCGGTGCTGACACCGGTTCCACCGAGGTTAAAGTCCTGATCGCCGAAATCCTGGTAGCTGTAGTCGAAGCGGGCGACAACATTGGACGTAATCGCGGCTTCAGCACCAGCGCCCAATGTCCAGCCGAGAGCAGTTTTGCTGTCGGAGACACCATTGGCTGTTGCTTCCAGGTCGGCGATAGCCAAACCACCCGCACCATAGATCATGTAGCGGTCAAACGCGTAGCCGAGACGGCCGCGGAAGTTTGCGTTCCAGTCAGAGCTGGACTTGAGGGAGAGACCGTTGACGGTCCCGCTCTTTTCCAGATCAGTCAGGCTGAAATCGGATTCCAGACCGACGACAACATTCGGAGTGACCTGGAAATTGTATCCGGCATAAGCTCCGCCAGCGACACCGTTGTCGTTGAAACCACGGCTTGCGCCACCGGTGCTGTTGTCAAAGTTGCCAAAGGCCCAGCCAAGCTGTGTCCCGATGTAAAAGCCGGTCCAGTCGATGCTTTGCTGTCCTGCCGGGACAGCGTCATATGCTGGCGCCGGTGCAGGTGACTGCGGCAGGTCGGCAGCGAGCGCTCCTGCAGCGCTGGCAGTGAGGGCAAAACCTGCAAGTGCAAGACGGTTCATTGAAAATACTCCAGATCCACACTAACTCATTCAATTCAAGACGCGCTCGAAGTCGCGTCCACACCTTCCCCCGGTTTGAAGATATGGAGATCGTTTGTGGCGGATCGGGTCAGAGATTATGGAGTTTTGATGACTAATGGCGGCAAATTTCTGTCAGTGTGAACCAGAGATTAAGACCGTTGCGATTTGCAGTGACTGGACAAGAAAGATCCTTGTTCCCCGCTTTCCCCGCACCAATCTATTGCGTATAACGCGCCCAGTCGAAAGAACGGCGATCCCAAATCTGCCGTATTTCAACCCTCAGACCCGAACCGGAACTCAGAATGCTGTTTGACTATTTAAGCCTGGCAGGTGGATTGGTTGCACTCATCATTGCCGGCGATGTCTTGGTCAGAGGCTCTGTCGGGGTCGCTCAGAGGCTTGGCATTCCGAACCTCGTCATCGGATTGACAATTGTTGCGTTCGGCACATCGGCGCCAGAACTTGTCATTTCACTCAAGGCAGCGCTGGATAATGCCAGCGGGATTGCAATCGGAAATGTGGTCGGGTCCAACATTGCGAATGTGTTGCTCGTGCTCGGTATGCCCGCTTTGATTGCTGCGACACCTTGCGGCGAACAGGGCGCCACCCGGACTGCGCTCTTCATGGTTGGCGTCACGCTGGTTTTCATTGCACTTTGTTTTTTCTCGCCGATCGGGCTGTGGTCGGGCATTCTTCTTTTGGCGTTGCTGGCCGTGTTTCTTGGCGGGTCCACAATTGCCGCGCGGCGCCATCGGAAGGATCTAAAAGCCGCTGCAGCTGGTGCGGATGTCACTGCGGAGGTCATGGATAACGATGATGAACTGGAAGACGTCGATGACGTTCCCGATTCCATCTGGGTTGCGCTCATCTACATCGGCCTGGGTCTCGTCGGTCTTCCGCTTGGCGCGCATTTCACCATCAGTGGTGCAACGACCATCGCAACGGCCTGGGGTGTGAGCGATGCAGTGATTGGTTTGACGGTGATCGCGCTTGGAACCTCCCTTCCGGAACTTGCAACAACTGTTATGGCCGCAATCCGGCAGCATGGCGCCGTGGCGATCGGCAACGTCATCGGATCGAATATCTTCAACCTTCTCGCGATTATCGGGATCACGGCTGTCGTTGTTCCCATCGATGTCCCGCAAGAGGTTCTGAAGCTCGATATCTGGGTGATGCTCGCCTGTGCGGTGTTGCTGACCGCGCTCGCCGGGTTCAAGGTCTGTCTTGGCCGGATTTCAGGGTTTGTGATGACAGCCGCATACGGCCTTTACATCGCCAGCGTTTACATGCTGGGCTATGCCGGCTGAGTGAGGCGAACCACGCCTTTCAGATGACTTCAGACCAATACTCTCCGATCCTCACAAAAGGACCAGCATGGGCGACGTGTCCGAAACCGATACTTCAACAGAAAACTCGAAAGGCGCTGAGGATGCGCCGGTTCTGAAGGGTGTTGAAGTCATCGCCCGCGAGGTCAAACGTCTGCCCAACGGGCCAGGTGTTTACCGCATGCTCGATGAAAACGGAGAGGTTCTCTACGTCGGCAAGGCGCGAAGCCTGAAGAAACGGGTGACCAGCTACACCCGCCTGCAGGGGCAATCGAACCGGATCATGCGCATGATCCTTGCGACGGCCGCGATGGAATTTGTCGTCACCAACACCGAACCGGAAGCCCTGCTGCTTGAAGCCAACCTGATCAAACGGTTCAGACCGCGTTTCAACGTGCTTTTGCGGGACGATAAGTCATTCCCCTACATTCTGGTCACCGGTGATCATGAATCCGCGGCCATCGTCAAACACCGGGGGGCTCGCAAGCGCAAGGGCGACTATTTCGGCCCGTTCGCCTCGGCCGGGGCCGTCGACCGGACGATCAATGCCCTGCAAAAGGCTTTTTTAATCCGGACCTGTTCGGACAGCTATTACGAGAACCGGACACGGCCTTGTCTTCAATATCAGATCAAGCGCTGCGCCGGACCGTGTACCGGGGAAATCGCGCCGGAAGACTATGCGGGCCTCGTTTCCGAAGCCAAGGCGTTCTTGTCCGGGCGCAGCCAATTGATCAAAGAACAGTTGGCTGCCCAGATGGAAACCGCTTCTGACGACCTGGAATTCGAGCGGGCGGCGATCTATCGAGATCGTTTGGCAGCGCTGTCTCACGTTCAGGCGCATCAGGGCATCAACCCTCAGACGGTGGATGAAGCAGACGTCTTCGCCATCCACCAGGAGGGCGGGCAATCCTGTGTCCAGGTATTCTTTTTCCGAACGGGACAAAACTGGGGCAACCGCGCCTACTTCCCGAAGGCTGACAAGTCCTGGGACGAGGCTGACATTCTGGAAAGCTTCCTGGCCCAGTTCTATGACGACAAGCCAGCGCCCAAACAGATCCTGTTGTCTCATCCGCTCGGTGAGCAAGAGCTCTTAGGTGAAGCCTTGAGCGAACGGATGAGCCGCAAGGTTGAGGTAACGGTTCCCAAGCGCGGCGAGAAAAAAGAACTTGTCCTGCACGCCATGACAAACGCGCGCGAAGCATTGGGGCGGCGGCTTGCGGAAACCTCAAGCCAGGCAAGGTTGCTTAAAGGCGTTGCGGAAGCTTTCGACCTGGCGACCCCTCCGCGCCGTATCGAAGTTTATGATAACTCGCACATCATGGGCACCAATGCTGTTGGTGGCATGATCGTTGCGGGCCCTGAAGGATTTGCAAAGGCGCACTACCGGAAGTTCAACATCAAGTCAGATGATCTGGTTCCCGGCGATGACTACGGCATGATGCGGGAGGTCCTGACGCGCCGTTTCTCACGTCTCATGAAAGAGCATGCCCGGCCAGAGGGCGGTGAAACGCCCAATCCTAAAGATACTCCGGAAGCGGAAGAAGCCGATGCCCCGGTCGACACGGATATTCCAGCCTGGCCGGATCTGGTTTTGATCGATGGCGGGCAGGGTCAGCTGACGGCTGCGCGGGAGACACTGGAAGAGCTTGGCCTGACCGATGTGCCGCTGGTCGGGATCGCAAAGGGGCCGGAACGGGACGCAGGTCGGGAGAAGTTCTTCATCACCGGCAAACCCTCATTCATGCTGCCAGAGCGGGATCCGGTCCTTTATTTCGTTCAGCGCCTCCGGGATGAAGCGCACCGGTTCGCGATCGGATCTCACAGGGCCCGCCGGAAAAAGGATATCGCCAAGAACCCGCTGGACGAGATTGCCGGTATTGGCCCCACTCGGAAGAAGGCGTTGCTCTCGCATTTCGGGACCGCGAAAGCGGTCTCCAAAGCCGGGGTCGATGACCTTGCTGCTGTGCCAGGGATCTCCGAAGCCATCGCCCGACTGGTCTACGACCACTTTCATGAGTAATTTATCCGCCAAATGGCATATAAGTCCCCGTGCAGTGGTTCGGCAAAACGGTTGAACTGGCTGGTGCTTTGACGGTGAAGTCTGTAAATGGCAAAGGCACGCTTCGTTCTTGAGAAGGCATAACCGTATTGCGCGTCCAGCAGAACCAACACAGCTCAAAAAGCCGGATCACTGATGTTTGAGGAGGTGGTGAAAATCGGCCGCCCGCTCCTCGTTCTGGCGGCTTGGTGCTGCGGTCTGGGTGCGGTGTTCGCCGCGTCTCTTGGTCTTTCGTCATTTATTGCACCGGACTACTGGTTGTCCGACAACATGAGCTTTTTCCTCTGGCAGTTTTTGTATGGAGGCATTGGCGGCACGCTCTGTGCGGTTGCCGGCTTTTGGTTTGTCCGCAGTTTGCGTGGGGCCTATCGGTTGCTGGTCGTGATTGCAGCCCTAGCCACGATCACGCTGGCTGTACTGACAGGTCTGCGGACCATAGAGAACACGGTGCCGCCGGTCGCTTCTTCTACAGATGCTAGGGAAATAAGGATTGTCTCCATCAATCTGGAGGCCTTGTTTCTCGGAGACCCGGTGCTCACCAGTTATCTGAAGGAAGTCGACCCCGACATCATCGTGTTTCAGGAAACGCTCTGGAATCTGCAAAAGTGGCGGTGGCATCAGCGTGGTTTGCCAATCGGCGGACCGGATACCAGTGTTTATCCGGAGCATCTGCTGGTTGGAGACCTTGGCGAACTGGTGATCTTTTCCCGCTTTCCAATTGAAGACACTTCTTCGCTGGTTATCCCGGGTGTGACGCCACCAGGCGCAAGCGTCCATTACAATGCCGATCGCGAAATCCTGTCATTCTCGATAAACGTTGATGGCCAGACCGTGGATCTGGTTTCTGTTCATTCGGACAGTCCCCGCACAGCCCGTCGCTGGCAAAACAAGCGCGCTTATTTTGATAATATGGACGCGGTGATTGCCGAACGGATTGAAAGTGCTGCCACACCGCTGATCGCCATAGGCGATTGGAACAGTGCTCCGTGGTCTGCGAGGTTCCAAAGGTCACTGGAAGCCAATGACCTTGTCACGGCCTATCCAGACCGCATCCCGCAGGTGACGCGGTACTTCTTTGACTATCGCTTGCGCTGGATCCTGGGCTCCCCGGTCGATCAGGTGGCCGTCTCAAAAGACATCGGCATCGTCGATGTGTCTCTAGGTACGCACATCGGGTCGGATCACCGGCCGCTTCTGGTGACGCTTCAACTCCCTGAGCAGGCTAAAAACTAATCTACGCACAACAGGGCGGGGATAGCCTGCGCGGCGGGCCAGAAAACGATTGAGCTCAGGCATCGGATTGGAAAGACTGCGGCAACCTTTCGACCGATTCCTGAAGAAAGCCCGATGGCCAAACTCTATTTCAACTACTCGTCCATGAACGCGGGCAAATCAACGTCCTTGCTGCAAGCTGCTTACAACTATGAAGAACGCGGCATGAACACGTTGTTGCTGATCGCGGCTTTGGATGACAGGGCAGGCAAGGGGCGGATCGCATCCAGGATCGGGCTGGCCGCCGACGCGGACATTTTTTCGTCTGCCGATGACCTTTACGCGCATGTGGATGCTGTACGAAAAGAGCGCGAGATCCACGCGGTATTGGTCGATGAAGCCCAGTTCCTGACCGAGGAGCAGGTTTGGCAACTGGCACGCGTTGCAGATGGCCTGCGCATACCGGTGATGTGCTTCGGCTTGCGAACTGATTTTCAGGGCAAACTGTTTCCGGGAAGTGCTGCTTTGCTGGCTATCTCCGACAATCTCAAGGAGATCAAGACGATCTGCTGGTGTGGCCGCAAGGCGACAATGGTTGCCCGGCTGGACGGAGACGGCAATATCGTTGAGGAGGGAGATCAGGTCGTCATTGGCGGAAATGATAAATACATCTCCCTTTGCCGGCGTCACTGGTCGGGCCGTGATCTTGGAAACAATCAATAGGTTTCATGCTTCTGAGCGGACTCTACCGATCCACACCTTGAAGGTCCCGCGTGACCGGCCTAAAAGAACGGCATCTACTTCTTGAGAAGGATGGCCAGATGTTTGGCAAGGTGTTGAAGTCATTGTTTGGCGGGTCTGATGCTCCGCAAAAGCCCGGCAACAGCGTGTCGGTCGAGTATGACAGCTACACAATCATCGCTGAGCCTCAGCAAAATGGGGGCCAGTGGCAGGTCCGTGGACGGATCGAAAAACAGGACGGTGAAGAGCTGAAAAGCCATGTGTTCATCCGGGCGGACACCTTGCCGGGAGAAACAGAAGCCGCGAATGAAATGATCCGGAAAGCCAAGATGATGATCGACCAGCAGGGCGACAGCATTTTCAGCTGATCCTTCCATTTGACCGCTTGACGAGATATGGCCTTGTAGACCAGCGTTGGGTCAACATCCTCGTGAGTCTGAGAGGTTCAGAGGTCTGGGCCATGCGCCGCATCTGCCGGATACAGACGGTGATTTAGAAAGCCAATATGAAAAACAACGTCGCCTTCAGTCTGCCGAACATCTTGACCTACGGCCGGATCCTGGCCGTACCGGCTGTTGCGTTTTGTTTTTATTTCGAGGGAACAACGCCGCGCTGGATTGCGGTTGGACTGTTTGTTCTCGCAGCGATCACCGATTTCTTTGATGGGTATCTGGCGCGTGCCTGGCAGCAGCAGTCTGCTCTTGGCCGGATGCTTGACCCGATTGCCGATAAGCTGCTGGTTTCTGTATGTCTTTTGATGCTTGCCGCGGATGGGACGATCGGCGGCTGGTCCATCATTGCCGCGCTCATCATCTTGTGCCGCGAAATCCTGGTGTCCGGTTTGCGCGAGTTTCTCGCAGAGCTGCAGGTCAGTGTGCCGGTGACCCAACTGGCGAAATGGAAAACCACGGTCCAGATGGTTGCAATTGGCCTTCTTCTCGCGGGGCCAGCAGGTGACCTGATCTTCCCGTACACGTCTTTGCTTGGTTTGACTGCCCTTTGGGTGGCAGCCACTTTGACCCTATATACGGGGTACGATTACTTCCGTGCAGGGATCGGGCACCTCATCACGGAATAATGGGATGAACCGGTCAACGGTCGAGGGAACAATGAACATTCGTTATTTTGCTTGGGTGCGCGAGCGTGTTGGGGTTGAAGAAGAGGCGATTGAATTGCCGTCAACTGTTGTGACCGTGGCAGACCTGATCGGTCATCTCAAGACCATTGATGACAATCACGCTTTTGCATTTGAAGACGAGGAAGCCATCCGCGTCGCCCTGGATCAGATGCATGTGGAAGTTGACGCGGAGCTCGGTGATGCCAAGGAAGCGGCCTTCTTTCCGCCGATGACAGGGGGCTAAGCCGTGGTGGTGGAGGCAACGGTCCGCGTTCAGGCTGAGGACTTCAGTGCGCAATTCGAAATGGACTCCCTGACAGCTGGGCGCCAGGATGTCGGTGCCCTTGTCTCCTTCACAGGGTTATGCCGCGATGAGGCCGGAACGCTTGCGGCGCTGGAACTCGAGCATTATCCTGGCATGGCCGAAGCCGAATTGGAACGGATCGCCAGCGACGCCCTGAAACGGTGGCCGCTGACCGGCCTGACAGTCGTGCATCGGTATGGGAAGATACGGCCGGGGGAACAGATTGTACTGGTCGTCGCCGCTTCTGCCCACCGCCGTGCCGCCTTTGAGGCGGCTGACTTTTTGATGGATTTTCTAAAGACCCGCGCACCGTTCTGGAAAAAAGAACACTTCGTGTCCGGGAAAGCTGAAACTTGGGTGGCGGCCAAAGCCGATGACGATGCGGATGCCGAGAGGTGGATCGCATCCTAACGGTTCGCTACCTCTGAGGTGGCCCGCCAAATTTTTGTGCTCTGCCGATCAATGGATCGGGAGAGCCCTTTCTGTTTGATCGGAATACCTTGTGAAAGAAAACGACACGTCTGCTGACTACGGCTCTCCGGCTGGCAGAGCGCAACCCTCAGCCCGAGCTGCAAAACCCGAGATCCTTCGGGACCCGGGCATTCCCTTTGCCGAGTTTGTAACAATCATCGCTCTGCTTATGGCGCTGAATGCGCTTGCAATTGACGTCATGCTGCCTGCTCTCCCGGCAATTGGCGAGGCGCTCAATATTCAGGAGGAAAACAACCGGCAGACCGTCTTGCTGCTCTACCTGGTTGGGTTCGGTGGAGGTCAGTTGTTCTTTGGCCCGATCGCCGATTCCCTCGGCCGACGGAAGGTTCTGATCGGCGGCTTGGTGCTTTACAGCCTTGCCAGCATTGCGGCGATTATCACGAATGACCTCACGCAGTTTCTGGCGGCCCGTGTGCTGCAGGGGATTGGCTGCGCTGCGGCGCGGGTCACGGCCCTTTCAATCGTGCGGGATTGCTACACCGGACGGCGCATGGCGAAGGTTATGTCTCTTGTCATGATGGTGTTCATGGCGGTGCCAATCATCGCGCCGTCGGTCGGGCAGGCGATCCTGTTCGTTGCCGGCTGGCACTGGATCTTCACCATGTTGTTGGCAGCGGGTGTCGGGATGCTGGTCTGGACCTGGATGCGCTTGCCTGAAACCCTGGCTCCGGAACACCGCCGGCCAATGGTCATGTCGAACATCGCAGGGGCCTACTGGAAGGCGCTCACGACCCGTGTGACGCTCGGCTACACAATCGGTCTGTCGTTCATTTTCGGCGGCCTGTTCGCGTTCCTCGCCATGTCGCAGCAGATTTTTGTCGATGTCTTTGGGCTGGGTGCTTACTTCCCTGTTGTTTTTGCCGGGATTGCCATAGCAATGGCCATCTCATCCTTCATGAACTCGCGTCTGGTGGAAGCCATCGGTATGCGGCGCCTGTCTCATACCGCTGCACTGATCTTCACAGGGCTGGGGGCACTTCTGGCGGCCGTCGCTGCGTTGGGATTTGAAAGCCTGTGGCTCTTCCTCATCCTGACAACCCTGATCATGACGACGTTTGGGTTTTTGGGTGCAAACTTCAACACTATGGCGATGGAACCGCTCGGCGATATCGCGGGCACCGCATCGTCAGTGATCGGTTTTGTGAGCACCCTGGGCGGCGCCATTTTAGGTTATGTGATGGGCCAGCTTTTTGACGGGTCGACAATGCCGCTGGGGCTTGCATTTGCCTGTTATGGCTTAAGCGCAATTGCCTGCATCTTGTTTGCTGAAGGCGGCCGTATGTTCCACGCATTGGAGCGCGGCGACCAATAATTGACCGATAGAAAAAAAGCCGGGCGGGTGCCCGGCTTCTTGCATCAGCGTAAGGGCGCCGGATCGTTGTCCGGTACCGGAGCTGCTGGCATTTTGGTGTCCGCAAAGGCAGGGACTGCTGTCTCAAAAGCGTCCAGCCAGGCCACCAGTTTTGGATGATCAGATCGCCAGTCGCCGTTGTAGCGAATGTCCAGATATCCGAGAGCGCACGCCAGTGTCAGCGTACCCGCATCAATATCGTCAGCCGATTTTGGAGCAGCTGGAGCATTGGCTTCGAAATGTGCCAGGGCGCGGTCCATCTTCGCAGCCTGATAGGTGTCCCAGTCCGGGTCGCGGAACTTGGGCTCCTTGAAACGCTTCTCATAGACCCTCAGGATCGCCGCATCCATCATTCCGTTGGCGAGGGCTTGATCCCGAAGGACCGGAAATCGTGCTTCGCCTTGTGGAAACAGCTTGCCGCCGCCCGCCAGAAAATCGAGATACTCCAGGATAACCGAACTGTCGTAGATGACGTCGCCGTTTTCCAATACGAGCGCCGGGATCTTTCCGAGCGGATTTTGGCTGCGCAGATCATCCGAGGGATCTGCTGTGTTGGCTTCGACAATCTCGATCCGGTCCTTGAGACCCAAGATTGCCATAGCCAGTTTGACTTTGCGTCCAAACGGTGACGGCGGGGACGAGCGCAATTTCATCATGGTGAAACTCCTTACATGAAGACGAAAATGTCTGATGCTATCGGGCAAGCGGCGGGACGACGGTGAGCGAACCGGAGCGGCAGCCGTTTCGATCGACAGAATGACAGGAGCGGAAATCCAGATCCTTCGACATGCAGATTCGGACTTCTTGAAGTTCGCCGCGTTCGCAAACAATCGCGATGCCGTCCTTGGAAAGTCCCGGATTGACGCTTGAGAATGCCGCTTCGATCTTGGATGGCGCGGCCTGTCCGCGTTTGTTGATCGTCCGGAAAGCTTTGGGAATCTTGACCTTCTCGAACGCGTCCCGGGTCAGATCAAAATAATCCTCAGGCGTCAGGCCAGAGCAAGTACCGTGTTTGCGCCATTGATGAAATATCAGGCCGTGGCTCGGCATGATGTCGTCCATATCAAAGGCAATCTGCCGATCAATCCGGCGTTGGCTTGTATCGCAGCTTTCCGGATAGCCGCGGTCGTATTGCGGCCAGAGACCATGAACAACAAAGCGGAACGGTGTCCGCACATCACACTGGTGGGGACTGGCATCCGGTCCAACTTCCCGGCAGTAGGCCGGGGACCAGGAGAGCGCCAGGACATAAAAGTCGAAGTCACCGGGTGTGTCGGCTTTGGCAGTTGGCGAAAATCCGAAGGCAACGGTAGCCGCCACAGCAAGGTGCTGCAGAAATTTCGCCAATCTCATGATGTGATGCGTCCAAGTGTTGGTTATTGCGCAGTCAGCGTACGGCATGAGCCGCCATAAACATACCACTTATCGCGCTGGTTCAGACAGGTTTCGACATTCCAGCTGATCCCGAACACGCCCGCATGAGCTTCCAGCAGATATTTGACCGACACCCTGCTGCCGTCCGACAGGCTCGCAGTTCCACTGCAATAGCGGCGGGTCACAGCGCTGGATATGTTGGCACGGAAGGTGGTGTCGCGGATTTTATCAAGCTGGACGATGCGGACCCCATTGAAGTAGCTGGGAGCGCGCCTCACAGTGTTCTGCACAGCGCGTTGAACGGAAGTGGCGTCACAGCCAGGCAACTGATTTGATCGCTCACTGGAGAAATAGAGCCGGTGATCGTCTGCTGCCGCGGTGGCTGTCATAATCCCCGAGAGGGCCAGCACAGGAAGGGCAAAGCGGGCAACACGAAACAAACTCATAGCCGAACCTCCGAAAAATGCTTGGCTCTGACGATGGGCGACACCCGGGAGCAGGTCAAGCAGGGATCGTTAAAATCGGCTCATGAAGTCATTCGCCGACAATTTGATGAACATTCCAATCGGCTCCCGGCCCTTGCCGAACTGTTTCACAAAGCCACGGAAGCACTACATTCATTTCGCCTGAAAGGGTAAAGGGCGGGTTAACCATAGTCATGCCCGAGCCCAACATCCTCGTGTCCGGGCCGCTTTTGCCCGCATTTAGTTCCAGAGCCAGGATATCGCGCAGCCCAGCCTCCTCAAGGTCCTTATGCATTCGCGAAATGGCCCGTACATCTTTCATCGGATACCAAAGAGCAAAGGTGCCTGTCTGCCACTTTCGCCAGCTTTTTATGACCGCTGTGGTCATATCGCTGAATTCGCTTGTTTTTTCAAATGCCGGGTCAATCAGCACAAGTCCGCGCTTTTCCTTGGGTGGCAGAAAACTGCCAAGCGCCAGCCAGCCGTCCAGGTGGATCGTTTTCACCTGATGGTCGCCTGCGAACAGGTTTGAAAGGGTTTCAAAATCCGCCGGATGAAGCTCTGTGAGGGTCAACCTGTCCTGTTTTCGCAGCATGCGCCGGGCAAGCAGGGGAGAACCAGGGTATGTTTTCAGGATGCCATCGCCATTTTCGCCGCGCACAACATTAAGCCAGGGAGCCAGAAGCTCCGAAACACGCTCCGGCATATCACTAGCGAGCACCTTACCGATGCCCTGTTGCCACTCTCCCGTCTTTTGGGTTTCATCCGACATCAGATCATAGCGCCCGATGCCCGCATGGGTATCGATGATCCGGAAACCCTTTTCCTTGCGCTGGAAATATGTGATCAAACGCGCCAAAACGGCATGCTTCAGAACGTCACCAATGTTGCCGGCGTGGTAGGCGTGGCGGTAGTTCATTTCGCAGCGCCCAGTGGGTCTTTACGTAAGAAAACAACGGCTTTTTCGCCATGGTCTGCCGTGCCGATTTCTTCAAAGCCGAGCCGCTGATGAAACCGTAAAGAGCCTGGATTTGGTGGCCTTGAGTTCACCTCGCAGACGAAGCTGCGGCCAGTGTCTTTCAGCTGATCGAACAGGGCTTTGTAGAGTTTCTCGCCAATCTTCAAACCGCGCCGAGTTTCATCGACACAAATTCGATCCGTATAGGAGAAGTTGGAGACGTTTTCGCTTAGCCAGCGGTAATTCGCGCTGCCATAATCCGCGCCGTCGCTGATCGACAATAGAAAACCCACGGGCTCCTCGTCGACCTCCGCCACCAGGCAAACAAGCGATTGGCCGATCAGATCCAGAAGTTCTTCTGCAGACAACTCGTTCACAGCCGGCACGGCAGCGTTGTTCAGGGGCAGCAAGTGGCTTAAATCCCCTGGGCGGAACGGCCGGACAGTTGTGGTCGGATTTGAAGTTGTCGTCATCTGCTGCCTTTCTCATGCGCATTCTGGCAGCCTTATAGTGCTTGGCGTGCGGCAATAAAAGCAGGCCGTTTGCCTAAAACAACGGGCGCACCAGTGGTGCGCCCGGAATTTCTTGTTGCAGGGCTTCCGGCAGTGCCGGAAGAGTGCAGCTTATTCGTAATCCGGCTGCTCGCCTGTGCCGTCGTTGACCGGCTGGTCGTCAGAGCCGGCATTCGAACCGTCTTCCTCGAGCATTTGCAGGTTCACCGCTTTTGGGCCCTTGCCCCGGCGATCCGGTTCAGTCTCGAAAGAAATGCGTTGCCCGCTGTCCAGGGAAGCAAGTCCGGACCGCTCAACCGCCGAAATATGGACGAAAACATCGGTCTCGCCATCGTCAGGGGTAATAAATCCGAAGCCTTTGTCAGACTTGAAGAATTTCACAACGCCGGACTGGCGTGGCCCACGTTCGACCGGCGGATAATCGCGCCGTGGAGGACGATCTCCCCCTTCGCGGTTTCCGCCGCCGTATCCGCCCCGGCCGCCACCGCCGCCGTAACCACCGCGGTCTCCGCCGCCATAGCCACCGTCACGACCGCCGCCGTATCCGCCCCGGCCGCCGCCGTAGCCGCCATCACGGCCACCGCCGCCACCATAACCGCCGCGGTCTCCGCCGCCGTAGCCACCGTCACGGCCGCCGCCGCCACCATAACCACCACGGCCACCACCGCCGCCAAAGTCATTATCGCGCCCACCCCGGTGACCGCCATCACGGCCGCCGCCATAATCACCACCGAAGTCGCTTCCGCCAAAGTCACTGCCGAAGTCTTGCGGACCGCCAAACTCGCGCTTGCCGCCGCGCCGACCACGCGACCGCCGGTCCGAATCCCCATCGTGCATTACGTAATCACCTTAATTTCCGTGCCATTCCGACACTAACGCCAATTCTCACCCGCCTTTTCGGCCGAGCCTAAATCGGAGAGCACATCAAGATGCGCTCACCAAACTCAAGGATCGGGGTGAAGTAGAGCTGCCGCACCCCATTCCATCCGCTGCGGAAACATCATAAGGGCGCGATTGTGAAAATCGCAAGAAAATCCTTAGGGGAAAGGTTATTTAGACGCGTTTTTTAGAGGCCAAGTGTTTGACCAATTGGACAAGTCCGGCTCCGTGTTATCACACGTTTTGCGCGAAGCTTCTTCAAGCAACACCAATCCGGTACCATTCCAGACCCATCTGTTCCACAGTCCGCACTCGCCTACGCCGGACCCCTTAAAGTAGCTGATCAACTGACGGTCGGCTGGTACCCAACGGGCATTGTAAATCAAATCGGTGGCGATTGGACCGCTTTCAGACATTCTGGCGACATGCACCTGACGTGCAGCCCCATCCTTGCCCGCATAGATCGCGACATAAGGGCTGTTGTAGGCCGTTGGAGCACCACACGGCACGATATAAAGAGATGCGCCGTCCTCCAGCGGAACACGGACTGCATTCAGGCTGGCAAAAATGGTCGGGTCGATGGAAGAACAGAGGCGGTTGGCGTGCCAAATTGCGGAAACTTCGGCTGGGAGCTCCTCCGGAGCCAAAATTGGAAGCGCATGCGGTGCGTTGACCGGAGGCTCAGCTCCGGGTGAGACAATGGCTGACGCCGTTCCTGTCCGGTTTTGCCGGTTGTCCAGCCAGAGAAGGCCCGATTTTAGTCCTTGCAGAGGAACGGAAACGGATACTGTCTCCGCGCTGCCTTCTCTGGGCATGTGTACGGTCAGTTCTTGCCCTGTTTGCAGAGCCGTAAGCAGTGTGGATGTGACTGCACCCGTCGGGTACCAGAAACCTTCCCCGCCCAGCGGCCGAAACCCGGCTGGGGATGTTACTCCCGCCTGGATTTCCCTGAGTTGTTCAATCGGCAGAGATTCTATCGTTGCCCCGTCGACATCGAAGCGCAGTGTACCGGTCTGGGGGAGGACAGTGTTTGTGGTCAGCCGCAGCAGCGGTTGGGCATCCGCGCGCCAATCCCGGACAATCCGCAAATCAACCCAGACGGACTGGTTCCGGGTGAACGATGAGGAGAAGCACACTCCCGTGCTTGCGCAATCGACAAGCCAAGTATCGAACACCGGCGCTGTGCGGCCTGGCTGAGCTTGGGCGCTTCCGGCAATTCCTAAGGCCAGAAGAGTTGCCGTGACAGCGCTGAACAGTCGAAACGTCATTCGGTGCCGAACCTGATTTCTTTAGCTCTTCCAACAAGAGCCTCTCACCTTTTACGAAATCAACGCCGCAAGGTGAACCCATGGACCATTACAAACATGCGGCTCTGGCGATTTGTCCCGTATTTGTTACAAGGGGCAGGATAACATTCATCCAGGAGATAACATTGGCGCAAGACATGTCGAATTCGGATGCCGGGGCAGGAGAGACTGGCCAGGGTGAGGAGATGCCGCCGATCCAGATCATGATTGTGCCTGTCACGGGGTTCCAGCAGAACTGCTCTGTGATCTGGAACCCGGCGACCATGGTGGGCGCTGTCGTTGATCCGGGCGGCGATGTCGACACAATCATGTCCGCAGTCAAAGAAAAGGGCGTGAAAGTCGAGAAGATTGTCCTGACCCACGGCCACATTGATCACATCGGCGGCGCTGCTGATCTTGCCGAACGCCTTTCAGTTCCTGTCGAGGGACCGCATGAGGCCGATCAGCCCTTGATCGACCGGGTTGCCGATCAGGCGGCTCAGTTCGGAATGGGGGAAGCCAAACCCGTATCGCCTGATAAGTGGATGCAGGAGGGGGACGTTCTGGCAATGGCGGGACGTGAATTTGACGTCTTGCATTGCCCGGGCCATTCACCTGGCCATCTGGTTTTCATTGACAAGGAGTTGCGGCTGGCGATCTCAGGCGATGTGCTCTTTGCCGGGTCGATCGGGCGGACCGATCTGCCGGGAGGAAGCCACGAGACGCTAATCAAGTCGATTACTGAAAAGCTTCTCCCGCTTGGTGACGATATCTCGTTCTTGCCCGGGCATGGGCCGGCATCGACATTCGGCCACGAACGCCAGACCAATCCATTCTTGACCTGAGCATCCGGCCGGATCGATTAGAGCAATGATTCCAGCTCTTCGATCCGGTCATTCACCAGCCAGCCGTAGTAGTTTTCGCGCGGCCAGGAGTTGCCGCTGCGGCGGAATTTGGCCGCGCGGCTCCAGGGATCCCCGAGATTATAGAGCGTTGCCGTCAATCCGGGGTTTTTTGAAATATCCACTTTGCCGACAGACTTGTAGGCGTCGATCGCGTCCCGGATGATCGCGGCCATGTAGTGCAATGACTGGTTTGGATCCATGGTCGCCTTGTAGACGGCTTCCGGATTTGTGGACTTCAACTTGCGGAAATTGCTCGTGCGTGCCACCCGATCGGTCATCTTCAGAACCGTCAGTGGGCTCAGCTGTCCAAGACCGAAGCTTTGACCCGCATAGAGCGGTTGAAAGAACGCTTCGTTGAAGTTTTTCCGTGGATAGCGGACGCCATCGACGCTTTTGCCGCGAAAGCGGCTGTTCCAGACCTGTTCGTAACAGGACCAGCGCCGGTCGCTCGCCTTTTGCACGTGCTCCTTTCGGCACCGGTCAAATTGCGGGCGCTCCACAAAGGTTTCGACTTGCTCGCCATTGAGCTCGAAATCAAACCGGATGCCGGCGTAAGCAAGTGCCTTTACGTAATAGGACTGGGCGCTGTCGAGAGTGTCATAGTTGTAGGTATGTTCCCCGACGATCGCCCCGACAATATGGATCGGATCAATGCCATACCGGCTCGCGACGCGCTTGATGGACGACATCAGCCGCCTGTCACGCCGCAAAACGCTCAGCACCTTTTCGAATTTGGCATCGTATGATGAATTGGAGGCGGACGTCCTGCGGGATGAGGCGAAGGGGATTTTCGGTTGAGAGCGGTATCTGTTGCCTTCCGGGACAACTCGCACCGATTGGGCATATGCGGCACTTGTGAAACCGTCGCTGCCACCGATCGGTAGCAAATTTCCGAGGCAGAAAAACACTGCGAACATGGCAACGGGAACGGTGACCCTATGGACGACAGTGATGCGTTTCATGTTTTTGCTCGGGGCCAACGCTCTTAATGTATCGCACTCCCAAATTGGGGGTGGCGGATTTCAATGGTCCGTAACCGTGTATATTACGCAACGTTACAAAGCGGCATATTATTTTGTTTTATGGCTGCGAAAAAAACACTCTTACCGGCGTGATGCAACTCTGCGAACCTCATACATCCAAGCCATCAACAAGGAAGTGATACAAATCACAAAGGCTTGTCCGGCCGCGTACGCAATGCATGCGCTGCCTTCTCAAGACCCTTTGCGAATGTTCGGTCCCATGTGTAGCCGGACATCATGCGGAACACGCAGCTCGTCATAATAGGCCCTGCTGTTCCTCAATCCACACATCTCCCGTTGTATCGAAACATACCAGAGCGCTTCGCAGGCTTCGGCAAGGTGGGGAGAGATTGTTTTCTCTGTGGCTTCTGCGTTCGCCCTTGCCGCTTCGAGTTTTCTTAAAGCGGTTTCGAGCCGCTTCTGCAGTCGGAACAGCGTTGCCGCTTTCTCGTTAAAGATCTCATTCTGTAGGGCCTGCGACAGCGGATCTTCATCTTGTTTCGGTTTGTGAAGGATCTGCGGTGGCCGTACGGACATGTTTCAATCCTGAGAGCAAGTGCAAGGAACGGTTCAGGACAAAGTGGACTTGTCTTTTGTCAGGATGTCCTGTGCCCAAATTAAACTCCCGAGGGCTGCCAGTTTCAAGGCACAGGGGAGGGCTGCATATGTGAGGCTTAGGACCCAATCCAGTCTCGGCGTCATGTCTCCCCCCGGTACATAGCCCAAAACGCCGAGGATCGGCAGGGCCAATCCGGTCGCAGCCGCAAGGGACGTCTTGGAAAGCAGCGCCATCAGTGAAAAAAGGCGCGATGCATCAGTCTGGCGGTCGTCAGCGTCGATATGGTCTGCAAGAATGGCAGGCGGCAAGGCCAGGTCAGCCCCGAGAGCCAGGCCCGACAGCGTGCACACAACCGCATAGGCGGCAATATCTCCGCGGCCGAGAAATACGGCCCAAATGAACGTAACGATCGCGAGCCCGAGGGAGAGCTGCCAAGCCCGGATTTTCCCAAACTTCGAAGCCAGTTTGATCCAAAGCGGCATGGATGCAGTGCCGGCTAGGAAATAGATCAGCAAAAACAGTCCTGTATATGGCTCAGCGCCGAGCCGGTCCCGCACATAAAAGAGAACAAGAACCGCGGGAATAGCACTGGCGAATGTATTCAGAAGAACGAGGGAAAAGAATACTGACCGCCAGCGGTCCTTGAGCAGGCTCAGCCAGTTTTGCCGGTGATGCGCTTGTTTGGGGGCGGAGAGCTCGGCCGTCTTCATCCATGAAAGTAGAAGCACCAAGCCGACAACAAGCAGCGGGAGGTAAGCCACCGTCAAATAGTGAAACGCCTGTTCCTGACCGGCCCATTGGGTCAGCAGGGTTGGTGTGATGGCGGCTGCAAGCAATCCGAGAAGACCAAGGGCCTCACGCCCGCCGGTGATCCGGGTACGGTCTTGGGGCCGCGACTTCCATAAGCCGCCCAGGGTTTGAAGGTTGATCGTGACGATCGAAAAGCCGGTGGTACAGATGAGAATCGATAGCGCAAACCATGCGAGAGGTGCTGAGGCCAGCGGATGAAACAGCATCCAAAAGCCTGCGCCCAGCATCAAGGTCCCCACGGCCAGGATTTTTGGCCGGTGCGAGTGAAGCCGGTCGCTGATGCTACCGATGAAAGGATCTTGAAACGCGTCAATCAGCCGTAGGGCCAGGAGGACGACACCAAGGCTTGCAAGGGACTGACCTAATGTGACGGCATAGAAGTCAGGCGCATGCAGATAGATCGGCAAGCCGGCGAAAGACAGAGGGAATGCCAATGCGCCATAGACCAGGATGGACCGTTTCGTAATCCGGCCGGAGGACTGCCTGCTAGTCGCCAAGTTCACAGTTTGGGCGGGGTCGCCTGCTGTCTGCTCGGAGATCGTCAAGAGCCGGCGCCGACCAGTTTCGCGCGCAAACGCGGGTTTTGAGTGTTGCTGCCAAGCCAGATGTCAAAGAAATGTTTTGTGAAAGCTGGGTCCATGATTGTGCCGATCTCTTTGTTGCCGAGATAAAAAACACTGCTACCAGACGCGGTGCGGACCCCAGTTATGGACTGACCGGAAGACACATTCGGAAAAATCGCTGCCATTTGCTTGGTCCAGCCGTCCAATTGAGCTTTGGAAACGCCCTGTTTGGCCATTTCTTCTGCGGACTTTTCGGCAATTGCCTTGCCTTTGAAATTGCGCAGATAGGTGAGCCGCAGAGCGAACGGATTGGACGAAGAATACACCCCATTCGGAGCGTAGAGCTGTGCGTCGAAGACGTTGAAACCAAGGAACTTCATGCGTCCTTCCCCAACAAGGCTCGCCGAAGGGACAGACTTTACTGCAGCGCCTAAATCTGCCTGAGCTGCGGTCGTGCCGAATGAGAAGATGATCGCGGTACACAACGCCACCGCAATAACGATACGTTTGGTCCAGGGATGTCTTTTCTGAATTTGCACACCGGCCTCCTAGTTGGATCCACTGGTGTACGAAGTATGCGGGATTATGGATTGCCGTCTGCTGCTGGCTTTTAGCAGAAATCGGCTGGTAGATTGCTAAAGTGTCCGGACTTCTGAGCCGTTAGTTTTTTCTTTAGAACAATACAAGGTCCACTATCACCCTTGCATATATTCCCAATATTCGTGGGAGTTTTGTCTTGTTGAAAGAGGGTTTGCCTGCGTTCGATTAAGAGAAAATTTGCAGTCTATCGTTATATCTTTTCTGAACCTTATGGGGGAAGATTATGAAGTTCTGGCAATCTGTGAAATTCACCACGACGGTGCCAATCGTGGCCGTGGTAGCGGTGGCGTTTATCGCCTTCGCCTACATCACATCCTCTCAACGTGTAGCCGCTGTGCAGCAAGCGTTTGAGCAGCAAATAAGCATGAGTGCCAACCTAACGAACCAGGCTCTGGGAAATGCTATTTGGGATTTTGATCAGGACCTTGCAAACACACTGCTTTCGCCTTTCCTCGATAATCCGAATTTTTCCTGGGCTATTGTGCAGGAAAAGAATGGCGACGTTTTTGCCTCACTGATCCGGGATGAAGAGGCTGCCAACGAAGAACTCATTGGTCTCATCCCTGAGGAACTGCGTGGTGAAGATGCGGCAGCAACGACTACCTTCTTCTCCGACTATAACTATGAAATCGGTATCAAGCCGATTACGCGCGGAGAAGGTGATTCCGCCGAAAAGCTCGGCATGATGTACGTCGCTTTCGACATCTCTGCGATCAATACGGCGCGCAGTGAAGCGTTGATGACGGCGCTGGTCATTACAGTGATCGCGATCCTTGCTGTGTCCTTGGTACTGGTTGCATTGATCCGCCGGATTACTGGTCAGATCGGTACTTTGTCCGACACTATGGGAACTCTGTCGAACGGCAACTACGATATTGCCATTCCGTATGTCGAGCGTGTCGATGAAATGGGCCAGATGGCCCGTACGGTCGAGATTTTCCGGGACAACGGCCTTCGCCAACGCGAGCTGGAACAAGAGCAGCAGCTGAACATCGAGAACGAGCGCCGCCGCCAGACCGCGCTCGAAGAGATGATTTCTAGCTTCCGTGACGACAGTCAGCGCCTGTTGGAGCCCGTCTCGCATTCTACTGATAGCATGGCCAATATCTCCGGGATATTGATGGACCTTTCGACCACCAATACCGAACGGACAGCTTCTGTGGCTGCGGCAACCGAACAGGCTTACGCAAGTGTACAAACGGTCGCCTCGGCTTCCGAAGAACTGTCGGCGTCTATCAGTGAAATCTCCCGCCAGATCGGCGAGACGAGCGAAGTTGTCTCGACGGCCAATGACAAAGCGACCTCCGCCAATGAGCAGGTTGCAAGCCTTGCGGCATCGGCGCAGAAAATTGGCGCGGTTTTGCAGCTTATCCAGGAAATTGCGGAGCAGACCAACCTTCTTGCATTGAATGCGACCATTGAGGCAGCACGTGCCGGTGAAGCCGGCAAGGGCTTCGCGGTCGTTGCGGCTGAAGTCAAGGAGCTGGCAACGCAGACCTCGAAAGCAACGGAAGAAATCTCCGCTCAGATCAACGCTATCCAGGGCGCCTCTGCAGACTCGGTGGCAGCAATTGAGGAGATTGCGACTATTATGGAGCGTGTGAACGAGTTCACAAATTCCATCACTGAGGCGCTGGAGCAGCAAGGAGCTGCGACTGAGGAAATCAGCAGCTCGATCCAGGAAGTTGCGTCCGGCACCCGGGAAATAAGTGAAAACATGACCGGCGTGAAAGCCGCTGTTGACGACACAAGCGCGTCGGCGTCTGAAGTGTCCGTTACATCTTCGGAAGTTGCTGACAACACGCGTCAATTGGCGACGCGGATCGACGATTTCCTGAAAACAGTGGCAGCTGCCTAAAGGCAATCACCCAGAACAGAGACAAGGGTCCCACGTGGTTCGCGTGGGGCCTTTTTCTTTGGCGGCCGGATTGCTGGTTCTGCTTCACAATTGTTTTTTGCAAGTACTGTTCTATAGTGATTGCACAGCAAAAATCGTGACGGTTGACAATTTGTGAGATGCGGTGTGTTTGGCACGCAGCATTCCCAGTTTTCGGTTCTCCGTGCACATCGCCGAGATCATGCCCTTTGCCAAGACTGCTCTAAAGGTCAGAAGATGTGGCGGCGGACACTATCCAAAAGGTAATTTCATGAGTGACTCTGATGTGAAATTACGCCTTAGCAAGCGAACCAAAACAGAGAAACCGAAGCTCTATAAAGTGGTGTTGCTGAATGACGACTACACTCCCCGGGAGTTTGTCGTGCTCATCTTGAAAGGTGAATTCCGTCTGGATAGCGCCCAGGCGGAAGTAGTCATGCTGACTGCGCATCAAAAAGGTGCGTGTGTCGTATCAGTTTATCCAAAAGACGTGGCCGAAACAAAAGCCACGCGTGCGATCGACGCTGCTGGGCGTCTTGGATATCCGCTACAGTTCAATGTTGAACCCGAATAAGGTGCTTGGGCGCGATCGCTCGGTTGCTTCGAATAAAACAACAAAAAACCCGGCTTAATGCCGGGTTTTTCGATAGTAGTCTTATTATCAGTCCCGCAGCTTAACGACCTTATCGCTGCCCCCGCTCGGGCCGTCGTCATCTGGATTGCCGTCGTCCGGTTCTGCAGCACTTTCAAGAAGGTCATCGTCGTCATCCGCGACGGGAAGCGGGTCGGTGATGCCAAGCTCCGCTGCTGGATCAAAACTCTCGGTTAAGCCAAGCTCTTCAGCCGGCCCGCGGCCCTCCATCGCCATCTGGTAGTTGGCGATGACGGTTTTCAACTGGGCGATCTGTTCATTGGCCGTGTCGACCTGGATCTTGTACCGCTGCAGCCGTTTGTTTTCATCGACCAGATCTTCAAGATTGTCTGCGAATTTCTGGTTCTGGTTCCGCTGGTGGTTCAAATCGGTCAGCGCGGAGTTGTAACGCAGGTTGACCTCACGCAGCTTGGCAGTTGTCGCCATAAGCTCGTTGCGGTCTTTTTCGTGGTTTTTCTGAGCACTGTCCAGAAGGTGCTCGATCTCCTGCATCCGCTTGACGAGTTCGCGGTTCCGCTCCTTGATCGTCGAATTCTCGCGGGCCATTTCCTGCAAGGATTGGGCGCCAATCCGGCGCTGTGAGGAGAGGTTCTCGATCTCGGCGTTCAGTGCGTAAACTTCGTTGTCGTGTTTGCGCTGTTCTTCTTCCAAACGGGACTTGGCGTAGACAAGCTCCTGATTGGCGACATCAAGGTGCGACTTCAGATCGATGTTGTCGTTTCGGAAATCGATCAGCTCACGCTTGGCAGCTTCAAGTTCGCTGGATGCCTGATTGTTCTTGCGGACTTCCTCTTCCAGCAACTGAGCGCTCTCAGAGAGGTTCTGTTGCAGTTCCTTCTCGCGGTGCTTAACGGCCTCAAGATCCGAACTCAGGCTTTCTGCATGCTTCTCCAGGGTCTCAAATTTGGCTTTGAGATCGTTCAGCTTGCCGGTCAGATCCGCAATTTGCGCATTGGCATCAACCAGCTTTGCGCTCTGATGACGGTACTCGTCATTGATCTTCTTGTTGTTGTCCCGGATCGTGACAATGTCGTTCCGAGCCGTTTCCAGCGCCGTGCGTGTTTCTGTTGAGCGCTTGCGCAGCGAATGAACTTCAGCCTGTGCATCCTCCAGCTGGGTTGTGAGCGTTTTCACCTTGTGCTCAGCGTCCAGCAGGTCGGTCGAGATTTTGGCGTTTTCGGATTTCAGCCGGACCTCGGTCTCAACGCTTGCGCGTGAGCTCTCGATGTATTCAGCCATCATGCGGATGCTGGTCTGGCTTTCGGCAGCGAAGGCGGCCATCTGATCAAAGGTCTGGGTGAGCCCGCCGACACGGCCTTTCAGGCCATCCAGCTGGTTCATCTTTTCCTGCATTCTCAAGGCGAACGGCGACAGCTGTTCCACGTTGGAAGACGTGTCCTGCTCCGGTGTCTGTTCCGTTACGGTCTCGATCTTCTGGTCCAGGTCTTCGCCGGGGCGCGAGGATTTCGAGAAAATGCCCATTCCGTGCTCCTGAAGTGCCGCGAACGTCATCGGTCTCGCGGGATACGCAATACATTAAGCCTTTTTTAACCCAATTGAAGGGGCCGTACAACGACTCAGACAGTGCTGCCCACATTACACCGGTCAGTGTTAGCGTAAAAAGAAGGATATCCCCGGCATTTTAGCCAAAGTGCGCGAATGGTTAACGCATGAATTCAGGAACGAGGTCCTGCCTTTCCAGGAGCGAAACCGCAAAACACACGTCCCAAAAAACCGTAGTCACTCAGAAGGCTGGGCGTCAGGCAATGTCGACGTAATAGGCGATGCCTTCGTAACTGAACTGACCCATCGTCTGGACGCTGTCTCTTTCTGCATCTACCGCAGTGTAGAAATGGTTGCCGGTCTCGGTGTTGAAGAACCGGTACAGCGCGGTGTTGCTGGCTGTGTCGCCATCATAGGCCTGGTACGCAACTCCTTCGTAAACGAAAGCTGCATTGTTGTTGGTGACGTCTTCGCGCTCGGCTTCGCTTGCGGTGTAAAAATGCGTTCCGGTCTGGGTGTTGTAAAAACGATAGACGTTCACAAGGCTGGACAAGTCCGTGCTGGAGTTTGCGGACAGAAAGGCGACCCCCTCGTAAGAGAAGGAAGACGCATTCGCGATGACAGAATCCCGTTCTGCTGAGCTGGCAGTGTAGAAATGCGTCCCGGTATCTGTGTTGTAAAACCTGTAAATCGCGTTCTCGACCGTGGTCACGACCGGCGTCGGTGTCGTCGTGGTGTCCATGTAAACGTCGTTGCTGGCGATGTTGGATGTCAGCCACGATTCGTGTCCGGCGACAGACGCCGCGGCCGCGCTGGTCGAAACAATGCCGACCACACTGACGTCGTTGCCGCTGCCGGTGAATATCGGGCCGCCACTGTTGCCTGAATTGATTTCCAGGAAACTGGTGTCGACATAATTGTCGACGACATCCTTGTAGGCATAGCCGCTGTCGAAGGTCAGGTTGTTGCCATAGCGCCCCGGGAAGCCGAGCACGCTGACATTTCCGCCCGTGTAGCTGTAGTTGATCCCGAACCAGCCATAGATGTCCCCTGCAGCCTCGCTGAGAGAGAGGAGGGCGATATCTTTCTCCGCGCCGCCGAGGGTGAAAGCGCGGTTGTCGCCGCTGTAGATCAGCCCGTCATTGTCGGGGTCAAAATCAGTGTAATAGTTGTAATAGGCAGGCGTGTAGAACGTCGGGTTGGAATCGTCCGGGTCATAAGAAAAATAGACCTTTACCTCATCGGCCAAGCCGCCCAACGTCGCGTCGTAAATGGAGTGGCTGGCGGTGAGAACGTCATTGCGGCCGACCAAAACGCCGGAGCTGACGAAAGACTGGCTGCCCCAGGTCGCGACAATATAGGCAACGGCCTGGCCTGGATAACTGTCGTCGTTCGCTTCAAATGACATGTCTTGGTCCGGTTAAATCTGCGGATGGTTCGGGTTGCATCGTAGTATCAACCCGGCAGCGCGTCTTTTCTTCCCCTTGAGGTCGGTGTGCCCGCG
Source organism: Roseibium sp. MMSF_3247 (assembly GCF_030733765.1). Lineage (NCBI taxonomy): Bacteria > Pseudomonadati > Pseudomonadota > Alphaproteobacteria > Hyphomicrobiales > Stappiaceae > Roseibium > Roseibium sp. MMSF_3247. Next base: position 97,205 of record NZ_JASHII010000005.1, read on the forward strand.
CTTGTGTGTCTTTTGTACTGATAATAGCGCGGGTGTTAACAATCGCTGTAACCTGAAACACAGTTTTTGCCTTGCGGGATCTATCCAGGGACGTTTTTTGGCCGTTTGCTTGACCCCAACCGTCAATTGAAATGGATCCGCGCCAGACCGTGTGACCAGAGCCCGTCTCCCCAGACACGCCGGCTTGATGCAAATAGTTGAAGTGCACACTGTTTTTGCCTTTATTAAACCTCAATTCTCCGCTATGAATTCACGCATCGATATTGCTGACGAACTTTGTATCTGCGCAGGCGACTGCGAACTGAACGATCTTCCCTCTCAACGTCGACTTCACGCACGGACCGCGCAATGCGGGTCGGGCACTCTTCTATGACCGATTGAAAGGACATCGTTATGACCATCGGTACCGTTAAATTCTTCAACTCCACCAAAGGCTACGGCTTCATTCAGCCGGAAGACGGCGGCAACGACGTGTTCGTCCACATCTCCGCTGTTGAGCGCGCTGGCATGGCAACTTTGAACGAAGGTGACAAGGTCAGCTTCGAAGTTGTTCAGGACCGCCGTTCCGGCAAGTCCGCAGCAGACAACCTGTCCGCTGCCTGATTTGGTAACACTGTCCGCTCTACCGGATCACCGAGGGCGGCATTTTACATGAGTTTCAAAAGCCGGGGCATGTGCTCCGGCTTTTTTGTTTCCAGCAGACGGAAGGTTGCTTGCTCCCATGACGAAGCCCCTGACACGCGACACGCTGTTCAAACCGCAGAGGCCGACTGCGGCGACCAAAGCGGAAATCACGAAACAGGTCTCGATGGACCTTACCCAAGTCGAAACTGATTTGCGCAATGCCAAGACCGCGAAGCTGAAGCAGGCGCGCCTTGAACGGGACGCAAGGCTTGCGGAAGATGCCAAGGCGGCGGCAGCCTCAAAACCTGTTAAAGCTGCGAATGCTCGCAAGCTCTGAAGCCAACTGACCTGGCTCCCCGATGTTGTCTGCCTTAAAGAGTTGAGCCGAAAGGAGACTCTTCTCCAACACCTTGGTCCAGGCTCGGGCCGGAGTGCTGCAAATCAGAAAGCGCCAACACAAAAGCCGCCGCGAGGATTTCCTCCGGCGTTTGGCTCAGGGTACCTCCCGTTGATCACAGGAGTGGCGGGGCGCGTCAGGCCTTGCCTGCGCAGCAGATGTAAAAATACGTTTCTTCGGCAAAGGCTGGTACGCCCCGCCCGGGCCTTCAAGAGGATCCGGCTTGCTCTTCAACGGGCCAGCGGGAGATTTGTCTTGTGTTCTCGTATCAGGAAAACACCCGCCCTCCACAGTCGCTGGCGTTGTTCAAGGCGCGGTGGCAACTGCCTGCCGCCGTCTCGCCCGGATCCTTGTCCGGCGCGCGGATCGTTACCCCGCCGCCCCAGACCAGCCCGGCCTGCTCCCTTCCAAGGGACGGTCCCCCGGAAAGCCCATGTGAGCAGGCACCGGAGAAGTATACGGGCAGGGGAAGGCGGCGTGGATAAGATTTCTGTGTGTCAGGAGGCGCACCCCTTGCCGTCCCGGACTTGATCCGGGACCTTTTTCTCTAGCGTTGGTCTATGACCTAGAAGATTGTCCGCGATCCGATCCGGACGGACCTTTTCCTTGGTGCCGGCTCGGAGGCCGGGACGGCGTAGAAGGAACTACCTCACCACACCCTCTAACGTCATCCCCGACTTGAAGAGCCTGTCCCCGACATGATCGGGGAGGTAATCCATGCCGTGATTTGCCCACCCGATCTGTGCTTGTGACGAGGGAACGGTTTGGATCCTCAAGTCAAGCCCGAGGATGACGGAGTGGGTGGAGAGGCCTTACCACACGCTCAGCCGTCACCCCGGACCAGATCCGGGGCCTACTCGTTTCCAGAGCGAATGAGAAAGGGGACCGCGTTGTAACAACTTCTGCAGTCATCCCCGCCCTGTGCGGGGATCCATTTGCTGCCTTCGCCCAAGGAAGGGGGAAGGGTTAGGCGGGCCACGCTTTAAAGAACTCCCATCTAGCCGGTGGGAACCGATGCATTGGATCCCCGCGCAAGGCGGGGACAACCACTGAGGGAGTGTTACCGCCCCGGCCGCCCGCTCTTCTTCGGCCGGCCGCGCCGTTTTTTCTCGTCGACCGGATCCTCATAGGAGCCAACGCCGATCTTGCCGCGCGGGGTGTGATGCGGGGCATCTTCGGCCGAGATAATGGGCGTCGGTTTCTGCGGCAGCGGGCCCTTGGGCATCGGCACTTCGGTCCGCGCGTTGGTCATCTCGTCCAGGGTTGGCTTGCGGGGTCTGCTTGATCCGCTCACGCTCGTACCGGCCTGACGGCCTGAGCTCCGCGAGGGCGCGCCATCAGGCGCGGCGCCTGTTCGGCTTGCGGGCCTCTGGCCCGAATTCTTTTCCCTTGCTGCTTTGGCCCGGTCCTTCGCCGTTTCCTTCTTCTTGCCGCTCGCGCCTTCCTTGGTACCGCCGGCGCCGAATTTCTTGTCGCCTTTGTAGCCGCCGGTCGCCCCGGAAACATCCGATTGGCGGGCCATGGCGTCGTCGGCGACGGCCAGTTCGGTTTCTTGCAGGCGCTTGATTTCGTCGCGCAGACGGGCTGCTGTCTCGAAATCGAGATCGGCGGCGGCGTCGCGCATCTGTTTTTCCAGATCGGAGATGTGCGCTGCCAGATTGTGGCCGACCAGCGAGCCTTCCTCGGCGAACCCGGCATCGACCGTGACGTGGTCTTGCTCGTAGACGCTTTCCAGAATGTCGCCGATGGAGCGCTTGACGCTCTCCGGCGTGATGCCATGCTCGGCATTGTAGGCCAGCTGCTTGTCGCGGCGGCGGTTGGTTTCCGCAATCGCCCGCTCCATGGACCCGGTCATCTGGTCGGCGTAAAGGATCACCTTGCCGTCGACGTTCCGGGCCGCGCGACCGATGGTCTGGATCAGCGAGGTTTCGGAGCGCAGGAAGCCCTCCTTGTCCGCATCGAGGATCGCGACCAGCGCACATTCGGGAATGTCGAGGCCCTCGCGCAACAGGTTGATGCCGACCAAAACGTCGAAGGCACCAAGGCGCAAATCCCGGATGATCTCGATCCGTTCCAGCGTGTCGATGTCGGAGTGCATGTAGCGCACGCGCACGCCGTTCTCGTGCAGGTATTCGGTGAGATCCTCGGCCATGCGCTTGGTGAGGGTAGTCACAAGCGTGCGGTAGCCCTTTTGGGCAACCTCGCGCACTTCGCCCAGAAGGTCGTCGACCTGGGAGGAGGCAGGCCGGATGTCGATCACCGGATCGACGAGGCCGGTCGGGCGGATGACCTGTTCGGCAAAGACGCCGCCGGCCTCTTCCATTTCCCACGAGCCGGGCGTCGCCGAAACCGCGACGGACTGCGGCCGCATGGCGTTCCATTCCTCAAAGCGCAGCGGCCGGTTGTCCATGCAGGAGGGCAGGCGGAAGCCGTATTCGGCCAGCGTTGCCTTGCGGCGGAAGTCGCCCCGGTACATGGCGCCGATCTGGGGAATTGTGACGTGGCTTTCGTCGGCGAAGACGAGGGCGTTGTCGGGCAGATATTCGAACAACGTGGGGGGCGGCTCGCCCGGCTTGCGGCCGGTGAGATAGCGCGAATAGTTCTCGATCCCCGCGCAGGAGCCGGTCGCCTCCAGCATTTCCAGATCGAACATGGTGCGCTGTTCCAGCCGCTGGGCTTCCAGCAGGCGGCCGTGGGCGTTCAGCTCTTCCAGACGGCCCTTCAGCTCGGTCTTGATCGACTTGATGGCCTGCTGAAGGGTGGGCTTGGGCGTCACATAGTGCGAGTTGGCGTAGATCTTCACCGACTTCATGTCGCCGGACTTCTTGCCGGTCAGCGGGTCGAACTCGGTGATCTGCTCAATCTCGTCGCCGAACAGGGAAATCCGCCACGCCCGGTCCTCATAGTGCGCCGGAAAGAGTTCAATTGTGTCGCCGCGGACCCGGAACGTGCCGCGCTGGAAGGCGGCGTCGTTGCGCTTGTATTGCAGGGCGACCAGATCGGCGATCAGCTGGCGTTGGTCGATGCGCTCACCAACCTCGATGGCAAAGGTCATCGCCGTATAGGTCTCGACCGAGCCGATACCGTAGATGCAGGAGACGGAGGCGACGATGATGACGTCGTCGCGCTCCAGAAGCGCCCGGGTCGCCGAGTGGCGCATCCGGTCGATCTGCTCGTTGATCGAGCTTTCCTTCTCGATGTAGGTGTCGGTGCGCGGGACGTAGGCCTCCGGCTGGTAATAGTCGTAGTAGGAGACGAAATACTCGACCGCGTTGTCCGGGAAGAAGCTCTTGAACTCGCCGTAGAGCTGGGCCGCCAGCGTCTTGTTCGGCGCGAGGATCAGCGCCGGGCGCTGGGTGCGCTGGATGACCTGCGCCATGGTGTAGGTCTTGCCCGAGCCGGTGACGCCGAGCAGCACCTGGGTCTGCTCGCCGCCGGTGACACCCTCCACAAGCTCGGCAATGGCGGTCGGCTGATCGCCCTTCGGCTCATACTCGGATGCCAGATTGATCGGCACGCCGCCTTCGGATTTCGCCGGGCGTTCCGGCCGGTGCGGCACCCACAGTTCGCCGTTCTTGTGCAGCGGGTTGCCGCTTTCGATCAGCGCCGACAGAGCCTCGACGGTTGCGGTCGCGCCCTGGTTGCCGCCGAGCTCGCCATAGCGGCCGTCGGCAGCGGATTTCTTCTTGTTGTCCTTCTTGTGCTGTTTGAGTTTGGCTTCGAGTTCCTCGGCCTCCTCCAGCGACATGTCCATGCCGGCGACAGGATTAAGACCGCCGGCGGCCCGTTCGCGCGCCGTGTCCGCCTTGCCCATCGACGTGCCACGGGCGGATTTCGCCGGTTTCTCGAGCTTGCCCTTCGCTTTCGCGCCCTTGGGCGACAGCTTCGCCTTGCGGCCTTCCTCGACGTTGGCGGCAACTGACCCGTCGCCTCCGGCCCGCTCGCGTTCTTTCGAAGAGGTCCGGGCCGTGCGTTTGGACGAGCCGGGCGTGCCCGGTGCCAGCTCTGCGAGCTTCGACGGATCCTTGATCTTGGATTTGGAGGGGGGTGTCGGCTTCTCTGCTTCCTCGGCAATCTCAGCTGCCCAGTCGGATATGGAGCCGGAGAGGGGCGCGCCAGACAGCGGCTTCTGCGGCGCTTCGCCGAAACCGTCCGGCGTTCGCGGGGCAGGCGTTTTTGGATCGTCAGCGGGGGATTTCGGGGGGCGTTTACTCATGGGCTGCAATATGGTCCGACTCCCCGCCCGAGAAAACCCCTCCGTTGCGGCTTTGTTCCAGTTTCTCAGACTTCTTGCCAGTCTCCTGACAGAAGGGTGTCAGGAGGTCATTCTCACTCCCCTCTGGGATACCGCTGGCCGTCTTCGACTTCGTTGAGGTCCATGTGGTTGCGCATATAGCGTTCTGAGGCTTTTTGGAGGGGCTGGTAGTCCCAGGGGAAATAGGCGCCATTGCGCAGGGCTTCATAGACGATCCAGCGGCGGGCCTGCGATTGGCGGACCTCAGCGTCAAAGGCGGACATGTTCCATCTTTCCGAGACCTTTTTGGCATAAGCCGTGGCCGTTTCGGTATGGGCGGGATCTTGTGCAAGATTGGTCAGTTCGTCCGGATCGTCCGCAAGGTTGAATAGCTGGGGCGGATCGAGTTCGCAGTGGATGTATTTCCAGTCCCCCTCCCGGATGCCGACTAGAGGCGCGTAAGAGGCTTCAGCGGCATATTCCATGAGAACAGGTTCGGCCCTTGCCACGCCTTTGGCCAGCGGGACGAGACTGGTGCCGTCTGTCCAAGGCATGATCTCGCTCATGTCGATGCCGGCAAGATCGCAGACCGTCGGCAGGACATCGAGGGTGCTCACTGGTGCGGTTTCCAGATGCGGTGACAGGTCCTTGTCGCAGATCATCAAGGGCACGCGGGAAGACCCTTCGAAGAAGGTCATCTTGAACCACAGGCCGCGTTCACCGAGCATATCGCCGTGATCGGAAACGAAAAGGATGGTGGTGTCGTCCGCCAGATCCATGGCGTCGAGGGCTGCCAGGATTTCGCCGATCTTGTTATCGAGATAAGAGATGTTGGCGAAATAGGCCCGGCGCGAACGGCGGATGTCATCTTCGGTGATGTCAAAGCTGCGCCAGTCATTGGCATCGAAGATCCGTTTGGAATGCGGATCGTGATCTTCATAAGCCTTGGCTGGAACCTCCGGCAACAGGTGATCGCACTTCTCGTAAAGGTCCCAGTATTTCTTGCGGGCGACATAAGGGTCATGCGGATGGGTGAAACTGACCGTCAGGCAGAAGGGGCGGTCGTATTTGCCGCGGCCGTAATCATAGATCTTGCGGATGGCCTGAAAGGCGACGTCGTCGTCATATTCCATCTGGTTTGAGATTTCCGCAACGCCAGCCCCGGTGACGGACCCCATGTTGTGATACCACCAGTCAATCCGCTCTCCCGGCTTGCGATAGTCCGGTGTCCATCCGAAATCGGCGGGATAGATGTCGGTGGTCAGGCGTTCCTCGAAGCCGTGCATCTGATCCGGTCCGACGAAGTGCATCTTGCCCGACAGGCATGTCGTGTAGCCCGCCCGCCGCAGATGGTGCGCGTAGGTCGGAATGTCTGATGCAAACTCCGCAGCGTTGTCATAAACGCCCGTGCGGCGCGGCAGCTGACCGGACATGAAGCTGGCCCGACCCGGGGCGCATAGTGGAGACGCCGTGTAGCTGTTTTGAAACCGGACAGAACGCTCGGCAAGTGCCTTCAGATTTGAAGCGTGCAGGAAATCAGCCGGACCGTCGGGAAACAAGGTGCCGTTCAGCTGATCGACCATCAGGATGAGGATGTTTTTCTGTCCGGCCATATTGTTTCTCCGAGCTTACGAAAGGTCATGGAAGAAACTTGTCCGTTATTTTGATTGAGTGATCAATCAAATCCGACCGGTGTTTGTGTCATTTGGACTCGGCGCAGCGAGATCCAGCATCTTGGGCGAGAGCGGTGCCCGATCAGAAATGATAGAATTTCGTGCCATAACGGAGGATATTTTTGCCACCTCTCCTAATGCTTGCCCGATTTGCGGAGCGTTGCGCTTCTGGTGATGCGGGCATTGCAGTTGTTTTAGCGCAGGCTATCAAGCCGCGGCGACGTCTTTCAGGAACCTGTCGATCCGTTGGGTGACACCATCCAGTTGCTGCGTGGCCTCATCCGCAATGGATTCAACCTGTGCGGCGGACTGGCTGGTCTCACCGGAGCCGCGGGAGAGATCTCCGATTGTTTCCGAAACGCTGGCCGTCTGACCGGCTGCCTGTGTCACACCGGACGAGATCTCGGAGGTGGCACCAGCCTGCTGCTCGACGGATGCGGCCATGGCAGCTGCGGTTTCGTTGACCTCGTCCATCATGGTCATGATTTCCGTAATCGCTGACACGACAGCTTCGGTGGACCCTTGGATTTCCGAGACCTGACCGGAAATCTCATCGGTTGCCTTCGACGTCTGCGTCGCGAGCTCTTTGACTTCCGCCGCGACCACGGCAAAGCCTTTGCCTGCATCGCCGGCGCGTGCGGCTTCGATTGTTGCGTTGAGAGCCAGAAGGTTGGTTTGTTCCGCAATGTCCTGAATGAGCTGGATAACGGCACCGATCCGTTCAGCAGCGGCCGACAGTCCCTTGATCTGATCATTGGACGTCCGGGTTGCTTGGGTCACGTCTTCAACGCGGCCGAGGGTGGCGTTGACTTGCCGCCCGGCTTCCTGGACGGAGGCTGAAAGTTCCTCCGTTGCAGCCGCAATCGTCTGGACGTTGTCGCTTGCCTGGCTTGAGGCATGGCTGACGTTTTCGCTTTTATCCGTTGTCGAGCGGGCAATTCCAGTTAGATGTTCGGCAGTCTCTTCAAGCTGCCGCATGTTGCCATTGACGGAGGTCAGGGCGGCTTCAATATCAGCTCTGAACTCGGTAACCAGTGAATCGACAGCCTGCTGGCGTTTGAGCGCGGTTTCCGCATCGCGTTGGGTCTGTTGCTCCAGTTCGACACGCTCCACTTCGCGATCCCGGAAGGTGCCGACCGCGCGGGCCATGTCTCCGATTTCATCCTTACGGCTATCGGCGGTCAGGTCGAGGTCGGTTTGACCCTCTTGCAGTTGCCGCATGGCGTTGGTGAGGGATCGGAGCGGACGAATGATCGCGCCTGACAAGAGAACGACAAAACCAACGCCAATGACCAATGCGACCAGCAGGGCGATAGAAATCTGCGTTCGGGCAGTGGCTGCTGAGGAGACGGCCGTCAGCCCCGCCGCCCGGCTGATGGTGCTTGCCTGTTCGCTCAATGCCGAAGCTGCGGTTGCAAATTGGGCTTGCCCGGTCTTCTGTGCATCGCTGTTCGTAACGACATCAGCAAAGGTTGCGCGCAGGACCGGCAGCGCTTCACCACCGGCCGTGACAAGCGTGTTCAAAGGACCGTTCAAAAGATCCAGAAAGGCCTTGTCAGACGTGGATTGAAGGGATGACTGCCGGATGCCCTCCAGGGCGTCCAGCTGGGTTTCGGTTTCGCCGAGATAGGTCTGAAAGGCGGCACTCGAAGCTTCTGAGGACTTGGTCAGGTACTCTGCATAGGCGCTGCGCACGCCAAGGACATTGCGGGCCACGCCTTGCGTAAAGTTGGACAGGAGCGCGATGTCTGCGGTCGCTTTGTCGAACCCGCGCAATTCCGCCGTCAGCTCCTCAATTGGCGCCTCGGCTTCTGCAATGATTGTTGTCGTAAGGCCGACGAGTTGTTCTACGGCCGGTTGGAAGGTTTCGGACCAAACCGCAGCGGTCCCGTCGCTGGCACCGGCCTTCAGGTGCACTTTGATTTGTTTTTCAAACGCTTTACCCGCTTTAGTGAGATCCTTGACAGAGGCTCTGAGCGTTTTTGTCTTCACGGTACGCCGGACAGCCTTGGCGTCCTTGTCCAGCGCCTTGACACGCTCAGAAAGGGCTTTGGCGTTTGCCTTGTCCGGTGCGTTGACAAAGGCTTTGGTTTCCTGCTCCAGAACGATCGCGGCGATCCGCATGTCTGCAAGCCGCGGGGCGACCTTGGAAAGGTTGTTCATCTTGCCTTCGTTGTTGAGGGCAAGGCCAAGACGGTACGCTTTTAAGGCCTTGTACTGTTCAAACACCTCGTTGGTCGTTTCAACCAGGCCAGATGTCAAACCATCAAGATTGGTAATCGCTTCATCACGCGCACTTCTGGTATTTTTCAGATTGCGGAAGCTTTCTTCCAGCTCGCTAACAGCCAAGGTCAGCTGCTGCGCGGCCTCTGGTTTGTTCCGGGCCAGTTCATCGCTGCTTGCAGATAACGTGTTGATGCTCGCTTCAACCACACTGGCAGTCTGCTCAGTGCCGTCGCGCCCGAACGCTTCTGCACCTGCAAGCAGTGGCGGGATATCTCCCAGAAGATCACTTGCCGCTTTTGAGGTCGTGACAGACTCCTGAACCTGGCTCGCGGCGAGGTATCCGCCGGCACCGACACCGACGGAACACAAAAGCATTGCGCCAAAGCCGATCTGAAGTTGTGTTTTGATCGGCCAGTTTAAGAACGACATATTTGGCAAGCGCATTGGGCGGGCCCCAGTCCAGTCTAAAAACGCCTGCAAGTGTGCCGGAATGGATTTAACAAGATCCGAATTTTAGGCAATTTTGCCGAATATTTTGCGATTTCTGCTTGTCTACGGGTTTCTACCCAGGCGGGAATCCCCTACGCGCGACTGCCGGGTGTGTCTGAATGCCCCAGATCCCTGTCCGGCCACAGCAGGTCGCGAAGCCGTTGTTTCAGGATTTTGGCCTCCGGGAAGCCACCGTCAGTTTTTCTGTCCCAAACCGGCGTGCCGTCACATGTGATCGTGAAAATCCCGCCTGTGCCAGGAAAAAGTGTGACGGCGCCCGCCTCTTCAGAAAAGGTCGACAGGATTTCCTGCGCCATCCACGCCGAGCGGAGCAGCCAATTGCATTGGCGGCAATAGGTGATGATGATATGGGGCGCGGGGATATCCTGCATGGGTCCTCGTTCAATTCTTCGGTCAGACGTCAAAGGCTCTTTTTGCCACATTCCTCCACAATGACACCAGCCGGCCCATCAGCGGTTTTGGAGAAGGTTCTGCAAGACAATTCAGATCTCCAGGCTGTTCTCGGAGAGGTTTTGTCTGCAGAGCGGAAGGACGGTCTGAGCAATCAGGTTTTGCGGATCTCGGCTCAAAAGGGCGTGTTCTTTCTGCGTATCGGTCAGGCCGGATCCGAAGCACTGGTGGACCGGTTTGCTGAGGCCCACAATTTGCAATTGGCCGCCGATCTGGGCGTTGCCGTTCCGCCCGTGTACATGGATCCGGATCGCGGGCTATTGCTTACGCGAGCCCTTGAAACCCGCCAATCAGCGAAAAAAAACCTTCCGGACATGCTGGGACAAGAGCTCGCCCGGCTCCATAATTTAAAGCTGAGGTTTGAGGGGGAGATCAATCCGCACACCACTTATGCGGCGCTTCGGGAGCGGGTTTCTGAGACGCTTGATAGCAATCCAGACTTGTCGCTGTCGAAGGATGTTTTGGCGGTCCTCCCTGACCTCGATCGGCTGATGGCAGATGTGGGTTTGCAAAGCCAATTGGTGCTGGTGCCGAGCCATGGAGACTTATCTGAAGGCAACTGCCTACTGGCTGACAACCGTCTCTGGCTGATCGATTGGGAGTTTTCCGGCATGGCGGACCCTTGCTGGGATCTTGCTTACGCCATTCAGGAAATCGGATTTGACGCGGAAGCTGAGCGGCGGTTTGTGACTGCCTACGAATCCGGGCAACACCGACCCATCGACCGGGCCGATTTGGAGGCCATGAAAGCGCGGTGTGATGCCATTTCAGCTCTGTGGGCAGTTGTTCAGCTTCTGGACAGGCGCGACCCGGCGACATTTGCACCTTTTGCGCTTGAACGCGCTGCCCGTGCCCTGAAACAGAAACCGGCATAGCAGACGTATGAAACGCCGCAGTACCGTCTAATCGATCGTATCGGTTCCAGGAGCTGCGAGGCAGGCGCTGTAGAGCTGGTTCATGCGTGTTTGCAAGCCGGGGTCCTGGGGCGTGCTGAGCAGCGGTTCCCAGATGTTTTCCGACTTCAAACCATCAAGCGTGCAGCGGCATGCGGCAACACAGAGTGCTTCGTTCCCGATGCTTGTCGTGCAGCTTTGCGCGCAATTGGTCTGAAAGCTGCGGCTGGTCTGGTCCATGTTTGGTCCCAGCAACGTCACACTCCAAACCAGACCATAAAGAAGCGGTTGATGCAGAAGGTAGATCGGCAGGGAATGGCGGCCCATCCATCTAAGCGCCCTGCCTGCTAAACCGCCGAATTCCATCTGTTTGAGAGGTTCCATGAGGGCGAATTGGCGAATGGCCTTTGACAGCGCCACACCTAATAAAGTTGCCCCGGTCCACGGCGCGAGCGGGACATAATCGACGCTGGGCATAGCCGGGGTGCCAAGGCCGGTCCAGAGCCACATATCACCATCAAACACACTCGAGGATGCCCAGTGCGGCAGGGTGAGGATGATCGCGCTGGCAACCACGGCGTAGAGCAGCGGAAGTCGCGTGAAGGGCAGAGCGATCAGACTGGAAACAGCAATGCAATGCAGAATGCCGAAACGGACAAAGTTGTCTCCAAAGGCAAAGTAGGTGCCGATCGACACACAGGCTGCGGAAACAGTGATAAGCGCAAAGCGTTTCCAGAAGGAGCGCCAGCGGATCTCTTTGTGATGCGCGAGATCCAGGCTGACCCCGACCAGGATCAGGAAGCTGGCAGCGATCGAGACGGCAAACGCGCGCCAACCAGGCGCCCCTCCGACATCCCAGTCAACGAAGGCAAACCACGAGAGATCCCACGAAAAATGGTAGATCGCCATGGCAACGATTGCCACGCCGCGGGCCAAATCAAGAACGGCAAGGCGGCCTTCGTGCGTCGAGGGCACACCGCTGGAGGGACTGTTTATAGAGGGTTGTGTCATGGCTTCCGATCAACGTTCGCCCATGACCAATAAGCTGAAAGGCTGGAGATGCAAGCCGGTCGGTGTGTTTGACCGGGACAGCCCTAGCTGTTGAATGCCATGATCAAAGTCGTGACCAGTGCGGCCGCCCCGAATATTGCCCCAACAAACGGCCAGGGTGACGGTCTTTGTGTCGCAAAGATTTCCTGATTGACCGGATCACGCAGCATTCACACCACCCCTTCGATCACCACAACTGCGCCCGAGGTTGCTGCATAAATTCCGCGGCGAAAAGATGGTAAACGAGATCTAAAGATGTTTTCCCAAGGAAAACGCCAAGCTGTGGACTGCGCGAAAACGATCCGGAAAACGGATTGACTCAAGCCAAGTTGCTGGCGCGTCAAAAGGTTTTCCGGCGGGGAATGCTACAGGGAAAGGGAATCCAGACCGGCTTCCAGGTGATCGGCGAGCATCGGCATGCCAAGCAGATAGGAAGCGGTTGAGCCAACGGCCCGATCCTTGGCTTCTTGAACGGCTTGCGCGAAGTCTTCTGCCTCGAAATCCCCCCGGCCGATCCAGGTGATGGCAACAAGCTCCGCAGCTTCGTCGACGTTCAGATCTTCCAAGAGCTCACGTAGTTCCTCATCAGAGAGATTGTCGCTTCCTTCTTCCGCCAGACCGTCGTGGCCATGAGCTTCCTCGAGGGTGTCGGCGTCAAACTCGACGTCCCCTTCATGGCCATCTTCAAACGTATCAGCAGTGGTTTCTGCAACCGCGCGGGCCTTTTGCGCCAGCATCCGAACAGTGTCAGCCGAGAGAGAAAGATCGATGTCCATGGCAGCCTCCGAAGAACTGACTTCTTTATCGATCCACTTTTGTCCGTTGGCAATGGCCATGGCCTAATTTCCTGTTTCTCAAATTTTCCAACAGGAGGCTCATATGAATGTGCCCGCGGAACCTCCAGATGGCATGACCTTACGGGGAGATCTTGTTTCCGGCCTTGATCGGGATCAACGCATTGTGGTGTGTCTCGCCGAGACCCAAAAAGCTCATTCGCCGGTTTCGGAGGGCCGCGGCTGTGTCAGGGCAGGGATGGTGGTGCCCGGTGTTGTCGTGTCTTTCGCCTCAGATCCCGCAATAGCGGCGGCTGCGGTCAGGATTGCCGCTAAAAATATGCCGAGGCAAATAGCCTGCAACAGGGGGCGGGCGTCCTGCAGGTCTCTGGACCTTTTCCGGGTTACCGTCTGAGGTTCGTGATTTTGGGTTTGAAAATCAGCTGATTTTGCGTGTGTGTCTGTCATGACAGCCTGTCTTTTTCTTTGGAATTGGGGGCTGCAAATCGTGAGGGCGGTTAGTCGGTAAAATCGCGGAACAGGCGGGTGCCGAGCATCCGGGTCAGTTGCGCCATTAAGATCAGCGCCAAAAACGGCAAGGCGGCCGCTGGTTCCGGAACAACAGCCAGCAAGGTCAAAAGCACTGCTGCCGACCCGAACAATATCGCCAGTACGGCGACATGGCGGTCTTCGTTATGGCGTTCAGATTTCTGGGTGCGTTCCAACATTCTGGCCTCCGCGGTTTTAACGGATGCACATTCCAATCAAATTGCGCCGGGAGACCGTCTGCTCTTGGGCTTTGCTGGTGCCATTTCGTGACATTTGTGGGGCGTTGCAAAATGCCGGTTTCTTGCGGTTGGACATCTCCAAAATAAATCAGCAATAAAAGCGCAGTGCTTTCAAAGAAATTTCTGCATAAATTACTGAGGTATTTAAATAATGTTAGACTTTATGCGTTCCATTTTATGGTTTGTTTGCACTTTTTTTCGATACTGCGGGCAGGGTAGGTAATCGGTAGAGAGTGCAGACGGCTATGGTGGTCAAAGCAGCGCAGAACGCGTTGGCACAAAGCAAGGATGACAAGCCAGCAGAACAAGAACTTGAAACGAAAGTTTCAGAGGACACACCTGCGCTTGCTTTGGCTGGGCTCCAGTTTTTCGTTGCTGATATTTCTCAGAAAACGATCCTTTGGCATGAGATCGGCAGTCAGAGCTTCCATAGTGAGGTAAAGGACCTGCAGGAAGCGCCGTCGAACCTCGCCTTGCGCAACCTGTCACCGGAAGACAGGAAAACGATCTTGCGCCTGATACAGGGCGCCATCCGCGATGGGGTTGCCGGGCCTTTTGATGTCGGCGGCGGGCCTGATCACCGGATCCCGGGTATCCCGATCGTTGCACACCGCTATGAGCTGGTTGACGGGCGGATCGTTGTCATCTGTTTTCCATCGATTGGAGAGGACGAAAACCCGGGCCGCATCGTTCTCGGGCTTGCGCCGATCCTGCAGCACTTTGTTGCCTCGTCAAATCGGGTGGTGCTGCTGGTCGACAACTTTGGCTATGTGCGCTTTGCAAGCGACGGCTTTGTCAAAACCTTTCAGATCGAAGACGCCCGACTGATCATCGGCCGCAACATCGCGCACATTCAAAAACGTGTCGGCCGGACCATCGTTTCCCTGGCGCTGGGCGCATTGACACGCCGGGCGAGTGCATCCGGCCGCGGCAAGTTCCTGCTGGCCTCCAACGATGCCATCGAGCTGACCTATGAAGCCATGCATTTCCGGATCGGGGGAACGGTTGGAGGGGTTCTGTTTTCCGCAGGCCGGATCGGCGGTGATGTCGATTTTCTCAAAGTCTTTGAAATCTGCAGCGCGCCAATGCTGGTGATCAACACGAAGTCGAAGATGATCATTGCTGCCAACAAGGCGGCGATGAAGACCTATCATCTGACCAACGAAATCATGGACAGCAAGCCGGTCACGGACATTCTGTTACATCCGAATAACTACTCTTCCTTGCTTGGTGCTGCACAGTCGGAGACCGAGGTCCCGATGTCGATCCCGGTCAATATCCTGAACGGCCAGACCAAGAAGAAACGCTTCCGCGCAATGCTCATTGACAAGGACAGCAAGGAACCGAAGCTCGTTTTGGAAACCCGCAGCTGATCCGTCTGATGCACCATCAGGACCCCAATCCGGCCAATCGCAACAGATCGCCTTTATTTTTGCCATTCCGAGCCTTCATGCTCTTGTCATGATGGCCCAGCGGATCTAGGGTCCGCGCGCTAACTTTCCCGTTTCCCCCTGGAGGACATTATGGGCTTTCTTGCTGACGCATTGGCGCGAGTTCAACCATCTGCGACCATCGCCGTCACCAACAAGGCACGCGAGCTGAAAGCCGCAGGCCGCGATGTGATCGGTCTCGGAGCTGGCGAGCCGGATTTCGACACCCCGGAAAACATCAAGGCGGCTGCCATCAAGGCCATTAACGACGGCAAGACCAAGTACACGGCTGTCGATGGTATTCCGGAGCTGAAGGCTGCGATTGCCGAGAAGTTCAAGCGGGAAAACGGGCTCACTTACGAAACCAATCAGATCACTGTCGGCACCGGCGGCAAGCAGGTGCTCTACAATGCACTGGTTGCCACCATCAATCCGGGCGATGAGGTTATCATCCCGACGCCATACTGGGTCAGCTATCCGGATATGGTTCTTCTGGCTGGCGGCGAACCGGTCATCGTTGAAGCCGACAAGTCCACCTTCAAGATCACACCGGAAGCGCTCGATGCTGCCATCACATCGCGCACCAAGTGGCTGATCTTCAACTCGCCGTCCAACCCGTCCGGGGCTGCTTACACGGAAGCTGAACTGAAGGCGCTGTGCAACGTTCTGGTCAAACACCCGCATGTCTGGATCATGACCGACGACATGTATGAGCACCTGGTCTATGACGATTTTGAATTCACGACACCGGCCCAGGTTGAGCCAACGCTTTATGAGCGCACGCTGACGGTCAACGGTGTGTCGAAGGCCTATTCCATGACCGGCTGGCGGATCGGCTATGCCGGTGGCCCGGTTGACCTGATCAAGGCCATGGCGAAGGTTCAGTCTCAATCGACCTCCAACCCGAACTCGATTGCGCAGTGGGCCGCGGTTGAAGCGATTTCCGGCACGCAGGATTTCATTCCGAAGAACAATGAAATCTTCAAAGCGCGCCGCGATCTCGTTGTTTCCATGCTGAACCAGGCAAAAGGCATCACCTGTCCGGTTCCGGAAGGCGCGTTCTATGTCTTCCCGTCTTGCGCTGGAACAATCGGCAAGACCGCTCCGTCCGGCAAGGTCATCGAGAACGACGAAGACTTCGTGACCGAACTCCTGGAAACAGAAGGTGTCGCGGTTGTCCACGGGTCGGCCTTTGGCCTCGGTCCAAACTTCCGGATTTCCTATGCAACCTCGACGGAAGCCCTGGAAGAAGCCTGCACCCGCATTCAGCGTTTCTGCGGCAATCTGAAATAAGTTCATTTTTTTCGGCATCTAAGGGCGGCTCCGGCCGCCCTTTTTGTTGGGCTCACTCTGACTTCGGCCGATCAGGCTTTTCTTTCTCGAAGGGCGCGCATAGGGTGAGGTCGATTTACATTTTGTTTTGGAGGCTGGCGTGGCTGTTCTTCTTCCGCTTTGGCAACGATTGCTGATCACTGTGGCTGCCATGCTCGCGGTGAGTTTTGTTGTCAGCCTGCTCTGGTCGTCTTTGCTTGGTTGGGCCATACCCGGCTATGTATCCGGCGTGGTTGGAGGTGTGACGGCTCTACCGGTCTGGGAATTCTTGAAGCGGATCCGCCCGGGCCACTAACCGGCCCGTTCAGCATAGCGTTTGCGGGAAGTCTTCGCAGATGACCTTGATTGTAGTCTTGCGTATTTACGATCAAAACTTGCATCGGTAAGCTGTCGACCTCACGAGCGAGGCACACGCATGCAAACCCAACAAAAACGATGGCTGACCGACCTCATGGAAGGGGTGCCGTCAATCGTATTCATTCTTTTGTGGCGCCAATCGGGGGATCTGGAGTTCGCCGGCTGGGTAGGCTCTGGGCTGTGCCTCGTTGTTTTAAGTGCCCTGATCGGAATGAGGGTCCGGATGCATCCGATCCTGATGGGCGTCAACATTCATATTTTATTGGCAACGCCGCTGATTGTTTGTGTGTTTCGCCTCGGGTTTGACGGTCTGGGAGACGTCCTTGCCGAATATGCGTATGGGGGCGTTCTGGTAACCGTTTTTGCTGTCGGCCTTGCCCAGATGCTGTTTTCGCGATCGCGGTTCTCCGCGTTGGAGAATGTCACAGATTGTGCGCAACTGATTTATTCTGCTGTTTTGCTTGCGATCTGCGCTAGCGGTGCTGTTTGGGCACTGCTTACCCCAGACAGCCGTTTTGTGCCGGTGGTGGTGACAATCGCAGCTTTGATAATCGGCCGGAATTTCCTGCAGGCGCGCTTGTCGGACAAAAGTGCGGGCGCGGGAATTCTGGGTACAGGTTCTGCGGCAGCGCCGGGCACATCCCAAGATTTTCAGGTCTGAACCCTAGTTCTGACAGGCCGAATTTGCGCCAGGACAAGACGAGAGTGTGTTTGTCCGGGTGTTGTTGCGGTTGATCTGCTGTGTCCGGTTCAGCCGATTGTTGCTGTCGATCCGTTGCTGGGTTGAGAAATTGTTCTGCTGACGATTGAGGTTCTGATTGAGCTGTTGTTGCGCGGACGGCCCGAGCGTCGTGCCGGGTTGGATAACGCCGCGCGGCTGGACTGATTGCGCCTGCGCGAGACTGCCGCCAGAAAACACCAGGCCCGCTGAAACAATGGCGACACCAAACGCCGATAAGACAGTTCTAGTCATCAGCAACATGTTTATACCTCTCATTCCACCTCGTGCCTGCGGACCAGTATGAGTCGAGCCGCGCGCAACACCAAATTAATTCCCGAATTGAAGCATTTCGGTGACCGGACGAGCGAAAGGTGCCAGTTGGTAGCGCCGAATGCGCCGCCTGTTTGCTGCGGTGCAGGGTAAGATTTCCTTGCGTTTACCCCGTTTCGGGCGCGACGATAGCGTCCCGCCCTTGATTGAAGGGCCATGACGAACATCAAGCCCGGCGCTTTCCGGGTTGTTGGCCTTCGATCCCATCCGGGCGAGACGCGGCGGGCCCGCGTCCTGAACCGCCGGCCGTGCCGCGTTGTAACGAGGATACCCTCGGGCAAACGGGAGGCTCAGTATGGCAAACACCAACAATGGACAGGCAATCTCCAGCGGCAGGGAACCGCGCTGCGTGGCTTTGGTCGGACCCTTTGGCAGCGGTAAAACCAGCTTGCTGGAGGCGATCCTGGCGCGCACGAACAAGGTGGACCGGCAGGGCAAGGTGTCAGACGGAAATACCATTGGTGATGGTTCGGCAGAAGCCAGGGCTCATGGAATGAGCGTGGAGCTGAATTTCGCGGATGTGGAATACCTGGGTGACCGGTTCAATTTCATCGATTGTCCGGGTTCGGTCGAGTTTTTGGGGGAAATGGACAGCGCCTTGTCCGGTGCGGATCTGGCTGTGGTTGTCGCTGAAGACGATGAGCGCAAGGTTCCGGCCTTGCAGCTTATTCTGAAAGCCCTTGAAGCCCGCGCCATCCCGCGGGTTTTGTTTTTGAACAAGATCGACAAGAGCACTCGGCGGGTCCGCGATGTCTTGAACCTGCTGCAACCGGCGTCAAGCGTCCCACTTGTTTTGCGCCAGATACCGATCTGGGAGGACGGTCAGGCAACCGGATTCATCGATCTCGCCCTGGAACGGGCGCATGTTTATCACGAAAAGGAGCCGAGCACCGAGATCGACATGTCGGATGAGGACCGTGCGCGCGAACATGAAGCCCGGTTTACGATGCTGGAGCATCTTGCCGATCACGATGATGACCTGATGGAAGCGTTGCTGGAGGACATTGCGCCGGACCGGGAGACGGTGTTCGCTGATCTCGTTGCGGAAATGCAGGACGGCCTGATTTGTCCGGTCTTCTTCGGCTCTGGCGAACATGGCAACGGCGTCACCCGCCTCTTGAAAGCCCTTCGCCATGAAGTGCCCTCGGTTGACCGCCTCAAGGCGCGCCTTCTTGATGCCGCGCCCGAAAGTGCGATCCAAGTGATCAAGACGCTTCACACACAACATGGCGGTAAAGTCTCCGTGGCGCGCGTGTTGAGTGGCACTCTGGCGGACAATGACAGCCTTTATGTAAACGGAACCACGGAAGCGAAGGTCTCGGGGCTGTTCTCGCTATTTGGACAGCAATTGAACAAGATCTCCAAGGCGTCTGAGGGCGACCTCGTCGGCCTGGGGCGTTTGGATGATGTTCAAACCGGTGATGTTCTGAGCCTTCAGGGCAGCAAACTCGCAGCTCTGGACACTGCGGACACCCGGCGGCCGGTCTTGGCGACGGCGATTGAAGCCGGGCAGCGCAAGGATGAGGTTCGCTTGTCAGCTGCCCTTTCCAAGCTTTCCGAAGAAGACGGCTCCCTGACAATCGCACAAAACCAGATAACGGCTGAAACCTTGTTATGCGGGCAGGGAGAGATGCACTTGCGCGTCGCTCAGGAGCGCTTGTCTGGAAAATACGGGCTGGATGTCGCCGTGCATGCGCCGCATGTGCCTTATTCCGAAACGATCCGTGGCAGCACAACAGCGCGCGGACGTCACAAGAAGCAGTCCGGTGGTCACGGGCAGTTCGGTGACGTGGTTCTTGAGATTTCGCCACTGCCGAGAGGAGATGGAATCCAGTTCACCGATCGTATTACCGGGGGCGTGGTGCCCAAGCAATACATCGCATCGGTGAAGGAAGGTGTTCTGGAAGCACTGGGCCAGGGGCCGCTCGGGTTTCCTGTTGTCGACCTGTCAGTCTGTCTCGTCGACGGGTCGTATCACTCGGTCGACAGTTCCGATCAGGCGTTCAAGATGGCAGGTATCCTGGCGATCCGGGAAGGCCTGTCCGACTGCAAGCCCGTTCTGCTGGAGCCTATCCACAAGGTGGTCGTTGCGTGTCCAAGTGATGCGACCGCTAGGATCAATGCCATTGTTTCCGCCCGGCGCGGGCAGCTGCTTGGATTTGACGCCCGTCCTGGCTGGAGCGGTTGGGACGAGGTTCAGGCGTTGATGCCAGAAGCTGAAATCGGTGATTTGATCGTTGAACTCCGGTCCGCGACGGCGGGAGTTGCCAGTTATACGGCAGAGTTCGATCATATGGCGGAGCTGTCGGGCAAAGCAGCGGACCAGGCTCTCCAGCGTTCGGGAAAACAAGCGGCGTAGTGAGCCGCGCGAGTGCAAAGTGTTGATCTGTCTCATTTGATTGTGTTTCCATTCCCCTACGCTTTTAACGGGATGGTGGACGCAGAAAGGAGATTGTCGGTGCTTGCGATTAAAAAACAGGAAGGGGACCGCGTCTTTGTTCATCTGCGCGGTCCTCTCAACGCTGACTTGATGCAGGCCGGGTTAGAGGATCTCATCGAAGCCGCAGAGGATCTGGCCAACGGCACGATGCTCTATGTCATTGATGATTTCGAATGGCCAACCGCAGGCGCGTTGGCTGTCGAATTCAAGATGATGCCAAACCTTCTGAAGCTTCTGGGGAAATTCCGAAAGTGCGCGGTCTTGTGCGATTCAGGCTGGATTCGCAAGGTTGCTGAGATCGAAGGGATGCTGATCCCGGGGCTTGAGATCAAAAGCTTTGTTTCAAAAGACCGGGAAGCCGCTGAAAATTGGCTGAAACAAGCCTGACACAAGTCTAACACTGGGCATCGGTCACTCGGGCGTTATTTGCGTTTGAACACACAATCCGGTCTTTCTACGTCCAGATTGGGAGTTTGACGATGAATATCTTGACCAAACGCAGCTGGGAATTGCCCGAGCGCGAAGCGACCCCAGAGCATGTCTTCTTGAACAGACGCCAGATCCTTGCGGGGCTCGCAGGGGGAGGTGCATTGCTCGGAAGCGGACTTGGGATAAGGCCGGCCTTTGCCGAGGCTGACCCGAGCGCGGGGCTTTATCCTGTTCCACGCAATTCTGCATTTACCTTGGACCGGCCACTGACTGACGAAGACGTGGCGTCGAAGTACAACAATTTCTATGAGTTTGGCTCTCACAAGCAGATTTGGCCGGCGGCCCAGAACCTTGAGATCCGTCCATGGACTGTGATGCTGGACGGCCTCATCGACAATCCTCAGACGATTGATATCGATGCACTTCTCGCCAAGATGCCTTTGGAGGAGCGCCTTTATCGCCATCGGTGTGTTGAGGCTTGGTCCATGGCGGTGCCGTGGTCGGGCTTCCCGCTTGCCGAACTCGTCAAACTGGCGGGGCCGCAAACCGGCGCCAAATATCTTCGGTTCGAAACATTCCTCAATCCGGAAGTTGCCAGCGGTCAGAAACAATCCTGGTATCCGTGGCCGTATGTTGAAGGCCTGACCCTTGCAGAGGCGACCAATGAACTGGCGTTCATGGCGACCGGGATCTATGGAAAACCGCTTGCCAAGCAGTTTGGTGCCCCGATCCGGTTGGTAACACCTTGGAAATACGGATTTAAATGCATCAAGTCCGTGGTGCGGATCTCATTCACTGACAAGCGTCCAGTGAGCTTCTGGGAAGAAATCCAGCCGAAGGAATACGGCTTTTGGGCTAATGTGAACCCGTCGGTCCCACATCGGCGCTGGCCCCAGGCGACCGAGAAACTGTTGGGAACCGATCAACGCCGGAACACACTGCTCTACAATGGATACGAGGAACAAGTCGCGGGTCTTTATAAAGACATGACCGGCGAGCTTTTGTTTATGTAAAATGGCGTTGCATCTGTTGTTTTTGCATCGAGACTATTAACAATAGTCTCGATGCGAGTATGTATTACTGTATATTGAAGTTGTTAGCATTTTTGAAATAGGCTGAGCATCGTTGCTTTTTCTCTAAGTGTGCTTTTGTGCACTCAGAAAGGCTTAGATGGTCGTCGATTGGATCGCAAATATTGGCGCTCTTTCGTTGGGCGCATTGGCGTTCTACTTTTTTGCGCGCCGGGATACATTGCACGCGCGCCGGTCGGTAAGCGCGGCATTCCTTGGCGCGTTGTTTGGCCTCCTGTCTGCTTTGGTCGTAATGATGCCCGTTCATTTTGGCGATGGTGCCACGTTCGACACGCGGGCTGCGCCAGCGATTCTGAGTGGCTACTTCCTTGGGCCTTTGGGGGGGATCATCACGGCAAGCATCGCAGGCGCTGCGCGTTATTGGGTCGGTGGCCCATTTGTGATTGGCGGCAGCCTCAGCCCGTTTTTTTACGCGGCTTTCGGTGCGATTGTCGGGGCCTGCTGCCGTCATCGTGATCTCGGCCCGGGTCCATTGCGGCTGTTGTCCATTGCGGTTGTCGGCACGCTTTTCGTCCTTCCTTGTTTCTTCATAGATAAAGGCGTTGAGGCAGGGCTCCAGATCCTCGAAAACGCTTGGTACTTGCTGCTAGTTGGAAACGTGGTCGGTGTGGTCATCCTTGGCCTGATGATCAGCGAGGCCAAGAAATTCTCCGTTGAGCACAAGGCGCTCAAATCCACGCTCTTTCTGACTGACCTCGCCCGGTCATCTGCTGGAATTGCTGTGTGGCGTTTCGATATGGCTGCCAATCGTCTCACCTGGGACGATGCAATGTTCCGTTTGTTTGATGTCGATCCCGGGTCTTTCAAAGGCGAGTTTAATGACTGGGAGCGGACCGTTCACCCCGATGACATCGATGCAGCCCGCCGGCAATTCCTGGAGGCCTATGAGAAGAAATCTGGGTTCGCCACCGATTTTCGTATCGTCCGCCGGGATGGCAGCGTCCGCTGGTTGGCCGCCCATTGTAATTTTCTTGAAGACGATGCCGGCAACGTTACTGAAGCCGTCGGGGTGAATTGGGACATCACAGACAGCAAGGAAATGGCGGACAGTCTCTTTGAAAGAGAAAAGGAAGCACGCCTTCGCTCAGAAGAGCTGGAAGTCACCTTGGCATCGGTTGTACAGGGTGTCAGTGCGTTTGATAAGGATGGCAGACTGCGCTTTTGCAATGATCGTGCCGGGGATTTTACGGGGCTTCCGCCAGAAATGCTTGTGCCGGGCACGTCCTACCACGCCTACAACCAGTATCGGCTAGGCGCTTTCGTGACCGGATTTCCAGGAGAGACCACAAAAGCTGTTCCTGAGAGTGCCCAGCCTACCTCACACATTCGCTCGTTAATCCACCTGTCCAATGGCCGGATTCTGTCTTTTTCCGCAGCTCCAATGCCGGACGGCGGATGGGTGGAGACCTATGAAGATGTCACCGAGAAAGTCGTTGCGGATGAGCGCGTCAAAAAAGCCGCTGAAACAGATAACCTGACCGAACTGGCCAATCGATTGTCCTTCCGGGAGACTTTGGATCACGTCGTAGAAAATGCCGGGAATGTCGATGGGGTGTCGCCATCGCTGCTGCTCATTGACCTAAACGACTTCAAGGCAGTGAACGACAGTCATGGCCATGTCGTCGGCGATCGTTTGCTGCAACACGTTGCCAACACTCTGAAAGCAGTCATCGAAGGTGGTGATCTTGCGGCCCGTTTGGGCGGCGATGAGTTTGCGCTTGTGCTCAAGCCGCGCACGGAGGAAGACATCCGCGAGATTGCTTTCGGTTTGTGCGCCGCTTTCGACATGCCCGTTAATCTCGACGGGCTCATGGTTCAGAGTGGACTGAGCGTTGGTGTGGCGATCATCACTGCGGATGGTGCCGGTTCTGAAGAGACGCTCTCACGTGCTGATCTGGCGCTCTATAAGGCCAAGCAGGAGAAAAGATCCGCATACCGGGTCTTTGACGCCGATATTGCGCAGGAAGATGCAGAGCGGAAGCGCACGAAGAACGCTCTGATCCGCGTGGTGGAAAATCAGGGGCTTGATGTTTTTTGCCAGCCGATCCTGAACCTAGAAACACATCGGGTTGATCACTTCGAGGCTCTGGTTCGTTGGCATCAGGGCGAGGCAAGTTATGTCCCCCCTTCAAATTTCATCCCGCTGGCCGAAGAGATTGGCCTGATCGCGAAGGTTGGCGATTTTGTTCTGTCTGAAGTGTTGCAATCCCTGGCAACCTGGCCGGACGATTACCACGCCTGTGTGAATGTCTCGGTTTTGCAGCTTGGCGATGGACGATTTGTCGAACGAGTTCTTGGCGGTCTGAAAGCAGCTGGAATTTCTCCGCATCGCCTGGAACTGGAGTTGACCGAAAGTGTCTTGATGTCCGCAGGCTCAGCCGCTCATGAGGATCTCAGAAAATTGCGAGATGCTGGTCTGAACCTGGCCTTGGACGATTTCGGCATCGGCTTCTCGTCATTTGGCTATTTGCAGGAACTGCCATTCAACAAGCTCAAGATCGACCGCAGGTTCGTTTCGGAAGTCGAAAAAGACGAGGGCAGTGCAGCGATTTTGAGAACGATCGCGGCGCTTGCTGACAATCTGGATATGAAGTCGACGGCCGAAGGCGTCGAAACGGCTCAGCAGTTGGGCGTAGTGAGAGCTTGCGGATGCCACTACGGTCAAGGCTACTTTATCGGTCAGCCAATCCCGCTTGAGGATGTGCAACAGGCGTACTTTGAGGTTCCCAAAGTTGCCAAGGCTGCGCTTAGAGCGGGTCGCGTTTAATCGGTTTCATTTGACCGAGACGATTTTTGTTTCTGGCGAGACGTGGTCCGCGCGGTGGTGCGGGGTACCATAAGCGGACCACAACAAAGCCAGAGGCAAAAATTGTCCGGCCCGAAGGGTGAGCTTACTGAGCCCATCGGCCGCGTTGCGACGTTTGCCCGGCCAACCAGGCCGCGCTTCACGACGCGCCTTGCCGAATGAACTCAGTAAGCTCATCAAATGAACCCGATTAAACGCGACCCGCTCTAACGCTTGAGTAGTTTATGTAGGCAAAAAAAAGCCGGGTCTTAAAGGACCCGGCAGTTTGAATTGATTCACTGTAAACAGTGGAATCACCTTCCAGAGGGGAACAGCTGGTCGAGGCATCACTGGGAGGAGGACGTGATGCCTGTGTGACCAACAGTGATGCTTATATGCAGTGCACAAGCTGCTTAAACAAGAGGCAGCGATGCAGATCTGCTATGCAAATCGCGCAGGGCTTTGATCATCCTTAGATTTATCAGTTTTCTGAGTTAGTTACAGGCTGAGGGTCACATCAGACACTCGCGCACGAGCGTCTGTTGGGGGATATCTTATTTCGAATTCAGGCTCGGGTGCCTTCAATAAAACTTGGTTCGTTGCCGCAATGCTCATCACAACAGCACGGTGCAGAGAGCTGCCCGAACAAACCATACTTCCCGAACGACAAATGCAGCTTCTCCATTCCGTCTGGTGCTGAGTGTGACCGATGCGGGTCGCTCGGGGGCTCTCTTCTAGTACACCCAGTTTTGGGCGTTCTTCAAAAGGAACTCCCGGAAAGCCGTTACCCGTGCGGTGTTCTTGAGCTCCGAGGGATAGACGAAATACGTGTCGAAGGACGGCACCTTGTCTTCTTGATCTTCAAGCACGGGAACCAAGTTTCGGCCATTGTCGATGATGTAGTCTGGCAACATCGCAATACCGGCGCCTGTCTGAACAGCGCGCTTGATCGCGATGATGTTGTTGACCTGGAGCACCGATTGCCGCGGTTTGCCATCCACGCGGCCAGCCGTCACCAGCCAGTTCATCGAGCGCAGATAGGCAGGGGCCTGCTCGCCGAAGGTGATGATGCGATGATCATCAATGTCTTCGATCGAAGAAGGCGCGCCAAAGCGCTGGATGTATTCAGGTGACGCAAACACGTGAAAGTGCACGGTGAAGAGTTTGCGTTGAATGAGATCCGGCTGTGTCGGTTGGCGCAGCCGGATCGCCACATCGGCCTCGCGCATGCTGAGATCGAGCTCGTCGTCGTCGAAAATCAGCTGCAATTCGACATCCGGATAAAGATCCGTGAAGCTTCTGATCCTGGATGCCAGCCAGGTTGACCCCAAGCCAACCGTGGTCGTGACTTTCAAAACACCAGACGGCTTGTCCTTGCTGTCCTTGAGCCTGGATTGCACGGCCTCCAGCTTCATCAGGACATCACCGGCAGTGCGATAGAGAAGTTCGCCCTGTTCCGTGAGCAGCAGGCCGCGGGCATGCCGGTGGAAGAGGGGAACCCCCAGATCGTGCTCAAGCGCACTGACCTGGCGGCTCACAGCGGATTGGCTCATATGAAGCGTATCGCCCGCATGGGTGAAGCTGCCGGCTTGCGCGGCAGCATGGAAGATACGCAATTTGTCCCAATCCATGGCATTCCCCAATCCGTCCAGCCGGGAAACTGCGTTACTCAGCAGCCTGTTGTGAACCGACAGCATCTTGTTCGGCGAGATACTTTTCCGCTTCAAGGGCAGCCATACAGCCCATTCCGGCTGCGGTGACCGCCTGGCGGTAAATATCGTCGGTAACGTCACCGGCTGCGAAAACGCCGGGGATCGATGTCTTGGTGGAATCCGGTGCGGTCTCCAGATAGCCGTTCGGTTTCAAGGTCAATTGATCCTTGAACAGTTCAACAGATGGCGCGTGGCCGATCGCAATGAACACACCATCGGTGGAGATTTCCTGAAGCTCGCCGGTCTTGGTGCTTTTCAGGCGCACACCCGTGACCGCTTTCGGCTCGCCGCCCCCGAGGATCTCGTCAACCTGATGGTCCCAGATCACCTCGATTTTCTCGTGTGAGAACAGCCGGTCCTGGAGGATCTTTTCTGCGCGCAAGCTGTCGCGGCGGTGAACCAGCGTCACCTTGGAGGCAAGGTTCGCCAGGTAGAGTGCTTCTTCGACGGCTGTGTTGCCGCCGCCGACCACGACGACTTCGCGGTTCCGATAGAAGAAGCCGTCACATGTGGCACAGGCCGAAACACCGGCACCCATGTAATCCTGTTCAGAGGAGAGGCCCAGCCAACGGGCTTGTGCGCCGGTCGCGATGACCAACGTGTCTGCCGTGAACACAGTGCCGCTATCTGCTTCCAGGCGGAACGGGCGCACCGACAAGTCTGCCTTGATGATCGTGTCGTAGATGATCTCCGTGCCGACATTTTCAGCCTGCTTTTGCATTTGCTCCATAAGCCACGGGCCCATGACCGGGTCTGCAAAGCCGGGATAGTTCTCGACATCGGTGGTGATGGTCAGCTGACCGCCCGGCTGAATTCCTGCAACCAAGGTCGGTTGGATCATGGCGCGGGCCGCATAAATGGCGGCGGTATAACCGGCCGGGCCGGAGCCGACGATCAAGAGCTTGCTGTGCTTAGTACTCATGGGCGTAGTATAATCCGTGTTTCTTGTCTCAACCGTGACTGCCAGTTGTCAGTCACCTTGCGATATTTGACCGGTTTGGTGAAGCGCCCTGTAGTCTGCCAGAATACGTTCTGCGATCACAGGTGTTGCGTCAATCGGGTCGTAGGTAGTGGTTTTAAGTGGCCCTGGGAAGGGGTGAACACATCCCATACCTTCCAAAGTCGCCAAAAACCGGGTGATCTTTGCGTGACCACCGCTTGGATGAAAGACGTGGACCGGCTTGCCCGTGGCTGTGGCCTCGCCAATCATGTTGGTGGAATCAGCTGTGACGATGATGGCGTCGGATTTTGCGAGAAAATGGCCGTACGGATTGTTGCCGGTTCCATCCCAGAAGAAATGATCGCCATCGCGGGCAAGGGTCTTAATCCCGTCGACCAGCAACTCGGGGGTCCGCCGCGAAGCTGTGATCAGAAAATGCGCCCTGTTCTGTCCCGCTGTCTCACGCAGTCCGTCCAGAAATCGGGTTTGATTATTGTCTGTGAAGGTGTGGTGCCGGCTGTTGCCGCCCACAAGTACAGCTACTCTCGGCTGAGGGAGATTGTCGATCTGCGGCACCGGTTCTCCCTTCAGTTCAGCAAGACGCACTGCAGAAAACTTGTGGGGAGAGGTCGGTGTGACCAGGACATTGTCCCCGCGGAGCGGATCGTGCTCGGGAACCCAAATGAGATCAGCAGTCTTTGCACCGGACCTTGGGTCTTTCAGGAACACCGTGAAGGTTTTGCCGTTGGACGCTTTCTTGAGACGGCGCAGGTAGGCCGCGGCCCTGCGGCCGGAGGCCACCGCAATATCGGGGAACGGCGGCGCGATCGGGCTTCCGGGCTTGTCTTCCCTGTCTGCGGGTGGAAACGGGCCAAACGGCATCCACCAGGAATAGGGCGGTTTGGGAGAAACGGTCCGCATTTCGTAGGGAAGTTTGAGGGTATCTGCGACGCCGACGCATTGCGCGACGTCGCCCGCCTTACCATCCGTCAAAATCCAAAGGGAACGGGGCGATGCCGTTGCATTCAACATAAACTGCGGGATTTCCCTGTCGGAATCTTTCAAGATTGTGCGCAAATTTGTTATAGTCTTGCACAAACGCGCAAAAAGTCATAACTCGGCACCGTAGAAACACGTTTGTGCATGAAACTCAAGTTTTTGCGGAACCTCACGTCAGCCCCAGTTTCGGGCCGTGTGACGGCACCGTCCCAGAATTCATAGGAGAGCGGTGTGAAAGCGCGCCTTGATGCCATTGACTGGCAAATCCTGAAGGAATTGCAAGATGATGGCCGGATGACCAATGTTGAGTTGGCTCGCCGGGTCGGAATTTCCGCGCCGCCATGTTTGAGACGTGTGCGTGCGCTTGAGGAAGCTGGCCTGATACAAGGTTACCGGACGCTCCTGGATGAAAAGCAGCTCGGGTACGATGTCACAGCGTTTGCCATGGTTGGCCTGCATAGCCAAACCGAAGCGGACCTGATTGCTTTTGAGCAGACGGTGGAAAAATGGCCGCTGGTTCGCGAGAGCTATATGCTTTCAGGGGAGGTGGACTTCCTTCTGAAATGCGTCTCGCCGGATTTGCAGACATTCCAGAATTTCGTGATCCGTGAACTCACGGCTGCGCCAAACGTGGACAGTGTCCGCACAGCACTCACCATCCGTCGGACCAAGGATGAGCCGGTCGTGCCGATCGACGGCTGACTTTTATTCCTCAGGTCATTTTAAATGTGTGATGGTCTGCCTGACTAAAACAGGCAGCTTTGGCCTTCGCGTTTTAGGCTTTCGGGGCCGTTTTCATTTCCTGAGGGACATTCTTCAAGCGTTTCCGTAGCCGATTGAGGAGCGATATGTCGCGGAGCGCCGTTGCTACGAGCGTAAAGCTGATGCTGAGCAACGCACAGGTCGTCAGGATCGCGATTGGCAGCCACTGATCATAGTGGAAGGTGTCGAGCGCCTGGTCCACCGGGTCAACGCCTGAATAGAGACGGCTGCGAATGACCTCCCGGTAACTGCCGATCTGTGTGGAGCCATGCTTGATGTAGCCGAGACCGGCAACCATCGCCAAAACAGCTGCGCTCAAGGCCACCAAAAAACCAAATAGCTTCAACGCGAAAAAGTAAGCCCGCTCGTCAGCGTGATCCAACAGCCGCCGGAAGATTTTCTTCTCCCTGTAGGCAAGCTTGGATGTCAGAAAGAAACGATATCCCCACAAGGGGATGGCAAGCATCAGCAGCCAGAAACCAATTACGTGAAAAACCATTTTGGATCTCCGAATCCCACCGCCTTAGACCTTAAATCCTTTCACGATCAGAATAAAAGGTACTCGGCGGTGAAAATCGAAAACTTGGCAAAATTCTGTATTGGGCTTCTGCCGGATTGGACAGGCTGGCAGCGTCAGATGAACTGCACTTCCACGATCTCGTAGGAGCGGGCACCGCCTGGTGCGGCGACCTCCACGCTGTCGCCTACCGACTTTCCGATGAGCGCACGGGCGATCGGAGAAGAAATAGAAACCTTGCTTTGTTTCACATCGGACTCAACGTCGCCGACGATCATATATTTCTTTTCTTCTTCCGTGTCTTCGTCAACCAAGCTCACGGTCGCGCCGAACTTGACAACATCGCCAGACAGCTTGCTCACGTCGATGATTTCGGCGCGGGACAGTTTGTCTTCCAATTCCGCGATCCGGCCCTCGTTCAGGCTCTGAGCTTCCTTGGCTGCGTGGTATTCAGCATTTTCCGACAGGTCGCCATGCGCGCGGGCTTCTGAAATGGCATCAACAATGCGCGGGCGCTCGACACCGGTCCGTTCCTTCAGCTCGTTTTGGAGCATGGTGTAACCGGCGGAGGTCATCGGAACTTTTTCCATGGGTCTAAGACCTTCAGCTTATTGGGTCCTCTCGAAGAAGACCACGCTTCACAAAAACAAACCCAGCCGGGAAAGGGCACTTTCCCGGCCGGTTTCAACTCATATTAGCCTTACGCGAAGTAGGATTGCAAAGGCCTAACTTCAAGACTCCCCGCTTTATGCGCACAGATGCCCTTCGCAGCAGCAATCGACCCTGCAAGCGTGGTGTAATACGGAACCTTGTTCAAAAGGGCTGCACGGCGCATTGAGCGGCTGTCGGCAATCGCCTGAACACCTTCGGTCGTGTTGAAGACAAGCTGCACTTCGCCATTCTTGACCGCATCGACAATATGCGGACGGCCTTCCATGACCTTGTTGATCTTCTCAGCCTTGATGCCTTGCTCTTTCAGGAACGTCTGGGTCCCCGCTGTCGCGATAATTTTAAACCCGGCATCTTCCAGGCTGCGGACGGCATCAACGACGGACGCCTTGTCCTGATCCCGCATGGAGACAAACACCGTGCCTTCCGACGGAACGCCCGTACCGGCCCCGATCTGGGACTTTGCGAAGGCTGTTCCAAAGTGGTTGTCGAGGCCCATGACTTCACCGGTGGAGCGCATCTCCGGCCCAAGAATTGTGTCGACGCCCGGGAACCTTGCAAACGGGAACACGGCTTCCTTGACGGCGATGTGGTCGAATTTCTTCTCTACAAGGCCGAAGGACGCCAGGCTTTCCCCGGCCATGACACGGCTGGCGATCTTGGCAATCGGCTCGCCAACGGTTTTGGCAACAAACGGTACAGTCCGCGATGCCCGCGGGTTCACTTCAAGAACGTAGATTTCGCCGTCCTTAATTGCGTATTGCACGTTCATCAGGCCGCCAACCTCAAGGGCGAGCGCCATTTCTGTTGTCTGGCGCTTCAGTTCCTCGATCAGGTCGTCAGACAGCGAGAACGGTGGCAGGGAACAGGCACTGTCACCGGAGTGAATGCCAGCTTCCTCAATGTGTTCCATGATACCGCAGACGAAGACATCCTTGCCATCGCACAGGGCGTCAACATCAACCTCGATAGCGCCTTCCAGATACCGGTCGAACAGCAGCGGGTTCGTGCCCAAAACCGTGTTGATCTGACCGGTCTTGTCGTTCGGGTATTTCGCCCGCACCTCGGCAGGAACCAGTTCCGGCAGAGTGCCAAGAAGATAGGAATTGAGGCTTTCCTCATCCCGAATGATCTGCATGGCGCGGCCGCCCAGAACATAAGACGGGCGGACCACCAGCGGCAGACCGAGCTGGCTAGCAATCAAGCGGCCCTGCTCAACGGAATAGGCGATGCCGTTTTCCGGCTGCTTCAGGCCAAGCTTGATCAACAGCTTTTGGAACCGGTCACGGTCTTCCGCCAAATCGATCATGTCAGGCGACGTGCCAAGGATTGGCACGTTGGCCTTGACCAGAGACTGGGCCAGCTTCAAAGGCGTCTGGCCACCGAACTGAACGATAACGCCGTGCAGGGTGCCGTTTTCTTGTTCCTTGCGGATGATTTCCAGAACGTCTTCCGGTGTCAGCGGTTCGAAGTAGAGACGGTCTGACGTATCGTAGTCCGTGGACACGGTCTCCGGGTTGCAGTTGACCATGATGGTCTCATAGCCGGCATCTTCCAGTGCGAAGGCGGCGTGACAGCAGCAATAATCAAACTCGATGCCCTGGCCGATCCGGTTCGGACCGCCGCCGAGAATGATAACTTTCTTGGCGTCGGACGGATTGGCTTCACAGGCCGGAGCACCCATGAAGGGAGCCTCGTAGGTGGAGTACATGTATGCGGTCGGAGACGCGAATTCGGCCGCGCAGGTGTCGATGCGCTTGAAAACAGGGTGGACGTTCAGCTCATTCCGCATCTTGACAATATCGTCCGTGTCCATGCCGGCAAGGCTTGCAAGCCGTGCATCGGAGAAGCCCATACCTTTGAGTTTGCGCAAATTGGCAGCATCCTTGGGCAGGCCGATATTCCGGATCTTGGCTTCCATGGCGAGAATATCGGCCATCTGTTCCAGGAACCAGGTGTTGATGCCACTGGCCTGATTGACTTCTTCCACCGTCATGCCGAGGCGCATGGCTTGCGCAACCGACAGCAAACGGGTTGGGGTTGCGGTTGAAACGGCGGCCCGCAACGCGTTCTTGTCGTCGCCCTGGTCAAGGCCCGGAATGTCGATCTCATCCAGACCGTTCAAGCCGGTTTCCAGACCGCGCAACGCCTTTTGAAGGCTCTCGTTGAAGGTCCGGCCAATGGCCATGACTTCGCCAACCGATTTCATCGCCGTTGTCAGGTAAGGCTCGGAGCCCGGGAATTTTTCGAAGGCAAAGCGTGGGATCTTGGTGACCACATAGTCGATGCTCGGCTCGAAAGAGGCTGGTGTTGCACCGCCCGTGATATCGTTTTCCAACTCGTCCAGTGTGTAGCCAACCGCAAGTTTCGCGGCGATCTTCGCGATCGGAAAGCCGGTTGCCTTGGAGGCGAGGGCGGATGAGCGGGAAACGCGCGGGTTCATCTCAATGACCACAAGGCGTCCGTTCTCCGGATTGACGGCGAACTGGACGTTCGAGCCGCCGGTTTCGACGCCGATTTCGCGCAGGACCGCGATCGAAGCGTCCCGCATGATTTGATATTCTTTGTCGGTCAGCGTGAGGGCTGGTGCGACGGTGATGGAGTCGCCGGTGTGGACGCCCATCGGGTCAACGTTTTCGATGGAACAGATGATGATGCAGTTGTCCGCTTTGTCGCGGACGACCTCCATTTCATACTCTTTCCAGCCGAGCAGGCTCTCATCGATCAGGACCTGGCCAACCGGAGATGCGTCGATGCCCGAGCGCACGATCGTCTCATATTCTTCCCGGTTATAGGCAACACCGCCGCCTGTGCCGCCGAGCGTGAAAGCGGGGCGAATAATGGCTGGCAGGCCAATTTCATCCAGAGCGCGCATGGCCTCCAGATAACCGGTGTTCCGGTCGTAGCCGGTGATCTTACCATCTTCACCGCGAATGGCCGGAGAGGAGGCAATGGCCGCCCGGGGATTCTCAAGACCGATCACGTCCATGGCTGCACGGAACTTTTCGCGGTCTTCCGCTTTGTCAATGACGTCGGCACGCGCGCCGATCATCTCAACACCGTATTTTTCCAGAACGCCCATCTGTTCCAGGTCCAGCGCACAGTTCAGCGCGGTTTGCCCACCCATCGTCGGCAAAAGCGCGTCCGGGCGTTCCTTTTCAATGATCTTGGCGACCAGCTCTGGCGTGATTGGTTCTATGTACGTCGCATCGGCCAGGTCCGGATCCGTCATGATCGTCGCTGGGTTCGAGTTGACCAGGATAATTCGATAGCCTTCTTCGCGCAGGGCCTTGCACGCCTGTGTTCCCGAGTAGTCAAACTCGCACGCCTGGCCGATAACAATCGGGCCGGCACCAATGATCAGGATGGAGGAAATATCTGTGCGTTTAGGCATCTCGGCTCGCAGCTCGAAGCGAGCGGTCCGGAAAAGCGCGTGTTTGCTTCCGGTCCGCTCGGTCGTTAAGTGAATGACGATGTTGGCTGAGCGCGTCTTATAGGGAAAACCGTGCCGCGTGGGAACCCCGGATCGCGCTAAACATGATGTTTATATCAAGGAAAATCGATCAGGCGTCGGGTTTGTCCTTGGGGGGCGGTGCATCTGTCGTTGTTACACCGTCAAAGTCAGCGATCCCTTGCGATAGGGCGTAACAGGCCAATCGGATTGATTTCGGGATTTCAACCGGCCGCCCGTCCCGATTTCCCTTCTCGTAGTATTGGATCATCCGCTTTTTCAGCCCGAGCTGCTCGGCAGCGTCTTTTTGCTTCAATCCGAGTGTTCGTCGCCAGCTCCGAAATTGTTCCGGTGTCATGATGGGGGTCGGGTTCTTTGATTTTGAGTCTGGCATCTTCAAATAAAGCGTGTGTTGAAACCAACGCCTTGATCGGCAGTCAGTAATTGTTTCCTGACACAAATATCTTGCGACCGAAAATGTCAATCCGGAAGTGCACATAGTGCGACTGTGGTCGGAATAAATGTGTCTGCTTTTAGTACCAGATACCTAAGGCTATGAGGCCATTCGTAAGACCTAGGAGTGACTTCCCTTTAGTACGAATCGTGGAATTCACGGATTGATCTGCGCTGTTGATCCTTTTGAACGCTCTTTTCCTCGGAAATTTTTCGTCCTTAGTGCCGTTGCGGAATAAAGTTAATTCTGCTCCGGAGCTTGGGGTAAGGACCGTTCCGCGAATTTCTGATTTCCTGAATAAAATCCCCAGCTTTTGAGCATAATGAGCTGAAGTTGCGTTTTAACAGCGCCAATTATCGATAATATCAGTGCGTAGTGTAATATTTATCATGTCGATTAGGAAGTTTACCTTATTATTAGACTTGCGAACTTGTCGTCGCGTGAGTGTATAATTTTCAACGTTCTTTGTAATGTTTCTGATATATTAGATTATCGATAATTCATATTTCTTGAGGTTATAAAATCGGCGAGAAAATTTTATCTAAAAAATACATGTATACATCGGAAAACGCCGTATGTTTACGGTAATTATATGACACGTACTCTGCGAAAAAATGCGTGTTTCCGTGATTTAGTCTAGATTTTTTCTATGGAATAGGTGTAAGGCTTGGCGTGCTTAATCTCGGACGTCCGCAGGTAAGCTTTCGTTGTTCAACACACTGGGTTGTGCATTGGAGCTCGTCTGAAACGCGTTTTTAGCCAGCGCCCGGTTGGTGGGATCCGGTGCTACTGGTGCGATTCAGAGCCTGTTATACGACTGAGAAAAATAAAAAGATCGGGCAAGAGACTATGAATAAGATAGCTACGAATATGGTGGTTGTTCCGGATATCGCGGGTCCGGATACTGAAATTCCGCAAGACGACCGTCCGCTGGCCATTTCCGAAATGTCGGAAAAGTTTGGCGTCACGCTCCGCACACTCCGCTTTTACGAAGAAAAAGGGTTGTTGCATCCGGTTCGCAAGGGTGCGCGCCGGTTCTATGGGGCGCGTGATGTTTCCCGCATGCGTGTTATCCTGCAAGCCAAGAAAATTGGCCTTACCCTTGTTGAAATTCGCCGCGTGATTGCTCTGGTTGAAGGCGGCACGCCGCGTCAAGAGCAATTTGCCGAGCTTCAAAGCATTTGCCTTTCCCAACAAGAGATTCTGCTGGAACAGAAGCAGATGCTGGACGAGCAGATCGCAGAAGTCGACCAGATCTTGGGAGCGTTTGCTCAGTTGCGTGGCTAAACGCAAATCAGATGCATCTCTGACGAAAAACGGCAGCCATTTCGGCTGCCGTTTTGTTTTTTCCAGACACTATGTTTACGCCGATCAGGCTTAAGCGGCCTTGGCGGTTTCCATAAGGTCGGTAAAGCGCTTGAAGAGGTAGCGGCTGTCCCGCGGGCCGGGAGAGGCTTCCGGGTGGTACTGAACAGAAAAGACCGGCTTGTCTTTCATCGCCAAACCGCAGTTGGAGCCGTCGAACAGCGACACATGGGTCTGCTGCACGTTGTCCGGCAGGCTTTCTGCATCAACCGCAAAGCCATGGTTCATGGACGTGATTTCCACTTTACCGGATGTTTGATCCAGTACCGGATGGTTCGCGCCATGGTGACCCTGGTGCATCTTGATGGTCTTGCCGCCAAGTGCTAGTGCGAGCATCTGATGGCCGAGGCAAATCCCGAACACCGGCAGCCCGGCATCGATCACGGATTTGATCGTACCTACGGCATACTCACCTGTTGCAGCTGGATCGCCAGGGCCGTTGGAAAGGAAGACACCGTCAGGCTTGTGAGCCAGGATATCTTCTGAGGTCGCGTTGGCCGGCAGAACAGTCACGTCACATCCAGCGTCAGTCAGGAGACGGAGAATGTTGCGCTTGATGCCGAAATCGAGAGCAACCACCTTGAACTTGCCGCCGTCCGCATTCAGATATCCTTCGTCCCAAGCCCATGTCTTTTGTGACCATTGGTGTGTTTGGGTGGTGGATACGTCTTTGGCGAGGTCCATGCCGACAAGGCCGGGCCAGTTGGCGGCAGCCAATTTCAAGTTATCCAGATCAAAGTTGCCGTCCGGATCATGGGCAATGACGCCGTTCGGGACGCCTTTTTCGCGGATCAACGCTGTGAGCGCGCGGGTGTCGACACCGCTGATGCCGATGATGTTGCGGCTTTTGAGCCAGGCATCGAGATGCTGCGCAGCGCGGTAATTGGCTGGATCTGTGATCGAGGCGGCAAGGACAGTGCCGCGGATGCCGCTGTCTGCGGCCATATTGACGGTTTCAATGTCTTCGCCGTTGGTGCCGACATTGCCGATGTGAGGAAACGTGAAGGTGATGATCTGGCCAGAATAGGACGGGTCCGTGAGGATCTCCTGATAACCGGTCATCGCGGTGTTAAAGCAAATTTCTCCAACCGCTTGGCCGGTTGCGCCGAGGCCGTATCCTTCGATCACGCTGCCGTCGGAGAGCACAAGCAGGGCGGTCGCCGGGGTGTCAGACCATGCGTCTGCAGTCGTCATGTCTTGTATCCAGAGTTTGATGGTGACATCATGCACTGCAGGAAAGGCGATCGGAGCGAAGGAAATCCTTGCATCTGGCCGTCTGCATTAAGCGCGGGACTCTATGGGAAGCGGGCAGGATCGTCAACATTGATCCTATGAAAAAAGATCTTTGAAATTCAATTGCTTGGCTAAAATGAACTGGTGGGTGTAAAGCACACTGACCCGTTTATACGGCAGGGGTGGGGCAAACCATGCGCGATGTGATGCGAGACAGAATCAACTCGGCCTTAAGGGCTGCACAAGATGCCGGTGACAAACGACGCTGCGCCACGCTTCGGCTCGTTCAGACGGCTGTCAAAGACCGGGAAAGTGCTGCCCGGGAAAACGGCAAAGACGGGATCAATGAGGATGAAGTGATTGATATCCTTCAGAAAATGGTCCGTCAGCGCGATGAATCGGCTGCTGATTTCGAAAACAGCGGCAAGTTGGAGCTCGCCGAACAAGAGCGCAGCGAACAAGCGATCATCCGGGAGTTCTTGCCCGAACAACTGAGTGAAGACGAAGTGCGGTCGGCTTGCGAGGAAACCGTGCGGGAAATTGAAGCTCACGGGTTGCGGGACATCGGCAGATGTATGAGTGAGCTGAAATCCCGCTATCCTGGCCAGATGGACTTTGTGCAGGCCTCCTGTGTCATGCGGGACATGCTGCGGAACGGCAATAACGATAACGCCGGCAGTGAACAGGCCGGTGAAGCAGACGGCAAAAGCGCAAACTGAGCGGGAGGCCCGCGGACTGGCTGCAGAGAAATGCTGGTTGGGTTTCGCACAAATCATCCCCAGAACACTTTGGCCCTTTCAATCCGGTAGCGAAGCCAGCCAATAAACCCTATTTTGAGGTGTAAGGCAGCCAGGCGGTTTGAGATCGCCTTGCTTGCTGCGATTTATTCACACGGATACCGTTCCCTTCATGCGATTTGAGCCGCGCCTTCTTGATGAAATTCGAACCCGATTGCCACTTTCGGAAATCGTGGCACGGCGGGTCACGTGGGACCGCAGGAAGACCCAGCCGGGGAAGGGCGACTATTGGGCATGCTGCCCATTCCATCAAGAAACGACACCCAGTTTCCACGTTGATGATCGGCGCAACCGCTACAAGTGCTTCGGGTGCGGTGCTTCCGGCGATCATTTCAAGTTTGTCATTGAGACCGAGGGCCTGAGTTTCCCGGAGGCCGTTGAGCGTTTGGCCGACCAGGCGGGGGTGGCCTTGCCGGCCCCTGACCCGCAAGCTGCTCGCCGGGAACAAAAGCGGGCAAGTCTTGCTGATATCTGTGAAATGGCCGCTCAGTTTTTTGAGGCTCAATTCAAGGGACCGCGTGGCGAGGGCGCGCGGGCCTATGTGCAAAAACGAGGGTTAACGCCGGAAACGCTGCGCGAGTTCCGGTTCGGCTTTGCACCCGACAGCCGGGACGCCTTGAAGTCGCACCTGAAGGGCCGCGGCGTTGAAGAGCCAGCGATGATCGAGGCGGGTTTGTTGATCAAGCCCGATGATGCGCGCCCATCCTATGACCGGTTTCGTGGCCGGCTTATGATCCCGATCCAGGATGATCGTGGCCGGGTGGTTGCGTTTGGCGGCAGAACCATGTTGCCGGATGGGCAACCCAAATACCTCAATTCGCCGGAAACGCCGCTTTTTCATAAAGGGACAATGCTGTTCAACGCCCACAGGGCACGGGAACCTGCGTTCAAATCCGGCCAAGCGCTTGTTGTTGAGGGCTACATGGATGCGATTGCCCTGTATCAAGCAGGCATTCGTCATGTTGTTGCCTCGCTCGGAACCGCTTTTACAGAAGATCAGATCCTGCGTCTGTGGCGTTTTGCGCCCGAACCCATGGTCTGTTTTGACGGGGATGCCGCCGGGATATCAGCAGCGCACCGCGCGATTGATCGGATTTTTCCGGTTCTCAAAAGTGGCTACTCTTTCCAGTTCAACTTCCTGCCGGACGGTATGGACCCGGATGACTTGGTCAAACAGCGCGGAGTTGAGGGCTTTTGGGCCGAGGCTGAAAAGTCCCGAAACCTGTTTGATGTTGTTTGGGATCGGGAGATCTCAGTTGCACGGTTGGATACGCCGGAGCGCAAGGCGGCTTTGGAAAAACGGTTTGATGACCTGATTGGCACCATCCGGGACGATCGGGTCAAACGGCGATACCAGCTCGATCTGAAGTTCAAGCTCTCTAATCTCTTTTTCGAGCTCTCCCGCAAGGACCGGAAGGGCGGAAAGAAGCCAGGCGCAGATCCGTCCGCCAACGTTATCGGTCTCGCGCGCGAGCGGGTAGCCGTCAGTGATGACTTCGGAACCGAGCGGCTTGTTTTGGGCCTTTGTATGCGGTTCCCGGATTTGCTTGATCGCAACTTCGAGCGTGTCTCTGGCCTGCCTCTGGTCAATGAACTGCACATTGGTGTCCGCGATGCCCTTTGCCGCATCGTCGATGATCTCGAAACCGCAGCCATTTCCGATTTGATCGCGTCGTTTGATGATCCATTGCGCGACGTGATGCACGAGATGGTGCTTGAGACCATTGGCCTTCAAGAACAAAAACAAGCCGAGTTTTATGCACTCAATCACCGTTTCCCGTTGCTAAAAACCAACCCGCCCGAAGACTTTGTCGAGGCGGCGTTCTTGCACTTCCTTGACGTCTTGGAATTGAACGCACTGGAAGAAGAGTTGCAGTCTGAGCTCAATGCTGCGGATGATCAGATCGACGAGCTTGCGTGGCAGCGGATACAGGCTTTGACACAGGACCTCACCCGACGCAGGGAAGAGTGCGCTCGTGAGGAAGGGGAACTCGCCGAAAGAGCCAAGAAAATCCGGTCTAACGGAGATGCTGGGGGCGCAAGCCAAGTCGCGGCGGGATAACGTATTTTCTGACGTTGGCTACCGGCTCTGGGTTTTGGTCCGGAAAAGCGCACAAAATGCAGCGGAAAATACCGAAAACTTATTGACCACTGCCGAATCACACTTGCGAATCGTGCGCGTCGAGCTAAATAGAGGTTTTGCAGCCTTCGCGAGCCTCAGCCTTCAAGCTGCTGACGGCCAATAGTCAGAACAAAGCTGCAAGCCGCTGAAACAGAAAAACGCGAACGCACGTGCGGTCGCGAAACCGGGTACTGCGTGCATTGTCGATGCAATTAATGACATTGTCGATAAGTGAGCAGTTAATTGGGACTTAAGGGACACGGCTTACAACCTGCAGAACAAGTTGATTCGTCTGGCAGCCGCCGCAGCAGTGCTGGCGCGCCGGGAATGCGGGTTTGAGCCAAACAGGGCGCGGCGCGGCCGATCCAAGGCCGTGAATTGGAGCACGATATGGTAGCCAAAGCGACACAAGCTGACGACAATCAAGAACAGGGCGCGGACAATGCCGATGGCCCGTTGCTGGATTTGTCGGATGCTGCTGTCAAAAAGATGATTAAGGCCGCGAAAAAACGCGGCTATGTGACATACGATGAACTCAACGAAGTTCTTCCGTCCGATCAAAACTCTTCGGAAAAGATCGAAGACATTATGTCGATGTTCTCGGACATGGGCATCAATGTGATCGAGGCCGAAGAAGCGGAAGACGGACCGGAAGAGGTTGACGGCGGCGAGCTGGTTGCAGCCAAATCCTCTGCAGTTGCCAAAACAACGACAGGCAAGGAACCTGCAGACCGGACAGATGACCCGGTTCGCATGTACCTGCGCGAAATGGGCTCTGTTGAGCTTTTGTCACGCGAAGGCGAGATCGCGATTGCCAAGCGGATCGAAGCTGGCCGTGAGGCGATGATCGCTGGCCTTTGCGAGAGCCCGCTCACGTTCCAGGCCATTATCATCTGGCGTGACGAACTCAATGAAGCGCAGGTTCTCCTGCGTGACATCATCGATCTGGAAGCCACATACGCTGGCCCGGATGCCAAAGCCGGGCCGACTGGCGACAATGATGATGATCCGGATGCGGAAGAAAGCGAGGGTGGTTCTGAGAACCAGGCTGGCGGCCCGTCCGAAAACACAGAAAACGAAGATGGCGAAGGCGACGGTGAGGACGACGACGACGAGTTCGAGTCCAACGTTTCGCTCTCTGCGATGGAAGCTGAGCTGAAGCCGCAGGTTCTCGAAACTTTCGACCGCATCGCTGATGACTATAAAAAGCTGCGTCGTCTGCAGGACCAGCTTGTCGAGAACAAGTTGGCCAACAAGACCCTGTCTCCGAGCCAGGAGCGCCGCTACAAGAAGCTGAAAGAAGACATTGTCGTCGACGTGAAGAGCCTGTCGCTCAACCAGAACCGCATCGATGCTCTGGTCGCTCAACTCTACGACATCAACAAGCGCTTGATGGGCTATGAAGGCCGTCTTCTGCGTCTGGCGGACAGCTACAATGTCGACCGTCAGGACTTCCTGAAGCAATACCAGGGCGCGGAGCTTGATCCGAACTGGCTGCGCAAGGTTGCGAACCTGTCGACCCGCGGCTGGAAGAACTTCATCGCCAAGGAAAAGGAAAACGTCCGCGAGCTGCGCCACGAAATCCAGACGTTGGCAACCGAGACGGGCCTTGAGATCACCGAATTCCGCCGTATTGTTGCGATGGTGCAAAAGGGTGAGCGCGAAGCGCGGATCGCCAAGAAGGAAATGGTCGAAGCGAACCTGCGCCTCGTTATTTCCATTGCGAAAAAGTACACCAACCGCGGTCTGCAGTTCCTTGATCTCATTCAGGAAGGCAACATTGGCCTGATGAAGGCTGTCGACAAGTTCGAATACCGCCGCGGTTACAAGTTCTCGACCTATGCGACCTGGTGGATCCGGCAGGCAATCACGCGTTCGATTGCCGACCAGGCCCGGACGATCCGTATTCCGGTGCACATGATCGAGACGATCAACAAGATCGTTCGGACCTCGCGCCAGATGCTCCACGAGATCGGCCGTGAGCCGACCCCGGAAGAGCTGGCTGAAAAGCTTCAGATGCCGTTGGAAAAAGTCCGGAAGGTTCTAAAAATTGCCAAGGAGCCG
This sequence comes from Roseibium sp. MMSF_3247, assembly GCF_030733765.1. Classification (NCBI taxonomy): domain Bacteria; kingdom Pseudomonadati; phylum Pseudomonadota; class Alphaproteobacteria; order Hyphomicrobiales; family Stappiaceae; genus Roseibium; species Roseibium sp. MMSF_3247. The sequence continues at coordinate 138,823 of NZ_JASHII010000005.1, forward strand.
ATCTCGCTCGAAACACCGATTGGTGACGAGGAAGATTCGCATCTCGGCGACTTCATCGAGGACAAGAACGCTGTTCTACCAATTGATGCAGCGATCCAATCGAACCTGCGTGAAACCACGACCCGCGTTCTGGCGTCGCTCACGCCGCGTGAAGAACGCGTCCTTCGGATGCGGTTTGGCATCGGCATGAACACCGACCACACACTGGAAGAGGTTGGGCAGCAGTTCTCGGTGACCCGTGAACGTATCCGTCAGATCGAGGCTAAGGCGCTCCGGAAGCTGAAGCACCCGAGCCGGTCTCGTAAGCTGCGGTCATTCCTCGACAGCTGATCGGCCTTCGCGATAACTTGATGAAAACCCGGCACATTTCTGCCGGGTTTTTTGATAAGAAGCGAAAGATTGAGCGCGCCCGTTTGCCGGGCAGGGCAAGGCGAACCGTTTGACCATTCTCGAAATTCCGGAAAAGCGTCCCGAAACGCCCGAAGTTGCCCCCCGCATCGGGTTTGCAACCGGGGTCGTCGTGTCCCTGGTCTTTCACGGTCTGGCGGCGCTGCTTCTGGTTGGCGGATTTCAAGGACTCCGGCCACCTGAGGGAGTGGAGTCGGTTGAGGTGGAGCTGGTGACACTTCCAGAGCCGGTTTCGCCGGAGCCCGTACCCTTGGAGGAAGAGGAGGCGCCACAAGAAGAAGCTGCCGAGGAAGAGCCTCCGGTCGAGGAAGAAGAGCCGGCACCTGAAGAGCCTCAAGAAGAAGAGGCCGAGCAGGAGCCAGAAGAAGACGTGCAGCCTGAGGGACCTGAGGAAAACCCGGAACTCCCGGAGATCCCTGTTTTACAGCCCGTCATTGAATTTGGCGATGAAGATACAGCGCCCGAAGGCAGCGAGTTGGGAGAGCCGCAACAGGCAGAAACCAACCTGGAAGAGCCGAATTTAGAAGACACGCCGATTGAAACGGCAGATGCTTCAGAGCCAGAGCCAGAGCCAGAGCCAGAGCCAGAGCCAGAGCCAGAGCCAGAAACGCCAGTTGAAGATGCCGAAGTCGACGAGGCCGCGCTCGACGAGCGGGAGTTGGACGCGCCCGAGATCGAAACGCCTCTGCCTGTCGAGGCCGGGGAGACTTCTGAACCAGTTGGGGAACCGGAAGACGCTGCCCCCGAGCCGGCCGACCCTGGCCCCGAGCAAACTGAAGCCTTAGACGAAGACGAGACTGCTGAGCCCGTAGAGGCCGGTGCAACTGAGGAGCCGGAGGAGCTGCCAACGCCTCCTGAGGCAACACCTGAGACGACACTGGACGAACCGGTTGGAGGTGAGCCGGAGGGTGCGGAAGCACAAACGGTTGTTGCCGCGATCCCGCGGACGAAACCGCCTGTGCCGGCGGGAGTGACATCTTCTGCCCCGCGTGGTGAAGCGTTGCGACCAGCCCGCACACTGTTGTCAGGCGACCTGCTCGCAGATGGGCGTGTGCGGACTGCCATGCGCGGCATGTCGGACAGTGAGCGGTTGAACCTTTTGTGCGCAACGGAGCTGCGAGCGCAACTACAGGCACAAAATCCGCCAATCCTGCCAGATCTCCTACCGACGTTTCAAACGCCTCCGGGTCTAACGGTGTTGAGGCCAAGCGGTGCGGCGTTCCGAACGTTCGGCACGTGGCACAATGTCGATTTCCGCTGCCAGGTGGATCGCGCGATTACGCGTGTTGAAAGCTTCAGCCTGCGGGTCGGGTCACCCGTGCCGCGATCACAATGGCGCAGCCGCGGATTTCCGATCTTCTGATTATCGGACGAAACGAGTATAAGGTGTCAGTTGATTAGATAGTATTCTTCAAGGATGGCATCAAAAACGCCGGTCTCTTTGACTTTTGCCAGCCCGCGCTGAAATTCTTCGACAAGCTTTGGATCCGTGTCTTTCTGAAAAGCCATATAAGCGTAACCGCTCAGCTCTTGAATCGGCAGCGCACGGCGGATTTTTCTTGGATCCACATCCTCAAGTTCGATGAGTTCCTTGATGACAGCGTCATCAATGATCATCAGGTCTATGCGTTTTAGCATCAATTTGCGGAGGTTTAGCCTGTCGTTTTCAACGGAAGACAGGTTGGTAAAACCGTTGGCTTGAAGAAACTCGCCTTTCGCGTCACCAAAATAGACACCGATCCTCAGAGGCCGTGCATCTTCCAGGGATGTAAGCTTTGGGGCGTTGTCATGGACCAGTTGATAGAGAGAAACCCCATAAGGTGCGATCTGGCCAACCCAGGCGAATTTGTTCTCACGATCCGGAGTTCTGAGGATCGAGTAGATCAAGGTGCCAGGCGTCTGCAATGCCATCTGATAACTGCGCGCCCAAGGCAAGAACTGGATCGGAGCCGCGCGGCCTGTTTCTTTCAAGACAGCCTCGACCACTTCTGTCCCAATCCCCTTCGGAACGCCATCATCCAGATAGTTGAACGGCGGCAGATGCTCTGTGACGATTTCCAGCGTTTCCGCTTTGGCGGTAAACGCGAATGAGATGTACAGCGCAGCTAGGAATGCCAGTTTCAAGATACGCTCCGAGTGGTTTTACTGCTTTGAAGAATACACGAGGAAATCCAACACGCCACAATAAGTGCAGGCAAGAGAGATTGCACAGCCGGTTGAAAGTGACAAAGGCAATGCCGCCAGCATGGTGGACGAACCGAGTATTGCCGGTCGCCAGAGTTTTGGTCGAATCGAGCCAGCTCAATTGATCAGAAGGTATTGGTTCAGGATCTGTTCGTACTGTCCGTTTTCCTTGATGAGTTCAAGGCCGCGCTGCACAGACATCACAAGATCAGGATCCGTTTCCTTGTGAAAGGCCATATAGAGGTGCCCGCTGACTTCGTCGATTCCCAGCGTCCTGCGGACTTTGTTTGAGGCAATGCCTTCTTCCGCGAGGAGGGGGCCAATCACACTGTCATCGATCGCGATGAGGTCGATGCGCCCCAGCATCAGCTTGCGCAGGTTTAGATGATCATCTTCGGTTGTTTGCAGATTTTGAAAGCCGTTTTTTCGCAAAACGGCCTCCTTGGCATCGCCCCGGTAGACACCAACCTGTAATAACCTGGCATCACTTAGCTGGGTTAATTTGATCACCGGTTGGTCCGCGCGTTGATACAAAGACGCACCGAAGGGCGCGATTTCTCCGACCCAGGCAAACAACGCCTCGCGTTCCGCCGTTCTTGCGATGGAATAGACCAGTGTGTTGGGTTTCGTTAAAGCGATCTGGTAGGCCCGGGCCCAGGGCATGAATCTGATTTCTGACGTATGTCCGGCGGCATCCAAGGCAGCTTGCACGACCTCTGTCGACATGCCGCGCGCTTCGCCATCTTCCAAATAATTATACGGGGGCAGGTGTTCGGTGACGATAGTGATGTGCTCTGCCTTTGCCGGCAGTGCGATTAACGCCAACAGGATCAATAAAGCAAAAGCTCTCAACGCTTTAATTGTCATGGTGTTTATCTTTTTGTCTCACCTCTTCTTTCCTAGGGTAAATTTGATTTGTAATCAAATGCTAAAAAGTAATTCAAAATATATTGCTTGTATTTTGTTTGTGCGCAACTTTTGAATTGTAGTGTTTTGTGCAGCAGGCTGGCCCTTCTGATCCAAGGGCTACCGCTTTGAAAGATCGATCGCACCTTTAGACTGATTGTCATGATTTTGGTTAGGTTCCGTACACCAGGGCCGCTGTGCGGTCTTGTCCCCGGCAGCGTTGGACGGCACACTCCTTTCAACCAAACAACACCAACCTGTTGAGTTCCAATGCCAAACAAGCAATCGCGTTTTCTGATCGACACGTATTTCGCTGCATTTAATGCCGGTGACACCAAGAAGATGGAAAGCTTGGTCGCCGAGGATTTGATCCATGATGTCAATCAGGGTGAGCGACGGCTGGGTAAGGACGCCTTTTGGTCGTTCAACGTTCACATGACCCGCTGTTACAAAGAGCGCCTGACGGATATCGTTCTGTTTGTGAACGAGGAGGGCACGCGAGCGGCTGCCGAATTCATTGTTCACGGCACGTATATCGCGACCGATGAAGGATTGCCGGAGGCCGACGGCCAGACCTATGCGCTTCCTGCGGGTAGTTTCTTTGAAATTCGCGACGGCCAGATCGCTCGCATCACCACCTACTACAATCTCCAGGATTGGATTGCCCAAGTGGGAGGTGAGGCCAAGGAAGCCTCGTAACATCAATCTCTGATGTCTTCCACGTCGCAGGGTGTTTGCTGAACTTCAAACCGTAGGCTCGTGAGATCGAGCTGTGTGCCGTTTGCCTCAGGACACTCTTGACGCGCTTCAAAAAACTATATAACTAGAATTATAGTTATATTGATTGCGCTGACAGGGACGAGGTGTGTCATGGTTCTGGAAGAAGCCGCGCAAGGCTTTGCGGCGCTGGGCTCGGAAGCCCGGCTGCAAGTGTTGTTGACCTTGGTCCGGGCAGGGCGGGAAGGTTTGAGTGTCGGTGACATTCAAACTCGCACCGGCATGGCCGCGTCCACGCTGGCGCATCATCTGAAGTTTCTCGCATCTGCAGACCTGGTGGTTCAGGAAAAAGACGGCCGGTCGGTGATCAACCGTGCCGCTTTCGAGCGGCTGGAACTGCTGGCTGGATACATCTTGAAAGAATGTTGCGCGGAAGAGGGCAAGTCCTTCTTTCTTGGCGTTGAAAGGAAAGCGGCAAATGACTGAGACCGTAGACGTAGCGCAAAACACAAGCTGCTGCGCATCCGGCACTGATGGCCAAGGCGCGGCAAAACAAACGTGGTCCTTTAAACGGTTTCCAGGGCGGGACTATATCCTATCGCCCTGGGCAATTGTTGTGACCGTTCCAGTTCTGGTCCTGGTCCTCGACCAAGTTCAATTCGTGCCGTTCGTGAGCTTTGCCATTCAGGCGTTCCTCGGCACCTTGCCCTACATCGCGTTCGCGGTCCTGTTGATTGCGTGGCTGAAAGCGGCCGGAGCAGAATCCTATGTGGGCAAAGCCTTTGAAGGGCGGGAAACGCAGGCGATCGTCCTGGCGGCTTTGTTTGGCGGGCTGGCTCCTTTCTGTTCATGTGAAGTGATCCCATTCATTGCCGGCCTTCTGGCGGTCGGTGCTCCGCTTTCGGCCATTATGGCGTTCTGGCTGTCATCGCCTCTAATCGATCCGCCGACGCTTTTGATTACAGCGGGTGCACTTGGCTGGGAGTTTGCCATCGGGAAGGCGGTCTTCGCAGTGGCCCTTGGTTTGTTTGGCGGCGCGTTGGTGGCATTTGCCATCCGCTCAGGCCTGTTTTCAGATCCGGTGCGTGTCGGATCGTCTGTCTCTGGCTGTGGCTGTGGGACATCGCCAAAGACAGGCCGGCCAGTCTGGCAATTCTGGAAAGAGAGTGAGCGCACAAGTACGTTCGGGACCGAGCTCAAGGCAAATGCTTTGTTCCTCGTGAAGTGGCTGGCCCTGGCTTATGTGCTTGAGGCATTGCTGGTCATCTATGTGCCAGCGGACATGATTGCGCGTGTTGTTGGCGGTGAAGGTGTTGGCACCATTGTCATTTCCGCTTTGGTCGGTATGCCGGCCTACCTCAACAGCTATGTGGCTCCGCCGCTGCTTGCAGGTCTGATGGACCAGGGCATGGGCGCAGGCGCTGCGATGGCCTTCATGATCGCAGGTGCTGTCAGCTCCATTCCGGCAATGGCTGCGGTGTGGTCGCTGGTCAAGCCGCCAGTCTTCGCAACCTACCTTGGACTTGGTTTCACCGGTGCGGTTCTGTCGGGGCTTTTGTTCCAGATGATCGTCTAATCAGATTTCGGACTTGAGGGGGCACCATGTCCATCTTTGTGAATGTAACTATTCAACCTGACCAGGAACACGGCCGAAAACTGTTGGTGCCGACCGGAATTCCAACCCCGCACCAGACACCCATTTCTTTCAAGGTGGAAGGTGGCGCTGTTGAACTGAGCGGAGAAGTCTCAACGGGGCAGATGGCAGCTCTGATTTCACCGGAAGACGGAAAGCCGGTAACCGTATCTTATGCCTATGCAGATGGCGGTTCGGGTTATCCGGAGCCGATGTTTCAGCCCCGGTTGAACCGGTTCACGCGCGCGGCCAACGAGCTTGTTGACGATGTGCGCGGGCTCGTTGACAGCTCAAAAGACGGTCACGCGGCCATTGAGGCGATCGTAAATGCGGTTGCAGAAAAGTTTCAATACGGACATCCGGAGGTGCGCTTCAATGATGGCCTCGATGAAGTGCCGTATATCTCCTGCGGTCTGACGGAAGGGTCCTGCGTTGACATCAACACGTACCTGATTGCGTGTCTACGGGCTGCAGGGCTCGAGGCCGGATATGTCTACGGCTACTTCTTTCCGGAAGAAAAGAACGGGACCTGCGTTGATGGTCACTGCTGGGTGGTGACACGGTACGAGGGCCTGGTTCTGGAGTGGGACATTGCACACCATTTGAAACTTGGAACTCGGGAGATCTGCTGCGGTCTCAATCCCAAACCGGGGCACCGTGTGGCGACCGCGCATTCCATGGGCCTCAGTTTCCCAACGCTCGGCATCCATGAGACCAAGCTTCTCGGCGAACCAGCCTGGATTTCCTCAGACGGCAAGCTGGCAAGCGCGGATCTCGATATTCGATGTTCAATTGCCGATGAAGCTGTTGCGGCTTAACCGGTAAATCCGGCCAAAGTCCCGGATCAAATCCGGAACAGCAAAGTGGGCGGCGTTGCGCTATTCTTGAGGGGCAACGCCGATCTTGCTTCTTAACTGCGCTTCCGGCTGAAAACCATTTTCTGACCTGCCAGCTTGTCCTGCGGGCCGGTCCATGCGTAGGCCAACAGGGCCGGTTCTGTTTTGGACACCGTTATGCGGTGCGCATGTTCAGGCGGGTTGAAGATCATGGATCCCGGCGCATAAACGCCCTGATGGTTTTCAGAAACGGCGCCGGAAAGGCAGATGTAACTCTCTGAAATTCCGTCATGTGAATGCGCCGGATAGGTGCAATTCGGGGCAAAGAGAACCAACCCCAGGATCACCTCAGTCGTCAGGATTGGTCCGTTGGGACCGCAAAGTTCGGCATAAGCGTATTTCTTGTCGAGCCCGCGCGGGACCTTCTCGTAGCCGTATTGCCAAGTCAGCTGGTCCTGCACGGATTCAATGGAGCGGATCAAAGTGGCCGTTCGTTCTAGGCGTCCTTCGTCCAAAGCCCGTTTCAGATGGGCTGTCACCGGTTTGTGGGCCGGGGCATCGAAACGAAGTTCGGCATTTGATTTTATGACGCGGGAAATCGCCTCGCGGACAGCACGCTGATGCGCCCGGATGCGGTCACTGCCGCCGGAGGACAAAAAGCGATAGACCTCATAATATTCCCGGAGGAGGTAGCCCCAGTCGGGATAATCCGACAGCCGGCGGTGTGCCAAGGTCTCCGATTCGCTCTTTTCAATTTCCAGCAAGGTGCGATCTCCTCTCGCCAAAATGGAGGCGCTGCAGTGTGTCCGCGTGGCAAAGTAGAGGCTTTTGTCACGGCGGCAATCACAAACACATATCCGGCATGCACGAATTCCGGAAAATCACATATTGCGCTTGGCGTATGGCCAGCTAACCTGCGCGCCGCATATCTTGGGAAGTCTTCATGTCTGTCATAATTGTCGGGGCCGGAATATCCGGTCTATCTACCGCCTGGGCCCTCACCAAACGCGGCGTGTCCGTCACGCTGATTGAACAGGGCCCAATCCCCAATCCTTTGTCGGCTTCCGGCGATCAGCACAGGATCATCCGCCGGGCCTATGGTGGGCATGGCGGGTATCAGCGCCGGATCGGTGACGCATACGCAGCCTGGGACGAAATGTGGGCGGACATTGGCCAAAAGCACTTGGTAGAGACCGGCTTTCTGCTGCTTTCCCAGGTCGAAGGGGACGGCGGCGATGAGTACCGCACGGGTCTGATCGACGGCGGTTACCCCTTTGATGACATGAGTGCCACGGAGACTGCCGCGCGCTTTCCGTTCATTGATGCAGATACGATCCGCTGGGGCGCTTATAGCGACGAGGGCGGTGTTCTGCTGTGCCAGAAAATTGCCAGTGATCTGCGAGATTGGCTCCAAGAAACAGGAGCTGACATCCGCGAGAACACGCGGGTTATATCGGTCGACCCGGACGCTGGATCTGTGACAGTCGCTGATGGATCTGTCCTTCGTGCAGATCATGTGATTGTCACGGCCGGAGCCTGGACGCTTGGCCTGTTTCCAAAGTTCAAAACAAGCCTCACCACCTACAGGACGGCAGTTGTGTATCTCACGCCGCCAGAAGACTTAAAGGCGGCGTGGGCTGCCGGTCCCGCGATCCTCGATCCCGGTGGAACCATCGACGGCTATGTTCTCCCGCCAGTCCCGGGAACGGGCCTCAAATTCGGAGCGGGTATTCACAAATACACCGCAGAACCCGATCAGGACCGGGATGCCAAAGACGGCGAGGGGGAAACCTTGCGCGACTACTTCGCGCCGCCGTTCGGCCGGATCAAGGAATACAAGGTCGATGATGTTGTGACCTGCGCTTACACCTTTACCTCGGACGAGCATTTTTTCTGCACAACCGAGGGCAAGGTGACGGTCGTCTCCGCATGTTCCGGGCATGGCTACAAGTTTGGGGCCGTTGTCGGGCAAAAACTCGCAGATGGGTTTCAATCGAGCGACATGGACACGGCCCGTATCTGGCTGGAAGCCAGGGATTGACGGTCTGCGTGAAGGTGTGAGCACTCAATGAAACAAACCGGGAGAGCATCAAGTGCTTTGCCCGGTATGTGTTTCAGCCCTTAAAGCAGATGTCCGGAGTGCAGCAGATAGCGTTCTGCAGTTGCCTTTTCTGGCCGGTTTCTACCCTTTTGAGGGTCTGAAAACAGCGACTTGAACCAAGTCTGCTGGTTGTTCATTGCTCGGATCATCAGATCCTGGGCGTTGGGTTGGATGTGTTTCTTGCTCATCTCTATCACTCCCTTTCAATGATACGGCGGATGTGCCGTTTCTTGTTAGGTGTTGACCAAAGATGAGAAGCGCATGTCCAATCCGTGAACGTCTTGTTATGAATAGAAGTTTCCGGCTGCAAAGCAAAAAAGCGGGCTTGAAGCCCGCTTTTTTGAAGATCAGCGCAACAAATAGGGCCGACCTAAGCTTTTGCCCGACCTTCTTCGACTGCGTCGAGGATAAACTTTGGAAGTGCGAAAGAGGCTGCATGGACATCGGGTGTGTAATACCGGGTGTCGAAACCTGCTGCCTTGAAACGCTCCTCAAGGACCGACACGGCCTGCTTGCGCAGCTCCGGATTGTCGGAGGCCCAGCCAAGGGTCATGTGACCACCGAAATAGGTCGGGATCGCTGCGATATAGGCCGTTGCGTCCTTGAAGATGCGGGAGAACCGCTCAACACTGGTGACAAGTTCGTCTCTTTGCAAAAACGGCACGCCGTTTTGCGTCACCAGGACCCCGCCCGGGGTCAGGATACGGTGAATGTCGCGATAGAACTCTTCTGAGAAGAGGACAGCACCCGGGCCGTGCGGGTCGGTGCTGTCGACGATCACGACATCAAAACGCCGGTCTGTTTCAGCGGCAAATTTCAGGCCGTCTTCAATCACCAGCTCAAACCGCGGATTTTCCAGAACACCCGTGTTGAAGTCGGCAAAATGCTCTTCGGAGAAGTCAACGACCGACTTGTCGATCTCGACCTGAACGAGGCTTTCCACGCTTGCGTGCTTCAGAACTTCTTCGGCCAAGCCGCAATCACCGCCGCCAACGATCAGAACAGACTTTGCCGCGCCGTGGGCGATGATCGGCACATGGGACATCATCTCATGGTAGATGAATTCGTCCCGCGTGGTGACCTGCGTCACCCCGTCGAGCATCAAGATCTTTCCAAACACAGGATTGGAAAAGAGCACCAGATCCTGGTGCTCTGTCTTTTCCTGATAGAGGATCTCGTCGCAGGTGTAGCTGACCTGAACGCCCGGATGGAGCGTTTCGTTGAAGACCAGACCGTTGCTCATTCTGCCGCATCCAGAGCATGCGGTTTTGACAGCTGGTTCGCCACCTCACGCCCGCGCAGCAGCTCGGAAACAGCAGTCTTGCCCGGCTTGAAAGCCTTGCGCAGCACTTCAACGCACTTCTCGGGCTGTGCATCTCCGCACATGAAGACGTCAAAGGCGGCATAGCCAGCTTCCGGCCATGTGTGAACGGAGATATGGCTTTCCGCTAGCACCGCAACGCCTGACACACCGGTTGGCTCGAAGGGGTGCAGGTGAATGTGCAACAAGGTTGCTCCGGCCTCTTCGACACACGCGCGCATGGTCTCTTCCATATAGGCGAGATCATCAATGCGTTCAGCATCGTAGAGGTCAATAATCAAATGCGCACCAGCGCAGTGGACCCCTTCTTTTTCAATGAAGTGATCCAGGCGGTCGTCTGAATACACAGAGGCCGCGGTCGAAACGTTTTCTTCCTTCTGGGTGGTGCTTCTTGGCTCGGCAACGCTGATGGCGTCTTCTGCTACGCGAGCCTCCAAGTCCATCCCCAGTTCGAAGAGGGCGTTGCTTTTCATGATCGCTCTCCCAAACCAGCAGATGTCCCCGGTGGAGGGCCTTGGCCCCTATTTCCGGAGCGCCCTCCTTACAGATATTGTCTTTGAATCTCAATGGGGTGATCGCAAAAAATTGCTGCGGATTGTGCAGCTCTGCTATGTGATGCACTACGATAGAACGGATCGGTGAAAAAACATTCCGCGATTTGAGGGCGTTAGCAATGGCAATTGAGATCCGGCGATTAACTGGCGAAGAACTGAAAAAAACTTTGGGTGCGTTGGCTCAGCTGCGCATATCGGTTTTTCGGGCCTGGCCGTATCTTTATGAGGGCTCGCTGGACTACGAAGAAAAGTATTTGGGTCGGTATGCGGAGACGGAAGACGCAGTGATTGTTGGCGCCTATGTTGGCGACCGCTTGGTCGGGGCGGCGACAGGAGAGCCGCTTGGCGGAGAATACGAGGCTTTCCAGGCCCCGCTGCGCGCAAAGGGCTTCGATCCGGACAAGTTGTTTTACATGGCTGAATCGGTCCTGGACCCAACGTATCGCGGGCGAGGAATTGGTCATCTCTTCTTTGACGAACGAGAAGCCCATGCAAAGGAGTTGGGTTTTGATGAGGCTGTCTTTTGTGCAGTCGTGCGCCCGGATGATCATCCGATGAAACCGGCGGACTACCGGCCGCTGGATTCGTTCTGGACAAAGCGCGGTTATGCAAAGCTGGAGGGCGTGATGGTAGCCTTCCCATGGCAAGACGTCGGTGAAAGTGAAGAAACCGACAAACCCATGCAGGTTTGGCATCGGCGGTTCTGACGTTTGGCCGATCCAGCAACTGCCAAGAGCAACCATCGACATATGTCAGTGATTGACCGCGGGAGATCCTGGCTATGATGCAGTCTTACTTGTAAGCCGCGCAGGCTCAAAGATTGGGGAGGTCCTTTTGTGGGTGATACGGCAGATGAAGCTAGTAAATTGACATGGGACCCGCGCGAGATCCGGGACTGGCTGCTGGAGCAGGGGCGTTTCGAAAAGGACCTGCACAGCTTGCTTCAAAGTTTGGGTGGCCAACTCCTGGAAGCGGGGGCGCCGGTCTGGCGGTTGCGGCTGGTGATGCGCACCCTGCATCCACTCACAACCGCTGTCGGTTCGGCTTGGGAACGTGAACCCGGCGGATCACGGCGGGTCGAGTCCGCCCACGGCCTTGAGCAACGACCCGCCTACATCGGCAGTCCCATGCAAATAGTTTCACAGACACGAACACCTTACCGGCGGCGTTTGAGCAATGAACTCGGAGATCAGGACCATAACGTCTTGCATGAGCTGAAAGCCCGCGGCGCGACGGATTACCTTGCACTGCCGCTGCGCTTTTCTGACGATAGGGGCGCGATTTTTGTCGTGACCACCGATTGCAGCGGCGGTCTGTCGGACGCCGATGTTGTGGCTTTTACTAGGATTGGGGCGGCTTTGGCCCCGATCGTCGAGGTCTATCGGTTCCGCGATACTTCGGCAGCCATAGCGGAAGCGTATCTCGGGCGGCGAACCGGTCAAATGGTGCTCGATGGCCGGATAAGGCGGGGCGATATCGAGCGCATTCATGCCGCCATTATGGTCAGCGACATCCGGGATTGGACCGGTTTGAACATGCGTCTGTCCGCGGAAGAGGCGTTGGGCCGCGCCAACCGGTACTTTGAAATCATTGCCGAGGCAGTGGAAGGCAAGGGCGGTGAAATCCTGAAGTTCATCGGAGACGGTGTGCTTGCGATCTTTCCGACTGAGGATGGTCAAGTCGACGATCGTGCCGTATGCGCGAACGCTCTGGAAGCAGCTCAAACCGCACTGCAGTTCGCCCAGGACGCAGAGCCGCCACTTGATCTCACCTTCGGGATCGGTCTGCATTTTGGGGAAGTTCTTTACGGCAATATCGGATCATCACGGCGGATAGACTTTACGGTACTCGGTTCCGCCGTAAATCTGGCATCTCGTCTGGAAGGATTGTGCCGGCAATGGGGCCGGCAGGTTTTATTTTCAGAAGATGTGGCAGGCCGGCTCAATGTGGAGATGGAAAAATTGGGTTCCGCAGAATTGAAAGGAGTGAACGAGAAAGTTGGTGTTTTTGGTATTTTGAATACGTACGGTAATTCAATTTTCAAACAATAATGATAATTCGATTGTAATATATTCTAATGTAATAATTACATTTCTAGTATTTATTCTATTTAATACTGTGATCATTGTTTGTCTTTATCGTTTCCCAATCCATGCTGAGGCTGTTCCAATGCGGAATTTCCGCCTCCATGAAGTGTTGGAGGACTATGAAGATGATCAATTGGAAAATGTTTGCCGGGGCCGGTGTCGCCGTTTGTATGCTGGCAGGGCAGGCGTCCGCGACAGAATGCCCCCGTGGCGGGACTTTGATCGCAGGCGCCAGTGATTACCGGCCGTATCAGAAGGTCGAGGGCAACGAAGTCAGCGGAATGGACTTTGAAGTCATCGCCGTTGTGCTCGACAAGCTCGGATGCGGATTGGAAACCCAGGCGCTCCCTTGGGCCCGCCATCTGAAAGGGCTGGAAGACGGCAATGTCGATATTGCCTCCCCGGTTTCCAAGACGGAAGAGCGCGAGGCCTTCGCGCATTTCAGCAGTCCCTATGTTGATGCACAGGAAGTCCTGTTCGTGCCCGCTGGCAAAGAAGGGGCGTACAGCTCTCTGGCTGACTTCTTCGAAAAGGGCGGCAAGCTCGGGACCATCCGAGAATATGCCTATGGTGGCGATTTCAATGATCTGAAGGATAAATATGCCAGTCAGATCGATGACACCGACAGCCAGGAATCCAATCTGAAGAAGCTTGCTGCTGGACGCATCGATGCGACACTGGGTGAAGTGTTCGTGGTGTCGGAGGATATCAAGCGGTTGGGGTTTGGTGACAAAGTCGTGGCGTCAAATGTCATCATCTCTTCCGATGCATCCTACATCATGTTCAGCAAGAAGAGCGTGCCGGAAGAGTTCGTAACGGCTTTCAGCGAGCAAATGCAGGCGATGAAAGACTCCGGCGAATTCGACACCATCACGGCGAAGTACAAGTAAGCCCGAATGGGCTACGATTAAACGCGTCCCAATGCGAACAGCATTGGGACGCGTTGTTCTTCTGGCCCAAATTCAAAAACTAGCAGAGCATATAGTCTAAAAAGACAATGTTTTTCGCCTGCTGTTCGTCTGATAGCAGAGGCGGCTTCGGTATGTGCAGCGGAACAAAGCCCATCAACGGATCTGGACGTTCATCCAGCCGCCATTGATCACCAACACGTGTGCCGAATTTAAACCCTTTATTGAGCGAATGGCCCGACACTTGTCGGAAAGTTGAGCCGTATTTGTTTGCGGTGAACGGCTGAGTGCGGGCGAAACGAGAAAAAGAATGGCGAGAGTTGCCAAGAAATCTTTGAGTGCCAATACATTAATCCTCGCGCTGCTTGGCCTGTGGATCGGCGTTTTATTGATGGGGTCACCAGCAATCTCTCAGGAACTGAGGCTTGTGACGTCGCCGTGGCCGCCATCCAACTACTTGGATGAGGAAGGACAGCCAACGGGTCTGACCGTCGCAATCATCGAAGCCATAAAAGAGAAGCTCGGTCTGTCGACACCGATCGAGGTCATCCCTTGGGCGCGGGGTTACAAAATTGCGCAGTCCGAGCCGAACATTTTGCTGTTTACCGCGGCCAAGACACCTGAACGGGAAGAGATGGGCTTCACGTTCATCGCGCCGGCCGTGATGTGGACACATGGGCTGCTTGCCAAGAAAGACACCGCTATCAAGATCAAGAGCCTGGAAGACGCCCGTTCGCAGGGTTTGACCGCAGTTGGGGTTCGAGGATCCTGGCAGGTCAAATTGCTTCAGGAAGCAGGCATCGATACTGTCGAAGCGGATGATCAGGAAACATGTGCCCGGATGCTTTTGGCTGGCAGGGTACATGTCTGGATTACCTCCCAGCTGCAGGCATCAACCGTGTTGCAGGAAATCGACATGCTGCCGTCTGCAGTGGAACCGGTGTTCATTCATAGACGCTCCCCCTCTTATCTCATGGTGTCGAATGGCACTGACTCGCAACTTCTGCAAAAGTGGCAAGACGCATTTGATGAGCTGAAGAACGGCGACGCACTTCACAAGGTGGCAGAACAGTGGAGTCAAAAGCTGGGCATTCCGCTCATATACGATCCGGAAGAAGGCTTTTCCGCCAAAAACGATGCTCTCGATACCACTGGCTGAACCTCAATGACACCCGAGCCATAAAATGGCGCAAGGGCAATGAATGCCCCTGCGATTGATGGTGTTGACTAGTTCGCAATCTGCCATTGAATGATGACCGAGGCAGAAATGGTTTCTTCCCCTGCCTCGATCGGAACAGCATCGGCCTTGGCCATCATCATGCCTTCTGCGCGCATCATGACCGGCCGGGGCATCTGAATGCCGGTTTCTGAAATTGAGACAATACCGCCGAGTTCAACACCGGCCGCTTCTGCAAAAATGCTTGCTTTGTGTTTTGCTTCCTGGACCGCGCGCTTGCGAGCCTCATCGAGTTTCTCGTCCGGGTCGCTCACCTGAAAGCGGATGCCGTCGACTGAGTTCGCGCCGCTGTCGACGACACCTGTCAGGAGGTCGCCCAGTTTGGTCAGGTCGCGGACATTGATTTCCACTCCGTTACGCACCTCATAACCGGTGATGTCTGGCTGGCGGTTTGAGTTGTCCGTGATGCGCTCATATCGCGGATAGATCGCAAAGCCGCTTGTCTGAATGTCCTTGGCCTCAATTCCGGCGGCTTTGATCTTCTCGATCACCTTGGCGAGATCGGTAGTGTTTCCGGACAGAGCATCAGCTGCCGTCTTTGAGATCGTGACCACCCTTGCGGTGATCACCGCCATGTCCGGGGCGACAGAGACTGTTCCGCGGCCGTCCATTGTGATTGTCCCGGTGAGGGCCGCGGTCTCATCAGCATAGCCAGGAGCGGCGGCGAATGATGCCACCGTAAAAGCGGCGGCGATGAAGGCGTTTCTTGAAACTTTTGGCAGCTTGCCAATGCTCGACTGAATGAACTGCTGCATGGGTCTTATTCCTTTGAACGATATTCAAAAACTGTTCCAGAGGTGAACCGCCAATAGGGCAGGGGTAAGGCCACGTGGTTCAGCTGGCATTCATCTAGTCCGTGCCCTTCGAATAAGGGATCAGCTGCCCGGCTGAGTGGCGGCGGGCAGATCGCCGATCTCGCCGTTTTCGGAAAGCAGCACCGCAACAGGCCTTGCTGCCTCGATTTTGGAACACACGATCACGATCATCACCGTCAGCGGCACACACAGCACCATCCCGACCACACCCCAGATCGCGCCCCAAAGCGCCAGAGATAACATGATCACCAATCCGGACAGGTTCAGGTTTGCCCCCATCAGCCGGGGTTCGATCAGATTGCCAATGGAAAACTGGATTAGTCCAAGGCCCGTCGCGATGATCAGGAATGGGCCAAGGGTGTCGTAATAGACGATCGCCAGAAGGCTCGGGAAAATCACGCCGATCAAAGACCCGATCGTCGGGATGTAATTCAGGACAAAGGCGATGAACCCGAAGAGGGCCGCGTACGGTAAGCCGATTGCAATAAGAACTAGGCTTGTGAGGACGCCAGTTGCGACAGACACAGCGGTTTTGATGGTGAAATAATGCATCAGGGAGGAATTGATTTCCGCGCGGATCGCAAAAGCGGCTTTCGCCCGCTCCGGTGTCGCGAACAGCTTCTCGAACTTCCGGTCGAAGGTGGACTGCTCAAGCAGCAGGAACAGCACATAGATAAAAACAAGGCTCGCAGACCCCGCAATTGCGGTCACCACACTTGCTCCCGCAGTCACCATCCTTGGCACCACTGAGTCCGGGAAAAGGTCCCGCAGTTCCACCGGGTCGTTGAGATGGAACAGATCCGCTGCCTGCATGAACAGCTCTTCCAGCCGCCGTTGATAGGCTGGCGCATCCTGGGCGAGCTGGGTAAGGTTGACGGCGACAATGTCCAGAACAAACGTGCTGACACTAAAGATTGTCAGTAGGGCGAGGGGAAACGCCACAAGCCCGGGCAGATGAAAATTCCCGTAGCCGATCCGCCGGTATACGTTCGACAGTGCGTTGATCATGTACCAGACGATGATTGCGATGATGAACGGCAGAAGCAAGGACCGCCCGACCACCAGAAGCCAGCCAACCATGGAAATCAGGAAGACGGTAAGGGTCAGGGTCAACAGGGGTGAGCGCATGCGAAGGTCCCGCCAAACTGATTGGCATTGCAGATTCTTTCGCCCGACCGTACCCCGCTCCGAGGGCCATTGAAAGTCCGGTTCTGATGGTAGAAAATGGACATCCTCGGGAGTGGACCAAACCGCGGAAATGAGCAGTTTCCCGTTCTTGCGTGCACAGTCAGGACGTGACATTGTGCGGCGCTTTTTGCTTCCCGCTTCCGGAGGCGCAATAACAAGAGGTCGTCGATGAATTCCAAAGCTGTTCGCCGCTTGCTGCGCGTGATCATTCCACTGGCCATTTTGTTTTGGCTCGTGCCGTGGATTGCAGGGATCTTCATTGTGTGCGGCTTGATCGACTTTGCCCGCCACAAGCGGTTCGACAGTGCGCTGATCGCCAAGTACTTCTCCGGCAACGGCCTTCTGACCTGGGTGCTGTCACCGGTGAACCTGCTGTTTGATTTGATCTCCAAGCGTCATCATTACCGCATGCAGCTGAGCGAGTTTCCTGATGAGGAGCGCGCTGAAATCGAAGAGATGCTTCAGGTCTTCAAGGATCGCCAGGATGAAATCCTCACCGACTTGAAGGCCCGCATGGGCGACAAGCGCCGCGGCATGGTTTTTTATCGCTGGTATGACGAACAGGGCGATCAGTCGATCCCTGAGTTCAATCGCGACTTCAAATACATCAAGACGATCGGTGTATCCCTGTTCAATGGTCAGGAGAAGACGTCCCTCCATTTCGGTCCGCTCCGCCTGACCATCCGTCTTCTCTACAACATGACCACCCGCCAGAGCGATGAGGTGTTCATCGAGGTGAACGGCGAGAAGCATTTCTGGCACGACGATCCGCTGTTCATCTTTGACGACACGATCCAGCACCGCTCGGTCAATGGCGAAGACGGCCTGCGTGCCTGCGTGTTCGTCGATGTCCTGCGCCCGAGCGCGTTCACCGGTCTTCAAAATGTCTGCGTGAAGATCTTCAACGTGCTTCTTTCAGGCATCAACCGGGTTTTCTACAAGAACTGGGACATGCTGAACAAGAAACAGGACGGCGCCGCACCCGCTGCTGGCGAGTAACTTCCTGAGGTCAAATTAGTTAGGGCCGTGCCGGTTTTCTGCCGGTGCGGCCTTTCCTGTTTGAAGAGCGGCCGTTCAACCGCCGTGCTGCGCTTTCGGAATGAAGTTTTTGCCTGATGAGTGTGCGGGTACAGGTGCAAAGAAGCTGCGCTTTGGGTCACGCAAACACTGCGTTGTTGAGGAGGCTGGAAACCGCTTGAGAGGCCGGGGCCTTTCGTGTAGTTAGCAAATCAGGGCGTGTGCCAAATCATCTTTGGCCGCCCTCGTGGGCCTGTAGCTCAACTGGTTAGAGCCGTCCGCTCATAACGGATTGGTTGGGGGTTCGAGTCCCTCCGGGCCCACCATTTTTCTCCAGCACATCTCTCTCGGTGAGCCCTTCGGGAAAGGCAGTCAGACTGTAGCTCGCCACCCAAAACTGGAATTTTTGACACAACGATCTGGAATTTTCAGTTTTTCTCGTGATTTCGGGTGCGCTGGGCGGCAAAGGGGCTCAAATCTCGGCTTGTTTGATACCTTCTAGCTTATTTCAGGTCATCTTCTGAACAGCGCTTAAAGACCCTTTAAACCCCTTAAAATCGCCATTTACAGCGTCATATGTGTAGCCTTTAACACCTTCCACGCATGCGCTGCAGCCAGGCTGACCACCCCGTTACCGGCCGCATCGGATCGGTCCATCCGATCGGCCACCCCATGATCCAGTCCGAGAAGTTCGGGTTGAAGGTCAGGATGCCTTGCAAGGATCTCGGACCAGCGGCCAACTTCAAATGGAGCGGGCGGGAACAAGGGTAGGTCACTTCGCCCGTCGGCACTGCATTCCAGCTCCGGATCAAGAGCCACATCTGGGTCCACAGACGGGCCGCCTTGCCAAGTGCGATCTGTGCTCCTTTCTGTGTCGGGTCGTTCCGGAACCTCATGCCCTTTTGCGACAGTTCCAGTTCGATCCGGTTGCAGTAAAGGGACTTTGTCGGCGTGGGCCAGAATGAAGAGCCGTCGCCGTAGGTGGGTCGCACCAATTTCAAGCGCCGAAAACATGCCTGCTTTGATTGTGTAGCCCAAGCCGCGAAGGTCTTTGAACACCTGGGCGGCTCCCAGGGTGAGGTGTCCTTCGACGTTTTCGAAGAAGCACCACTCAGGATCGACCTCTTCGACAATGCGCCTGATGTGCGGCCACAGATGGCGCGGATCGTCTTCTCCTTTCCTCTTTCCCGCGAAGGAGAAGGGCTGACAGGGATATCCGCCAGTAACGAGATGAACTTTCGAACGCCATGGTCTGCCGTCGAAGGTGGTAACATCGTCCCACAAAGGAGCCGGATCCAGGGCCTTGTCTGCCATCCGCGCCACGAGGGTGCTTGCAGCGAAGGCTTCCCGCTCGACGTAACAAACAGTTTGATATCCGGGTTCTGCGATATGGAGGCCGAGCTCCAGGCCGCCAACGCCTGCGCACAATGCAACTCCTTTGAGGGCAAATCCATTGAGGGGAGTTTGGGCAGGAAAGCCGTCATGTCTGGGATGAAGAGCCACACGTTGATCTCCGTGATGGACGCTCATGCTGATCAGCATCACGGCGTTCGCTGGAGGGCTCAACAGGCCTCAGATGATTGAGCGTACCGCACCTGCGGCACTTGATCTGGATATCGTTGGAGATGATGCCTTGTCTAGTCTTGAATAACAGGGCGTTACAACTCCCGCACCGAATGTCCTGCATTTCAACCTTGGAGAGAATCGCTCATACTCGGCCGGCATCGCGCGATGCAAGCGGGTGCGGCGGTTATCTCAAGTTACTGCTGGGCGGGTTCTTGGTTTGGCGATTGAGGCCCGCCGTCCGGATTTTCGGGTCCGGACCGCCCGTGTCTTTAAGCTTGCGGCACCACCGGCAACAGGTAATGCAGCGCCACCTTCACAGCCCCTGCCGTAAAGCTGCCGCCATTCGCGCTCAAGCGCACATTCGTATCTGAATAAAACGCTTGCGGTCCGATCACCCCAGCATTGGTGGAGCCTTCCGCAATCCCGAGCGACCCGCCGAACTTGGACGCTTCCCCAGCTATACCGCAGTCATAAGAAGTTGCCCCGGTGATGGCTGTGGTTGTCCGGGTCGACACACACCAGACGACGGCGCGGTTTGGAATAACGATGGTAGTGTCCACGCTTGCGCCACTCAAACCCGACAGTTCTTCTTCCACCGTGCACATCCGGCTTTCGGCACCGGACGGTGTTCTTGAGAGTGTAGCCACTTGGGAGAGCAAGGCGCCATAATTGGCCCAACCAGTGGCCGTGTAGACCGCCAACGTCCCTTCATCAGAAATGAAGGCAATCAGACCAATAAATGGCACCAGGAACATCCAGGCCCCATCAGCGTAATGCGCTATATTACCGTCTTGGCCGGTCCAATCCCCGGTCCCGCCACTGGCGACGATGTAGCTGTCGCCGTCGCTGGCTGCCGGTGGTGCGGTCAGACCCCGATCAAGTACCGCCAAATGGGAAAGGGCATCCAGAACTGATAGCGCTTCGTTGTGAGTGATTTCCTTCTGCGCCTGAGATGCCGCGATCAAAGGGAGTTTATGCCGGGCGGTGGTGCTCATAAGATTTCCTCCGTGGGGTATCCGCGGCCGACTGTGCCGGAGACTTGGAAAACACGAACTGCAATCGACGCTTCGACGCTGCCGAAGTCTGCCACCTGGTCCGCGGCCGTGTAGGTGTGATTGGTCGCTGTCAGTCCGGTGATGGTCCGAACAACAATGGATCCGGATAGGATCTCCAAGTCATAACGCTCGCTGTCTTCATGGAGCGGCACATCAGAGCCACCTGTCCATGTTCCATTGCGCCGCGTGCGCCGGATCCAGCTTATGGTCAGGTTCCCGGCAAGATCCCGCTGCCCTCGCACATGCGCTGGCGCAAACGGCTTTAACGCCACCGCTTCAAAGGTGTTTGAACGGTTCTTAAAGGCCGTATCAGTGGAGGGCAGGGGAGATGGTCCATAGGCCCAAGTCCGAAGAACACCGCGATCAGACAGTGGCACATCCGCCTGTATCAGCGCCTCATCCAGCAGCACCACGCGGCTGCCGGCTGCCACCGGATCCCGCATGGCATGTTCCGTTCCGCGCCGGCCGCGGAGCAGAGTGGAGAGCTTCCAGGTCTGCGGCGCAATTAGGTCCGCTTCGGCAAATTGCAGGATTTCCCAATCGCCATCGCCGTTCCGGATCGCCAGCGCGTTCTCCGGACCGGCCAGGAGTGTGTCTTCAGAGACGGATGCCAGCGTTCCATAGGCGAGTTTGACCGTCACCGAATTTTCCCGGTCAAAGCGATAAGGCGTTCCCGAATAGAGGTCTGTTGTCTTGACGCCGAGCGTTGCCGGGGCAACCACCTGGCCAACGATCCGGTTTCCTTCCAGCACCGTGATGCCAGCCCATGGATCAGCAAAACCTGCCAGCCAGGGCCGGTGTTCAATCTGCGTCTCTTCAATCACTGGAAGGTCCAGCACTTCCAGAACCGCTTCCCCGTACGTCGGAATGGGTGGCGGCGGCGCGGGCGGCGGCGGAGCGGTCCGGGTGGATCGATAGTTTGCCGTGTCGACCGAGACCGCTTCGCACTGCCGAGCTCCGCCATCGATGATCCGGGTGAGCCGCATGTCGCGGGCTCTCCCGGCAATGCCGATCGAGATAACATCTGCCGGATCAAACCGGATCAAAGAGGGCGGCAGGGCAAATCCTGCTTGTTCTCGCGCTGACCATTCGCCGTAAAGCCAGTCTTCGATCATACCGCCGGCAATGCCTGCGTCGATGACAGCCGGGGCCGACAACCGCGTCACCCGTTCAGACGAGGCCACCAACCGTCCGGCCGCCGAACTCGTCTGGCGGTAGTCTCCCTCCGCATCCCAATAGACGAGCATGGCCCGCACCGGCAGATCCGTCTCTTGAGCCCGTGTGATCGACCAGTCGGCGTTTTGGCGGTCGGGCGCGGCCAGATCAGCCTCTTCGATCTCACCTTCCGGTTCCAAGCCGCGGGGAATGAACTTGATCAGGCCTTCGCTTTCCACCGCATCAAACCGGTAGAGCTGAGCTAGGACCTCGATCTGATCACGGGGTGAAGCCAGATCCGGCCGCAGCCAGCCGGTGACAGTGGCTTCCAGCAGCGAGACATCAATCGCGGTAAACCCAACCTGTGCGCAGATGTGCTTGATAAGGTCTGCCAGTTCCACAACACCGAATTTGCCCTGCACCCAATGGCCATAGGGCCAGTTGTTGCCGTCCGACCAGACGTTCAGATAATAGGGAAACGACGGATAGGGCCGGGCATCCCAGGTCCACAAATGGCTCCGGCCAAGATCCAGCATAGGACCGCCATAAACGGCCGAGACAGGGTTGTTGCCGCTGGATAGATCCCAATAGTCCAGAAGCGCCTGAATGCCGCGCCGTTGAATGAGATCGTCCCGCTCCTGGGCCGAATAATACGGCCAGGCGTTTTCCGAGGATTTTGGATCGACAAAGACGTTCGGCTGGTTGGTGGCTTTGTCGACCGAGGGAAAGCCATATTCGGTGAAGAGGATCGGCTTCGACTGCGGCACCCATCCCGTCGGAGATCCGCTTTCAACGCCTCCCGGCCGGTCATAGTGCGGATTTAGCCACCAGTTCTTGAAATCCTTCGTGCGGTACACCCAGGGCTTGCCAGATCCGTCCGTGATCGGCGTGCGGATCTGGGCATCGCGGTCGGCCGGACTGGCGTAATACCAGTCATAATCCTCGCCGCCTTCGACGTTGCCGGCGAGATAGGCTTTCGAATAGATCGACTTGGTCCCGTCCAGAAAATCGAGATGGGTCCGGCCGTCGCGCCAGTCCGACAATTTCATGTAATTGTCGATGGCAACGGCATCGATCGACGGGGAACTCCAGAGCGGATCCAGATGGAAGAAAAAATCACCGGTGCCGTCCGCCGGATCATGGCCGCGATACTCGGTCCAGTCGGCCGCATAAGTGATGTCGACGGACCCGCCCAAGACGGATTTGCAATCACCCGCGAGGCTGACCATTTGGCTCACCGCCGGATAGGTTGAGGATGAACTCCGGACCTGCGTCAGGCCGAACATTTCCGAGCCGATGACGAAGGTGCTGACGGCGCCCGGGTCTACGGCATTCACGGCCGCGCAGAGCCTGGCGTAATGCAGCACCATGCGCCGCAGCGACCATTCGGCCGGACCGGAATAACTGCAGGTAACGGCATCCGTGTCCGCATCCACCGACAGGCTGATATGGCCAGGAGCCGCTGTCCCGAACAGCGCATCAACCTGGGTTACAGCTGCTGCAGTTTTATCGACCGTTCCGGGTTGCCCGGCCGCCGGGGAACAGGTGATGCGCCCGCGCCAGGGATAAGCCGCCTGTTCCGCTCCACCATAAGGATCGGGCAAGCCATTGCCGGGCGGCACGTCCATCAGGATGAACGGATAGAAGATCACATCATAACCGCGGGCTTTGAGATCCCGGATGGCTTGCACCACGGTCTGGTCGGACGGGGTTCCGCCATAGACCGGCCGGGCCGGATCTTGCGGATCCCGGGAGATTTCGAGCGCGGTTTCACGGGTGTCCGAATGCACCGCCCAGGTCAGCGGTGTGGTGTCCTTGCCCGTGCCGAACTCGACCCCCGGCCTTATCTGGCAGTGCCCGCAGCGCAAGTCCGTGCCGAACCAGGCCACCACAAGCAAAACGGAGGTCACATTCGGGCAGGTGAAGGAATGATTGTCGAGTGCAACGGCCCAGTCGGTCCCGCCGACCTGGTTGTTGGTGTTTTCTGCCTCACTGGCGCCTTCGATGTCTGGATTGACCTTCCGGACTGGTTCATCGGCATAGACCCATTCGCCGGCGCCGGGAATGACGACCATGCCTTGAACGTCTTCCTCGACTCCACCAAGGCGGCGGAAGACTTCAAACTCGAATTGTGGAATGCGGTTGCCGAAGTTTTCTAGGGGCAGATCTTCAAAGACGATATAGGCCGTTCCCCGATAGGCAGGTGCTGAGCCTTCCTTGGTTTCGATCAGGGGATCTGGCTGCTGGTCATCGGTTCCCCGGTAAACCCGATGCGGCATGGTGGAGCGGTCTAGCAGCTTGCCATCGGCCCAGACCCGGCCAATCCCGACAATCGGGCCTTCGCAGATCGCGATCGCGAAGTTGCCATAATAAAGGTAAGTGGTCGTGGTGACTTTCTGGCCGCCACCGACACCCTTGCCGCCGGCCTTCTGGGTCGAGGTCGCAACCTCCATGCGCAAACGGGTCGCCCAGATCACCTGTCCCGCCAGCCGCAGGCGGCCAAAGGCATCCGGGATCGGCGCGCCTTCGGTCGAGGTCTGCAGGCGCAGATCGCCAATGCGCGATCCGTTGACCGCTGTCTTTCTGGATGGCGTCAGTGCAGAGACCAGCAGATTGTCGGCATAGGCACCGGCCACCGTTGCCGCGCCTGAGATCAATGCAGAGGTAAAGGCGCCGGCGCCGATCGCGCCGGAAAAGGCCGTTGCGGCGGCGCCCAGAACCAGTGTCGCCATCAAACCACCCCCGGAAATTGGAAAGCAAAGCGGATTTTTCTGCGCCAGCCGTCAAACAAGGCCACTTCGGCAACGGGCAGGTTTTCATGCGCATGGATGATTTTTCCCGCGGGATCATCGATGGTGGTAGTCAGCAGCGCGCAATGTTTAGCCGGAAGGTGTTCCTTGAACGCAAACAGCAGTACATCGCCCGGACCAGCTTCTTCCACGTCAATCGGCACCAGGTGACGGCTTGCAGCGTCCCGCAGAGTTTCTGCGCGGTGACGTTCCGCCCAATCCGGTGTGTAAGGCGGCGGTTGTTCCGGCTCTTTGCCAAAGAGATCACGCCAGACGCCGCGCAAGAGACCAAGGCAATCACAACCGGCGCCTTTGCAGCTCGCCTGATGGACATAGGGTGTGCCGATCCAAGTGCGTGCCGCTGCAACGACATCGGGACGGGAGACAGAAATCCTCATCTGAACAGGCTCCCGCCATCGTTCAAGTCATCCTTGTCCGCAAAGCCGATGATCACCTGGTTGCCGGGAATATGCGGGAACCCACCGAAGTTGATCCCGTTGCCGAACCTGGCCTGGCAAGTGGCAAAACTCTTGTCGCATCCGGCCTGAACCGTAAATGCATCGCCTGTTTCAATGCTGTCAGCCATCGGAAGGGACAGTTCGAAGGTCACGGTGCCACGCGCGTTTGAATGGCGTTTGATCTCCATGTGACGGCCTGCGTTGCCGCCGCTGGCCCAAGTCAGAAGACCATGGCGGAAGAGACCGTCTGTTTTGTCATCGAGGCCTGAGGCGGTGAAGCTCAGAAGATCAAAACCCTCGACAACCACACCGGAGAAGGTCCAGGCCGCCAGCGATACCTGACAGCGGTGATCGCCGAGCTCCCAGGAACAGTTGCGGTCGAACTGGCGGCCGTAAGGTTGCCCGAGCCGGTGGGCCAAACCGCGCAGTTCCGCCAGGAAAGCGGTCGGGCCGCGGGTGATCTCGCCGATATTGCCCTTGCGCACAAGCAACCGGTTGGATGGTTCGGTCCAGTCGGCCAGCCAGATCTCGATCTCCGCGTCATCCCAAAGCCCGCGGGCAATGTCATCTTCGGTGATGGTGGCGGACGAGAGAGCGCCTTCGACATCCAGATTGTCGACGGCAAGGCCCAGGCTGGTTTCGATCGAAGTGGCGGTGAACCCGGTGGCCGCTTCATAGGTGAGACCATCGATAGTTAGGGACCGGTCGTGATCGGTAAACCCAAAAACCGCACCATCCCGCCGTTCCACCCGCCAGAGGCGGCAATGGGTGGTCGCACGGCTGTCCAGGTTGGCTTGCATGGGGGTCGGCACGGTCTTCATGAATAGCCCTCCAATAGAACCGTAGCGCATTGCGATCGGGCCGCAAGCGCGACTGCGCGCCGGACCTGATGGTCCGCCCTGTCTGGAGGGCATCGCAAAGCGCGGTGCACCCGTGAAGACAAAACCAAGCCTTTCATACGCGCACCTCCACGATTGGAATGGCGCGGATCTCGCCGAGGCGGATGTTGGTGAGATTGGTCTGGATGACGTCCGTATCGAAACGGCAGGGTACATCGAACTCAAACCCGGCCGTGATCGTGCCTGAGGCTGGGGCAATGTCGAAAGTGATCTGGCCACTTGTCAGATCCACCGACCAGCCAGTGGCCTGCGGCGTGCCGTCGATCGCGATCGTAACCGTCCCGTCGACCGGCTTGGAGATCGTCCGGTTCCAGGTTCGTCCACCTGAATGATAGGCCTTGGTGAGCCGAAAGACCGTCGTCGATCCATTTCCTGCCCCGAGAACTTGATCCGTCGGAGATATGCTGTCGGAGGGAAGGCAGGACTTATAGTCTGACCAGTCTTTGAAGCGGAAACCTCTGAGGCGTCCGGACCTTGCTTCAAAGAAGGCCACCACGGCGGCAAGATGATCCGGGTGCCGGATCCCGGATCCAACATCATATTTGCGCCGGCTGTCCGCCCATGGTGTGTTGCGCTCTTCAAAGCCTGACGTCAGTTCCACGATTTCCGTGCGCCGCTCCGGTCCGCCTTGCGCGCCTCTCGCCACAATTTCCGGGAACTGGATCTCGTCAAAGTCGGCCATTGCGTTATCCGTTCCGGCCTCCGCGAACAGTCATGCGGGCAAACTCCCCGGCGAGCTGCGACCGGGACGCCCGGAAGCTTTGAATGTCTGGCGTCGTAATGTTCATGATGAACGTGTCGCCGGTCTGCTGGACCGGACCGGGTTTGCTTCTTGCCGTTTGGGTTTGCGTCAATCTCGGTGCTGGAAAAGCGGACGTTGTGACCAGGCCGCCGTCCTGATAGCCGCGAAGAGCGCCCTGACGCAGAGCTTCCAGGGTATTGACGCCGATCTTCCGTGTCGACTTGGCGTCAAAGACATATTCGTTGCGGTGCACCAGACCGGCGATGTCAGTGTCATTGCCGCTAAGTGTCGGACCACCGCCGTCATAAAGGTTCAGCGTGGCAGCACCGAGCGCAGACGTCAGCGAAGACCCACCACCGAAGACGCCGCCAAACAACCCGCCGACTGACCCAAGCGTCGGGTAACTCGTGCCGAACAGACTGTTGGACAGCGGGTTGATCGCTGCCAGCTGTAACCCGAGTTGCGACACCTGGGAAATGAGCGCAGATAGGGCGCCTGTCAGATCACCACTGGCGAGTTTGTTGGTGATCGAGCGGAGAGCAGCTTCACCAGCTGATTGTACGGCCGCCCAGGCTTCCTGCTGGTTTTCGAGGGCCTGGGTTTCTTCCAGGATTGCACTGGCGTTGTCCCGCAGAATTTCAGCCGACTTGGAGGTGAGATCCAACCCAAATTCCCGGATCTGGAATTCTGCCTCCAAAGCAGCGATCGCCCGTCGGCGTGCGGCCTCGCTTTCGCCGATCAGGCTGGTTTCCAGCCGCAGGCGTTCAAGTGTCTGATCCTGTGTTGCCAGAAATCTCTCAACCTGCTCGCGCTGGCGTTCCAGATCACTGGATTCGGACCGGCGCGGCCTGAGCTGGGATCGCAAGCGGTCTAGGGCGTTTGCTTCCTCAAAAATCCCGAAGGTGCTGCCTATTCTCGCATTCGCCGCTTCATCGATATTGCCGAGTGCGGTCGCCTCTAGACCAATGCCGCGCAGGGAGGCCTCCACTTCATTCAACCGGCCAATGAGCTGCAGCAACCCGTCATCGGCACCTCTAGCCTCGCGGATGATGGTGCGGATTGCAGCTTCTGCTTCTGTGTCTGGCGCTGTCTGCGCGAGTTCAAGGAGCCGCGCAATCAGGCTTTCGGCACTGGTTTCAGTGTTTGCAAATTCCTCTGCGGTTGCCCTCAGCTCCCTCTGAAACTCCCGGACACTGGAGGCATAGTCTGTCAAAGGTTCGGCCAATGCCGAGAGCGCATTGGCTTCTAGCCGCAAGCTGCGCAGAATGCTGGTTTCGATGTCGCCGATCATGCTGGTCAAAAGACGGCGCTGTTCTTCCAGCTCATCCCGATCAAGGGCGATCCCGGCGATGCTCGGCCGGTCCTGTAATCTGTCGAGCGCAGCCGCAACTTCGTCATAGCGATCGGCAAGCGCCTCGATCAGCGCACCTTGTGCTTCCAGCGCATCTGTCGCGCTGTCATCTGCGGCGATCGCATTGTAAAGTGCAGCAGCTCCGGCCGCCCCGGCTGCCAATCCGGCAACCGCCAGATTAATCGGGTTTAAAAAGCCGATTAATCCCTGTTTTAGAAGTGCGATGGAACCGCCAATGGAGTTGACACCCTTGGAGCCGAGCAGGAATTGAACCTGGCTGCCCTGCTGCAGGATCGCTGTGAAGAGAGATTGGCCGCTGGCGACCTGGATGGCACCATCGGAAAGCTGCTGCGCCAGGACATTGACTTCATGCGCCGCCAACCGGTTCGAATTGGCCGCTTGCTGACCGGAGAACCGGAAGGCGTTTCCTTGCGCTCGGGCAGCTTGAGCGGCAGCAGTTGCTGCTGAAGAGAGTTTGCCAAGATCGGTGGACGTGTTTTCGGCGGTATCGCCAATGCTGGAGATTGCGCGCAGGCTTTCACGAGCTCCGGTTTTCACACCGCTCGCATCCAGCGTTGCCAGCATTTTGAGGTTGAGTGTCATGGCCGCTCCCCATTCAGGATCGGCAGGGCCGCGTCTTCCATGATTTTCAGATCAGCGAGAAGTTTGGCCCAAGCGTGCCGGCTCCGGCCTTTGAAGGCGGCAGCTGCTGCGCGGTAGTCGAGCCCGGTCCAGACCAGGCCAGCCGGGCCAGCCAGCATCCGCCACTGGGTTTCCAGGCTTAAAAAGGCAGAAACGCTGTGCCAGTTCGACCGCATGACCTCAAAAGTCTCCGTTTGGTTTAGGGGCTCACCGGGAAGCTCCAGGCCGAGCGCCCGGAACTCATCGGCGATTTCGGTGTCCAATTCGGCTGGTCTGCTGGGATCGGACAGGCCGCGCCACGCCTGTGCCCAGGCGCGGGCGGCCTCTTTCAGTTTTTTATGCGCGCGGCCTGGCCGTTCAAAGCCGACAGATAGGCCCGGTAAACAGCGATCCGGAAATGCTGGAAGGGCAGGCACTGACCAAGGGCTTCTTCGCTGAAGAGGACTGGATTGCCACCCGCATCTTCCACGTTCCGCCAATCTGTCAGAATGGTTGAGATCAGCTGCTCCTGGCCTTCTGCTTCGAGTTCTGCCAGCTGTTCGTGGCTGGTCATCAAAAACTTGCCCTCAAAATCCTGCTGGCTGAGTTCTCCAGGCCTGTCCGGGTCGGGCAGGGAGACTGTCACCGGCCACCAAAACGAATAAGGATCACAGATCTGGAAGTTCATGATGGTTCCTATCTGATGCTGAGCGTGAACTCGTCGTCACCGGCCTGAGGCTGGAAAATCAGCGGCAGCGCATAGTTGGTAATGCGGTTGGTCTCGCCCATCGTCGGGCGGCCTATCTGAACAGACGGCGCGTCCAGTCGGACGATGTGCCCCGCCACCGTGCCGTGGATGAGTTGCAAAGCCCCGGTGGTTTTGGCCTGGGCAATGTCGAACCAGTTGGCGGCAGCCATCGCCTTGGCTTCAACTACGGCCGAACCCGTTGTTTGCCGGTCGACCAGCTGGATGCGTTCATCGCCGATCAGAAAACGCGGGACGACGTCGACGCCGAGATCAAACGATACCCGCTCGGAGATCCGCGCAGCCCCATGCAGCGAAAAACTGGTGTTGGCATTTGAGACCGGCACCGGTTTCTGGAAAGCGGTCACATCGGCAGTGGGCAAGGCACTGTCCGTGACGGTACCGAGCAGACCCATCAGCTGGAAGCGGAAACGGGGGATCTGCTTCGGCGCGATGTCCAACTGGAAAGACCCACGGCAACCAAGCGCCACATGCCGGACGCCGTCTTGGTTGAAGTAGATCGAGACGCTTTCTTCACCGTCCGAGACCGGCTCATAATCAACCGAAGTGGAGGGTGTGATCGTTTCCGACAATCCGCAGGCACGCAGAAGAGCGCCATAAGCAGGCACGGTCCCGGCCGCCCCGGCCCCGGCACATTCGACCGAAAACTCCATCTGCACATAATTGCCGACAAGCTCGATCCCCTGATGGCCAAGATATGGCAGCAGCAGATCCCGATTGATGTCCTCTCCGGCAAGTGGTGTCAGGGTGACATCGGTCGCCAGAATCGCGTTGGCGGCCCCGGTCGGAACGCTGTCGGTGCCGTAAACCGGTTCGATCTTCGCCAAGATGGCGAGCTTCCGGTGCTTGCGCATGGATTAGGTCTCCTTGCCGCGTTTTCGGGGCTCGGCCTTGCCGTTAGCCACAGCAACTGGAAGCTCATCAGGCTTCAGCTTCTTGAGCTCACCTGTTTCCGGATCCCGACAGTAACGGCCGCCAGTCCGTGCTCCGTTCTTTGCCTCACTCATGATTGGTGCTCCAGGTAGGAGGTCGCGCCATAAAGGTCTTCGAACCAGACGGTTCCCGATCTGGCCTTCAGCAGCTTGCCGGAGATGAAAATCAGCTCGGTGTCGGTACCGGCCGGGACGAAGCCGATCAGCTTGGAGCGCACCCAGGCTTTCAAGGTTTCGATATCACCAGCTGCGGCTGACATCCGGCCATCGGTGAGGTTCTCGGTCACAAGAATGACCGCGATGTCTGAGGCGAGCTCCTGGAGCAAACCGCCTGTCGACCGGCTGTTGTCGCTGCCAGCTTCTTCGGCAACCAGCACATAGGCAGCCGGGACCGCGCGCCGGCGCTTTTCGATCGCGGCAAATTCGATCGCACCGGCCACTTCTTTAAAGGGCGTTCCAGCTTCCTTTAAACGGTTGATGATAGAGGCAACGACGCTCATGAGGGTTCGCCTCTTTCGGCCGCAGCTTCAAAATGTGCATCGGCGATCGCCAATATTTCGGCGCGGTCTTCTTCAGAAAATCCGAGGTAAGAGCGCGCCGGAATGACGATGGTGCGCTGCCCATATGTGACCGGCCTTTCGCTGACACGTTTGTGCGCCTTTCGGGCAAAGCGGAACTGATTGCCTACTTTCCGGAACCTCACTTTCCGGCTCTGCGGATACTGCGTGATGCTGCCGCCATGCTGGTGGATACCGGCATAGATGAGATTGGTTCCGGTAGCCGCTTCCATCTCTGAAGCCTCGGCCACGATCGACTGGTACAGCCGGTTGCTGTCGCGCAGAAGCTTCGGCGTCACTTCCTGGTTGCCGCGCCGTTTACGATTGATCCGGGCGCGGGCCGTTCTTGGCGCATGCGGTTTCCAGGGCCGCCCGGTCGGATCGGTTTGTGTTTCAAAGCGCCGCTGGACCGAAAACAGCATGGCGCCGGAAATCTCCTGCATCAGGGCAAGAGTATCGCCGCCGGCAGCCTCAACCCGGGCAAGGGCTGCATTGACTTGCGTGTCTTCGATCGTGATGGCAGAGGAAACGCCAAACATAGCCTAGAACCCCGCCAGCGCGCCACGGGAAAACACCCGGTCTGGTGCTTCGAACTGCACCTGGCCATTCCCGCTCTGATCTGGGGTAGTGCCTGCTACGTCCAGTTCCACCAGGCCTTTGGCGGCATCCTTGAGCCATGCAAGTGCCTTTAGGTAATCGCGGGTGACCGGATCATCTTTGTCTGTGCGCCTTCCGTGCAGGAAATAGCGGGTGATCTCCGAGATGGTCCGGGTCAGGACCTCCGGGACAGGCTCGAGTGGCAGCTGAAACCGTTTGGCGAGATAACTGTTGGCGAGGTTTTCCGCATCGGAAAGTGCTGCTGCCACCACATTTGCATCGATGGTGCTGGCCGGCAGATTGGTCCGGTCGGTCAGCTGGATCAGCTCCTCTTCGCCAAACCGTTCAATCAGATCCTGCTGGGTCGCATAGGCCATTTGTAACTCCGAGGGGGCCGATCAATCGGGTTTGACAACACCGGCCTTTTCCAGGCCAGCAAAAACCGATGCTTCCAACGCAATCGGGTCGCCAATCGCAAAGGCCATGCCGTCGTGCCGGATCGGCGACATCACAACGCCGATGACTTGGTCCGAGGCCACGGCCGGATCTGCCTTTGCCCCCGGTTTCGCTGGGACTAGTGCCGGTGGTGTCGCCGGTGCAGCAGCAGGTACGGTGTCCGGGGCAGCTCCCGGCTGCGCCTGGAGCTGTTGCGCCACCGGATCTTGTTTTTGGGCAGATACGGCAGGCGCGGTTTTCTGTTGGGCCGTTTGTTGTGCTGCAGTCTGTTTGCCTTTGCGTGGAGCCATCGGATCAAGACCCCGCAACTGCGTTCTGAATGAAGTAGCCAACATCCTTGGCAACGATCAGCTCCTTGACCCGCTCGCCGGTCCGGATGCGCACACCGCCCTGAAGGCCGACATCGCGGTCCTCGATCCGGCCGGAGAACTTGGTCCCATATTGTGCGGTAAACCCAAACGTGATGCCGCCGCCCTGCGGATTGGCGATCGGGTTCAGATGGATCATGGCAATATGATTGCCCCAGGCGCGCGCCAGATTGGCGCTCTGGCCCGGCTTGGCCGTGTTGTACCAGGCATCGCCGACCAGAATTTTGGAAATGCCTTCCCCGGAAAAGAGATCCAAGAACTGCTGGCGTGAGACAATGCCTTCTTCGGTGAGGTTGCCTTTCACCGCATTGACGATCTTCGGGTGCGAGGAGAGTTTCGACCAGACAGCGCGGCCCATCACCATGGTGTTGGGCTGGAAGATCAGCGTGGACTCAATGCCGGTCTTCAGGATCCCGATTGGATCGGAGTTGGCATAATCGTTGAACTGATCGGTACCGGACAATGTGATGCGTTTGTCGGCGGAATAATTTGCCAGATTGTGCACCATGGAGGCGACCCGGACTTCCCGGACGTTCAGGAGCGTGTCGGTCAGCATCATCGCCGCATGACCTTCCGGATCGAAGGTGGAGACTTTGCGGCTGCGCGCTTCAGAAGCTGCATCGATGTCGGAATAAGGAATGGGTGACTCGAAGCCGTAGTCTTCGACCTCGTCGGTTTTTTCCGTGCCGCCGAATTCCAACTGCTGAACCCGGCCGCGCCGGCCAACCTTGCCGTCTGGAATGTTGAAGGCTTCATCCAATGGATATTCGGTCCAGGCGAATTTTTCCGCGCCGACCGGTGTGCGCGGCAGGACTTCGTCGGCAATCAGCGACGCGCGGTCGTTGCGGTAGCCGATCGCGATCGCGGTCAGGATCGGATCGACGGTAAACGGACGATTGGGAGCCATGGTGTCCTCAAAAAGTCAGTAGGAAAGAAACGCGGGAACGGGTTCGGCCCCGTCAGACCGGTTCGTGGAAGAGGCCCGGCATGATCCAGGCATCGATGATGTCACCGTCCACACCCGGTTCCTCGGCAAAGCCGATGATGCGCCGGGTTTGCCCGGCTGCCGCTATGCAGACAATCGCCTTGCCATTGGCGTCGGACGTCAGCGGATCACCGGCGGACACCGTGCCGCCGAGTTCAACACCGCCAAGGCCGGCGCGGATGATATCGGCCATGCCGCCACTGGACGCGCCCATCTTGTCCGAAACACCGATCAGGGGGGCGGTGCTGCTGGCGGCCATGGCCGCCTTGCGGGACGAGGTAACATCGGAAAACGCCACAATGCGATAGGGATCAACGTCGGCGGTTGCCTCATGGGAGCGGATGAAACTCGGGATCATGATGATTGCTCCTGGATGGCGGAAACGGCGGCGGCAATGTCGATGACCTGGCCATTTTCGGCGAGCTTGGCCTGATGGGCGCTTGCTGCGGCAGCGAGCTCAACCGGATCGCGTGCCTCTGAGGCTTCCTCGCGTTTCTTGTCACCCAGCTGGGCGCTGGTCAGTTGCGGCGCGGAAGCGGCAAAAGCCTCAAACCGGGCCGGATCTGTCTTGCAAAGTTCCAGGCCCCAATCTTTCAGGGCGGGGGACAGCTTGCCGTCTGCAATAGCCGCCGTGACCAGGTCTTCGGCCTTGTCTTCGGCAAGGCTAGATTTGAGGGTTGCAAGATCGGCCTGCATCGCCGCGACCTGGTCAATGGGAACGTATTTGGCAGGATCGGGCGCGGAGCTTTCCTGTGCTGTCTTGATTGCAGCAGCGATAGCCTCAAAAGAACTGTCCTTGGAAAATCCGGCTGCCAGCGCCAGGGCCTCGAGATTGGAGGTTTGCTTGGCAATTGCGGCGAGGATATCGGCTTCACTCGCTTGGGCTTCAAGGCCGAGCGCAAGGGCAATCTGGTCCATGGGAAAGTCCTTGGAATGGGGGAGGTGTGATGGCGTGAAACGGGCGGCGATCGCTTCAAGATCCAGCGCGGGCATGTTTACGAGGGCCGCATTGCGCAGGGCCATCACCCGGCCGGACGACTTTTCGACGGTGAACAGCGGCGAGATATAGCGGTATTCGCGGGCCTTGATCGCGGCGCTGGCGGCGTCGGTCCAATCGACCTGGCCGTAAATGCCATCGTCACGGATCTCGAAGGCTTTGATCCAGCCGGCGGCCTTTGCCGTGCCGCCGACACCTTCAACAGCGCTTAAAATGCTTTGATGATCGTAGTCGACCATCATGTCGGTAGCAGCGAGATGCTGCTTAGTTTGGGCGAGGACGGCTTCGAGTGCGGCTACGTCACCGGCATGGAACGGCCCGCGGCCATCCCGGCAGGTGAAGGAGCCGGCGGGAAGGAGCTTGATCCAGGCAGATGGTTCAGCTGGGACCGCGATGCTATCAGCGGCGGCGAACAGGGAAGTCTCAGGATCGGGACTGTTGACGGTGGTTGCCATGGGTGTAACCATCGCAACTAAGGCGAGATAGAACGATTCCCCCGGGGAGGGGGCCACATCATAAGCCGACAATTTCTATTGTTGTACGTTTTCGAAAATATTTAAAAAGAACGACTTTATATGGAATTATGTGAACTAAAAGACCTAATAAAAGAGTCGGATCCAAAAGACTTTTGCACGGATTTCCTCTTTGATGACAGTATGTGGCTGTTTGAAAGTGAAATTGGTGCTCCGTTTAATGGCAATTATCAAAGTTTTAGGGAAATAATATCGAGTGAACTTGGAATTCACTCAGAAAACGTTTCATTGGTTGGTAGCTCAAAATATGGCTACAGTTTAAGCCCAAAGCCAGAAAAGTATTTTAGGCCATTTAACGAGGATTCCGATCTAGATGTAGTCATTGTTGATGATGAACTTTTCGTAACTACATGGGAAGCCTTCAGAGAAGCTTACTACAACGGCTATACATGGATTAAAGGTCGCCATCAAAGCGATGTTTTTCGGCGATTTGTAGTATTGTTGGCGGAAGAGAGATACAACACATCCTATTTGCGAAATATCGCCCGGATGTTGGATCAAATGGCGGTCCAAGTAGGTTTAAGAACCGGCATCAGCCGGTCTTTAAAGTATCGTATTTATGCGGATTGGGATGCGGCACTCAGCTATCACGCGTTTGGCATTGAGACGCTCCAAAGGAAATTGGAAAATGACACTTAACAGCCTTATTCAAACGACACGCCCTACAGTCAGTTCTTTAGTGGACGGTTTTCGGTCAGGCGATTACTTTGTTGATAACAATTTTCAGCGAAAACTAGTATGGACAGAGAAGCAAAAAGTTAGACTAATCGAGACAATACTCATTGGATTTCCGATGCCAGAAGTTTATGTCTGGCAGCAACCTGCCGACCCTGAAACTGGAAAACAGCGCCATAGCATTGTGGATGGGCAGCAGCGAATTTCCACAATGATGCAATTTGTCTCTAATGAATGGAGCTTGGCGAATCGGTATCTAGACCACGAAGACTCAGAATACTGCAATTGTTTTTGGAAAGATCTCAAATCAGAAACAAAACGTCTGTTTTGGGACTATGTGCTGAACATGCGGACCATTCCGAGCAATATTACTATCGATGAAATTCGTTCGGTGTTCACCCGTCTCAATGAAACCGACAAGTCTCTGAACCCGCAAGAAATCCGCAATGCAGAGTTCAACGGTGAATTCATCAACACCGCAGAGCGCATAGCCGACATGGCGGAATTTAAGAGTATGCAGGTATTTTCCGAACATCAAATACGGAGGATGGCGGATATTGAGTTTACGAGTAGTCTTTTGATTTTCTTGCGGCGGGGGCTGGTCGAAGAGAATACCAAAACGGTAAACGAAATTTATGACTTATATAACGACGTCTATGAAGAGAGTGATCAGGATGTCAGTCTAGTAAGAGGCTATTTTAAGAAGTTTATCGATGTATACTTTGTGGATCATTCAGTGAGAAGGCTTTTTACAAAGCCTGTGCATTTGTTTAGTCTCTTCTGCGTAGAGGCCATGTGCCGCGCTCAAGAAGTAGATATGGGGCGCATTCCCGGAAAGCTAAGTTCATTTGCTGAGGCATATGACAACGGCGTCAATCCTAATTCGGACATTGAGCAATATAGAGAGGGAGCGAGTTCGCGCACTCGCAGCCGTAGCAGCCGGGAGAAGAGGATCACAGGCCTCCTGTCGTGGATTA
This sequence comes from Roseibium sp. MMSF_3247, assembly GCF_030733765.1. NCBI lineage: Bacteria > Pseudomonadati > Pseudomonadota > Alphaproteobacteria > Hyphomicrobiales > Stappiaceae > Roseibium > Roseibium sp. MMSF_3247. The sequence goes on from NZ_JASHII010000005.1 coordinate 175,214, forward strand.
AAGGCGCTTAATTCCGGATCGGTGCTTGGCGCTAAATTTCTATATCTATTGATTATTTTGAACGGGCATATCAGATCAAGAAGTTTTTTAGTCTGGTTGAGAGGTGTTTTGTGTCGTTGGTCTCGCATTCCCAGATGACAAGAACTTGCCACCCATCAGATACGAGGCGTTGCTGCGCCTCATGATCACGGCCCAGATTTCGGCGAAGTTTTGGCTCCCAGTATGCAGTATTGGATTTCGGCGTCTTGCTATCTAAACAATCGGCATTGTCATGTTGGTGCCAGAAGCATCCGTGTACAAATATCACCTTGCGGCGTGGTCCAAAGACAAGATCGGGTTTCCCGGGCAAATCTTTCCGATGGAGCCGGTAACGAAACCCGAGCCCATGGACGAGCCGACGGACAATCATCTCTGGTTTTGTGTCTTTCGACTTAATGCGCCGCATGTTTTCGCTGCGGCGGTCTTTGGTTAGATTGTCGGCCATATTAAATTGATTCCGGCCTGTCTGCACAGATCGGCTTCAGCTGCATTCGTTGGTTTGTATGAAATCCATTCGCTGCCTGAACATTTTGGCAAACCAAGTTTAACGATCAGCGGCGTGTGGCGGTCACCGGAGAGCAGCGCGATGCCTTCTTTTGCAAGATCGTCTCTTGTGCCTTTACCATCGTCAGCTCTGAGGCGTCTAGTATTATCCAGCTGCATACCAACCGCATCTACAACATCTCTCGTGATAACAACTCCCAACACCTCTCTAAACAGCGTAGTCACCCGCTGATTACCTGTGGAACCAGCAAAAATCCGCTCGATCTTATCACTAGGCACGGTGCGCCAAAAATTCGGAGGATAGGGATGGTTTTTAAGTAACCAGAATATGTTCTCCCACTCTGAGGCTTTGAATTTCCTTTTTTTATCATGATTTCGACCTGGGTTCAGATACTCCGGTCTGGCAATGATTAGACCAAGATAGCACTGTGCTTTTTGTTCGTCCGCAGCAACCAAAATCAAAGGATGACCAATTGCTTCTCTTGGTATTTCCCAATCCGTTTTCATTGTGTTCTTGATATCTACGTCATAGCCACAAATAACTGTATCTAATTTGCCTTTTGGTAACTTCAAAATAGAGCGCAGCATAATTTCTACACGCGTACCAATATAGATTTTCTCGGTCTTTTCGAGTTCGTCATATGAGCGACGACCCGTGCGCGGTGTTTCGATTACAGCATCTATGCATTCTCTGAGCATCAATGGAATTTTTTGGGCTAAGGCTTTCGAACCGCCTGCCCGCAAGGTAATGTCATTTGCAATCTCAGATAAAACTTCAAAATCTCGGTGCCCCGGGAGAACTATACTTTCCGGAATATTCTTTTTCAAAATTCAGGTGCCTCTGAGACTACAACGTATCAGAGCAGCATTTCATAGAGTCTGCTGATTCGATAGGCTAAGCGCTCATTGCATGCAAAACGCGCTTCCGAAGGGTCTTTGCAATCTGTGTGGATACTGCCTGAGCTACGGGTGGAGGAAATGCATTCCCTACTTGCCGGTAGGCATTAGTCTTTGCTCCAGTAAAGTGCCAGTCATCCGGGAAACCCTGTATTCGAGCGACCATAGGGACGGTGAGGCGGGGCATTCCATTGTGCGTTGCGTCAGGAGCCTCGGGAGCTATCGTACGGCCTTCGACACCAAGAGATGCCCAAGCTGCTCGCGCACGAGTGGGCCCCAGGTCAGGTCCTCCGTGTTTCTTAGATCCGCCAACGATAGTCGGTGCAATTTCGTCGGCTTGTTCGCGCCATTCTTCAGCACCGCGCCATCCTCGAGCGGACATCAAATCGTAAAGCGTTTCACCCACTGTTGGCGGGTTGTGTGGGTTTGGTTCCGGCCAATCAAAGAAGTCTGCTCTCTCCCTTTGTATGGCCACGATCACGACGCGCGGACGAAGTTGCGGTACGCCAAAATCTGATGCGTTTAGCAGTCGCCAATCTGTTTCATAGCCGAGTTTTTTCAGTTGCTTTTTTAGTCGTTCCCTATAGTCGTGAAACACGGCATCAAGAAAGCCGCGGACATTTTCGATCATTACTGCCCGGGGTTTTGCTGCATCAATGATATCGATTGCATCGTTGAACAGGTTCCGCTCGTCTTGCTCTCCGAGCTGTTTGCCTGCAACAGAAAACGGCGGACATGGCAATCCCCCAGCAAGTAAGTCGATTCCTGAGAAGTCGACCGCTTGTTCCTTGAAAACCCTCACATCTTCTTCGAGTACATTCCACTCAGGGCGGTTGTGACGAAGGGTATTGCAGCAGTGCTTATCGATTTCGACAAGAGCAGTGTGCTCAAATCCTGCATTTTCTAGCCCAAGGGCTTGTCCACCTGCACCTGCACAGAGCTCAACTGATGTCAGCATTTGAATCCTCGCTTTATGCTATACAGCCTACGACAGGCAAACAACTCAAGGTGTGAATAGCACTATCCAAAGAGTTCTTGTTATGTTCTTATTTTGAGACAATCTAACACGCAATGGTAAAACTGCATCGCGACCAATTGTGCTGTTTCTTTTGATCATCATATTCGCAGTTAAGCCATCATCAAATTTGACTTGTCTTAAAACACCCGAGAATCTCCGCCAGCGGTTTTTGGCGGCAGTGATACCCAAATCCGCTTCGACGCCCTCCACGCCCGTTTATTCCACGCCGCCGAAACCCGCCCCAGTCTCCGCCCCAAGCCGTTTCACCGTCTCCCGATGCCCGGCCTTGCCCGGATTGTAATCCCACCCAAGATCCACCCCGTCCGGCACTTGTCGCACTGCCCCGGTCCGCTTATTCGTCCAGGCCCGCATTGTAATCGCAGGCGCCTCAAACCGCAGCTCTTCACCCGCCGCCTGGAGCCGCGCGATATCTCGCTCCGACAGGCTCTGCAGGCTACACCGGCAATTCCAGCCATTAGGCGGGGCGTGGATCTCCCAGAACGGATCATCTATCCGAAGGACCAGATTGTGCAGCTTCTGGTGCTCGGGCCGCGTCAACCCATCCTGGACTGCCAGGTAGCGCAGATAGGGCCGGGCGGATTTCAAGCGCTGGAAATGGCTCCAGTGCCCGGCCGCATAAGACACCCGCATGTTGGCATCGAAGATCGTCCGGAGCCGCCGCATTGATCCAAGCCGGACAAGCACTTCCTCTCCGGTGAGTGGATCCACCTCGATCGCGTCTCCCCACCAGCCCTTGCGCACGAGCAGCGGTTTCAGGCGGCGGGAGAAGCTTGCCAGGGTTTCTCCCTCTTCAAAAGCGGTTAGAAGCGCGGTCCATATGTCTTGCAAAATGTCATGACCTGCGGATTTGGCAACGGTGAACATCGCCGCATGCTCCTCGGCATAGACCTCTTGCCAGGCAAAGCTCGGCTCGAGCCGTTTGCCCCGGGCCTGAAGCACCCGGATCGCATCGCGCGGCGGCAGAGGGACCAGCTCAACCATGGTCAGCTGAGATCCTCATCAACTTCACCAGCCAGCCGGGCAGCAAAACTGAGCCGGGCGAGCGTATCGGCAAATCCCGTCACACCCAGGGTTTCGATCCGCCGTTCCAGAACAGCCCGTGCCTCCTCCAGGGTTTCCGCAGCCGCCAGCTCGTCATCCAGGCCTTCAATCACAGGGCCGACCAAAGGTTCCCAGCCCTGATCGTCCAGCACATCGGTGACCGCCCGATCAATCGCATCCTCCGGGGATTTCTGAAGACTGGCCGGAACCGTCCGGAGCGCTTTTGCCTTTTGCGCATTTTCTTCGCTCTTGATGTCCGGCCCGGACCTGACCGGCTGCAGCAGCTCTTCCTCCGGGTCCGGATCCGGCAGCCCCAGATGATCCCGCATGGTCGACATGCCGACCTTGAGCCCCAGCGGCACCAGCGCCACGACATTCTTGACCAGTGCATCGGTATCGATCTCATCCGGACGGCCGATCCGGATTTTCGGATAGGCTTTTTGCGGTCCGAGGTTGAGGTCGATGAGCGGGCGCACCAGATCCCGGTTGAGGCTCGCTGCCACCTGGCGAGCATCGGCTTCTTCGATATCGGCTCGAACCTCGTCATGCACCTTGCCAACCGCATGGCCGCCGGCGATCGCATCGGTCGTGGCGGTTTGGCCCAGCACCAGCTTGGAGACCTGCCGGTCCAGCCAGTCGGCGCGTTTTTCATAAAGCTCATGGGAGCCGGTGAGGCTGGCCTCGACAAACTCGATCGCCATCGCCTCCGGCACGATCGCGGCAAAGTCCGCACCGATGTTGGCAACCGCCTGCTGCAGCTTCGCCTTGTCGTCCTCGCTCGCTTCGGGCCCGAACTTGCCGAGCCGTAAGGGCTGGCCATAGGCCTCACAGAAGATCGCCCAATCCTTCAGGGTGAAAGACTTGAACAGGAACGACCAGGCCGCACCCCGCGCCAAGCCGCCTCGGATGGGAAGGCCGGATTTGGCCTTGGCGGAATGGGTGATCCAGCCATAGGGTTTTAAGGGTTCGTCGCCTGCGTTGTTGCGCAGGAGCAGGGTTTCACCGTCGTCGTCATCAAACCGGAACCAGCGCGGATCGCGCCATTTGAACGCCTTTGGCAGCCATTGGCCTTCAGAGGTGTCCCAGAGGATTTCGGTGGCGGAAAAGCCTTTGCCGAGTGCATCCAGAATATCCACCAGCTCATCGCGGAACTGATCGCGTTCAATGACGCCACGCACAAGGTCGGCAGCGGCTGTGTCTGTCGCTGCATCACTTGACGCATCTACGGTGATTTCAAGGCCCGCAACTTGGCGCTTTCGAATGCCGAGCACCCCGGCATAGTGCTCATTGCGCTCCTCCATGTCTTCGGCGAGCGCCAAATACCGTTCCGGATCGCCGTCGATGCTGGAGCGCAACAGGCCTGCCAGTCCCGCCGGTGTCAGACCGGCGGCCGGATGCAGGGAATAACTGCGCCGGATAGCACCGATCTCCGGACCGGCCTGTTCTTTTTTCAGGTCACTGGTTGAGATCGGACGGCCATATTGATCGACCAGCTGAGGTTTTTGGGCCATCAGACAATCCCCCGTGTGCGGCGCTGACTTGCCATGCGGAATGTCTCTTCAGGCGCGCCGGCCGCACTCGTATCCGCTGGTTCTTCAAAGCGGCTGGGATGCGGCGATACCGGAACATAGTCATACTCAGTGCCAGCATTTTCGGCGGCATGAATGCCTAAAAACGCCGCCCAGGTCCGGTCGGCATGATCATCATCGCGCTCCGCGACAAAGCGCGGCGCGCCGGTGGGCGAGGTCACTTTCCTGAGTTTGTGCAGATCGGCGCGCAGTTTCGTGTCGCCCATGGTGATGCGCACGGACCGGTCCTCAAACCGGTCCTTTGCTGAAGTCGCCATGATCAGCTTGTTGCCGGGCGTAAACAAAACGCCTTCGACCCGGCTGCCGTGTTTCAGGATCGCGTCTTCGACCACCTTTTCGCCCATGCCGGTCTGGTCAATGCAGGCGCGGGCGACCCTGTAACTTTGCATGATCCGGTCGAACTCGGCATCCATGGCGCGGAAGGTGGCGCGTTTCTGTTCAACCCGTTCCCGTTCCCAAAATACATCTCCGACCTGTTCCCAGACCCAGATCACATGAAGATCGTTGCGCCGGCCGATATCCCGGCCGATGTAACAGACACCGCCCTCATAACGCTCCGGATCGCCCGCGCGATCATCCTCGACGGAGGAAATCAGATCATAGGAAAGCCAGGCACTGGCTTCATCGAGCCATTTCAGCTCATATTCCTGTGCCCAGGCATCTTCATCGGCAAGGCCTTCGCGGAGTTCATCGATGTTACGCGGCAGGCCTCCCGCGACAGCCTGGTAGATATCAACGTGATGTTTCGACCAGGCGCTGCCATCTGCCGTCATCAGTTCATAGAACTTGTTGCCCTTGCCATTGGGTGTTGAGGTCACCCGCAGTTTCCAGCCGTTGGAGATCACTGGAAAGAGCGCTTTCCAGATCGCGGCACTGTCCTTGTGGAAGGCAAACTCATCCAGGAACACATTGGCGGAAAAGCCGCGGGCCGTATCCGGATTGGCCGGAAGAGCGGTGATCTTCGACCCATGGGGCAGGGTGATTTCCAAGGCCCGGTAGGTTCCCTCTTGTCCCTGGAAATCACATTCACTGGCTTCAAAGCTCATGTCATAGGCGGCCGCATGAAGCTTGACCCCTTCATCCATGGCTTCACGGGCCTGGCGTTCCCCACGCGACAGGATCACCCAGCGCTGGCGCTTCTGGTTGACGGCGGCTTCAAAACAATCATCGACCACTTCCAGCGTGGTCGTGAAGGTCTTGCCGGTCTGGCGGGCGAACATCCCAATCTTGAAACGGCTTTTGTCGAGCAGCCAATCCTGCTGATAGCCATAGAGGGGAACAGCTGGCCTCATGTTTTGTCGGCCTTCTGTGCGGGGTCGAAAATCCCGTAGACCTCTTCCCGGATCTTTTTCAGGACGTCTTCGCCATTGACCTCGAAGGAAATCGCGGAAATGCCCTCTGCCGCTACCTTCGTGGCCTTGTCGAGCTGGGCCTTGGTGTCGGCAGTGAGCGCACGGGTATTATCGCTGGAAAGTTTCTGGGCTGACACAGCGGACTGCAGGGCACGGCCGAGCTCCATCACGCCCTTGGTGCTGATGTTGCCGCCTTCCAGAACCGCATGGATGGTTTCTTTTAAAAGCTGGACGATCATCACGGTGACATCATCACCGCGCTCGGGCCCAAGCGTCTCTGTGACGGCTGCTGCGATCTCGCGGGTTTCTGCCAGCTTGCGCAAGGTGGCGGCGCGCCGGGTCGAATAGCGGTTGAAGGCGGACGATGAAATTGGCTCGCAGCCGATCACCGCCAGCCGGTCATTGAACTCAAACAGGATGTCGGCTTGTGTGCGCTGGCGCGCGGCCAGCTGCTCGACCGCCCATTGAATGTCGGGATCAGCCTCGGCCGGCAGAAGATCTATAGAGGAGAGACGGCCGCGGCCTTTGCGTGTCTTTGGGTCTGGAGGCGGCATCGATAATCCCCTCAAGAACTTCTGGAGGGGACGGCAATGCCTTCGATCCGGCAGCGCTGTTCCAGATGATCAACACCGGCCTGGCGGATCTCGGCAACGATGACCGTTCCAGCTTCCCGGATATGAAGAGCATCGAGATCGGCGAGTTTCCGGAGCTGGGTGCGGACCCAATCGCGGGACCGGCGATGACCGAAGATGTCGAGGGCTGCAAGAATGGCGTTGTCATGCAGACGGCCATCGGCTTCGCCATGGAGCGCCTTAAGGATCACCAGCCGGGCATCTTCGGTCAAATAGGCATCAAAATCACTCATGAGTTTGCGTGCTCCCGAAGATAGTCATCGATCCGGTGAACGGTGCGTCCGACGGAAGAAACGGTTTCATCGAGACGGCCGACGGTGCCTCGGAGCTCGGCCAGGGAGAGTTTGAGCTCGGTTACATCATCTTTTGCCGGCAGATGTGTCATCTCGGTTTCGATGTGGCTGAGCCGCTTGTCGTGTGCCGTCAGGGTCTTGTCGACGCCTTTGAGATGCTCTGCATTGACCTTGGCCTTGGACGTCAGCCAGGCATAAAGCGTTGCCAGCAGGGAAATCAGGATGGCGGCAAGCCCCGCCCATTCCTTGAAAAACCCGGCATCCATCAGACAAGACGGCTGTTTGCAACCAGGCGTCCGATAATGGCGAGTATGGATCCACCAGCGGCCACGATCTGAAGGATGGATTCCAATAGGACGGTTTGCTCTCCTCCGGTAACTTCGATCCCGAAGAAGAAACTGAAAGCGGTGGCGACCAGGGCGATCACACCGCCCCAAACACCTTTGGAGAGAAAGGGGGATTTCGAATGTTCCATCATGCGCCTCATGCTTCGTTTGTGGAAACGGGGATAGGGCTGCCTGGCTGTACCGTGAGCTGCACCATCTTGCGGCTTGGTGGAATGCTGTCCGGGATCCGGGCGCTCAACAGACGGTGTTTGGAAATGCGGGCGATGGTAACGGCATCGGACTGGTTGCCGCCGAGCACAAAATAGCAGTTGGCATCTTCGCCGAGATAAAAGCCGACATGGCCTTTCCAGTCGGATTTGGAACCGCGCCAGAACACAAGAATGGCACCGAGCTCCGGTTCAACCCGCCGGCCGAACTCTTGCCAGTTGCGCGCGCCGAGCACATTGGCCGGCTGGGGCGCATCCGGTGCGCCGATCCGCATGCAATGAGCGACAAACAGACCGCACCACGGAATGTCATCGCCTGAATAGTCGAGATCGAGACCGTCCGCCCAGTTGAGAATAACCGGATTACTTTCCCGGCCCGCCACCTCTGCAACACCTTGCAAGCGCTTGGCTTCAATCAACCAGGGTGGAATGTTGTCCAAGGATGGTTTTGGGTTCGGGCGCATCGTGGCGCCCTCTGAAAACAGTTTCCCGAGTGTCAGTGGTCCTGGATAGGGCCGGGCTCTCAAGCCGCTGTTCAGCTTGAAGCCGGTCATGGCGCTGCGCGTGGACGGACCACCCTCTCCGTCGACGGGGCCTGAATACCAGCCAAGGGTTTTAAGCCGGGTTTGAACAGTCTTTAAAAGGTCTTTTTGAAAAGAATTTGCCACTGGCTGACCGCTCCACTTATGGGAGTGTCAGAATGGCAAGTATGGGTGGAATTAGCCGTTCCCCTCATGAGGGGACGGTAAGGATCAGCTACTCTTGATGTCGGGAAACAAGAAGCCCTGCCGGTTGTCTTTTCGTCCATTGAGCCAGCGGCGGACGGTATCGTCTTTCATTTTGAGCTGCCTGGCAATGCCAAGGACGCTTGTGCCGCGAGCGCGCAGCCGTTCGGCGATCCAGGGTTTTCCTTGCGGCACGCGAATGGATCCTGGTCCAAGTTCCTTGGCAAGGGAAACCGCCTTTTCGCGTCCGATGATGGCTGCAATTGATGAGGCCGCGGTCGGATTGGCCGAGAGGTAAACTGGCCCGCCGCCAAATTCGAGCAGGAACCGGATGGCATCGTCTTCGCCAAGCAAATCCACAAAGGGCTGGAGATGGGCGGGGCAGCTCATTTGGATTTTGCCCGGCGTAGGGTTTTTCCGAGATCGTTCATCACAGCAAACCAGTCCCGCTTGCTGAAGGCCGCAAAATCCTCATGATCCGTCACTTTTAAGATGTAACAGCTGAGAGATGCAGCTGGCTGGGCATTTAGACTCGCCAGCAGAGCCCATTGCGCCTGAACGACCTGAAAACGGGGATTGTTCAAAAGGGCAGGCCGTCCCTTTTGTCTTACGAACAGGTGGTCTTGGCCGCTTTGGCGCCGGATCCAGGCTTTTAGACCTTCAATGGCAGCAGTCGCGTCTTTGCCGTGATGCAGAAACCTGGTGTGATCGAGGCCGGTCTGGCGGCGGACAAAGCTTATCAGGGCTGCGTCCGTACGGGTGCCGATCACCCCGAGATTATAGCCCGCGAGCCAGAGGGCCCGTAGTACCGGGGCAAAACGCCCGCTTGCGGTTGTTGCGCCGCTCAAGCGGTTCAGTTCCTGAAGGACCTGCCGGCGTTCGCCATCGCTCATATCCTTTGACGATGTCTTGCCTGTAATCCGCTCAAGCAGGGCCCGATAGGTGACATCATCGAAACCGAGTTGTTTCTTGGCGATATGGATCCGGGCAAGGGCGCTCATGAGTTTCAGTCCTTGTCAGCCAGATCTGCCCGAGCCGCTGGGCCAGATGGAATGCCGTCGCCTTGAGATCCGGCCGGGCTATCGATCCGGATGTCGGAATAGGTTTTTCCCTGCCGCCCAGTGGAATGTTCGCAAAGATCTTTACCAAGCGTGGCAAGCACCTCTTCAATGGAAAACCGGCAAGTGTATCCACTCGGGTGATCGATTTCGAAGGTCAGAGGTCCGGTTTGCACGACGGGCATAACGTCATCGCCGATCTTGAGTTGGCAGACCGGCGTGCTCTCACTGAAGTGTTCAAAGTCAGCGCGTTTTGCATACTGGGCACTGACCATGCAGCCGAGTTCCACTTTCATAATTCCCATGAGTGTTCCTTTCACGATTTGACCTTGGCAAGATCAATGGTGATCGCTTGCCAGGCATCGGTGCAGCAGCTGCGTTGATAAAACCGTAAGTATGTCTTGGAGCCAATGATCCGCATAGCCTCGCGGATGGCATCCATCGCCTTGAGCCAGCGCGGATCATCGATATCGAGGCGCAACAACTTTAGGATGGCTGTGCGATTGATCTTGCCTTCCTTGTCCGTATCAAAGGCCCCAGTCACAACAGCCCGGATTTCCGGCCTGCCATCTGAGGACCATTCGATCAGGCATTCATCGACGAGACCCTTTGCGGTCTGCAGCTGGGGGCCATAGTCGACGAAGTCGGACACCTGCACGGTCACCTTCAGGCAGCCGTCAAAGCTTGTGTAGGTCCGGTTGCCCTTCTTGCCGCCACGGCTAAGACCGTACTCTTGTTCAAGCAGGGCATCGAACTCTCCAAGATCGGTAAAGCTGTGACCGCGAAAGCGGGCGATCTGATCAGAAAGGGCTGCTGCATGGCCCGCAATCTTGCGCACGACCTCGTCTTCCAGCTTGTCGGCCGGTTTGACGAGGTCAAGCGGGACCAGGCTGCCCTTGGCATCGCTCATGTAGTCTTTACCGGAGACGGTGATGACACTGGGATGTGTGGGGTCAGATGGATGGTCTACGGGTTCCATGGGACTTTTCCTTTGACTGGGCTTTATCAAGAGCGGAGCGGCCCGGCAGTGGGTCACCCATCAGGCTTGCAGTGAGCTCTGAGGACGTTGGTTGTCTTTCGCGCACAGCAACTGGACTGACAGTGAATTTGCGCGGCAGCCAAGTCTTGGTCTGGGGCAGGTCAACCGGAAGGTTCTGGCGATCATCCTGGCGGTCGAGCAACTTGCACAGCCAGCTTTCGGTGAGGTACAGGCACCGAGCCTTGAAAACAACGCTGCGCACATCTTCTTCTTCTCGGTTCAGCTGGCAGGCGATCTTGTCATAATCATCACCAAGGGCCCTAAAACCGAGAACAAGCGCCAGGTCTCGTTTGCTCCAGCCGCTCATGACGGCTCTCCGTCCTGGCGGCGCGGCCCCTTTTGCGATGATTTGAAATCCGGCCGGATGACTTTGCCATCGCTTTCGAGGATCAACTGACCCAAGACATCCTGGCTTGCCCCTTCCAGAACGGATCTGTGCCGATCGACGGATGCGTTCAGCCTGTGAATGGCAAGTTCGGCTTCCAGGTTCTTGGCGAGCCGGAACAGGATCGCAAACGACCTGGCCAAAACCAGCATTTGACGGGCGGGCAGCGGAGTGCCGGACTTGCCAGCCTCCAGAAAATCCTCATGGAAAGCGTTGAGGCTGTCGCTGAGCTCGGTAGAGACGGCCCTCATGTGACATCCTCCACGTCGCGATTTTTCCAGGCAGCCTGAATATGATCGACTTTCAGATCCTCGCCGCTCCCAAGGGCAATCATGGTGGCAAGTTTCATTGTCTTGTCGATCTGGCGCATGGCGCCACCCTTCATGCCAATGCCGATCAACAGCTTGACGCAATCCGGATCGGTAACATTCCAGCCCTTGATGAAGGTGCGCAGGTCAGAAACCCGAGGTTTTTCCCGCTTGAGCCGTTTGCCAAGACGGCTTTTCAGCTGGGCATAGGACGGCCCATCATTCTTCTTGGTAAAACGGCCGTAGACCTCGTTGTTGCCGACCAGAGCAACGCCGCATTTATGGACATCGACAAAGTGCCGAAGCTGATTGATGGCATCGTCCACCAGGTTCTGGGCTTCATCGACAATCAACAGTGAACCATTGCCGATGCGTTGCAGTTTACGGCCGATCGCGCGGGTCAGCTTGGCCGGATTGTGTTCCATCACGTCCAGTTCGGCCGCAAGTTCCACCAGCATGCCGTGAACGGTCTTGGTCTGCGGTGAAACCGTTGCGAGATAGGCGTGCGGCCGTGTGGCGCAATAGTGGCGGCAGGCTTCGGTTTTGCCGGTTCCTGCCCCTTGTGTGATCATCACCAAGTCTGAGGTCATTTGCGCCCAGGAAAGCGTTTCGATGATTTCCTGCGACATTTGCATTTTTATGAAGCCTGGCGAGGCCGGTATCAGCGAACAGATGTCGGCCTGTTCTTCGATGGCATCCAGCCATTTGGAGACCAGTGAATTCTGGTTTTCCAGCCGGCCGGAATATTTTCCTGAATACCAGACGGAGAATGTGCCGCCTGGCATGCCGACACGGCGGGCAACTTCGCCCATCGACCAGCCATTTGCCCGGGCGACCTCAATGATCCGGTCGACAAGGCCCCACCAGATATCAATGTCATGCTGAGTTCTGTTCGGCCCGGTTTGCGGACCGGTAACCGGACGCTCCCAGGAGGTTTTTCGGAAAGGTGTTGCTCCAGCGTGCGGGTGTTCACCGGAGACTGCAGTTTGAGCGGTCATATATTGGTCCCTTAACGTGTCTGGCAGCATGGCCAGCTATGGTGTGCGGGAACCGTACTGAGGACGTTTCGGTTCGATCTCTTCGTCTAGGCCTGTGTCTGTGTCCGGGTCGATGGAGCTGGTTTGGCGCACCAGCTGAAGGGCTTTGGAAAAACTGTACTCCAAAGCCTCAGAATTCAGATCTTCAGCGGGTGGTTTTGCGTGCGCAGCGGGCCGGATCTTTGTGTCCGGTACCAATCTTGGAATTTTGGGATGTTTGGGCGCCTGTTGGTCTGTTGAGGCCTCTGGCTGTTGCCCCTTGGCATAGATATCAGCAAGCTGGTTTGCACTGAGTGCGGCATGCGCCCGCCGCTCCTGATTGACCGCCTTGGTCCAGGCATTACGTGACCGCTCATGGGCGCGGGCGGCCTCAACATCATGAAAGCCGGTATCGGCCACGCAGTCCGCCTCGCAGATCAGGGAGTTATCCAAATCATAGATCTTGAGCGGCTTGGTAAGATGGTCTGGATCAAAGCGGATGATGACCTTTTTCCCTGCGTAGGCCGTGAGCGCCGGGTGCCAGAAGCGGTTGCCATAAAGGTGGATTTCTCCATTGCCCTTGCGCGCCTTGAAGGCTTCGGACGCAAGCAGCCACAAGGATCGCTGTGCACTGGTTGGCCAGCGCACAATGGTTGCCGGATCGGCCAGGCTGGTTTCAAAGGTTTCCTCAAACGACCGGCCGGCGCAGGTGGCGGCCTTGCGGCCCGTCCTGAGATTGTGCTCCTGGATCTGCCGGTCCACGTGTATTCTCAGATCTTCGAAGGGCACGGCACGGCTGGCGTAATTGTCTGGTTTTGCATCCGGGCTGTTGCCCGTATAGGCGCCGGCGCAGAAAGGATGGCGGGCGATATCGTCGGTGAGATCACGGAACGCCCGCTCGATCGGCTTGGACTGGCCGGAAAACGGCTTTGTCCAGGAAAGGTCTATGCCGAGGGCGACCAGAAGCCCGCGCGGATCTTCATCGCGCACCTTGAAGCGGTAGCGGGTCGGGGCGCCGCCGGTAATCCATTTGGAGGCAAAGGCACGGCCATTATCGAGGGTAATCTTGTCCGGAATGCCATAGCGTTCGACCATGTCGCCGATGGTGAGGCGCACGACCTCCCGGTTTTCGCTTTCAGAAAGACGCCAGGCAACGAACTTGCTGGAATAAAGATCCTGAAGGGCGATAAGACAGGGCCGGATGATGTCGCCATTCGGCATGCGGGCAAAGACGTCCAGCGTGTGGCCATCCATGTTGACCGCTTCCATGGCGTGGAGGTGATGACGGGTGCGCCGCTGCGCTGGATAAAGCGCCTTGGCCTTGTCCCGGCCTTCCCGGGCGAGGACCTGAACGGCGCGGGGGACTTCTGCATCCAGGCGGCGGCGGAAGGCGCGCTCAGAAGGGATCTTGCCCCAGCCGTGCTCCTTGGCGGCAGACACAACACGGCGATAGCAGGCAGACAAAGACGGTTGTTCGGGTCTCAGATAATCTGACTTGAAGGTTTCCCAGGCCTCTTCATGGTACTCGGCGCGCTCAGCAATGCGATTGATGCTGCATGAAGTTTTGGGCGCGAGGGCCGCCAGCCAGTCTTCGCGGGGATGTCCCTGGATCTGTCCATACCAGGTATAAAGGGTAGCAATTGCAATTCCGGCCCGTTTGGCCGCCATTCGCATGGCGGCTGTCTGCGTCAGCCCAGCGTATTTGAGGTCTTCAACCTCTTGAAGCGCGTTTAAACGCGCTTTACAGCGGTTTTTATTCTGCGCAGGTAAGGCTTCATATCGTTTCCAGAGATCTTTCCGCCGCCGCTTTACGTTTTTGTCGGTGTCTTCGGAAATCTCTTGAGAGAGGATGCTCAAGCGAAGCTGGGCAGCTCTTGGCAAAAGGGCGAGGTGATATTCCCGACCGCCGCCGCGGCCCTGCCGTTTGCGGGAATAAAGCGGATTTTCCTGCCAGCCGTCCATTCTTGCCAGTGCCTCCAGACCTTGACGGGTCTGCGGCAGGTCCGGAAGACGGGCTGCAGCAAGCTCTGACAGGGAAAACCAGCTGGTCACTTGTCATGCCCCGCTGTTCTTTTGATGACGACCGGAACGGAGCGCAGTGTTTTGAGCTGTTTGGCGAGATCCCGTTGCTCCTGTTGGAGACGGGCAATCTCGGCAAGACGGGCTTCGTCGCCCTCAAGGATCAAAAGCCCTTCTTCGGAAACCACGAGATCCCAAAGCCAGGTGGCGCCGGTGGCCCGGACAAAGGCCTTGAAACGAACCAAAGAGATGTCGTGGGTTGTTTTGCTCTCGGCCGTATAGGCATCAAGGGAGGCCTTCGAGAGATTGGGCATACCCAGATACTGTGCCATGCGTGCGGCTATGACGGGCCGGTCATGAGGGCATTCGCGGATCGCCTGCGCCATAGCGCGTTTGATCTTTGAACGAAAGCGGTCCGGATCCATGCTGGATGAGGGGGCGCGCACCGGAAACAGCGCTTCATGAAAGAGATCAAACTGGTCCGGGTGCGGCTTCATTATTCGGCGGCCTCCATCTGAGATGGCTGGTCCGCGCGCACGATGTAGTCACAAAAGCGCTGCCGGGTTTCTGTCCCCGCCCGCTCCCAGGCAGTGACAAGATCGGAAAAAGCCTTGGCCTCAGGATCCGGCCGTTTGGGTTTGGGGCGGTCATCAATGGCGGCCAGCACCATTTTGAGATCCGGCTCCTGGGAAAATGCGGCGGCGGCCTGTTTTTGTTTGACCGGTTCCAGCCTGGAGAGTTTCAAAAGGGCCGACTGGTTGTCGGCAATCTCAGTGTCTTTGACCACGGATCGCAGATCCGCATGGAGATTGAGTGCAATCTGGCTGAGCCGTTTGATGGTCTTGGGATGAAGGCCAAGCCGTTTGGCCGTGTGGTCCGAGAACCCATGGCTTTCCGAAGGGACAACTTGTCCCTTCGGGTTACGAGCTGAAATCTTCTGGATTTTGCCGTGCCGCTCTTCCCAGAGTTCGCGGTATTTGAGCACGGCAACAGCCCGGTCAATGACCGAGAGCTCGTTGCGGTGAAGGTTTTCAGCGATCTCAAGGAGCTGGGCATCGGCCAGATCGGCCTTGAGGATAAAACAGTCGATGGTTTCAAGGGCCAGAAGTTCGGTGGCGCGCAGCCGGTGCAATCCGGCAATCAGCGTATAGCTGCCAGCTTTGGCACGCGGTGTAGCGCGGACTGTGATTGGGCTCATCAGGCCGTATTCGGCGATCGACCCGGATATCACCCGGGCAAGATCCTCATTCAGATCCCGGAGACGGTTGGAGACCGAAATTTTGGAAAGGGGCAGGGACTTGAACTCGGCCATCACGCCACCCCGCGAATATCTGGGGAGGGCAGGGCACGTTCAATCTGGAAATGATAGCGGGCGTAAGCAGCCTCGGCGATCTGGCCGTAGTGGGCTGCAAAGACCGGACATTCGAGACGCTCGTTGACTGTTTGGATCGCCCGATTGACCGCCTCGCGGGACCGCTCTTGCGAGGATACGACCCGTCGTTTGGGAAAATTGAACTCGGTGATCATCAGATGCAGGACGACTTGACGGGCAAGGGCTGCATCAAACCAGTCGTGTGGCGGATCAATCACCGCATCGACGCTCAAATGGGGAAAGCCGTCACGGGTCGCAGACACGCATGCGAAATAGACCGAGTTCAGAAAGTCCTGGCTGTTGTGGAGGTTCATTGCGAAACACTCCTGGCAGGCAAGTGGGCGCGCCCGCTTGTGGCGGGGGGGCAGCAGGCGCGCCGATCCTCAAGCCTCGTCTGAGACGAAGTACAAGACCGAGCCTTGAGAAGATGGGTCTCTTTCCGGTGCGCATTCATGACGGGACACCAGAAAACTGGCTGCAACTGGCCATGACCGCGAAAAGAAGACTGAAAGCCAACACAACAAAAAGAAGCGCCGTCTCATGACGTGCCGCCGGTATCTTTACGTGTTGCCGGAACGGGTTTTCCGGTCTGCCGGCATTGTCACAGTTATTGTCTAATTCGACAGGCGGTTTTGCCGTTGCGTGCAAGTCGCTGCCGGGCCAGACTTTCTGGAGAAGTTTACAGATCGCATGGGACGCAGCGGCAACAAGGGTTTGGTGTAGCCGGGCCATCTCACGCAGCCTTTGTGGAAGCTGTGCTTGAACCGGCTTTCTGGCTGGCAGACTCGGCTTCGTATTTGGTAGACAGAATACGGGATGTTCGAATGGGGTAGCGTTCCGGGAAGAGATCTTCGACCGGAATGCCAAGAAACTTTGCGAGTGCAGCTTCTGCCTTGCGATGTGTCCTGGCCCAGACACCCCGGAACGACTTGGGATTTATGCCCTCCCGTGTTGCAAGAGCCGTCAGGGTCATGCCCTGGCGATGCAATTCGGCTTTGATGGCGTGTTTATCCCATAGTTTTCCGGTCATCGGATGTCTCCGGCGGTACCGGCTTGTTGCAGCAAGCCGGTTTATGTCGAGGGTGAAAACGCAATCGCGGGGTGCATATGCGGCCCGCATAAACCAGAGATAGTGCAAGATCGGGACTTTGTAAATCCCTTTTTTGGACAATGGAGTGTTTGTGGCGCGTCCGGAGCATACCAAAACCGAATTAGGCCAGCGTTTGCGGGCCTTTAGAAAGGCTTTGGGAAATCCATCACGTGAAGAGTTTTCAAGAAAATTGAAACTGAGCTTCAAATCCTTGGGCAATTATGAGCGCGGTGACAGCGTGCCAGATGCCAATGTTCTTCTTGCCTATCGGCAGACTTTTAACATGAACGTTGATTGGCTGATTACCGGGGCTGGCAACATGTTTCTGGATGGAGGCCCGCCTTCAACCGACAATTTCTCAATAGAGAAACAAGACCCGGCCGTTCAGTCCGACATCTTCAAGGAAACCAGCAAACTGGTGCAGGATACCCATAGGGAAAAGGGCGTCACACTTCCACCTGATGCTCAGCTGTCAGAGACCGTATCCCGCTACAATGAACTGATCGCGGCTGCCAAAAATCAATCGGACGAAAAAGAACTCAGAGCGCTCTTTCCCTGGCTACAGTTGCGAATTTCGCAGGATCTGGATGAAGCGAAGGAAATCCCGGGCTCTGGCAAACGTCCGGCTTGATGGTTGTAAAGCTTCGTAACTTTTAGCATTTTTGTTATTGATAGTAAATTTACTGGTTGTGGGGAAGGGCGCTATGGTGGAGTTGCCCTTTCGTCCGTACACGGCCCCGAGCAGACATTCGCCCGAGCCGATACAAATGTCCGTTCTCCGGCAAAACGTGCTTACTGAATGCTGGCCCTGAACTGCTGTAGGGCTCCGTCTCATTGAAAGCCCCTGGTCGATTGTTCACTGCATTGAAGTCTAATCCCGAATGCAAACGTTGATTGACCGACGCAGCGAACTCATCGGATGGGCGGCAAAGGACATTTTTTCGCCCCGATCAGATGAAGTCTTTTCAGCTTGAACGGCTGAATATGTGCCATGGGTTTTGGGACGGCTCCAAGCGCGGTGCGGAGACAAATGCTTGGCGGGCTTTGTTGGCGTGCAAGGGTGCCTCGCTGGAAACTCCTCGCGTCGCGGCCGAGATGCGGCAGTTTTAAAGACCTGATCTCTTGTTTTTTTCGAACGCCCGTTTATATCGCAGATGATGACCGGACGAGTGCACCAGCTCAGCAGACTTGTAGCAACGCTGTTTTTGGCGTTGGCTATTGCTGTGGTCGCTGGTATCCCGATGCAGCACCAAATCGCAGATGCCTCTGAACCCTCCGTGTCAAGCGCGGGGATGCCGTGTGAAGCGATGGGGCATCACGGTGCGACCTCCGGCGCAAACGATCACGCCCAGCATGAGCCTTCTGACATTGACCGGTGCTGCGGCGGAGCACTGTGCGGCGGGTACACGCTTGCCGGCGGCGTTGCCGGGCTGACTACGGCAGTGTCTTCGACAGATTTTGCCCAGTCTCCGCCCGACTCGCTTCGAGTTGCAGACACGTCTCTCCCAAAACGACCCCCACGCTTCCTCTGAAGACACCATCTTGCGGAATTTCCGCAAGCGCTTGTTGTTGATCAGGCCTTCGGCACCCTGCCGGCGGCAACTCAGAGGTTATCATGCGTGGACGCTATGCCGCGCTCAGCATCCTGGCCCTTGCTGCAGGCACGGCCGGTGGGGTGTTTCTTGAGCGACTTTATCTAAATCCCGCCGGCGATCTTGCGTCCGGCGAAGACGACATCCTCTATTGGGTTGCCCCAATGGATCCGAACTTCCGCCAGCCGGGCCCTGGCAAATCCCCCATGGGCATGGACCTCATCCCCGTTTATGCGGGTCAGGAACCGTCCGGCGACCCTGCCGAAGTCCAGCTGTCAGCCACCGAAATCAATGCGATCGGTGTGCGAACAGCTCTAGCGCGGGTTGGCGAGATCTCGCAGAAAATCGAAACGGTGGGGTTTGTCGGATATGACGAACACCTCACCAGCCATGTCCACACGCGGGTTGATGGCTGGATCGAAACCCTGAACGTGCGTGCCGTCGGCGACCAGGTGAAAAAGGGCGAGATTCTCTTCGAACTGTTCTCTCCGGAGTTCGGCGTTGCGAGTTTTGACTTTCTTCGATCTTTGGAAAACGGCAACGGCCTATCCTTGGAGGCCGCCCGCAACAAGTTGCGCAGTCACGGAGCTTCGGAGCTCCAAATTGCCGAAATCGAACGAACCGGTGAGGTTGCGCGCAGTATTCAAGTTGTTGCGCCACGAGATGGCGTGGTGATTGCGCTGAACGCCGCAGACGGCATGTTCCTGCAACCTGGAACCCAGGCGATGTCGATCACCGATCTGACCGAGGTTTGGCTAATTGTCGATGTCTTTGAACGTGACATTGCCCGGCTTTCAAAAGACATGCGGGCCATTGCCCGCTTCGAGCATCTGCCCGGCCAAACCTTCGAAGGTGCTATCGACTACATCTACCCGGAACTGGATGCGAAAACGCGGACACTGCCCGTTCGCCTTCGGTTCGACAATTCCGACGGCCAGCTGCGCCCCAACATGTTCGGCAATGTCACGCTGATCCCGCAGGAAACACGGACAGCGGTAACCGTTCCGACAGAAGCCGTGATCCGGACCGGGGCTGCTGAACGCGTCATCATAAAGGTGGCGGAAGGGACCTTCAAACCACGTTTAATCACGACGGGCTTGCGCGACGATTTTGGAGACGGAGGACGCACAGAAATCGTTCAGGGGCTGGCACCCGGAGAGGAAGTGGTGGCCTCCGCTCAGTTCCTGATCGACAGCGAAAGCGCGCTCAGCGCCGGTTTGATGCGCATGGCCCCAACAGATGAGGCCCCGGCCCGCGGAACGGGTGAGCTGATCGCGCTCAATCGTGCGACCCGCATGGCCACCATTCGCCACGACGCATTGGAAAGCCTCGATTGGCCGGCGATGACCTCCACCTTTCCCGTTCAAGCCGGCATGTCTCTTGATCGGTTAACCGACGGGCAGACGGTCGCGTTCCGGGCGGTCCGGGGCGCGGACGGCCTTCTCGGGCTCACGCAGTTGGGCAGCGATGACGGGATCGCGGCAACCGGCACAGGGACGGTTCTAGCGGTAACACCGGACGGCAAACTGACCCTCGATCACGGACCGATCCCGGAGCTTGGATGGCCTGCGATGAAAATGGATCTCGAGGTTGCTGATCTGGATCCCTCGACGGTTCCCCTGGATGTGCCGGTCGAATTTGACCTCTCCAAGGATGACGGCGGGATGTTTTCTGTGGTCGCTGTTCGTGAAGCCGGGGGTGCCAAGATATCCGGGACGGACGATGAGGCGGAAACGGAGACCTCCGACGCCGCCCCCCCGATTGTCGTTTCTGGCAAGATCGACGCCATCGATCCGGACGCGGGAAAGGCCACCATCACCCATGGCCCCATTGCGGAAATAGGAATGCCGGGCATGACCATGGCCTTCGATATGGATCCGGCGCTTGATCTGGAAACGTTGCCGCTTGGGACCGAGACAACCCTGACCTTTGACCGGCCGGACGGCATGACCATGGTCCTTGCAAAAGCGGATCCGGTCTCCCCGCCCATGGAAGTGCGCGGCACCATCAACGCGGTCGACACGGACGCCGGGACAGCCAACATCACGCACGGCCCGATGACGGACATAGGCATGCCGGGCATGACGATGGATTTCACGCTCGATCCGGCGCTTTCGCCAACCGATCTGCCGTTGAGCCGCGAGGTCACTCTGCTGTTGCGGCGCAATCCGGACTTCTCCATGACGTTGATTGGAACGCGTTTTGAGGAGGCCATGTAATGATTGCCGCCATCATTCGCGCCTCCATCGCGAACCGGATTATCATGCTGGCGGTTGCCGCCATGATTGCCGTCGCGGGGGTCTGGGCCGTTCGCGAAACGCCCGTTGATGCCATCCCGGACTTGTCTGATGTCCAGGTGATCGTCCGCACACCTTATCCGGGCCAGGCTCCGCAGGTGGTCGAGGACCAGATAACCTTTCCGCTGGCAACCGCGATGCTTGCAGTCCCCGGAGCCAGCGATGTGCGCGGGTTTTCCTTTTTCGGCGACAGTTATGTCTACATCGTGTTTGAAGATGGGACTGATCTGTACTGGGCCAGAACCCGGGTCCTGGAATATCTCGGCCAAATCACCGCGAGCTTGCCGGAAGGCGTCTCACCGCAGCTCGGACCCGATGCGACCGGTGTCGGATGGATCTACCAGTATGCGTTGATTGATCGAACTGGAAATCATGACCTGTCGCAGCTCAGGGCGCTTCAGGACTGGTTCCTGAAATACGAGTTACAAACCGTCGACGGTGTGTCGGAGGTCGCCACCATTGGGGGCATGGTCAAGCAGTACCAGGTCGTGGTCGATCCGAACAAGCTCAGGGCCTATGACATCACCCTTGCCCAGATCCGCGGCGCGATCCAGGCGGCCAACCGGGAGACCGGTGGCAGCGTCATCGAGATGGGTGAAGCGGAGTTCATGGTCCGCTCCACAGGCTATGTCGATGAATTGCAGGATCTCGCGAAAGCGCCCTTGATGGTCAACGACCGGGGCGCCGCCCTGACGCTCGGCGATGTTGCCGAAATTCGTCTCGGTCCGGAAATGCGCCGGGGTGTCGGCGAACTGGACGGTGAAGGCGATGCGGTCGGCGGGGTCGTCATTCTGCGCTGGGGCGGCAATGCACTGGCGACGATCAAGGCGGTCGAGGCGCGGATCGGCGAGCTGCGCGGCAGCCTGC
This sequence comes from Roseibium sp. MMSF_3247, assembly GCF_030733765.1. Taxonomy (NCBI): domain Bacteria; kingdom Pseudomonadati; phylum Pseudomonadota; class Alphaproteobacteria; order Hyphomicrobiales; family Stappiaceae; genus Roseibium; species Roseibium sp. MMSF_3247. The sequence continues at coordinate 196,921 of NZ_JASHII010000005.1, forward strand.
CGGAGGGCGTTGAGATCGTGACAACCTATGACCGGTCCGGCGTGATCGAACGGGCGATCGACAACCTTCAGAAAAAACTGACGGAGGAGTTCATCGTCGTCGTTCTGGTCTGTGCCGCCTTTTTGCTGCATCTGAGGTCGTCACTGGTCATTCTTGTCTCCCTCCCGCTCGGCATCGCCGCGGCCTTCATCATCATGAAACTGCAAGGTGTGAATGCGAACATCATGTCGCTTGGTGGCATCGCGATTGCTATCGGGGCGATGGTGGATGCGGCCATCGTCATGATCGAGGCGATGCACCGGCGACTTGAAAACGAGAAACTGACCAATGAAAACCGCTGGCGGATCGTTGGCGAATGCGCTTCGGAAGTTGGGCCAGCCCTTTTCTTTTCCCTCGCCATCATCACGGTTAGTTTTCTGCCGGTTTTCGTTCTGGAAAGCCAGGAAGGACGGCTGTTCAAGCCGCTGGCGTTTACAAAAACCTACGCCATGGCGGCCGCGGCGATCTTGTCGATCACCCTCGTTCCCGTTTTGATGGGGTATTTTGTACGCGGCCGGATTCTTCCCGAAAGCAGGAACCCTTTGAACCGGATCGTGATCTGGTTGTACCGGCCGTTTCTGGATGCGGCCGTCGCCTGGCCCTGGGCGACAACCTTTCTTGCAGCGGCTCTTGTGGCTTCGATGTGGTGGCCCTTGCAGCGGATCGGCACCGAGTTCATGCCGGAACTCAACGAAGGCGATTTCCTCTACATGCCGACGCTCTATCCCGGCGTGTCCATCGGCAAAGCCCGGGAAGTCCTTCAGCAGTCGGATCGTTTGATCGCGACGGTGCCGGAGGTTCTGACCGTCCACGGCAAACTGGGCCGCGCGGAGACCGCGACAGATCCAGCCCCACTGACCATGATCGAGACGACCATCCAGTTGAAACCGCAATCCGAGTGGCGGCCCGGCATGACGATGGACGGGATTCGCACCGAGCTGGACAAGGCGGTTCAGATCCCCGGTGTGACCAATGTCTGGATCCAGCCGATCAAGAACCGGATCGACATGCTGGCCACCGGTATCAAGACCCCTGTTGGGGTCAAAATCACGGGCGCGGACCTCAAGGTCATCGAGCAGATCGGCATTGAAATCGAAACGGCCGTTGCAGGCATCCAAGGAACCGCCTCCGCTTATGCGGAACGCCCGGTTGGGGGGCGGTTTATCGAGATTGATGTCAACCGCGATGCGGCTGCCCGCTTCATGATGAGCGTGCGCGACATTCAGGACGTGGTGCAGACCGCGATTGGCGGCATGCAGGTGTCCGAATCCGTTGAAGGGATGGAACGGTTTCCGATCAACCTGCGCTACCCCCAGGACTGGCGCAACAGTCCGGAACGTTTGAGAGACCTGCCCGTGGTCACGCCGTCGGGCGCGCATATCCCGCTGGGTGCGCTTGCCGAAATCCGCGTGGTGGACGGCCCCGGCATGATCCGCTCGGAAAACGCCCGCAGGACCGGCTTCGTGTTCATCGATATCGCTGGACGGGACCTCGGCGGCTATGTCGCCGAGGCCCGACAGGTGGTGGCCAACAATGTGCAACTGCCGCCCGGCTATTCCATCGCCTGGTCCGGCCAGTATGAATACATCCAGCGCATGCAGGAGCGTCTCAAACTGGTGGCTCCGGCCACTCTCCTTATCATCACCTTGATGTTGTTCATGGCGTTCAACCGGGTGATCGAGGTCGGGATCATTCTCGCGGCTCTCCCCGTCGCACTGGCAGGCGGCGTCTGGTTCCTCTGGCACCTCGACTTCGACATGTCGGTCGCAGTCATCGTTGGTTTCATCGCTCTTGCCGGTGTCGCCGTGGAAACGGCAATCGTCATGCTGCTCTATCTCAACCTTGCCTGGGACAAGCGCAAGACGGTGGTAAAAGCGGAAGGCCGGACGATGACGACGCAGGATGTCGAGGATGTCGTCTTTGAGGGCGCGCTTTTGCGGGTCCGGCCAAAGGTCATGACTGTGGCAACGATCTTCGCCGGCCTCATCCCGATCATGTATGGCGATGGGACGGGCTCGGAGATCATGCAGCGGATCGCGGCCCCCATGGTGGGGGGGATGGCAACCGCCACGCTCCTCACACTCTTCGTCATTCCCGCAATTTTCGTGATCTGGAAGCGTCTCGCTCTCGGCCGCGTCAATCGTGAGCTTGCGGCAAGCGCACCGGAAACCGGCACACCCGTGCCGGCAGAATAACTCTTCGATCACATGTCAAAGCAGAGAAAGGAAACTCCATGAACCTGATCAAAACTCTCACACTCGCCGGCTTTTTGGCGGTCAGCACCGCACCGGTGGCCTTTGCCGATTCCAAACATGGTGCAAATCACTCGGGTATGGATCACTCCAATATGCCCATGAACGCCGAGCAGATGGAAGGCGCCGTACACACCCAGGCGGTCGTCAACTCAATTGGGGACGGGACCGCGAACGTGACGCACGACCCGATCCCGGAAATTGGTTGGCCGGCCATGACCATGGATCTGCCGCTTATGGAAAGCGCCCAGATGATGGGCGATGTCGCCGCCGGAGACAGCGTCACCTTGATGCTGGTGAAAGGCGATGACGGTCTTTATGCGATCGGCGCAATGATGCCGAACTGATCATCTTGCAAAAAACACTGCAGCCCGGATTGTACCGCCGGGCTGCGGCGTATTGCTTGCCGAATTGGACCGCACAAAAGAAAAAGTCTCATCCAAATGACATCGTTCCCCATCACCGCCTCCACGGCGTTAGCCGGTCTGCTGTTGACGCTTACACCCGCGCAAGCCGTGGCCGATACCCCGCAAGCCACTTTCGAAATGGATCATGCAAGTCTGGAATCTGCGGGCGCGCAGATTGTTGGCGCTTTCCATCTTGAGGGCGTGATCAATGCCCTGTCCGAAGGTGTCGTAAATGTCAGCCATGAAGCCAATGACCGGATTGGTTGGCCGGCCATGACCATGGACCTTCCTCTCGCGCCCTATGCCGAGGGTGTGACCGGGCTCCGGGTCGGGGCATCCGTCACCCTCATGCTGACATTGGGCGAGACCGGAAGGTACCGGATTGCGGCCATCGTGCCCGGAAGCTCTGAACAACCGTCCGTTGCCAAAAGGGTCGGACCATTGGGGATCGGAAAATCCCCCTGTTAACCGCACAAAATCGATGAATGAGACGAGGAAACGACATGATGACCAAGTTTAAACGTCTGGCGCTGGCAGCAGCCTTTGCGACCGCAGTTGCCACATCGGCCCTTGCGCACTCCTCCAAGGAGACGACAAGCCCCGCCGATGGATCTACCGTTGCGCAGTCGCCGAATGCCATCGTGATGACCTTTGATGCGCCGATGCGCATCACGCTGATCCAGGTGACCGGCAAGGACGGCACTGACTATCCAGTCACCCGCACTGACAACATGGCACCATCGAAAACCGTTCAGGCCTTTCCAGCCGCTCTCCCCAATGGGTCCTACACCGTAAATTGGCGGGGTCTGGCCGAAGACGGGCATGCAATGGATGGATCCTTCACGTTTTCGGTCGGGAACTGACGGATCATGCTTGCAGCATTGGCGGCGATAGACGCCCAGATCCTGACCTCAATCGCCATCAAGAGCCTGGCATCGGCGGCAACGCTGCTGGCGGCCGGAAGCGTCCTCGTATCTGCCGTGCTGAGGTCTTTGACCGAAGATGACCGGAGATACCTTGCGCGCGTCGCAGCCTTGATGGCTCTGATTGCCGCGGTGGCGACAGTGTTGCGGATCCCGCTCCGCGCCAGTTTCCTTATGGGCGGCACGCTGGACGGTGCGTTTGATCCCATGATGCTTGGGCTGATCGCAGACAGTCCCCTCGGTGGCAGCGTGCTCGTGCGGCTCTTTGGTCTTGCTTTGATCCTTGGCATCTTCTTCAAGTCCCGATTCGGTCTTGCAGTCGCTCTTTGTGGAGCCCTGGTTGCTTGCCTGTCTTTTGCCTTTCGGGGCCATACGCTGGAGGAACCGCGTCTTCTGCTCGGCGGACTGATCACCCTTCACATGATTTGCCTGGCATTTTGGCTTGGCGTGTTTGGGCCATTGCTCCGCTCGGCGAACAGAAACGCCTCGGAGACGACCGGCGCGCTTGCGGAAGAGTTTGGCAAGAAGGCTCTGTGGAGTGTGGGGCTGCTCGTAATCGCGGGCGGAACACTGCTGGGGCTGTTTGGGGTCACGACACCGCAGGCTTTTGCAGCCCCTTATGGCCAGTTGTTTTTGCTAAAGCTCGCCTTGTTCGCCGCGGTGATTGCGTTTGCAGCATTGAACAAGTTGCGCCTCACGCCCGCGCTGCTGGCCGGTGATCCGCAGGCTCAGCCTCGATTGAAAACATCCATCCGCCTGGAGGTAGTGTTCGTGATCTCAATCTTCTTGGTGACAGCGACCGTCACCACGATCACCTCCCCGACCTAGACCGCACGCCGAATTGAGAAGTATTGCCTATGGCAGACGAGATGGGAACAGCACAGGTGAGCCGCATCTGTAACGATATGCGAAGGCATGAGACCGCCAATGACCCAGGATGGAAAATTGCAATCCTCACTGGGGCCGTTCTGCTCGGCCTGGGCGACCTGGTGGGGTCGATGCTCGTCGATGCACTCGGACCGGCTTTGCTCCACTGGGCAGAACTCGTTGTCCTGACACCCATTGCCGTTTGGATCATTTGGCGGGCTTTCTTCGGCCACTGGCCCAAAGGGATTTGGCCCGCCCGGATCTTTAGGTATGGGATCGGACTGGCCGCTTTGGGCACCTATGTCTTTACTCTGATGACAGCGATCGGGCCGGGTCTTTTTCCGGAGGCCCTGAGCGGACCGCACGGCCCGCCCCTATATTTCGAGGCAACCGGTGTGCTGATCATCCTGGCACTGACGCTGAGTGTCTGGTCCAGGTGGACCCAGTCGCTGCCGGCATTCGGTGGCTCTTCAACAACCTTGTCTTGCATACCACCGGAGTGCAGATCCGTTTCAGAACAGCCGGCTCTCCAGAAAACTGCGGCCAATGCTCCAAACATGTCGCCCAACAGCCCGGCAACAGCTCGCACCGCGGGGGATGTTCACGAGGCGAACTGGCCCACCGCAAAAAACCGATCCATTCGGACATCTGCTTTTTCTGAGATGGCCCTGGAAACCATCGCGATCCTGTCCGGCCTCGCCATCTTGGCGGCCGTGTTTCTTGCGGGACTCATCTTTTTGATTGATTTGCCCTGGTGGGTGCGGCTGGCCTTTTGACCCGAAATCTCTAACCCGCCGCGTTTGCAAAACCGGATGAAAAACCGTCAGATTACGCGATCAACTGGCAGGGAGAAATATGATGACAATCGACAGACGGGCTCTGCTAAAAGGCGCGGTCTCTCTTTGCGTTGCCACACCAAGCTTGGCAAACGCGACCGGCGCCCCCGCAATCCATGTGCTCAAGGCGCGCGGCTGCGGCTGCTGCAACGCCTGGATTGATATCATGCGATCGGAGGGGTTTTCCGTCACGGCCGAGGACATTCCGCCGGGCCTTCTGGCAAGGGAAAAGGTCACGCGCGGAATTCCAACCCAACTTGCGAGCTGTCACACCGCGCTCATCGATGGGTATGTTGTTGAAGGCCACGTACCGGCCCGCGACGTACGGCGCCTGATAGCGGACCGCCCGGATGCTGTCGGCCTGTCTGTCCCTGGAATGCCCTACGGTTCGCCGGGAATGGGACCGGAGACAGAACGGGAAGCCTACGACGTCCTTTTGGTTTTGCGGAATGGATCGTTTGAGGTCTTCTCGTCCTATCCGGCCGCTGAGTGAGACAGGTTTGAGACGATGAGCCGAAACACTATCGTTTGAGGATGCCAGGCCCCAACACCGTCATTTTGTCCTAAGTAAATCGTTGAAAGACGGGTCGAGCTGTCATCAGTGGAGAGCCCTGTTTTCCACACGGTATTCGAATGGCGTGAGCTAGGTATTGAACACGACAGCGATAAGCTGAATGCCACGCCAGAGGCAACTGCCTTACACGAAGCTAAAAAGCCTGGGCGGGCAGGGGGGCTAACGGTACTCGGGGACGGTTGAAGATCAAGAGCGGTTTACAAGGGTGGCCAGAGTTCCAGAACGGGGTTAGTTAGGTGCCAAGGAAGGCAATCGGGCTCTCGCTTTTGGATTTGGAAAACCGGCAGTCTCGCAGAGATTGGCAGAGAGCGCTTTGAGCCCTTTGCTGCCATTAGTTCAACCTGCAACGAATTTCCGCTTTCCGCCCAAAGTTTCGTAGATGCCATTACTCGTTTCAGATAACGGGCTTGCATGTTTGGGCCGTTAGAGGCGAAGGGGTATGACGTAGCCAAACTCCCGGAATTCTATACTTTCGGCGTTCGGTGGTAGGCGGCATTTGCGCAATGCCAACTTCGTTTTGTCTGGTCCGGCTTTGGACTGGATCAATAGTTCCTGTAGGCCGCCAATAATTGCCGTTTTAATCCAATTTGAAGTTCGGGGCGTTTCATCCCACAAGTTGGCGATTGGAACGTTGAAACACAGATACCGGTGTCAAATGAACGCGGTTATTGCTGTTGATAGAAATCTCATATGAGATTGAAACTGAACATCTTTTCACCAAATTCCGCCTTGCCCCGGTATTTTCCGTCAATTCCAGTTCATGGTGTCAAACCACACAGACTGTCAGGCCTGATCGCAAAGCGCTGGAACCGTCTTGAATTTCGCTTCCAAGAAATCGGTAAATGCCCGAACCCGCGCAGACGGCAGGCGGGAAGGTGGGCGCACGGCAAATACTTTCCAGTACGGAGAGACAGTGTGGTGTTCCAAAACCGGTATCAATGACCCATCGGTGAGTTGGCCGGCGATTTCCCAAGCGCATTTTCTAGCTACTCCGAGACCTGAACAGGCGGCCTCGGTGATGGCTTCGGCGCTGGTACTCGAAAAGTTACCGTTGATCTTCACATCATGAAGCGCGCCGTCGGTGCTTGCGAGCGACCAAGTTCTCATGTCTTCCCGCGCCAGGCAGTTGTGGTGCTTCAGATCTGCAAGGGTCATCGGAACGCCGTGTCGTTGAAGATACTTTGGCGAAGCAACAAGGAGCCTGGGGCTCTCGGCCAACTTGCGTGCCTTCAGTGTTGATGGAGCCAGCTCGCCGATACGTATTGCCATATCGAACCCTTGTTCGACGATATCTATCACCGAGTCACTCATCGCAAGTTGGAGAGTAACGCCGGGATGGTGTTCAAGAAATTCTGTTACATGAGGCGCTATATGCAAGCGTCCGAAAGATGCAGAACACGCAACTCGAAGGTCTCCCTTGATGTCCTGCGCATCCGGCTGGATGTCGGCGAGGGCTTCCTCAACGTTGCCGAGAATACGCTTTGCGTGTGCGAGAAATATCTCACCGTCCGTAGAAAGAGAAACCGCGCGGGTGGTTCGGTGAAGAAGCTGCGTTCCAACTGTTGTCTCAAGAGCCTGCAAACGCTGTGTAGCAGCCGTCGCTGACAAACCGAATTCTGCACCCGCCTTCCCGATTGCACCCAGCGCGGCGACCCGAACGAACAATTCGAGCGACTTGAGGTCGATGGACATTATTCTGTTTATCCAAATAGTAATTTTGATTTCCAGCTGATTATTAATTGAAAGTGGAGCTTAACTAAAGAGGCAGACGAAGAAATGCGGCCCGCGCCGCTTCAAATCTCAGGGTTCAAAAGATGCGTTACTCCTCCCAGGCAATTGCCACTGTCTTCGCTGCTACACTAACCGCCACTTCAGTTTCTGCTCAGGATCAGACGTCTGCTGGAGGGGTGCAGGTGGTTCCAAGTTCGACTGTTGAGTTCCAGCCCCTCAACCCGGCGCGTGGAGACGCCAGTCCGCAAGCAGGTGTCTTGTGGGGTGACATTCGCGAAGACGTACCGACCGGCACCATCATCCGGTTCAAACCCGGCTTCAGTTCGCCGCCGCACATCCACAACATCACATACCGGGCTGTTGTGATCAGCGGAGCAGTACACAATGACGATCCGTCCGCAGAACTCATGTGGATGGGGCCAGGCTCGTTCTGGACGCAACCCGCTGGCGCGTCTCATATCACGGCAGCGCGCGAAGATGCGGGGTTGTCCAGCGCTTTCCTGGAAATCCAGGAAGGTCCGTATCTGGTTCAACCCAAGGACAGAGCGTTTGCCAATGGAGAGTTCCCGGTGAACGTGGAGGCCGACAATATCGTTTGGATCGATGCCGGGGACGTGTCGTGGGTCGATGCGCCTGGGGCGTCGGCAGGAGAAAACGGACCGCAAATGGCCTTTCTCTGGGGGAACCCAAGTGAGGGTCAGAAAAATGGGACGTTTCTCAGACTGCCATCAGGTTTTAAGGGAGCGATTGCCGGCGGAGACAGCCGGTTGAGGGCTGTTGTCATTCAGGGCACTGTTACCCATCAAACAACTGCGGCAGAAGATGCCACGCCTCTCGATCCAGGGAGCTTTTTCGGTTCGCAGTCGGCGACGGCGCATATGGTGACATGTGCTGGATCGGAGGCGTGCATTTTTTACATGAGCGTTGATGGCAAATACGAGGTCTCCAGCTCTGGATCTGAAGAGCCGTTTCAATAATCAACTCATGCAAGACATAGCAGCAAACGGCTGTGTCTTGCCCACTTTCCTTTACTAGAGCAGCGGGGCGCCGAAGGGATGGATTGATGCGTTTTTTCCAACCAGCTGCCAAGCCGCAGGTTTCGAAATCTGTTGCTGACGCCATCGCACGGGAAGAGGCGTCCGGCCTGTCTTATGTCTTCTGGGGACGGAACCTGGTTCTGGTTCTTTTGGCCATTTGGGTGTCGCTCACGCTCCCTTTCGAGCGATCATCACTTTATCTCAGCGCTATCCTTGCCTTCGCTGCCTTGGGGATCGTTCCATACGCCCTGCGGCATCGCACCGGTGCCAATACCGGACCCGTTTTGGCTTTCATTGTTCTTGATGCGGCAGCACTGAGTTTTGTTCTGATTGTGCCAACGCCTTTCGATTTTGAAGGCTGGACGCAGCAAATGAACTTGAGAACACCTGCCTTTCTCTATCTTGGCGTGTTCGTTGTCAGCATGGCTTTGAGCTACAAGCCAACGCTCGTCATTTGGACAGGACTCGCTGCTGCCGCGTTTTGGTCTCTCGGATATCTGTGGGTCGCAACACAGCCAAACGCCATACCGTTTACATCCGGTGATGTTCTTGACGAAGGTATGGGACCTGAGATTGCGCTGGCCAAGATCCTTGATCCCAATGCGGTTGGCCTTGCGCGCTTATCCAATCAGGTTGTGTTTCTTGTGCTGATTTCCGTGATTCTGACGATCGTGGTGGTCCGCTCGCGTGCCCTCGTTCGTCGGCAGGTCGCCGCAGAAGCTCAGCGTGCGATGTTGTCACGCTACTTTTCTCCGAACATCGTTCGTGAATTCTCCGAGGGCCGCTGGGAACCGGACGAGCCGGGCAACCGACCGGTTGCCGTGCTCTTTGCGGATATGGTCGACTTTACGTCGATCTCAGAAAAGCTGCCGCCACAAGAATTGATCGCTTTGTTGCGCGCCTTTCATGGGCGTCTGGCGAAGGTTGCCTTCGAACAAGACGGAACAATAGACAAGTTCATCGGCGATGCGGTGATGGTTCACTTTGGAACTCCACGTACCCGCCCGAACGATGCTGAAAGGGCGCTCAGATGTGCTGCGCGAATGGCTGAAGTGATCGGCGAATGGAACGCTGAAAGGGAACGAGAGGGCGCGCCACCAATAGGTGTTGGGATTGGTGTCCACTACGGCAAAGCAGTTGTCGGCAACATTGGCGATGAACACAAGCTGGAGTACACGGTTCTCGGCGACACGGTGAATGTCGCCAGCCGCTTGGAAAAGCTGACCCGGGACATCGGAGCCCAGGTTGCCGTCAGCAACGAGTTGATAGAAGCAGTGAAGCGAGGAGGTGCCGACCCCAGTGTTGTTGCGCCTGACCTTTTGCAAGCCGGAGTGCATGACGTTCGGGGTCGTCGTGAGCCAATTGAAATCTGGTCACTCAGCTGTGTCTAGGCCCGAAAGAAAATCCTCTGCCAGGTCAACCCAGAACGCTGCGCCGAGGGGGAGGGCGTCGTCGTTGAAGTCGTACTTCGGATGATGGAGCGGCGGGTCGTTATCTGTTTTGGCCGTCCCAAGCAGAAAGAAACATCCGGGTTTCTCTTCAAGAAAATAGGCGAAATCCTCGCTGCCCATGATGGGGTCCGGCATGGTTTTCACCTTGTCGCTGCCGGCAAAGCGCCGGGCAATCGACCGCACATAGTCGGTCTCTTTCCTCGGGTTCACCATAGGCGGATAACCGCGCTCATAGTCAACGGCCACTTTGAGGCCGTAGCTTGCCGCCTGGCCTTCCGCGACTTGTCTTATGCGGGTCTCCAGGTCATCCCGGACATCCGGATCAAAAGCGCGGACGGTCAGGCTCATCTCGGCGCGCTCTGGGATCACGTTGCTGGCAATGCCGCTGTTGAAGGCTCCAACCGTGATCACGGCCTGCCGCATGGGATGGATGTTGCGCGCCACAATGCTTTGCAGGGCCATGATGATCGACGCGCCGCAGACAATCGGATCCGGGGTTGATTGCGGTTCCGCGCCATGGCCGCCTTTGCCGATCACCGTGATCCTGCATTCATCTGCTGCCGCCATCATCGGGCCGTCGATGAAATGAAACTCCCCAAACGGCAGGTCGGGGTCATTGTGGAGGCCAAATACGGCGTCGCAGGGAAACCGCTCAAACAGGCCATCCTCGATCATCAGTTTTGCGCCGCCAAAATTCTCCTCGGCTGGCTGGAAAATGAGATGCACCGTGCCGTCGAACTGTTTGCGCTCTGCCAGCCGTTTGGCCGCGCCCAGCAGCATCGCCGTGTGACCGTCATGGCCGCAAGCGTGCATCACACCCGAGTGGGTGCTGGCATAGTCTGCGCCGGTCTCTTCCTTGATCGGCAGGGCGTCAAAGTCGGCCCGGATGCCGATGCTGCGGCTGGAGGTGCCATTTCGAAGGGTTGCGACGACACCGGTTTTGCCCAGACCCCGTGTCACCTCATAGCCCATCGCGGTGAGTTCGCCGGCGACGTAGTCCGAGGTCTTGAATTCCGACAGACCAATTTCCGGGATGGAATGCAGATGACGCCGTGTTGCGACCAGGTCCGCATCGAAATTGGTGGTCTGTTTGGTCATTTTCAAAAGTGCTTTCAAAAATTGGCCAGATGCTTAGGCGCCCCGGCTTGGAATGCGGCTTTCAAGATAGCGGAACAGCAATACCAGAATTCCGGTCAGGCACATATAGATGAGGGCCAGCAGCAGCAAAGGCTCGTAGACCAGGAAGGTGTCCTGGCGCACCCGTGTGATCACCGCGTAAGCATCGACTACGGTGATTGTCGCGACAAGAGGGGTCGATTTGAGCTGCAGTACGGTTTCGCCGCTCAAGGTCGGCAAGGCGCGATAGAAGGCGCGCGGCAGCCAGATCCGGCGGAACATCGTAAAGCGGCCCATGCCGAAGGCGCGGGCGGCTTCCAGCTCGCCGCGCGGCACGCCGGCAAAGGCCCCGCGCATGACTTCGCCTTCATAGGCCGCGAACGATAGCATCAAGGCTGTGAAGCCATAGGGCCAGGCGTCCCGCAAATACGGCCAGAACATGGACTGGCGGATTTCCGGATATTGCGCAAAGACGGACCCAAGGCCGTAGTAGAGCAACCAGAGTTGCAGGAGCAGTGGCGTGCCGCGGATTAATGTGCAGAACCCGCGGGCAAGCGCTGCAAGTGGCCACGGGCCGGTGACCTGAACAAGGCCGATCGGCAAGGCCAGCAGAAACCCGACGGCAGCGGTTGAGAACAGGAGGAACAGTGTCTCGCCAATGCCGTAGAGCAGCCGTGTCTGGTATTTTGGCAGCCAGTCCCAGCGCATGAAGTAAATGGCGCAAAAGACGATCACTCCAAAGACGGCGATCAGGAAGATCCGGTGCGGCTCCAACAAACGGCGTGGGGGCGGCGGCACATAAGCGGGCATGGTGACTTTGGTATCGCTCATCTCACACCGGCCCCGCTATGCCGCGGCGGGCACGTTTTTCGATAATGGCGATGACGCGGTTCGAAACCAGCGTCAGTGTCAGGTACATGAGACCGGCTGCGCAGAAAAACAGCATATAGGCCTTGGTGCTGCCCGCGGCCTGGCGGGTGACCAGCGTCAGTTCGCTGAACCCAACGACGGCCAGCAAGGCGGTGTCCTTGGTGGCGATCAGCCAGAGATTGGAAAGCCCCGGAATTGCGTAGGGCAGCATGGCGGGGAGGGTGATGCGCCGCAGCGTTTTCAACGGTGACATGCCATAGGCGCGCGCGGCTTCGATTTGCCCCGGCGGCACAGCCTTGATGGCACCCCGCAAGACTTCCGTTTGGTAGGCGCCTTGAACAACACCAATCACGAAAATCCCGGCGGCAAGACCGCTGATGTCGACACGTGGCAGGCCGACAAGGCCGAGGAGTGCGTTCACCGCATCTGTGCCGGCGTAGTAGAGCAGCAGGATGAGAACCAGTTCCGGCACCGCCCGGATCACTGTGGTGTAGACTTCAAGAAGATCCCGGAGGATCGGGCCGCCATAGAGTTTGCCAAAGGCGCCTGCAATCCCGATCATGAGACCGAGCGTGAACCCGCCGACAGCGAGTTGCAAAGAGGCGGCAAAGCCTTCCAGAAGCACGCCGCCCCAGCCGGGCGGAGAAAGAGCGAGAAGGTTCAGATTGAGAAATCCGGCATCAACGGCCATAGGCGGCAGGCAACCTTTTCAAAAGGAGAGGGCCGCCGGCGCAAGTGCGCGCCGGCGGAAGAGCGGAAGGCTGGCCATTAACCGCCGTAGATGTCGAAGTCGAAGTACTCCTTGGAGAACTCTTCGTATGTGCCGTTGGCGCGGATCGCGGCAATTGCTGCGTTGATCTTTTCTTTCAGCTCATCTTCGCCCTTGCGCAGGCCAACGCCCACACCGGCGCCGAGAATGGCCGGATCATCGGCCACATTGCCCTTGTATTCGCAGCATGCGCCTGCGTCAGACTTCAAGAATGCGTCAAGAGCGATGGCGTCTGCCTGAACCGCATCGACCCGGCCGGCTGCCAGATCCTGATTGGCTTCGTCCTGTGTCTGGTACTGCTTGATGTCGTCAGCGGTCGGAGCGAAATACTTGTCCGCGTAGGCCGCATGGATTGTGGAGACCTGAACGCCAAGGATCTTGCCGGACAGACCTTCCGGCGTTGCTTCGAAATCGTCAGCCTTGGCGCCGATGATGCTGGTCGGCGTGTTGTAATACTTGTCGGAAAAGTCGATGGTTTTCAGACGTTCTTCGGTGATCGACATGGAGCCGACGATCATGTCGATCTTGCCGGAAGTGAGCGCTGGGATGATGCCGTCCCAGGCAACCGGGGTGATGACACAATTGAGCTTTGCTTCCGCGCAGATTGCTTCCATGAATTCGACTTCCCAACCGACCCAATTGCCGCTGGCATCCGGGGAGGTGAACGGCGGGTACGGTTCTGCAGCAACGCCGACTTTGACATCTTGCGCCTGGGCGCCGGAAATTGCTGCAACGCTCACCGCGGTTGCCACAAAAGCTGCTTTGATCATGTGTTTCATGCTGTTCCCCTGTTTTCACTGTGTTTGCCCGATTGGTCGGGATGGTCCGCCCGCGACGAGGTGCGGGACGACCGGTCTTTGAACTTGCCGAAGACTGCCTTTTCCTCCCGGCAGGGCTTCGGCACTCTGGTTGCCGGCTCACGGCATGGCCGTGAGTATCCGGCCTAGTGGACCGAACTGATGAACTGTTTCAGTCTCTCCGATTTCGGGTCACCAAAGACCTGGCCTGGCGGTCCCTGTTCCTCGATGATGCCGTTGTGCAAAAAGATCACGTGGCTTGCGACGTCGCGCGCGAACTTCATCTCGTGTGTCACGAGGACCATGGTTCTGTTTTCTTTCGCCAGGTCTCCGATCACGCTCAGCACTTCCCCAACCAGTTCGGGATCGAGCGCTGACGTGGGTTCGTCAAAGAGAAGCGCCAGCGGCTGGACAGCCAGGGCGCGGGCAATTGCTGCGCGTTGCTGCTGGCCGCCCGACAAGAAGGCCGGATAGACGTCCTGTTTCTCGTGCAACCCGACCCGGCGAAGCAACGTTTCGGCGATTTCGACTGCCTCATCCCGTTTCATGCCGAGCACGTGGACCGGCACTTCAATCACGTTTTGCAGCACCGTCATGTGTTGCCACAGATTGAAGCTTTGAAAGACCATGGCCAGCTGGCTGCGGATGCGCTCGATTTGTTTCCGGTCCGCCGGGCGCAAGCCATGATGACCGTCGTCTTTCAGTGCAATGGCTTCGCCATGTATTGTCACGGATCCGGCGCTTGGAAGTTCGAGCATGTTGATGCATCGAAGGAAGGTGGATTTGCCGGAGCCCGACCCGCCTATGATTGCGATGACGTCTCCTTTGTTGGCCGTCATCGAGACCCCTTTTAGCACCTCGAGAGGTCCAAAACGCTTAAAGAGGTCTCGCACCTCTATGGCTGGCGCCACATCTTCCATTCTTCCGCCATTGCCCAGCTAAGTTGCCAGAGCTGTTGGTGTTTTTGTCCCCGCTGGCTTGTCGTTGTTGCCGGGAGAGCGCCAGCTGACTGCCCGGTCATTCCGAGAAGCTTTGCATCGGCTCAGAAATTATTCAAGTGTATAATTTGGGCTTGTGTGCTTATTATTCAGTCGTATAGTAAGCCGGAATCTGAGCGCATGAATGGCGCGCTTACGCTCCCATGAATGGGCGGCGGCATAAGAAACGGGAGGCGTGAGGTGCAATGAGTGCGACGTTTACAGCCGCTTGTCTCCTGCAAGATGAAGACCCGGTTTTGACCATTGCTGAACGGATGGTGAGATGACCCGTCGGTCGTTCCATAGAGCGCCGGAAGCCGAGCGCCGCCAAGATCTGATCACCGCAACACTGGACTGTATTTCCGAGCTTGGATTGCAAGGGGCAACCGTGCGCGAAGTGGCAACTCGGGCTGGTGTGACGCCTGGTCTCATCCGCCACTACTTCTCCAGCAAAGATCAGATGTTGCAGGCAGCCTATCGCGAAGTCATGACCGGCATGACATCGAAGGTCGCCGACGCTGCCGACAAGGGGCAATCGAGCGCCCGGGCCCGGTTGCACGACTTCATTGTCGCGAACCTAACGCCGCCGGTCGCCGATGGCCGGGCTCTGTCACTCTGGGCAGCCTTCATCAGTCATGTCCGGGTCGACCCGGATTTTGCAGAGATCCACCGGGAAAGCTATCTGGCGTTCCGGTCTGTGCTCGAGGCGCTTGTGGCTGATGTTCTCACGGAAGCTGGGCATGCGTCGGACACCAAGCGTTGTCAGGAGCTTGCCATTGCGATCAACGGCGTAATCGACGGCTTGTGGCTGGAAGGCACGCTGGTGGGCGATCTCTTCTCCGAAACACCTTTGCCGGGCATTGCTGTCCGGTCTGTGGAAGTCCTTTTGGGCGGCATTTCTCTTGCTGCCGACACTCAACAAACCTGAGAGACCGACTATGCGTTATGCGTCGATCACCGACCGGTTGACCCATTTGGGGTCCGGGAAATGGACAGTTCATCTGAAGGCCCGCGAGATGATGGATGCGGGCACACCGGTGATCGAGCTGACGATTGGCGAACCGGACATCATGCCTGACAAAGCCCTCCTGGATGAAGCTGAACGGTCGATGCGGGCTGGCCGAATCCGGTATTCCAACGGGCGCGGCGAACCGAAGATCGTCGCCGCTTTGGTAGAAAAATACCGGCAGCGGCGGCCAAGCGTTACAGAGCGCAACATCCTCTGTTTTCCAGGAACGCAGACAGCGCTTTTTGCGGTGATGCTGGGTCTTGTCGAGGGCGGGGATACGGTGCTTGTGCCGGATCCATACTACGCAACCTATGAAGGCGTCATTGCTGCGACGGGCGCGGCTATGGTGCCGGTCCCCTTGCGTCCGGAAAACGGATTTCACCTCAAGCCGGAAGACCTTGAAGCAGCCGTAACACCCAATGCCCGGGTGCTGCTTCTCAATACGCCCCACAATCCGACAGGTGCAGCGCTGACTGCAGAAGAAATTGCAGCTATTGGCGAGGTTTGCCAACGTCATGATCTTTGGATCGTTTGTGACGAGGTCTATGAGAAGCTGATCTTTGAGCGCACCTTCGCCTCACCTTTCGACATCGAGGCTCTGCAGGAACGAACGATCGCCGTCTCGTCGATTTCCAAGTCCCACGCAGCGCCCGGTTTCCGGTCTGGATGGGCTGTCGGACCAGAGGAATTCTGTGACCGGTTGCTTGCTGTTTCCGAAACCATGCTCTTTGGCGGGCAACCGTTCATTGCGGATATGACGGCGATGGCCGTTTCCGGCGAGTTTGATACCGCTGAACGCATGCGAGAGAGCTACAAGCGGCGTGCCGAAATCCTTATGGAACATCTTGGCGGTCATGGTGCCTTGCGGCCCATGATGCCGGAAGCGGGCATGTTTCTGCTGGTTGATGTCAGCGGCACCGGGCTGGATGGTGAAACGTTTGCAACGCGCCTTCTGGAAGAAAAACACGTTGCCGTCATGCCAGGCGTCTCGTTTGGCGAACAGGCGGCCGGGTTCATTCGCCTCTCATTGACGGTCGCAGATGACACCTTGCGGGAAGCTGCCACGAGGATCGCGGCCTTCGCAGACGAGCTGGCGGCGAATACGGGATCGAAGAAATGGGCGTAGTTGAGAAAACTGTTGGCGAAGCCCTGATTGACCTTCTCGAGATCAACGGCGTTGACACTGTCTTTGGCATTCCAGGCGTTCATACAGTTGAGCTCTATCGCGGATTGGCCTCTTCTCCCATCCGTCACATCACCCCTCGGCATGAGCAAGGCGCTGGCTTTATGGCCGATGGGTATGCGCGTGTGACCGGCAAGCCCGGCGTTGCCTTGGTGATCACCGGGCCGGGACTGACGAACACCATCACCGCGATGGCGCAGGCCTATCAGGATTCGATCCCCATGCTGGTGATCTCCGGTGTGAACGCGCGGGACAGTCTCGGCCATGGCCGCGGCATGTTGCATGAATTGCCCGATCAGCGGGCCATGATGGCAACACTGGCCGTCATGTCGCATACGCTGCTTGATCCAAACGATCTTCCATCTGTTATGGAACGGGCCTTCTCTGTTCTGAAATCCCGCCGGCCAGGTCCGGTTCACATCGAGATCCCGACCGATGTGATGCCGCAAAAGATCGCAATGGATACCTGGAAGCCAGTCATAGCCAGCGGCCCACGAGGAGCTGCAACAGAAGTCACTGACCTCACGGACAAGTGCCGGGCGGCGAAGCGACCCGTTATCCTGTGTGGTGGTGGATCGATCTCGGCAGCTCAAGAGATTCAACAACTTGCCGAGACCCTGGATGCGCCATTGGTCACGACGGTGAACGCGAGAGGCATGTTTGCGGGCCATCCGCTTTCGGTTCCGGCAAGCCCGAGTTTGAAGGCCGTCCGCGCGCTTGTGTCGGACGCCGATCTGGTAGTCGCGCTTGGCACGCAGATGGGTCAGACCGATTACGACATGTATGCGGATAATGGCTTCCCGGTACTTGAAAACCTGGTACGGGTCGACATTGATCCCGATCAGCTGGCCCGAGGACCATCAGCTGCGCTTTCGATCCTCTCCACCGTTGATCAGCTGGTGGCAGATCTGCTGGCTGCTCTTTCAGATCACAGCGCGCAATGTGCAGGTGCAGCACGGGCAGCAGCCTGCCGTGAAGAGGCGTTCGCCGCCCTCACTCCAAAGATGAGGGCAGAGATCGCGGTTCTTGAGACCATTCGCGATACGCTGTCGGGCTGCATCATGGTCGGCGATTCCACACAGGCCATCTATTCCGGCAATCTCTATTTTGAAGCTGGACAGCCGAAGGGCTGGTTCAATGCCGCGACCGGCTTTGGAGCCCTTGGCTATGGTCCACCTGCCGCGGTGGGAGCCAGCCTCGGCGCACAAGGTGTGCCGGTGGTTTGCATTGTTGGCGACGGTGGATTTCAGTTTTCGCTTGCCGAGATCGGGTCGGCAAAAGACTGTGAGGCGAATGTCATCTTTCTTGTCTGGAACAATGACGGTTACGGTGAGATCCGCACCTTCATGGAAGACAGCGGGATTGAACCTGAGGGTGTGACGCCATCCGCCCCGGATTTTCTGAAAATCGCGGAAGGCTATGGCTTGCCGTCAATCCGATTGGCCGATGTTTCGCAGCTCAATGACGCGCTGATCGATATGGCCAAGATATCCGGTCCGGCATTGATTGAAATCCATGAAATTGAGACCCGGGGCGCCACCGCATAGGCGCCCCTTTTGCTTAACTGAGACAGGTCATACTTTACCGACCCAGAGATGTTCTTCGGAAGTGTTCCGCACGCGTCAAGTTCTTATTTCTAAAGTGTAATTCGTTAGTCTAATAGACTTACGAAGCCCCTACTGAAGTATGGGCCTACGTAAGTAGTCTTGAGTATATTTTGCGCATCGATAGAAAACTAAACTCGCATTCCAGTGAAGTTCGGTGACGATCGTCACGATAGGTCAACAAGCAGTATGAACCCCGTTTTGCACGGGGTCACAGATTGAGGTCTAGGGAAGGGGGTTCCTCGGCCAAGTGCTGAGTGCGTGCCAAATGGAGAAAATCGGTTGTAAATAGTCATGGTACAGCTTTCCCGGACATCTCCGGAAATCGCTGTGTTCAAGGCCCAGCCGCTCCACCGCCAGCATCCAGCATCCAGGCTCAAGGTTCCAATTCAAAACACGCGATTGAGGCGCCGCGTTCGCCGGGGCGTTTGAACCTTAACAGGATCAAGTGGAGGAGACTGTATGTCCGAAAACTCATCCAACAACGAATATTGGTCCGCCAATATGCGCATCATCAAGATCAGCCTCGTCATCTGGGCGCTGGTCTCTTTCGGGTTTGGCATTTTGCTGCGCCCGCTGCTGAGCGGCATTCCCGTCGGCGGCACCGATCTGGGCTTCTGGTTTGCCCAGCAGGGTTCCATCCTCGTGTTCCTCGGGCTGATCTTCTTTTACGCCTGGCGCATGAACCAGCTCGATCGCGAGCATGGTGTGGACGAAGAATAAGGGCGGCCTGAGATATGGATCAGTTTACGATAAATCTGCTGTTTGTGGGTGGCTCTTTCGCCCTCTACATCGGCATCGCGATCTGGGCCCGCGCAGGGTCTACATCTGAATTTTACGCCGCTGGCCGCGGTGTTCACCCGGTCACCAACGGAATGGCGACCGCAGCGGACTGGATGTCAGCTGCCTCGTTCATTTCCATGGCAGGCCTCATCGCCTTTACCGGCTACGACAACTCTTCGTTCCTGATGGGCTGGACCGGCGGCTACGTGCTGCTGGCGTTGCTGCTTGCGCCTTACCTTCGCAAGTTCGGCAAGTTCACGGTGTCCGAATTCATCGGGGATCGGTTCTACAGCCAGACGGCCCGTATCGTTGCCGTTGTCTGCCTGATCGTTGCCTCGACAACCTACGTTATTGGTCAGATGACCGGCGTTGGGGTTGCCTTTGGCCGCTTCCTGGAAGTTGACAACACAACCGGTCTTCTGATCGGCGCGTGTGTGGTTTTCGCTTACGCGGTTTTCGGGGGCATGAAGGGCGTGACCTACACGCAGGTGGCTCAGTACTGCGTTTTGATCACGGCTTACACCATCCCGGCGATCTTCATTTCGCTGCAGTTGACCGGCAACCCGATCCCGGGTCTAGGTCTCTTCGGCAATGATGTTGCCAGCGGTGTGCCGCTGCTTGCCAAGCTGGACCAGGTGGTTACGGAACTTGGTTTTGCGTCCTACACGGCGCACCATGCCAACACGCTGAACATGGTTCTCTTCACCCTGTCCCTGATGATCGGTACCGCGGGCCTGCCGCATGTGATCATGCGCTTCTTCACGGTCCCGAAGGTTTCCGATGCGCGCTGGTCTGCCGGTTGGACGCTTGTCTTCATTGCGCTTCTTTATCTGACAGCTCCGGCTGTGGGTGCGATGGCGCGTCTCAACATCACCGAAATGATGTGGCCGAATGGCGGTATCAATGGCGGCGCTGTTGCTGTGGAGCAGATCGAAAACGACTCGAAGTACGACTGGATGTCGACGTGGCAGAAAACCGGTCTTCTGGACTGGGAAGACAAGAACGGCGACGGCAAGATCCAGTACTACAACGACAAGAATGCTGATCTGCAAGCAGTTGCTGCGGAAAAGGGCTGGGAAGGCAACGAGCTGACCAAGTTCAACCGCGACATCCTTGTTCTTGCAAATCCGGAGATCGCCAACCTTCCAAGTTGGGTGATTGGTCTGGTGGCCGCAGGTGGTCTGGCAGCAGCGCTCTCGACGGCGGCCGGATTGTTGCTCGCGATCTCGTCAGCGGTGTCGCATGACTTGATCAAGGGGGCCTACAATCCAAATATCTCGGAGAAGGGCGAACTGTTATCGGCACGAATAGCCATGGCGGTCGCGATTGTTGTGGCAACCTATTTGGGCTTGAATCCACCCGGATTCGCGGCGCAGACGGTGGCTTTGGCCTTCGGACTAGCGGCGGCCTCGATCTTCCCCGCCCTGATGATGGGCATCTTCACCAAGGTGAACAGCCGCGGTGCGGTTGCCGGGATGATCGCAGGTATCTCCGTCACGCTGATCTACATCTTCCTGCACAAGGGCTGGCTGTTCATTCCGGGCACCAACTCCTTCACAGATGCTGATCCGCTGCTCGGCCCGATCAAGTCCACGTCTTTCGGTGCAATTGGTGCCATGGTGAACTTCACCGTCGCCTACTTTGTCTCCAAGGCCTCGGACCCGATCCCGACGGAAATCGAAGAGCTCGTTCAGAGCGTTCGGATCCCGCGCGGAGCCGCTGCAGCTCAGGATCACTAACACTTGTCCGGGCCGCTGCTTGCGGTGGCCCGTTCAGTTCCGATCTTGTCCTGCCCGGCTCTTACTGGGCAGGACTTTTTATTACCGGTTCAAAAGGCTGTGCCATGTCGCTGACATCCGATCAGATCCTGCAGTTCCTAAGATCGGTGCATCCTTATGATGCCCTGCCTGCCGATGTGCAAAGTGCCATCGTGGGGCAAATCGATGTCCGGGATCTGGAGCCGGGCACTTTGGTCTATGAATTCGGCAGCAGCATTCCGGGCCTTTTTATAATCTACGATGGCGCGATCGAAGTGCGGGACGAGCAGGGTGCTGTTCTGAGTTACCTCGGATCCAGAAACTCTTTCGGTGAGCGCGGGCTGTTGAAAAATGGACTTGCGGTGACAACTGCGACCGCAGACACCGCCGCGACCTTGTTGGTTGTTCCTTCCGGGCTGTTCAAAGATCTCATCCGCGATCACCAACCCTTCGCCCGCTTTTTCGACCGGAGCCGGAAACCGCAAGCGCGGGAAAGAGACCTGGCAACCACGCAGGTTTCGACCTTTATGGCGGGACAGCCAATCACATGCGCGGCGGATGACACCGTTCAATTGGCCGCAACACGAATGCGGGAGAACCATGTCTCCTCGCTTTGTGTGGTGAATTCCGATGATGCCTTGATCGGGATCGTCACCATTCGGGACCTTTCCGGGAAGATCCTTGCAGAGGGGCGGCCAATAGAGACACCCGTGGACGCCGTGATGACTGCGAACCCGGTTACGCTGGCTCCGTCGTCGATTGGTTCCGATGTCCTGCACCTGATGATGGAACGCCGGATCGGCCATGTCCCGATTGTTGAGGGTGGAAAGCTGGCCGGGATCGTGACGCAAACGGACCTGACCCGGTTTCAAGCGGTCAGTTCGGCTGAACTGGTTGGCGAGATCACCAATGCAGCAACGGCCGAAGAAATTGCAAAGGTGACAGCCAGGATCCCCAACCTCTTGGTCCAGCTGGTCGGCAGCGGCAACCGTCATGAAGTGGTGACCCGGTTGATCACCGACATTGCAGACACAACAACCCGGCGGCTGCTCGCTCTTGCCGAGGAGAAACTTGGTCCGGCTCCGGTTCCGTATCTGTGGCTTGCGTGCGGATCACAGGGGCGGCAGGAGCAGACAGGCGTCAGCGATCAGGACAATTGCCTGTTCCTGGATGACAGCGTTACGGAAGCGGATCAGACCGGGTATTTTGCGGAACTTGCGAAGTTCGTCTGCGATGGTCTGAACACCTGCGGATATGTCTATTGTCCGGGTGACATGATGGCGACCAATCCGCGTTGGCGTCAGCCGGTCAAGGTCTGGAAAAGCTACTTTGAAGGCTGGATCGAAAAGCCGGACCCGATGGCGCAAATGCTGAGTTCGGTGATGTTCGACCTGCGGCCGATCGGTGGGCATGTGCCGCTGTTCGCAAACCTCCAGGAGGAAACCCTGGAAGTCGCCGCCCGCAATTCGATTTTCGTGGCGCATATGATCAGCAATTCGCTAAAGCATACGCCGCCCCTCAATCTCCTGCGCGGCCTTGCAACGATCCGGTCCGGTGAAAACAAGAACACCCTGGATATGAAACACAATGGCGTTGTGCCGGTGGTGGATCTCGGGCGGATCTATGCTCTGCGGGGTGAAATCAAGGCGGTCAACACACGAGCCCGGCTTGTCGAGGCCAAGGAAAAGGGTCAGTTGAGCCAATCCGGCGGCGGCGATCTGATCGACGCTTATGACCTGATCGCTGAAACGCGGCTCTTGCACCAGGTGGATTTGATCAAGCAGGGCTTGCCGCCGAACAACTTCATGCAACCCTCGATCTTGTCAGACTTTGAGCGCAGCCATTTGCGTGATGCCTTTGTTGTGGTCAAAACTATGCAGTCGTCGGCGGGGCAGGGCCGTGGCATGCTGAATTAAAAACACCGGACGAGGGGCTTGGCGTCTCATCGTTATCCGGATGGGGGAGTGAATGTTTGTTGAACTGATTGCAACGATTGTTGCCGGTATTGCTGCCGCAGGGCTTGTGATGCTGATCAACCGGGCGCTGGGCGGCCGGATGCCGAAGTGGCTTGCCCCCGTCATGGCGGGTGTTGCGATGCTCGCAACCACCATCTCTAACGAATACGGCTGGTACGATCGAACCCGGGAAACGCTGCCAGAGGGTCTCGTCGTTGCGCAGACCGTTGAAAACCGGTCCTTCTACCGACCCTGGACTTACGCCCTGCCTTATGTCGAGCGGTTTGTCGCGATCGACACTTTGTCGATCAAGACCCATGACGCTCAGCCGGGGATGAAACTCGCCGACGCCTATTACTTCGGCCGCTGGTCGACGGTGAACAAGTTGCCGGTGCTGACCGATTGTACAGAAACGCGCCGGGCGGCTCTCATTGATGCCGTCACCTTTGAAGACAGTGGCACAATTGACGGCATCCAGTGGGTTCAGGTGCCGGAGAGCGATCCGATGGTGTCAACGATCTGCGGAGTGGGATGATGCTGACGTCACTCAGTTTGCGATTGCGGGTATTTCTCATGTTCTTGGGAATGACTGCGGCTGTCTGGGTGGCAATTGGTCTTGCTCTTTACATGGGATTGGCGCGCGCTGCAGAGACTGGTGTGGTCGGTGCTTTCACCTTCTCCGGGATCCTTCTGTTCTTTCTCTCACTGGCGATCTTCACCGGATGCTGGTTTTTGTTCGACACCAATGTCGCCAAGCCGGTCGAACGCATTGCCGCGGCCATGCGCACAAGGGCGCATGCTGGTGTAGAGGTCTCTGTCGATCAAAATGAAGCACGCTATCTCGGGGATCTGGGGCCGGCCGTTGCAGCCGTAACCGGCGAATTGTCGAAAGCCTCAGAGGACGCTGAGGGGATTGTCGCCGAAGAAACCGCGCGGCTCGCTGCGGAGCGGGCACATCTTGCTCTGCTGCTCACGGAAATCCCGGTTGCAATTGTTCTGGTCAGTCCGACCCATCAGATCATGCTCTATGACGGACAGGCTGCTGATGTTTTGAAACAGGTGCATGTTCCGCGCCTCAGCTCGTCCATCTACGACTATTTCACCGAAAGCGAACTGCGGCCGGGGTTTGAACAACTGACCGAGGCCCGGCGGGAGGTGGATGTTGAGGTGCATGGAACAAAAGGCAATCTCTCGTTCCGGCTGCGCTTGAAGAAGCTGAGCGAAGCCTCCGGTTTTATGATTCTGATCGACAGTACAAATGCGCGCATAGCGCCAGAAGCTGCGCGCCCTTTGATCTATGATTTTGATCTGACCGAGCGCGATACTGAAAAGGCCATTGAAAACTGTTCCCTCAGCGAGCTCTCCTTCACGGTCTTCGATACCGAGACAACCGGTTTGATGCCGAACAAGGACGATATTGTGCAGATCGGAGCCGTTAGGATCGTCAATGGACGCATGATTCCCGGCGAACGAATTGATCAATTGGTCAATCCCGGCCGGCCTATTCCTGCTGCTTCCAGCAAGGTTCACGGGATCTCGGACACCATGGTCACCGATGCGCCTAAGCCTCTGGAGGCGGTGGCGGACTTCCATGAATTCGCGCGCGAGTCGGTCATCGTTGCCCATAATGCGCCGTTTGATCTGGCGTTCTTGCACAAATACGGAAAAGTTGCCGGTCTTGAGTGGCCCCATCCGATTCTGGACACGGTGCTTTTGTCAGCGGTGGTATTTGGCTCGAACGAGGTGCACACGCTCGATGCATTGTGTGATCGTCTTTGCATAGAAATCCGGCCTGAAGTCCGCCACACCGCGCTTGGCGATGCGGAAGCCACCGCAGAGGCTCTTTGCAAGTTGCTGCCCATCCTCACGTCGAAGGGTTTTGAGACCTTCGGCGATGTCATCCAGGAAACCCGGAAGCACGGGCGCCTCCTGAAGGACATGAACTGATCCAGAAAATGCGCTGAAGAGGCTTTCAAAGATCTGTCGGATGACTGTCAGATTATGCTGCGCCGCGTCATTCTAGTTTCGTTTGCAGTGCGAATAGCGTCGATTAAATTTCAAGTTTGTTTTCAACTTGGACAATTCGAAAGCAAATTTCGCTGGTTTTTTGTCAGATATGTGTCACAATTGCGCTGTTTCGGGTTTCGTTTCGTCTTGAAAGTCGGAAAAGTCTAGCGAGCCGAAATTGATAAATGTAATATTTTTCAATATCTTATATCCCAATAATCCCACTCAAACTATCTACTAAATTTTTAGTTTGACAATGCGGCTTCCCTGAGTCCAATTTATCACAGCCGGATAAATGTCGGCATAGATACTCTCATGGGAGGAAATAAAGATGCGCAAGTATCTTCTCTGCGCAGTTGCGGCCAGCGCCGTGATTGCAGGAGCAGGATCTGCTTTTGCCGATGAGGCGGCAGCACAAAAGTGGATCGACCAGGAATTCCAGCCATCCGTTCTGACCAAGGATGAGCAGCTTGCAGAAATGCAGTGGTTCATTCAGGCCGCAGAACCGTTCAACGGCATGGAAATCAACGTTCTGTCCGAAGGCATTCCGACTCACTCTTACGAGTCCGAAGTTCTGACCAAAGCCTTTGAGGAAATCACCGGTATCAAGGTGAACCACCAGATCCTCGGCGAAGGTGAAGTGGTCCAGGCCGTTCAGACACAGATGCAGACCGGTCGGAACCTCTATGACGCTTATGTCAACGACTCCGACCTGATCGGCACGCACTCCCGTCTGCAGCTCGCCTACAACCTGACCGACTGGATGGCAGGCGACGCAAAAGACGTGACCAACCCGGGTCTCGATCTCGACGACTTCATGGGTATCCAGTTCACCACCGGTCCGGATGGCGATCTGTACCAGCTTCCCGACCAGCAGTTCGCGAACCTCTACTGGTTCCGTAAAGACTGGTTTGACCGTGAAGACCTGAAAAAGGCCTTCAAGGACAAGTACGGCTACGATCTCGGCGTTCCGGTCAACTGGTCCGCTTACGAGGACATCGCTGAGTTCTTCTCAAATGATGTCAAAGAAATCGACGGCGTCGCGATTTACGGTCACATGGACTATGGTAAGCGCGCACCCGATCTCGGCTGGCGCATGACCGATGCATGGCTCTCCATGGCTGGTGCAGGCGACAAGGGCGAGCCGAACGGCGTTCCGGTTGACGAGTGGGGCATCCGCATGGAAGCCGGCACATGTAACCCGGTTGGTGCATCCGTGTCCCGTGGTGGTGCTGCAAACGGCCCGGCGGCTGTTTACGCGATCCGCAAGTGGGATGAGTGGCTGCGCAACTATGCGCCTCCAGGCGCTGCAAGCTTCGACTTCTACCAGTCTCTGCCGGCTCTGAGCCAGGGCAACGTTGCTCAGCAGATCTTCTGGTACACCGCGTTCACTGCGGACATGGTAAAGCCGAAGTCTGAAGGCAACAACACTGTGGACGACGAGGGTACCCCGCTGTGGCGTATGGCTCCGAGCCCGCATGGTCCTTACTGGGAAAAAGGCCAGAAGGTTGGTTACCAGGACGTGGGGTCCTGGACGATCCTGAAGTCCACTCCGGTTGACCGCGCAAAAGCTGCATGGCTCTACGCTCAGTTCGTTGTTTCCAAAACAGTCGACACCAAGAAGAGCCACGTGGGTCTGACGTTCATCCGCGACAGCACTGTCAACCACGAGTCCTTCACCGAGCGTGCGCCGAAACTCGGCGGCTTGGTTGAGTTCTACCGCTCCCCGGATCGTGTTGCTTGGTCCCCGACTGGCGTCAACGTTCCGGATTATCCGAAGCTGGCCCAGATCTGGTGGCAGCAGATCGGTGACGTGAACTCCGGTGCCTTCACCCCGCAAGAGGCTATGGACCGCCTGGCGCAGGAAATGGACATCGTCATGTCCCGTATGCAGCAGGCTGATGAGCGTGCCAACGTCTACGGTGGTTGCGGACCGCGTCTGAATGAAGAGCGTGACGCAGAATACTGGCTGTCTCAGCCAGGTGCTCCGAAGGCCAAGCTCGCAAACGAGAAGCCGCAGGGCGAAACCGTCAACTACGACGAACTGGTTGCTCGCTGGCAGCAGTGATCACCTGATCTGACTTGACCAAAACATCGGACCGGGGCGTGTCCCCGGTCCTTCACCGATCCGAATGTGACAGGCGGCTGCGACACTGAATTCGCGCTTGGGCCTGGACGGACGCGGGCAGCAAAAATGTCTTTACAACTTAAAAACGTCAGTAAGCGCGTGGGATCCATCACCCATGTGAAGGAAACCACCTTGTCTCTCGAACCAGGGCACTTCAATGTTCTGCTCGGAGAAACCGGATCCGGCAAGACCTCGCTCATCAAGCTGATGGCGGGCCTCGACAGCCTCGCGACCGGTGAAATCATTATCAATGGCAAGGACGTGTCCGGCCTGAGTGCGCAAAAGCGCAACATCAGTCTGGTTCACCAGTTCTTCGTCAACTATCCGCACATGACGGTGTTCGACAACATCGCCTCGCCGCTCAAGATCGCGGGTGTCGCCAAGTCGGAGATCGCGGATCGCGTTGCAGAAGCTGCAAAGTTGATGAAGCTGGATCCTTACCTGCAACGCAATCCGCACGAGTTGTCCGGTGGGCAGCAGCAGCGGTGTGCTCTTGCACGTGCGATCGTCAAGGAAAGCGATGCGGTCTTCCTCGATGAACCGCTTGCCAACCTCGATTACAAACTTCGCGAAGAACTGCGCGACCAGCTTCCCGAGCTGTTTGCCGGACGCGGCGCCGTCGTTGTCTACGCGACTTCGGAACCTGAAGAGGCACTTCTTCTGGGCGGGCGCACGGCGCTGATGACCGATGGCAATGTCGTTCAGTTCGGCCCAACGGCGGAGATCTACCGGCAACCAAAAGATCTGGATGCCGCCAAGGTGTTCTCCAACCCGCCGATCAACACGGCCGAGGTCTCCAAGCAGGGGAACGAGGTCATCTTGAACGACCAGACCCGCTGGACACTGTCGGGTGCTGCTGCGGGTCTTTCCGACGGCATTTACACGCTGGCCATCCGCCCGCACCACGTCATGCCGGTCGAGACCGAACACAACACGGTGCGCCTTGAGGGCCACGTCCAGGTCACTGAGCTGAGCGGTTCTGAAAGCAGCGCGCACTTCGATATGGACGGGCAGTCCTGGGTGTCTTTGTCTCCGGGCGTACATCCGTACTTCGTCGGTGAGGTCCACACGTTCTATCTGGATCCGAACCACTGTTTCTTCTTTGCCCCGAGTGGCGAGCTGGTGGCGTAAGGAGAGGACTTCATGGCACAAATCACGCTTTCAAATCTGCGTCACAGCTATCACCCCAATCCAAAGAGTGATGCTGACTATGCGCTGAAGAAGATCGACCTGACGTGGGAAGACGGTGGCGCCTATGCGCTTCTTGGGCCGTCCGGCTGCGGCAAGTCCACGCTTCTCAACATCATCTCCGGCCTGCTCGTTCCCTCGGAAGGTAAGATCCTTTTCGGCGATCAGGACGTGACATCTCTGCCGCCGGCGAAGCGCAACATCGCTCAGGTGTTCCAGTTTCCGGTCATCTACGACACGATGACTGTTTACGACAATCTGGCGTTCCCGCTGCGCAACCGGGGCCGCGACGAGGACATCGTCAAGCAGCGGGTCACCGCGATTGCCGAGATGCTTGAAGTCACGGATATGCTGAACACCCGCGCGGCAAACCTGTCGCCGGACAACAAACAAAAGATTTCCATGGGCCGCGGTCTCGTTCGCCAGGACGTCAACGTCGTGATGTTCGATGAGCCGCTGACCGTGATCGATCCGCACCTGAAGTGGAAGCTCCGCTCCAAGCTGAAGGAACTTCACCAGCGGGTGAAGGCGACCATGATTTACGTGACGCACGATCAGACCGAAGCTCTGACGTTCGCTGACAAGGTCGTCGTAATGCAGGACGGTGAAATCGTTCAGATGGGCACCCCGGTCGAGTTGTTCGAGCGGCCTGCGCACACCTTCGTTGGACACTTCATCGGTTCTCCGGGCATGAACGTTCTTCCATGTGATGTGAAAGGCGGCGCTGCCTTCTTCGGCGGTGAACAAGTGAGCCTTGAGGGTCCGGCCAAGGACGTCGCAGATGGCGGCGCTGAAGTCGGCATTCGTCCGGAATTTGTCTCCATTGCTTCCAATGGTCAGGGCGTTGAAGCCGTTGTCCGCAAGGTTGCCGACGTCGGCCGTCACAAGGTGGTGGAAGCCATCGCTCATGACAGCCGCATTCACGCAATCCTGGAAGGGGAGGCGCCAAGCGCCGGTGAGGCCGTCAAGCTTCAGTTCAAACAATCCCAGACACGTCTTTACAAGGACGGCTGGTTGGCCAGTTCCCCAGAGGAGGCTGCCTGATGAAAACGCAAAATCAACGCGCCTGGTTCTTTGTTCTCCCAGTTCTCCTTCTGGTGGCGTTCAACGCGCTCATCCCGATGATGACCGTGGTGAACTACTCCGTTCAGGAGACCTTTGGCGACAACCTGTTCTTCTGGGAAGGCCTTCGCTGGTTCCAGGAAGTTCTGCAGTCCGAACGCTTTCATAATGCGCTTGGCCGCCAGTTTTTCTTCACCTTCATGATCCTGATCATCGAGATCCCTCTTGGCATTGCGATCGCGCTTTCGATGCCGAAGAAGGGGCCTTGGGTTCCGGTCTGCCTGGTTCTGATGGCTCTGCCGATGCTGATCCCGTGGAACGTGGTCGGTGCGATGTGGAACATCTTCACTCTGCCGGATATCGGCCTTCTCGGGTACTTCCTGAACCACACTCTGGGCATTTCCTACGACATGACCCAGGATCCGGTTGCTGCATGGGTAACGATCATCGTTATGGATGTCTGGCACTGGACGTCTTTGGTCGTGCTCCTGAGCTATGCCGGTCTGGTGTCCATTCCGAACGCCTACTATCAGGCTGCTGAGATCGATGGTGCGTCCAACTGGGCCGTGTTCCGCTTCATTCAGTTGCCGAAAATGAAAACGGTTCTGACGATCGCGATCCTGCTCCGCTTCATGGACAGCTTCAACATCTACACCGAACCGTTCGTCTTGACCGGTGGTGGTCCTGGCAACTCGACCACGCTTTTGTCCATCGATCTGGTGAAAATCGCCCTTGGTCAGTTCGACCTTGGTCCGGCTGCCGCCATGTCCCTCATCTACTTCGCCATCACGCTGCTGACCTCCTGGTTGTTCTACACGCTGATGACGAAAGACGACAACAAAGCTTGAGGAGAACCATCATGAGAATGAGAAATCTGGTTCCCATCCTGTACATCCTCTTCTTGATGTTGCCGATTTATTGGCTCGTCGCGATGAGTTTCAAAACCACCAACGAGATCCTTTCCGGGTTCTCCTTGTTCCCGCAGACCTGGACGTTCGAGAACTACATCGCGATCTTCACCGATCCGACATGGTACTGGGGCTACATCAACTCGATCATCTACGTGACACTCAACACGGTGATCTCGGTGTCTGTGGCTCTGCCGGCAGCATATGCCTTCTCCCGCTACTCTTTCGTGGGCGACAAGCACCTGTTCTTCTGGTTGCTCACCAACCGGATGGCGCCGGCCGCCGTCTTCGCACTGCCGTTCTTCCAGCTCTATTCCGCCGTTGGCTTGTTCGACACGCACTTGGCTGTTGCACTTGCGCACTGCCTGTTCAATGTGCCGCTGGCGGTCTGGATCTTGGAAGGGTTCATGAGCGGTGTACCGAAGGAACTGGACGAGACCGCTTACGTCGACGGATATTCCTTCCCGCGGTTCTTCATGACGATCTTCCTGCCGGCCATCAAATCCGGTGTGGGTGTCGCAGCTTTCTTCTGCTTCATGTTCTCCTGGGTGGAAATGCTTCTGTCCAAGACACTGACAGCGGTTGAGGCAAAGCCGATTGCCGCCGTCATGACACGGACGGCGTCGTCAGCCGGATATGAACTCGGGCTTTTGGCGGCCGCCGGGACGCTGACAATCATCCCGGGCGCGATCGTGATCTACTTTGTCCGTAACTACATTGCCAAGGGCTTTGCCCTGGGGAGGGTGTAATGCTGGGATGGATGGCCTGGACCTGGCCGACGGCCCTGTTGTTTGTCGGCATCTTCAGCGCAATTGGGTTCCTGACGGTGCTTGAGCTGAAATTCCCTGGCGGGGCAGAGCGCGTCGGTATTTTGCGCCTGACCACGACCCGCGGTGATCGCCTCTTCATCACGCTGCTCGGAACGGCCTATATCTTCCTGGCCTGGCTGGGTCTGGTCGGCATGCCGCTGTGGTGGCCGTTGGCAATCAGTATTGGCTGGGGTGTCTTCTGCTTCTGGAAGGTTTAGTGCCGGCTGGACGCAAAGATTAGACGTAGAAGTTTCACAAGAGATGGTGCAAAAATAGGGATGTTAAGTTCCATCCGAACCGCATGATTGCAGGACGAGAATGAGAAAGCGTAAAAGCAACGAGTTGCTCACCGAAGTCGAACTGGAGTTCATGACTGAACTTTGGAAAATCGGCGAAGGTTCCGTGCGGGATATCCTCGCATGTTTGCCGCCGGAGAGAAAACTTGCCTATACGTCCTGTGCAACGATCATGCGGATTCTGGATGAAAAGGGCTTCGTGGACAGCCGAAAAGATGGGAAAACACTGATCTATTCCCCGCGGCTCTCCAAAGATTCCTACCAGTCCCGTTCCTTGCGAAACCTGTCAGACAAGTTGTTCGACGGGACGCCCGCCTCATTGGTGGCGCGTCTCGTCGACGACTACGATCTTTCGGAGAACGATCTGGAGGAAATAAGAGCGTTACTGGACAGGAGGAGGACAGATGACGCTACCTAACCAGATTTTCGATATCTACATCGACCTCAACATAACCTTCGCCATAACGGCGGTGGTTTGGCTGGTCGCGAAATTGGTCCTGGAGCGATTGGGCATCAAGCTGGCCTATTCCGTTCAGCTCGGTCTGTTGAATGGCTTGTTTGTCATCACCGCACTCTCTCCGGGTGCCGTTGCCCTTTACCGTCACCTTCTGGATGCCGGTGTTGTTCCGGGCGCCATGTCCGTGAACCTGTCCGATATGGTCGTCTCGCAGTATTTGCGGGGTGGTATTGCCATTCCGGCGCAGGACTTCCAGTCTCTTTTGGGCCTGCGAGCACAGCTTTCTTCGGAAATCTTGTCCCTGACCTCTGTGCTTGGCGCAGGGATCGTGGCGGTGTTCCTTGCAGGCGTCACGTTTTTCGGGCTGAAACTCGCCAAAGGCTTCATTCAGCTGAACCGGGCTTTGGCCTCTTGTCATGTCTGGCGGGACCACGGCAGGCTCCGGCTTTTGCTCTCTGACACAGCCGTTGTTCCGTATTCGGCTCGCGGTTTGACCCGGAATTACGTGGTATTGCCAAGCGAGCTTTTGACCCAGAGCGAAGATCTCAAGCTCGTTTTGAAACATGAGTTTGAGCATCTACGGCAAGGGGATGTGACGTGGGAGATCGGTCTGGAACTCCTGCGCCCGTTGTTTTTCTGGAACCCGTTCTTCTACATCTGGAAGTCCGAGGTCGAGCGCCTGCGTGAACTGGCTTGCGATCAAAAGGTCGCGGAGAACGCGCAAGTGGATCTGAAGTCTTATTGCATGTGCCTGTTGCGCGCCGCGAAAGCCGGGATCCAAAAGCGCGAAGCCTTTTTAAACCAAAACCGATCCAGCGTTGCAGCCGTCGCGCTGATCGAGGTGCAGGACCGCTTGCTTCGGCGCTCGCCATCCCAAAAGCTCCGCAGCCGTGTCGAAGCGTTGATGGAACAAGACCGGGCCAAACCGCATACCGGACTGGTGGCCTTGGTGATTGTTCCAATGGCAGCGGTGGTGTTCCTTACCGGGCTTGCTATTCAAAAGCCTGCGGACTGGAGCCAGGATCGCTTGATGTTGTCAGCGATCATCAATCTGGAGCGCCTCGAGACGATCAATGCATTCGGCAAGGCGCCGTACCGATAAGCTGCGTTTTGTCTTGGCCAACGATCAGGATCCCCGGCTGAACGCCGGGGATTTTTCGTGTCGGCCCGATCAGATCGATTGTTACGCGTCCTCGAATATACCGTTCACAATTTCATATATAGTCGATCAAAGTTGAGTTTATTACCTCTTATTCATGAACAAACCGGCGATGTCCGCTGGCGACATGACTCTGGAGAGACCGATGAGCTCTGATGTTAAGACGATCCTGCATATTGACGCATCCGCGCGGAAAACCGGCTCCGTAACGCGAGAGCTGACTGAGACGCTGGTCAAGTCGCTTGCGACGGCGAACCGGGATGCGAAGATCCTGACCCGCGACGTGTCTCAAGGTCTGCCATTTATTGATGAGACCTGGGTCGGAGCGACTTTTACAGATCCGGCTGAGCGCACGCCTGAGCAGCGCTTGAAACTCGCCGTGTCCGACACGCTTGTTTCAGAGCTGAAGGCGGCGGACGTGGTTGTCATTGGTACACCGATTTACAATTTTTCGGTGCCTGCAGCTTTGAAAGCTTGGATCGACCAGGTCGCGCGCGCTCGGGAGACGTTCCAGTACACCGAGAACGGTCCTGTTGGTCTTTTGAAAGACAAGAAAGCGATCATAGCAGTGGCGTCCGGTGGTACACAGGCCGGGTCTGAAATCGACTTTGCTACGACCTACCTGAAGCACTTCCTTGGTTTCCTGGGCATCACTGATGTGACCGTGATCGCAGCCGATCAGCTGATGGTCAATCCGAACAAGCGCGCCGATGCGATCTCGCTTGCGGAGCAACTGGCAGCCTAAGACGCGCGGCGTCCCGCTCCCAAACCCAAGAGAGAATGAAAAAACCGGCGCGGCTTCTTGAGCCCACGCCGGTTTTCCATGTTGTACGCCCCCGTGAATCTCTTTTCACGTTGTCTGCAACGCAGTCACGCACTCCACTGCACTTTAAATTTCGTGTTGCTCTTATGTGCAGCCGCTTGGTGATGCTTTGGTTGTTTTTTCTTTCCTCGTTGCAGATAAAAATTCCGGTCCAGCCTATTTTTGAAGCGCTTTAGCAGGCGCCACTATTCTATTTCCCTGCCGGACCAACCTCGAGATTTCAGATCAGTCCCAGAACAATTGCAGCCAAAAACGCAAAGGCTGCAAAGAATGCGATCATGTTCAGGTTACGTACAAGAGTCATCTGTATTCCTCCCGTCACATCGGTCACAGCCGCTCACATTAATGCAGTCTTAACGAGAAGCGAAGGAAAAAAGATGCTGCATCGCAGCGCTCTCAGGTCCCGCAGGTTGCAGGCGAAGCGATTTCGTGAATGAGGCACCTAAAAACTCGGTATCTGAAGTAGTGGTCTATTAAGCCGGTCGCGGTACTCTATGCGGAACAACGCGTAGCGCGCTGCGGAGAGAGAATGACCGAATTGGCAAAGCTTGCTGATCTTGCAAAGGATTCAAGCACAGCAGGCCGCAAAAGCCTTATTGCAACGCTGACTGAGATGTTTCTGGCTGCTGGTGATGCCCGCGGCGAGAACACCGCTTTTTTGTTCGGAGATATCGCTGTCAAATTGTTGGGCGATCTCGAGGAAGACACCCGGGCAGAGCTCGCCGCACGGGTCGCGAAAGACGATTTTGCACCGCATCAACTCATGCTCGAATTGGCGAAGGATACCCTTGCTGTCGCCGAACCCGTCCTTACGAACTCGCCTGTTTTGAAGTCTGAGGACCTGGTTGAGATCGCTTCCTCCGCGTCCATGGACCATCTTGAAGCGATCGCGGTCAGGGTTCCGATTGAAGAGGCTGTAACTTCTGTTCTTGTCGATCGCGGTGATCCGTCCGTATTGTCGAAGGTCGCTGCCAATGAGGGCGCGGAAATCGCCGACAACTCTTTCATGACGATCGTCGACAAGGTTGGTCGGGATGAGGCGGTGCAAGCCGCATTGATCGGCCGCCCGGATCTGCCTCTTGAGGTCGGCCAGGTTCTTCTGCCGCTCTTGACCGAAGAGCTTCAAAAACAAGTGCTTGCTATGGGCAAAGACAATTATCTGGCACAAATGCTGGCGCAGGCCTCCAAGGAAAAGAAGAAAAACCAGCTGGAAACGATTGAGCGGGCAAAGCTCCAGGTGAATGCGCTTGTCAAGGACATCAAAAGCGGCCGTCAAATGGTCGATGAGGCTGTCCGGAAGTTTGCAAAGGCAGGGCAGGCGACGGAGCTTGCCCTACTACTGGCTGGATTGAGTGATCTGCCACCTGCAGCTGTGTCCCAATTGCTGTTCAGCCCGAACGACAAACCGCTTATCATCCTCTGCAAGGCCAACAATGTCAGGGCCGAAGCCTATAAGGACATCCTGATGATGCGGGCGCAGCGGCTGAATATTGGTGGAATGGAACTGAACGAAGCGATCCAGCGCTTTGGTCTCATGAGCGTTGAAGGCGCCAAGAGATCGCTGGAAGTCCTGCGGCAAACATCTCAGACCGCGGCGGCCAAGCCGGCAGGGACGGCAGGCGAGCCATCGTCACCGCCGCCAAAGAAAGTGCCTTTTGCCGCCCATCGATGAGAGGTGATCACGGGCTATGCCGCGACGCTTTGCAGATCTTTGATATGTCGATGAAGAGCCTCTAAGGCCTGAGTGTTGCTGTGAGCTCAGCTGCTTGATTTTTGCAAGGTGGCCGTCATTGCGGCTGCGGAAATCAGAAATCCGCCGCCGACACGGTTGATCAGCCTGAGCAAGGACGGGCTGCGAAGCTTCTGGCCGACGGCTGCTGCCGCAAAGGCATAAACAGCGGCATTCACAATCCCAAGCACGACGAAGGTGATGCCGAGCAGAAACAGCTGCGGGACGACGGGGGCCTGCGGTGCGATGAAATGCGGCAGAAAGGCCATGAAGAAGACAATTCCCTTCGGGTTCAACGCCGTCACCACGTAAGCGTGCCAGAAGATCTTGCCGGCCGGAATGTCGGCAACGGTATGGGGCCCGAGAGCCGACGGGCGGCTGCGCCACATCTTCAGACCCAGCCAGACAAGATAAGCGGCGCCGACCCATTTGAGCACTGTGAATGCCGTCGCAGATGCGGCCAGCAATGCGCCCAGGCCCAGAAGCGAAGCCGCGGCGGCCGTGGCGTCTCCAAGGCCCACACCCATCACGCTAGCCGCCGCGGATTTCCGTCCTTGCGTCAACGCGTAGCTTACCACCAGCATGATCGTTGGCCCGGGAATGGCCAAAACGATGAGGGTTGCAGCGACATAAGCAAGATAAAGTTCAAGGGTCATTCTGGTACCAATCTTCTATCTGGTTCGCGACCATAGACCTATGGAGCGAAATCGACAATGATATCGGTATGATCGTCGCAGCCGGATCGGACGAAATGCAGGCTTTGGTTTTTTTGTTTTGTTTTTGCCTGCTTGCTGTCGGTGCACCAGCCTTTGGTCAGGAAGCTTCCCCTCCAGCGCCATCTTCAAAGCCGCTCACGCCGGGCACTCAAGACCGGTTTGTTGAAGGTGTCGACCTGCCGAGGAAAAAGCCAGACGCCGAACCTGGTAAGCCTGTAGCTTCATCGGTCCAGCAGGTGACTGAGCAACTCTGCGAACTGCCAAGGGTAACATTTGTTCAACGCCCGGCGATCGAGACCGACAATGGTTGCGGATTTGAAAATGTTGTCGCCGTGACGAAAGTCGGTCTGAAAAGCGGAGATGAAATCTCCTTTCCAGGACCTGTCATGATCACATGCGAGTTTGCACAGGTGATGGCGGATTGGATCCGGCAAGATGTTCTACCGGCTGCCCGCAATGAGCTGGGCATGGACGTCACCGGGCTCCTGACAGGACCAGGATATCAGTGCCGGCGCCGCAACAATCTCCCGGATGGGAAGCTTTCCGAGCACGCACTCGGTAAAGCGGTCGACGTATCCGGTTTCCGGTTGGCGAATGGGGAAATCATTTCGGTCATGAAAGACTGGCCAAAACCGGAGACGGCCCCGGGCAAGTTCCTAAGAGCGGTCCATGCGGCAGCTTGCAAGCGCTTTACAACCGTGCTGGGGCCGGATGCCGATCCCAATCATGAGGCTCATTTTCATCTGGATACCGGCTGTCACGGCAAGGACTGTACGTACCTCATTTGCCAGTAAATTTCGGTCACAGCTTGCAATTTTAGCCATAGCTTGTTCCTCTCATGGTCATGACGAAACAATCGGAGACGCCTATGGAGCGTTACAAAACTGCTGCTGAAGTTGCCTTGGACTTGCGTCCGGATCACCCAATTTACTGTTTTCGGCCATCGGTGCTCCGCGCGGATGCGCAGAACTTCAAAAAGTTGTTCCCCGGGAAAACGGCCTATGCCGTGAAGACCAATGGCGAACCCTTTGTCCTGAAGGAATTGGCGGCGGCGGGGTATGATTGTTTTGATGTGGCGTCTCCAGCAGAGTTTGCCGCCGTGCGTGAAGCAGCGCCGAAGGCGGAAATGCTCTACATGCACCCGATCAAGGCGCAATCCGATATTCGCCTCGCCCTGGAGCAGTACGGTATCCGGGTGATGTCGCTCGACCATGAAGACGAGGTGGCAAAGATCCTCCGGATTGTGCGGGCACTGGACATTGATCCTGCGAAAATCACACTCTTTGTGCGTATCGCGACCAAGGGGCATGCTGCGTATGAGCTGTCGAAGAAATTTGGCGCTGCGCCGAGACATGCGGTTGAGCTTTTGCAACGCATTCACAGGATTGGCTTCAAGTGCGGTTTATGTTTTCACGTCGGCAGTCAGATTGAGGAGCCGGAAACCTATGAGCGGGCATTGGCCTCCGCCGATTGGATCCGCTCCCGCGCTGGCGTTCCGATTGTAGAGCTTGATGTCGGCGGCGGGTTCCCGGCCGTTTACGGCCATGATCCGAGACGCAAGGTACCTGATCTGCCGTCCCTGGAAGAGTTGATGGGACAAATCCGCTCAGACATTACCGAATGGGCCTTTGACGATATGCCGCTGGTGGCGGAACCGGGCCGGGTCGTTGTGGCAAGGTCCATATCGCTGATCGTCCGGGTGCTTTTGAAGAAAGGCCGCCGGCTCTACATCAATGATGGGATTTGGGCGTCTCTCTCGGACAGCTGGACCGGCAAAATCACCTTGCCAGCCCGCTTTATCCCGGACCCGGCGCGGCGCACACGCTCCGGCAAGGCCGATAACATCGTGCCGTTCAAGGTCTGCGGGGCAACCTGTGACAGCGTTGATATTCTCTCAAGGCCGTTCTGGCTTCCAGAAACGGTCGACACCGGAGATTGGATCGAAATCGGCCACATCGGCGCTTATAGCCTATCTCTCAGGACCCGGTTTAACGGCTTCTACCCAGATACGGTGATCGAGGTGGACACTCCGTTTGATGCAGGCGAAGAACCGGAAGGATTTGCCTCGATCGAGACCATGGCTGACTAGAGCACACGCAAAAGGATCCAGACAAAAAGCGGCGGCAGCGGGTGGCCAGTTCGGCTGGCCTGTCGCTGTCCGCCTCAGGTCGTTGAGGTCTCGAGGGATGGTATTTCCACCCTCCAAGTGTCTGCCATTCATTGGCAGAATTTCTGAACGCCGCTGTAGGTGGTGAACGTTCCGGTCGATGGATTGAAAGACCGGTATTTCGACGAACAATAGTCGTACCAAGCCGGACTCCAGGGCTGAAATCCGACCGGCCCGCTGACGTGACCCGGATAAGGGGCACGCGGGTAGGGATATGCCGGGCCACGCGGCGGACCTGCATAAGACGGCTTGTTGGTTGCTCCCAAAATGATTGCACCGGCAGCAAGTCCAATGACACCGGCAGCTATGGCCGCGCCAACGTTATTGTTGTTCTTGTGCTTATGGATATGTTTGTGCTTGTGGTAATGCCGGTTGTGTCCGCGGTGCGGGCGGTGGCCCTCATGCCAGCCGCCACCGTGGCGCCAGCCATCGCGCGGGCCTGCTTCTGCGGCAGATACCGCCGGCAACATTAGGGCGCCGGTGAGGGCAACGGCCAGGATGCGTTTAGCGAAGGTTTGCATCGATTTACTCTCCGTTTGGGGCGCGCCATTTGCGCTGCCGTGATCTGATGATGCAACATTGCCCAAAGCGCGCTGAACCGGTCCTGAGATAGCCGTTCATCTTGTGTTCAGATTTCTCAGGTTGTGTGTCCCAAGCAGGAGGCCGCATGGCAGATAGTCAGGAAAAACAATCAAATAACGAAAAGTCGGTGATCCGGGATACAGATGACGAGGCCCGGAAACTGGCCAAAGAATTGATCCGGACCGCCCGCTTTGGCGCTTTGGCAGCCTTGGAACTTGAGACCGGATATCCCCTGGCGAGCCGGGTTGCCGTTGCAACAGATCTTGATGGAACGCCCGTGATCCTCACCAGCACTTTGTCCGGCCACACAAGTGCGATCCTCGCCAACCCCGCCTGTTCGTTGCTGGTTGGTGAACCGGGGAAGGGCGACCCTCTGGCCCACCCGAGGATTTCGCTGTTCTGCAAAGCGCGCCGTGTAGAGCGGGAAACTGATGAACATGCTCGTTTGCGCCGACGCTATCTCTCCCGTCACCCCAAGGCCGAGCTTTATGTCGACTTCGGAGATTTCTCGTTCTTTGCCCTGGATTTACAGCGGGCAAGCCTCAACGGGGGCTTTGGCAAGGCGTTTGAACTCGGCAAGGATGATCTTCTGACCGATGTTGCCGACGTGCAGGCCTGGTCTGCGATGGAAAGTGGCGCGGTCGATCACATGAACGAGGACCACCGCGACGCCATAAAACTCTATGCCGAAGTTCTCCTGAACGCCGAAGACGCCAACTGGCGGCTGGCCTGCCTCGACCCCGAGGGGCTCGACCTCGTGGCGGGAGACCGGATTGTGCGTTTGTGGTTTCAGGAGCGGCTCCCAGATCCCGCACGGCTTCGGGAAGCCTTGGTTGCGCTGGCACTTCAGGCGCGCAATCAGAATTGAGCAGGGAGCTGGGCGGTCTCAAGCCGCCCGGAGATGTCCAAGAAAATCCTCAAGGCTTGTTTGGACCGTGTTGATCTGAGTTGCGACGAGCTCAACACCGCCCACGACATCTTTCAGTTTTTCACCCGAAGCCTCAGCCGCGCGGTTCACCTGGGTAATGTTTTCCGAAATCTCCGTGCTGCCATGCGCCACTTCCGAGGCGTTCTTGGCAATCTCAGATGTCACCGCGTCCTGTTCTTCAATGGCTGAGGCAATTCCAGCGATCTTGTCGCGGACATCTGTCATGGACCGGACCACATCTTGGATGGAAACCGAGCAAGAAGCTGCCCCGGATTGGACACCGGTCAGCTGCGTGCCGATCTGTTCGGTTGCTTGACCGGTTTGGGTGGCAAGGGCTTTAACTTCCGACGCAACCACCGCGAACCCTTTTCCGGCTTCTCCAGCACGGGCCGCTTCGATCGTGGCATTCAAGGCCAGCAGGTTGGTTTGACCGGCAATGTCCGTGATGAGCTTAAGCACATCATTGATCTCACTTGCCGCAGCCGACAGGGACGATACGGTTTCTTCCGAGGTTTCGGCTTGTTTGGAGGTCTGGTCCGTTGACGTGTTTGCTAAGGTCACCTGCCGCGCAATCTCCTGAATTGAAGCGGCAAGTTCTTCGGCGGCTGATGCGACAGACTGGACGCTGGCCGTGGATTGTTCAGCGGCTGCGGCGACCGTGTGCGAGCGATTGATCGTATCGGAACTCATTTGAGCAAGATCATCCGCGTGCACCGATAGTTTTTGTAAGGCCGATTGAACTTCCGAGCAGCTGGTCATCATTACCCGCTCCAGTTCGTCCGCCAAACGCAAGCGTGTTTCCCTCCGTTCCTCAACAGCGCGCTCTTCTTCTTCGCGTGCTTGAGCTTGTAGCCGTTGCATTTCAATGGTGTTTTGCCGGAAGACTTCAAAAGCCTCGGCAACCGCGCCAATCTCGTCGCGCGATCTGACTTTGACTGAAACGTCCGTGTCGCCATTAGCCAGGCTTTTCAGGCCGTTGGAGACCTCCTTCAACGGCACAGCAATACCGAAACGCGCATAAAGGACCGAGCCGGTCACACAGAGACCAAGAGAGATGATGGCTGTCCAGATGATCTGCTGAAAGGCCTGTTTTTCATGGGTTTCTGCAGCCTTGGCTGCTGCCAGAGTAAATTGCTCGATTTCCTGAAGTAGGGCGATCAACTCCCGGTCAAGACGTTCCTGTTCTTCCTCCAGGGTGAGGACGATCGCAGCTGCCGCGGCCAAGTCTTCTGCATCTATGTAATGCAGGACTTCGTCAACGTGTGACTTGTATTGGGCGTATTCGGCTTCGATCCGTTTGAGTTGATTGAGGGCACTTTCAAACTCTGTCCTTTCAATCTCCGAAGCGGCATTGTCCAGGGCATATTTAGCCAGATCCTCAGCCTTCAGGATTTCGTCAGCGACCTGGACCTCAAGTTTTAAAATTGCAGCTTTGACATCGCCAATTGCGTGTTTCTCTTCGCCAGCTTCCAGGCCGGATAGCCGCATGAGACGTTCGACGAGGGCAGCCTGTTCCAGCTGATGGTTTGTGACGTGACTGATCGCTGTGGTCAGCGGGATGTCTTTTTCGGCTATATTTGTAAGTTCCTTGCCGATCATGGCCATTTGATAAACAGATACAGCTGCCACCACAACGAGCCCAAAACAAAGAAAAGCCACCAGTCCAAGTATTTTCGTTGCAACCGTTGCGGATACCTGACGTGAAAGTGCCATCGCAGAATCTCCTGCGCCAATTGAAAAGAAGTACCTTAAAACGCTACGTAAGTTTCCTTAGATTGATGCTGATCAGTTGAAGAAAGGGTAAATTTTATCGTTCAAAGAAAAAGTTTTGCAATTTATGATAGAATTCACGGTGGCGAAACTACAAAAATTCAATCCTGTGAAAATAAGGTGAGCGAGTTGCTGGCGTTGGGGTTTCTATGAAAACACCTGCGCTTCCGGTGCCAGCGCCAAATCCAACGGTCCGCAATCGCGATCGAGTGCTGTGGTGAAGCGCAAGGCAACTCACGCTTGCGCGCCACGTTCTCATGACTTAGGACGTCTTCAACCTTCATCTTCGGGACGATTTGTTTTGCCAATACGTTAACCGGTCTTCGATCCTTTTGCCGTGTGCGTCCGCACACGATCGTTTTGACACGTTCGTCAAACTGGCGGATCGGGACCGGTGTGGCTTGGCCAAACCGTATCTGATGTTTCGATACGCCACCCTTCCAACTTTACCAGCCAAATGACCGGGCGCGGCTTGCCGCGCGATGCCTGACCCCCGTTTGCGAACTTCCGGAAGTGGAAGATCCCAAACATGTCGTCTCTTATCAGGGTTGAATGGACCCTTGTCTCTAAGGCGCGGTTGACCGTCGCACGTCCCTGTGGGCGGTGCGGTCAACTTCGTCCGTTTGCCTCGACAAATAAGTTCCGGCTCAATGCCAATGGAAGTCGTCTGGATGCTTGGCTTATTTATGCGTGCCAGTCCTGCGGCCATCGCTGGAACCGCGAGGTGATGAAACGGAAACCCGTCAGCGCCGTACCTTCGGACCTCTTGTCAGCATTGCAGGCAAACGACCAGATGCTGGCGGAGACATTGGCGGCCAACCTTGGAGGTCACCCAAGCGGCCCAAGCAAACCGTCTGACTTCGAGCTGCAGAGGCGGGTGGTTCCGAGCAAGGGAAAAGTCGCTGGGACACCAGCTGTTCTGTGCATTCGAAATCCGGGCAGGGTTCCGGTTCGGCTTGACCGGATCTTGTCTGCCGGGTTGAGCCTGCCGAGGCGCGATATCAAATGCCTTGTCAAAAGTGGTGACCTGACGGTTCCTGGAGGATCTCGGAACACGTTTCGCAAAGCCTTGCCGCCGTATCTGGAGTTAATGATCAACACCGAGGACCGTCCTTTGATTGATGCCTTGTTCGCAGGATGCAGCAAGCCAACAGGCTAAGTCTCGGATTCTGACAGGTGTCTGCAGGGGTGTATAAAAGAACAAGGCCGCCCGTGGGGGCGGCCTTCGACGCTTGCGGTTTACCCGCGCCATACGCCAACCGGGAAACGGCTGGCAGTGTCTTGCCTCTTAAACGGAGAGCTGGCTGTTTGTGCCTTAACCAGTTCCCTGGATGGCTGAAAGCAGCCATTCGCCGCCGGAGCTGCGAACAAAGGTCCACACTTCAGTGCTTTCGGAAGGCGCGTCAGGATCTCCGGAAATCACATCATCGCTATCCCGTTTGGCGATGTAATCGACTGCGCTGTAGCGCAAGGCGACTGTTACATAGTCCTTGCTATCTTCATGCCAGGCTTCGGCAACATCGCCCTGAAGCAGTTTGACATCCAAAACGACGTTCTTTTTGCCGGCCGAGGCAAGTTCACCCAGCTCTTCGGCCAGATAAGACATGGCTTCCGGGGTCGCCAGCTGTCGCAGCGCGGCGTAGTCTTCGCGGCTGTAGGCGGACTGAACTTCGCTGAGCATCTCCTCAAACCGGTCAAGGTCTGCTGCCGTTGCCTCGTAAGGCTGCGTTACCGGGTGGGCAAAAGCCTGTGAGGCTGAGCCACTGGCCCCACCGCCGCCGAAGCTGAACGGAGCAGCTTTTGGTGCGTTCTGGTCCGGCGCCCTTTCAAACGGGTTTGGTCCAGCAGTCGCCGGTTGTTGCCGTGAACGGAAGAAGCGCATGGCGAGGCTGATCAGCAACACGATAAGGCCGACCTGAAGGATCAAGCCGAGGAATCCGGCAAAACCGCCGAGGCCACCGCCGAACAGCATTCCGACGAGACCGCCAAGCATCAAGCCGCCGAGAAGCGTACCGCCGAACCCGCCAAAGAGGCCGGGACGTTGCGCATTTGCAGCTTGTCCGCCAGCGCCTGGAGTGGTCCGCTGGGTCTGTGCAGGCTGGGGTGTCATGGAACGCTGAACGGGAGCGGCCGTATCCGGTGCGGTTTTGGTCGTGGGGGGCGCGGAATAAGTTTTGCTGCCTCTGCTGCCAAAGCCGCCAAACCCGCCCTTCCGGGCCTCGGCATAGTCAGTGGCGGCAAACATTGTGGCGATCGCAACGATCATGAAAGCTGTCGTCTTGCGCAGACGGCGGGCGGCAGCAGGCATTTTTGTCTCCTCTTGAGGGCCACTTTGGCCATGTGCTGCAGATGTAGGAAATCGGTGACCAATTGCCAGCGCCGATGGCGGAACTTTTGTGGGTTAGACAGAGAAAACTTATGTGCAGGCAAGTTTGTAAGTTTCAGCTGGCAGAACCGGCATCAAAGCTCAGAAAAGAAAAAGGGCGGGAATGCTCCCGCCCTCGAATGCGTAGCAATGGCAGGCTGTTACGCCTTGCCCCAGCCACCGGCCGTCGGTGTGATGACCGTCACGGCTTCACCCGGTTCCAGAATGGTCTGATCGCAGCCTTTGAGCTGTTGCACGGTGCCGTCAAGGCGGCGGACTTCGGTGCGGCCGAGTTCGCCGTTCTCGCCGCCTTCCATGCCTTTCGGCTCGATGGTGCGGTGGGAGCCGAGGATCGCGCAGTCCATCTTTTCCAGGAAACGGAGGGTGCGCTTGGTGCCGTCACCCGCCGACCATTTGCCCTTGCCGCCGGAGCCTTTGCGGATATGGAAATCCTCCAGAAGGACGGGGAAGCGGAACTCCAGGACTTCCGGATCGGTGAGGC
Organism: Roseibium sp. MMSF_3247; assembly: GCF_030733765.1. Taxonomy (NCBI): domain Bacteria; kingdom Pseudomonadati; phylum Pseudomonadota; class Alphaproteobacteria; order Hyphomicrobiales; family Stappiaceae; genus Roseibium; species Roseibium sp. MMSF_3247. Next base: position 241,454 of record NZ_JASHII010000005.1, read on the forward strand.
GCGAGTTGGTCATGTGCACATGAACACCGTCCGTGCCCTTGAAGCCGGGGCCTGCCGGAGAGCCGGAGCAGATGGTCTCATAGTACTGGTAGGTGTCGTTGCCGAAGGTCAGATTGTTCATCGAGCCTTGGCTGTTTGCCATCGCGCCAAGCGCTGCAAAGACTGCGTTGGTGACGTGCTGGGACGTCTCCACGTTGCCCGCAACAACGGCCGCCGGATAAGACGGACGCAGCATGCAGTCATCCGGGATGATGATGTTGATCGGCTTCAGGCAGCCGGCATTCATCGGGATGTCGCCGTCGACCATCACACGGAAGCAATAGAGGATCGCGGCGCGGGTGACCGGCTCCGGTGCGTTGAAGTTATTCGGTTTCACGGCGGAGGTGCCGGTGAAATCGACCGTTGCTTCCCGCTTGTCCTTGTCGACTGTGATCTTGACCTTGATGGTTGAGCCCTGGTCGGTCGGGTACTCGTACTCGGAGTCTTTCAGGGCTTCGATGACCCGCCGGACGCTCTCTTCGGCGTTGTCCTGAACATGGCCCATATAGGCCTGAACGACGTCCAGACCGAAGTGGGACACCATCTTTCGCAGTTCCTGAATGCCTTTCTCATTGGCTGCGACCTGCGCCGAGAGGTCGGCAACGTTCTGGTGCGGATTTCTGGCCGGATAGGCATGATCCGTCAGGAGCTTGACGAGTTCGGCCTCGCAGAAGCGGCCCTGATCGACAAGCTTGAAGTTGTCGAACAAAACGCCTTCTTCGTCCACCTTGGTCGCAAGCGGGGTCATGGAGCCCGGTGCGGAGCCGCCGACATCGGCGTGGTGGCCGCGGGAGGCCGCCCAGAACAGGATCTCCTTGCCAGCATTGTCGAAGACGGGGGAGACGACCGTGATGTCCGGCAGATGCGTGCCGCCGTTATAGGGTGCGTTCAAGGCAAAGACGTCGCCCGGCTTGATCTTGCCCTTGTTCAGCTTGATCACCGTTTCCACCGACCGGTCCATGGAGCCAAGGTGCACCGGCATGTGCGGCGCGTTGGCAACCAAGGCGCCGCTGGCATCGAAGACGGCACAGGAGAAGTCCAGGCGTTCCTTGATGTTCACCGAGTAGGCGGTGTTCTGCAGCGTCACGCCCATCTGTTCGGCGATGGACATGAAGAGGTTGTTGAACACTTCCAGCATGACCGGGTCGGCGTGTGTACCTATGGCGTCGGCCCGTTTCAGCGGGACGACCCGGTGCAGGATGACGTGATCCTTGGCGTTGATCTCGGCCTGCCAGCCGTCCTCAACGGCAATGGTCGCATGTGGTTCGATGATCACTGCAGGTCCCATTACCTTCATGCCGGGCTTGAGGTTGTAACGCTTGAAGATGCCGGCATCATGCCACTGGCCTTCGCAGTAGATCCGTGTGCCTTTGGCAGCGGCTGGGACATCGGACGCCAGAGTGAGATCCGGCTCGACGAGACCTGCGCCGCCGCCAGCGGTTTCCACCTCAAGGGCTTCGACCACAACCGGCTTGTTGTCATAGGCAAAGCCGAATTGCTTTTTATGCGCATCCTCAAAGGCCGCGCGCATTTCATCAACTGTGCCAAGAAGAACGGGTAGGGGGGTGTCGGTGCCGTCATAGCGCAGATGTGCGGTTGCAACGGTCCGCCGGGCGTCTTCAGTTACGCCCTGTTTGTCGAGCTCAGCTTCTGTCTGGGCGCTCAGCTCCTTGCGCAGCGCATCCAGTTCAGGGAGTAGCTCCTCCGTCATTGTTTTCACGACAGCCTTTTGACGGTCTGCGCGAATGTCGGCGAGGCCCATGCCGTAGGCCGAGAGGATGCCGGAGAATGGGTGCAGAATGACCGTCTTCATGCCAAGGCTGTCGGCCACCTTGCAGCCTGTCTGGCCACCCGCGCCGCCGAAGCACGTCAGGGCATATTCAGTGACATCATAGCCGCGCTGTACGGAGATTTTCTTGATGGCATTCGCCATGTTTTCGACAGCGATTTTCAGGAAACCGTCGGCGACTTCTTCCGGTGTCCGGCCATCGCCAATCTGCTCGGCAAGTGCGGCAAACTTCTCGCGCACCACGTCGCCATCCAGCGGCTGGTCCTGGTTCGGGCCGAAGATCTTCGGGAAGAACTCCGGCGCCAATTTGCCGGTCATCAGGTTTGCATCGGTGACCGTCAAGGGACCGCCGCGGCGGTAACAAGCCGGGCCCGGGTTGGCGCCTGCACTGTCCGGACCGACCTGGAACCGGCCATCCGCATAATGAAGGATCGAGCCGCCGCCAGCTGCGACCGTGTGGATCATCATCATCGGCGCGCGCATGCGCACGCCGGCAACTTCGGTTTCAAAGGCGCGCTCATAATCGCCGTCATAGTGACACACGTCTGTAGAGGTGCCGCCCATGTCGAAGCCGATGATCTTGTCGTATCCGGCCATTGCTGAGGTTTCGACGGCACCGACAACACCGCCCGCCGGGCCTGACAGGATGGCGTCCTTGCCCTGAAACAGATCCGCGGCTGTCAGACCACCGGAGGACTGCATGAACATCAGCCGCGGGCCTTCACCCAGCTCTTCCTGAACCTGGTTCACATAGCGGCGCAGGATCGGCGACAGGTAGGCATCCACGATGGTGGTGTCGCCGCGGCCAACCAGTTTCATCAGCGGCGAGACTTCATGAGAGACCGAAATCTGCGGGAAACCTATTTCTTCAGCGATTTGCTTCAGAGCCTGCTCGTGGGCCGGATAGGCGTAAGCATGCATCAGGACGATCGCGATGGAACGGATCCCGACGTCCCAAGCGGCCTGCATTTCGGTGCGGGCCTGTTCTTCGTCAAGAGCCTGTTCGAGAGTGCCGTCAGCTTGAACGCGTTCAGAGATCTCGTAAACGCGCTCGTAGAGAAGTTCCGGCTTGATGATTTCCTTGGCGAAGATGTGCGGGCGGGCCTGATATCCGATTTCCAGCGCGTCCCGGAAGCCGCGCGTGATGAAGAGGGCCGTGCGCTCGCCCTTGCGCTCCAGCAGCGCATTGGTGGCAACGGTGGTTCCCATCTTCACGGTCGCAACCTTGCCGGACGGGATTGCAGCACCTTTTTCAACGCCAAGCAGTTCGCGAATGCCCTGAATGGCGGCGTCACGATACGCTTCCGGGTTTTCTGACAAGACCTTGTGCGGATGAAGGGTCCCGTCCGGCGCGCGGCCCACGATGTCGGTGAATGTGCCGCCGCGATCGATCCAAAAGTCCCACTTGGCTGTCATTTTATCCCTCATCTTTATGTTTTCCTGCCGGCGATAGGCCTGCCGGGCAGACGCGTTATCCGCGATCGATGGATTTATGCTGACATTTTATCGATAAAATGTCGATGAAAAAAACTAATTTTCTTTTACCCGGAGTTTAAAGCTTGTTTTGTATGCGTCTTTTTGAGGGAGCCAATGCGCGGGATGATGTGCACATGAAGAGTACGGGTGGCTCAAACCCGCACACCGAGTCGGGAACGTTCCGTTATGGATTGCGTATGAGCGATCCGGTGGCGGACAGTGTCCTGATGTTTGTCCTGGCGATCGTCGGTGCACTGATGATTTTCAGATTGGGATTTGAATTTTCAAAGGTGGTTTTTCCGGAATACCGTCCGATGTTCGGGGACTTCATCAGTTTTTGGACGGCAAGTTTTTTTGTTTTGGAAGGCGCTGCTGCAGAGGCCTACAATTTTTCTCTCGTAAACGAGTTTCAACTTGAAACATTCGATCAAGGAGAATTGCCGTTTCTTTATCCGCCGACATGGTTGATGGTGGTCTCGCCATTTTCCATGTTGCCCTATCGGCCCTCGGCGCTTCTGTTTGAGGCACTTCAAGTCGTCGCGTTGGTGGTGGCTTGCAGGTATTTGCTGCGTGATCGGTCAATCCTTTGGATCCTGATTGTTTTTCCAGCGGTTATCTCTGGGATCATTCACGGGCAAAACGCTGTGCTCAATACCGCGCTTTTGGCCGGTGCACTCGGCGCACTGGATCGTGATCGGCCGGTTCTTGCCGGTATTTTGATTGGATTGCTGAGCTACAAGCCGCAATTGGGAATATTGATTCCGTTTGCACTTTTGGCCGGTCGTGAATATCGCGCATTCGCATCAGCCGCCGTAACGACCTTGCTATTTGCCGCCATTAGCTGGGTTATCTTTGGGACAGAGGTCTGGCGCGCGTTTATTGAGACCATTGCGTTTGCCCGCGAATGGTTGGAAAGCGGCCATACGCCGGCCAACAAATACGCTTCCATTCTCGGTTGGTTGCGCCAGTTCGGGGTCGGAAACACGGCTGGCATGATTGTTCAAATTGGCTTTGCTTTGGCATCTTTCGGAGCCGTTATCTGGTCATGGCGTCAGGACCTGCCGATGACCATCAAGGGCAGTTTGTTGGTTATCGGGGCATGCCTCTCCACTCCTTATTTGCTGGACTATGACCTGGCTCTTCTGGTTGTTCCTGTGTTGCTGCTTATTCAGCAGGGCAATGAGACCGGATATCTGAGTTTTGAGAAATTCAGCATTGCGCTCGCCGTGTTTAGCTTCCTTTTTACAAGCCTTTGGGGTGTCCAAATGCCTGTTACTGCGATCGGGGTGCCATCGATTGTTTTGTTTGCTCTGGTTCTGCGTCGCGCTGTCGTTGGGCAACGGGCAGTATTGCGTAAGACCAGCTGTCCTGCGTGAGTCAAAATCGTCTGCCGAGTTTGACCACCATTGTATAGCTGATCTTCAGGTCTAAGACCGATCTACCGGGCTGGATAATCATAGCACCACCCCTTACCAATTCCACGACGGTTATTCGCGAAGCCTCGGATGCCATTGCAGAGGTGAAAAGAAGAAGTACGAATGCGCGCTCTAGTGGAGCGGCTTTGTTTCATCTTTCATTGATTGTATTAATGCACCTGATTGTATCTCTTAGAAGTTGAGTTATTCCCCGGAAACCATCGTTTTTCAGTGCTTAGGAGATTTTTATAAAGAATTTATCGATAAAATGTTGATGTTTTCTCTTTCCCGGATTAGCGTTTAGGTGGGAGCGATGGATGAGTGTTCACAGAAAGCGCCGCCATGCTGCCCTGCTCAGGTTCAAGAAACCCCTTTGCTTCTAAGAGGAGAACATCATGTTGAAGTCACGATCCCTGGCAAAGGCCGGGATGACGTTTGCCGCTGCTGCCGCTTTTGGCGTGGCTGGCCTTGCTGCCGCTGTTGCTGAAACCAAGTGGGATATGCCGACCCCTTACGGTGATGGCAATTTCCACACCCAGAACATCGCAGCATTCGCTGATGAAGTCGCCGACAAGACCGGCGGTTCACTGACAATTCAGCTTCACTCGGCTGGTTCGCTTTTCAAACATCCGGAAATCAAGAACGCTGTTCGCAAAGGCCTCGCACCGATCGGTGAAGTTCTGGTGTCTCGTCTTGCCAACGAAGATGCTGTTTTCGGGGTAGATTCCGTTCCGTTCCTCGCACCCTCCTATGACCAGGCCTGGAAGCTTTATCAGGCGTCGAAGCCAGCTCTCGAAGAAAAGCTCGCCGAACAAGGTTTGCAGCTTCTTTATACGGTGCCGTGGCCGCCACAGGGTATCTACGCTAAAAAAGAAGTCACCAAAGGCTCTGACCTGTCCGGTCTGAAGTTCCGCGCTTACAACGCAGCCACCGAGCGTCTCGCTCTCTTGGCAGATGCCGTCCCGACCCAGGTTGAAGTGCCGGATATTCCGACCGCATTTTCGACAGGCCGTGTTGAAGCTATGATCACATCCCCATCCACCGGTGCCAACTCCAAGGCCTGGGACTTCCTGACCCATTATCATGATACTCAAGCCTGGTTGCCGAAGAACATGGTGATCGTCAACAAGTCTGCATTCGACGCACTGAGCGACGCTGAAAAGACTGCGGTACTGGAAGCAGCGGCGACGGCGGAAACCCGCGGTTGGGAATCCTCCAAGGTCGAAACGAAGACTAAAACGACAGTTCTTCAGGAAAACGGCATCACTGTCGTTCAACCGAGCAGCGAGCTGATTTCCGATCTTGCTGCAATCGGTGAGACGATGGCCGCAGAATGGCAAGAGCAAGCTGGGGAAGACGGCGCTGCCATCCTGGAAGCCTACAAGGCCAACTAAGACTGGGAAGCGCCGGGCCTCAACTGCCCGGCGTTTTTCTTTCTGCCGCTGAAAATTTGGGGGAGAGCGGATGCGAAATGCGCTCAATGGATTGTACAAGACGGCAACGGTTTTGGCTGCCTGCTGCCTTGTGACAATCGCTCTACTTGTAACTCTTCAGGTTATGGGACGGCTGCTGGACGGTGCCCGCGGCCTGGTTGGCCTGGAGCCTCTGGGACTGTTGGTTCCGTCGCTTGCTGAAATCGCCGGGTTCTTTCTTGTCGGTGCATCTTTCCTGGCGCTTGCCGGAACACTGCGCAATGGTGACCACATTCGTGTGTCCATTCTTTTGCAGGGTGTTGGCCCTACCGTTGCCCGTCTCCTGAATATCTGGGCCTTGGCTGTTGCGTTCGCTCTCGCCGCGTTTTTTACCTGGCATGCTTTGGCCCTGGTTCTGGACAGCTACCGCTACAACGAAGTGTCTTTCGGTATCATTCCGATCCCGCTCATGTACCCGCAGGCCGTCATGACGCTTGGGCTCTTCGTCCTTGCGATTGCGCTCTTCGATGATCTTGTCACGTCCTTGCGCGGCCAGGCGCCAAGTTTCGAAACCGTCGTTCGCGACGACCCGATCGAAGGGAGCGAATGATGGATCTCTCTTTGCTTTCCTTCCTGCTTGGACTGGGCATGCTGGCAGCCTTGGCGACTGGCATTTGGGTGGCCGTTGCGCTGTTTGCTGTTGCACTTGCAACAATGATGGCACTGGTGTCTGTGCCTGCCGGGCCAGTGATGGCAACGACGGTCTGGGGTGCCTCTCATCATTGGGATCTCACCGCTTTGCCGATGTTTATCTGGATGGGAGAAATTCTGTTCAGGTCGCGATTGTCGGAGGACATGTTTGCCGGGCTTTCTCCCTGGATGCGGAACCTGCCTGGCCGGCTTTTGCACGTGAATATCCTGGGCTGTGGAATCTTCGCAGCAGTCTCCGGATCGTCTGCCGCCACCACGGCCACAGTGGGGCGTATGTCACTGCCGGAGCTCAAGTCCCGCGGCTATGACGAGCGTATCGCGATTGGTACCCTTGCAGGCTCTGGGACGCTTGGATTGCTCATTCCGCCATCGATCATTCTGATCGTTTATGGCGCGGCAACTGAGCAGTCGATCGCTCGCCTTTTCATGGCGGGCGTTCTGCCAGGCGCCATGTTGTGCCTATTGTTCATGGGATATGTCGCACTTTGGGCGATGCTGAACCGGGACAAGATGCCGGCCAAGGAGGAAAAACTTCCGCTTTGGACGCAAATCAAAGCAACGCGCCGTCTCTTCCCGGTCGTCGGCCTGATCGTTGGTGTGATCGGTTCGATTTATGCTGGCCTTGCCTCTCCGACGGAAGCCGCGGCAATTGGCGTTGTGCTGGCACTTTTGTTGTCCTGGGTGTCCGGGACTTTGAGCCGAAAGAGCTTTGCCGATGGATTGTTGGGCGCAACACGCACATCCTGCATGATCGCTTTCATCCTGGCAGGGGCCGCGTTTTTGACCGTTGCGATGGGGTATACAGGCATCCCGCGTGAGCTGGCCTCCTGGATCGGCGGAATGGACATGTCGCCTTACGTGCTTCTGATCGCGTTGACCCTCTTTTTCGTGGTCCTTGGCTGCTTCCTGGATGGGATTTCCGTTGTTGTTCTGACAACATCCGTGATCCTGCCCATGGTGGAGCAGGCAGGCCTCGATCTGATCTGGTTCGGGATCTATCTGGTGCTTGTCGTCGAGATGAGCCAGATCACGCCACCGGTCGGCTTCAACTTGTTCGTTCTTCAAGGAATGACAGGGCGGAATATCTTCTCCGTTGCGCGTATGGCCTTGCCGTTCTTCTTGTTGATGATTTTGGCCCTGGTTCTGATTGTCGCATTCCCGGGATTGGCCCTGTGGTTGCCTCAGACGATGTTGAGCAATTAAAAGGGCATTTCAGAACAACTTGAGAGAACGATAAATGACTGAGCGGCCGAAACCCAACACCGATGCCCAAATTGGTCCAGTGGTTTCGGCCGCTCATCTTGCATCCGGGGCTATGCCGGCCCTGTCGGAAATCGAGTTTGCCGTAACCATGATGGTCAACGCCTATCATCGCTGGATGGTCCGGTGCATGGCTGCCAGTGGCTCGGAGGGCCTGGGTCCGCTTGATGTCCTTGTTCTTCACTCGGTCAATCACCGTGGGCGGGCCAAGACACTGTCCGATATCTGCTTGGTCCTGAATATCGAAGACACGCATACGGTGACCTACGCGCTCAAAAAACTTGAGAAAGCCGGACTGATTACCTCTGGTCGGCGCGGCAAGGAAAAAACCGCTGAGATCACGCCTGAAGGCGAGACTGCCTGTATGGAGTACAGACGGCTGCGGGAAGCGCTTCTGGTCGAGCCTATGAAAGCGCTTGGGTTGGATGAGAGTGAACTCTCCCGGCTTGCCGCAACCCTCCGCCTCGTTTCCGGAAACTACGACCAAGCCGCCCGCGCTGCAGCTGCCATGTAAAAATGGTTCTGCGGTCAAAACGGAAAATTTCTGTTTTCATGCTACAATAATTCTTGTAGTATCGAATTATGAAATCAGGTGACGCAATCATGGCGCTTGGGGCTCTTGCCCAGGAAGACCGGCTGGCGGCTTTCAGGCTGTTGATGATGGAGGGAGACCAAGGTCTTCCGTCCGGCGCAATCGCAGAGCGCCTCGACGTTGCGCCCACCAGGATGTCCTTCCATCTGGCAACTTTGGAAAAAGCCGGGCTTTTGAACACGCGCCGGGAAGGGCGGCACATCCATTACTCCGTCGACTATCTGAGGATGCGATCCTTGCTTGGATTTCTCATCGAAGACTGTTGCGGCAACAATCCCGATATCTGCTGCTTTCCCATAAGCGCCCCCAATCAGGAAACACACTAATATGACCATCACCATTTACCACAATCCGAAATGTGGGACGTCCCGGAACACGCTGGAGATGATCCGCAAGGCTGGCATTGACCCAGTCGTGATTGAGTATTTGAAAACGCCGCCATCCCGCGAAGAGCTGGTGAATTTGATTGCAAAAATGGAGATTTCAGTCCGAGATTTGCTCCGCCAGAAGGGGACACCTTTTGATGAACTGGGGCTTGGCGATGAAAAATGGACTGATGACCAATTAATCGACTTCATGATGGAGCACCCGAACTTGATCAACCGCCCGATCGTCGTGAGCGACAAGGGTGTCCGGCTCTGCAGGCCCTCTGAAAGGGTCGTTGATTTGCTTCCGGTCGATATCGGCGCATTCACAAAGGAAGATGGGCAAGTGGTCAACGCCGGGAGCAAAAATGTTTGACGGTAAACCTGAGGACCTCCCAAATGTGAGCTTTGCGGACATCAAGCCCGTAACCGCTGGAGAGGTGGATCAGGCGGCGGCATTCGATCATCCGCCGCGCATACTGCTTCTCTATGGATCTCTGCGGGAGCGGTCCTACAGCCGATTGCTGGTTGAAGAAGCTGCCCGCCTGTTGACGGCTTTCGGGGCGGAAACCCGGATCTTCAACCCTTCAGGATTGCCGTTGCCAGATGATGCCGATGCAAGCCATCCCAAAGTGGCTGAACTGCGGGATTTGAGCATTTGGTCGGAGGCTCAGGTATGGTGTTCGCCCGAACGCCACGGCGCGATGACAGGCATCTTGAAAACTCAAATCGACTGGATCCCGTTGAGCACCGGCGCCGTCCGTCCAACACAAGGCAAAACACTAGCTTTGATGCAAGTCTCGGGTGGGTCCCAGTCTTTCAATGCTGTCAACCAGATGCGGATCCTTGGCCGCTGGATGCGCATGGTCACGATACCGAACCAATCCTCGGTTCCGAAGGCGTATACCCAGTTTGATGATGACGGACGCATGCTGCCATCACCACTCTACGACCGTGTGGTGGACGTCATGGAAGAGCTGATGAAGTTCACACTATTGGTGCGCGGGCGGTCTGACTATTTGGTGGATCGATATTCTGAACGTAAGCCTGATCGGCAGAAACAGGGAGCAGCCTGACCAAACTGTATCAGGAACCTTGAACAGCGACCGGTGCTCCAAAGGAAGCGTCGGTCGGTAAACTGTTACTGCTTTCCACGTCAGATTTCTCAGGTTTTGCGACGGCTTTCCGCTGTCCGCTAGAACTTGTGGGGGGGGCTGGATCCGCTTTAGCAGATTGCCTTGCCCATGTCTTTTTCACTGATCGAATCTTGGCTGTCATATCGGCTTGAACGGTTTCGTGAACCATGACGTCATCAGGTTTACCGTAAAGATACCCTTGGATCAGATCGCAACCGGCGGCGCGAAGCAAAATGGCTTGCTCTTCGGTTTCAACACCTTCTGCGGTGATGGTGACATTCAAAGACCTGCCAAGACCGACGATTGACGTAACAATTGCATCCGTGCTCGCGTCCTTGCCAAGATCTTGGATAAAGGCCTTGTCGATCTTGATCTTGTCGAACGGGAACAGGCTCAGATAGCTGAGCGATGAGTAACCGGTCCCGAAGTCGTCCATTGCGATTGAGACGCCCATATCCCGGATTTGCCGGAGCGTGTGGACGACGGAATCAGTATTGGAAATGAGCAAACTCTCAGTGATTTCAATTTCAAGGCGTTTCGGGTCCAGGCCTGAGGTCTGAAGGGCGCGCGCCACGCGCTTTTGTATGTCACCGGCTGCGAACTGGGCAGGGGACATGTTGATTGCTACCCGCCGGTTGGAGTTGGGCCACAGCGCAGCTTCCCTGCAAGCTTGCTCCAAGACCCAATTGCCTATGTCTTCGATCAGGCCTGTGTCTTCTGCAATTGGAATGAAGGAATCCGGGCGCATCATGCCCTTGGTGGGATGCTCCCAGCGGATCAGTGCTTCATATCCCTTCATTGAGCCATCACTGAGCGCATATTGAGGCTGATACTTGAGTTTCAACTGATCGAACTTGAGAGCTTTGACCAGACCCTGTTCGATCTCCTTTCGTTTCTGAGCTTCCGCGTCCAGGTCCTGTGTGTACCAGCAGAACGTGGATCGACCTTCGTGTTTCGCGCGGTAAAGAGCCAGATCTGCGCAGTGAAGCAAACGTGAGGAGCGCCAAGATCCATCGGTGGCCCGCGCCAGTCCGATGGACAAGGATATTTTGATTTCCCGGCCGTCGATATTGCAGGGCGGATCCGTCGCACTGATCATGTCAGCTGCCAAACGTGTCATGCGGCCAGTATCCGAGACCGAGGTGAGCATGACGGCGAACTCGTCGCCTGACAGACGGGCAACCAGATGCCCGCTGAAGACCGATTTCAAACGGTCCGCAATGATTTGCAGAAAAACATCCCCAATCCCGTGGCCATGGGTGTCATTAATTTCCTTGAACTTGTCCACGTCGATGATCATGACACCGATGTTCGATGCCTTCGCCTGGGCAAAACGGAGCGCTTCGCTCAAGCGTGCATTGAAGACGGCCCGGTTTGGCAGCCCGGTTAACGTGTCATGATGCGCAAGGTACTGAATGTTTTTGCTGGTCTGCAATTGTTCGCGAAAGCGCATCCAGAGCAGAATGCCGGCGAACAAAAAGGATATGAGACATAAGCCTCCGATCGCCGCACTCACTGAAAAGAGCAGGGGGGCAAGGCTTTTCATGATGGTCGCTGTGCTAACCAAGGCAATCAGACTGCGTGAATTCGCATCCTTGGCCGGATACACGATGACCGCTTTGTTCCCGAATTGCCCGACTGTATTCATGTCGGGAATGGCCAGAATTCGAGGTGAACTCAAAGCCGCGACCTTTGCATCCGTCAGTGTCTGCGGCGCCAGGAAGAGGTTTTTCTCTTCCCACTCGGGTGATGCCCAGGCAGCAGACTGCGGCCCTTCGCGGGTTTCCATGGCAGATGGCAAGATGGAAAAGTGAAGGACTCCGGCGGGCGCATGACCGGATTTCAACGAATTCTGTAACGTATCGACTTGTTCGTGATACGCGTTTGATCGCCCATCACTTGTCAACGTCATACGCAGGCCATCGAGAGTCTGCGGCAGGACTGCTGTGTCCCGGACTTCACGCGGCTGTAAGGTGTCGTAGACCGTATCTGCCCACGCAGCATAGGTCTGTTCCAGGCCCTTAACCAGGAGCCAATGGGTCAATAGCCGATTGCTCGCGTAGACGCCCGCAGCCAGAAGCATTACCAGCGACATGGATATCAAAAATATAACAATGTTACTTCTGACAAATGACGTGGCCATCCAGCTCGGCACCATTTCGGATAAACGGTTGCACCAAAGTAGGGCAAAAGTCTTTAACCATCATGAATCAATGTTGTTTTCCAATCGTTCCAAAGGCCGCGCCAAACAAAGCAGGAAGCGATGAGACTGGAATCCGCAGAATGGATAGGCTTCTGGGCCCAGCTAGCCAAAACCATCATGTGCAGTTAGAAGACTTTTTGTACCCGACCCCGGCGATTCCTGCTGCTCCGGGTTGGAGCTGAATGATCGGCAATCGAACCCTTAAGGGAGTTTACGTGTGAGCGTCTGGAGCAGCATCGGGAGCATTGTCGGTGCAATTGGATCTGGCGGTGCGCAGATTGTCGACAGGCTTGTGCAGCTCGTTTTGGCACGGCCAGAGGGAGCAAATACAGTCGGTTTTACAGTCGCGATGATCGCGCTTTCGGCAAAGATGGCCAAGGCTGACGGTGTTGTAACAGCCGATGAAGTCATTGCTTTTCGAGAACTCTTCGATGTTCCGTCGAACGAGGAAAAAAACGTCGCACGGCTGTTCAATCTTGCCCAAGAAGATGTTGCCGGTTTCGATGTTTACGCGAAGAAGCTCGCCGACCTTTTTCCCTATGATCGCAAAACCCTGCTCGATATTCTGGATGGCCTTTTTCACATTGCCAAAGCTGACGGCGTCGTGCACCAGAGCGAAATAAGCTACCTTTCGGAAGTGGCTAAGGTTTTTGGGCTGGATGAGCGAGAGTTTTCCAAAGTTCTTGCCCGCCATGTCCGTAAAGACGGTGATCCTTATGAAGTGTTGGGGATAGGTGCGCAGGCCAGTGATGCTGAATTGAAAGCTCACTACCGGCGGGAAGTTCAAGAAACCCATCCTGACCGGCTTATCGCCCGTGGAGTCCCGGAAGAATTTGTCCGGATCGCCAATGACCGTCTGGCCGCATTGAATGAGGCATGGGCGCAGATTTGCGCGGAAAGGGGCATATGAGCGTTGCGACTGATACCGGCGTCAAGGCACGTGTTCATCCTTCTCCGAACCATGGAGACCGTGCGGAGGATGCACCGATTGATATGCTGATCCTCCACTATACAGGCATGCAGACCGGGGAAGAGGCTCTACAAAGACTGTGTGATCCGCGTTCTGAGGTCTCCGCACATTATGTCGTTCAGGAAGATGGCTCCATTTTGCAATGCGTCCCGGAAGCCCGGCGTGCCTGGCATGCCGGGAAGAGTTTTTGGAAGGGCGAGCGAGACATCAATTCCAGGTCGATCGGCGTTGAGATGGTCAATCCTGGACATGAATTCGGTTATCGGTCCTTCGCCGAACCTCAAATAGAGGCGGTCATTGCGCTTTGCGCTGATGTGTGTGCCCGGCATCAAATCCATCCGTGGATGGTGCTGGCCCATTCCGACATCGCTCCAAGCCGTAAAGAAGATCCAGGTGAATTGTTCCCGTGGGACAAGTTGGCTGCAGCCGGTGTTGGTCATTACGTGGAGCCAGAACCTATTGGTTCCGGGCTCTTCATGCAGGAGGGTGAAGAAGGCCAGCCCGTTGAAGCGTTGCAGTCCATGCTGGCGCTTTATGGATACGAAGTCGACATCAATGGCAGCTTTGACCGCCGCACGCGCGAGGTGGTGACGGCCTTTCAGCGCCACTTCCGCCCCGAGAAAGTTGACGGCGTGGTGGACGCTTCAACCATCGAAACGCTTCACAACCTTCTATCCAAGCTGCCGTCTTTGAAATAGTTCTGACGGGCTCCAGGTTGTCAGAAGTCTCCGTTTTCTAACGAGTATTCTGCTCTCCAAACACGAATAGCCTTGTTGATCTCTGGGAGCAGGGATGTGTGACGTGCATGCAAGAAAAGATGTGCTTGAAGTTTAGGGGTGACTCTTTTTGCAAACAGGTTCTCTTTTGGCAGTTTCAGTTGTGTGAAATTCACGTTGTCGATCAAGACTGCAGATACCCGTCCTGTACGAAGCATCGTCATCAGTGAGGCATAATCTCCAACTTCGCTAACGCCGGCTTCTGGTAGTGAAACATAGTTTTGCCAGACGACACCCCGTCCGACCGCCATGCCTTGGATATTTGCGAGATCTTCGTCCAAGACACTCTCCGACTTGGTAACAAGCAACCCGTAGCCCTCAATGATCGGTTCTGGTACCATGATGGCCGCGTCGCCAATGGTATTTTGGTAGTCTGGGATGCGAAACAATTCGCCATCTGTTTTGCCCTGTTTTAAAAGCAAAGAGTTTCGCGGGGCCGGAGCATGATCGACCGTGAAACATACACCCGATTTGGCGAAGCTTTCTTGGAGACTGCTAATGATTGAGCCGAAGGTATAGAAATTCACGGCCATGAAATTCAGGCAGTCCCGGCCATATGCCGGACCGCTCAAACTTGCGCTGAATAGAAGCAACAGGGCAAGAACGGGCGAGAAAAGTATTCGGAGCATGAGGGATAATATCATTTCCTGTCCCTGATCGCTGATGTTTTCCGAACACTGGACGCTAATAGGAGCACCAAGGCGCCCTGACTGGCCCGCCTGCCCGCCGGTTTCCGTCCGTTAATCCTTGCTGAAAGTGCCGGGCACAATTTGCACAACTGTGCCCCGGTTTGGTCTGCGATGTGTCACAGCTCTGACACAAACTGCAGACTCTTCTGATGTTGCGATGCACAAATCAGTAAAATTCTGAAATATATTGTAATAAATCGTGATTTTGCAGTGCAAAATTTCGTCCCATAGCTCGGTCATTCCTCCGCTCCGAAAATCCTACATCAAAAACCAAACGGGCTGGACGAATGTTACGGTCGATTAAAATAGCTACTGGGGCGCTGTGTGTTTTCGCCCAAACTCTCATGATCCCGGCGCAAGCCGTTGCCGCTGATCCGCGGACTGTGCTCAATGAATACGGCGGCAACCGCAGTGTTGCGTCCCTTTCCACATCGGCCAAAGCCGAGAAGACGGGCAACCCGCGCAAAGACAAATATGCGAGCCTCATCCGCAAGGCAGCCAAGAAACATGGCGTGCCGATTAAGATCGCGAAAGCGGTTGTTGAGGTCGAGAGCAACTTCAATTCACGGGCCCGCGGGGCTGCTGGCGAAGTTGGCCTGATGCAGATCAAGCCGGCGACAGCGCGCGGTATGGGGTATCGCGGATCCACTAAAGCGCTCTACCACCCGGAGACCAATCTCGAGTGGGGGATGAAGTACCTCGCAGGCGCACATGATCGGGCCAACGGCGATCTGTGCGGAACCATTCTGCGCTACAACGCTGGTCACTATGCCAAGCGGATGAACCCGATCAGCCGCCGTTATTGCAAGAAAGTGCAGCGGATCCTAGCGTCCAGCTAACTTGTGACAGGGCGGTCACTCGTGGGCATTGAAAACCCCGTTGCAGGCGCAGCGGGGTTTTTCTTTTTTTTGGCCTGTAGATCAGGCGAATTTCTGCCGTGCTGCCCGTATGGAGGCGGGAGGCTCAATGCCGTCCGGCACATCCACTGCGGCATAGGGTTGGCCGAAACCGGTGGCGACCGGGACTATTCCGGCCCAAATGTCCGTGCCGATATCAATCGGATCGTCGACCGGAGGGCCTGTGCGTACCTTGGTACTCATGTGCTCCACATCGAGAACCAACACGCCGGTGGCTTTCAGTTCCTTTTGCAACATCTCGCGGCATTCCGCCCACCGGCCCGGGGCCATGTGATCGGTAATTGCCGCAAGGGCGATATTCTTTTCTTCAAGATCTTCTACGAGACGCGCGGTCCCATGAACGATCACACACCGAAAGTTCATGGAGTGATGGAAAGCGGACCGGCCAAACACCAGGCCGTCCAACAGGGTTACCTCGAGGCTTGTAGGGACACCGGCCTTGTTGTCCTTGATAATCCGGGTGGTGCTGGCCCCATGAATGTAGAGCTTGTCGCCGATGCGTGCGTAGACCATCGGGATAACCATCGGGCGGCCTTCATGGATGAAGCCGCAATGCGCGACCAGACCGGCATCCAGAATTTCGTTTGCCAGTTCCTTGTCATACCCGCCGCGATTCATTTGCCGGATTTTGGCGTAGGGGGGCAGGTCGGGTTGTTCGTGTTTCATCGTGTTCTTCTCGGATCGCGTTCTTGTGTATGCCGGTTATGATCGATAATCTGGCTCCATAGAAAGGTCCGGTTTTGAAAAAATGAAAGTACCAGAACTGCTCGAAGGTGTCTGTGATCTGGACCGGTCATCGTCTGTTCCACTCAGCCAGCAAATTTACAGAGCGTTACGCGAGGCGGTCGGGCAGGGGCGCTTGAAAGCGGGCATGCGTCTACCATCGTCCCGCAGTTTTGCGCAGCAACAACAGATTTCGCGCAACACTGTCAACACGGCCTATGAGCTTTTAAAGGCCGAGGGGATCGTGGAGGTGAGTGCAGGCGTTGCGCCAGTGATTGTTGGCGGCACCGCACCTGAAGGCACCAAAATACAAAACGTCAACACTGTGCCTCCGCGCGGGCTTTCCAAACGGGGGAACCAGCTCGCGAAGAACCTGCGTGGAGACAGCTGGGGTCAGCGCCATGAAGCGCTGCAGCCGGGTGCGCCTGCATTGGATATCTTTCCCTATGAAAACTGGGCACGCTGTCTGCGCAGAGCTGTACGAACGGTTCGGTCGCCTGATTTGCTCTATCAGCATCCATCAGGCTATCCGGCGTTGAAAGCGATCCTTGCGGACTATCTCGCAAGTGAGCGCGGCGTCCGTGCCACAGCGGACCAGATCCTGATCGTTCCCTCAATGCAGGCGGCGCTTGCGGGCATTTCCCAGGCTCTCTCAGATCCTGGCGATACGGCCTGGATTGAGGATCCGGGCTATATGGGCGCGCGAACAGCCTTTCATGGGGCAGGATTGAACATCCGGGGTTTGCCGGTAGATGAGTATGGGGTTCTGCCGGATGGCCTCGAGAATGAAAGCCCGCACCCACGGCTGATCTATGTTACGCCCTCTCATCAGTATCCGTTCGGGGCCCGGTTGCCGCTCGCCCGGCGGCTCGCCTTGATCGAGAACGCGTCCCGAATGGGCGCGACAATTCTCGAGGATGATTACGACAGTGAGTTTCTTTTTGAAGGCCGCCCGGTTGCCGCTCTTCAAGGGCTCGCAGGTGGTGGAGAGGTGATCTATCTCGGCACCTTCTCAAAGAGCCTGCTGCCGGGGCTTCGGGTATCTTATGCCGTTGCGCCGAAATACCTGAGTGGCCCTTTGGCCGGAGTTTTCCGGAACATGGGGCAGCTGGCCAATGTGCATGCCCAGATCGCGCTCGCCGACTTCATCGACAGCGGTCATTATCGCGCGCATCTCAAACGGATCCGGTCCGTCTACCAGCAACGGGGCAATGACCTTGTTGCTGCGCTCAAAATAGGATTGGGCAATGCTGTGTCGGTCGAGCCGCCGCTAGGCAATGTGCAGGTGACTGTCCGCTTTAACGAAGACTTGGATGATCGGAAGGTCGCGCGCGGCATGCAAGCCCGCGGTTTTTCTGTCTCACCGTTGTCCGTCTGTTATCTGGATGCAGCACCTGAGCCTGGATTGATTATCGGATTTGCCGGGGCAACAAAGGATCAAATTCGTGGCGGCGTTCGGGCGTTGTCCGATCAATTGGGCGCGCGCCGAGGCTGAAGCCGGATCGGATATGTGGTCAGGTTTTATCCGACTCCATCTCAAGACGCGCGTCGGTCTTGGGAGCCTCGCCGTTTCTTCCGTCCACGAGATGCACCGAGATCCGCCATAAATGATAGGTGGAACGATGTAGCCAGCGGATACTGTCGACACGGGCGATGGCTTCTTCCAACCCAACCTGATCGTTGGCGGCCTGGTTCAAGGTGTTTTCCCGGGTGAGCCGGCGTTCTTCTCGAAATGCCTGCCGAAGCGCATCAAATTCGGCGGAAACGGCAGGGTCCCCCTTAGCGTCATTGAAACGTCCCGCGAGGCCGGAAAGCTGGTGTCCGAAACGGGAGAGGAGCTCTGTTGTTCGGATCGTCTCGATCCGGTCGCTCTGGCGGAGCCGGTCGGTCAGCCGGTCCATATGGTCGAGTGCGTGCAAAAGGTGAATGTGGTCTGCATTGGCGGCAGGATCTTCTTGCCCGGTCTTGATGCGATCCAAATAGGACCGGAGGGATGTGTTCGTCTGTTCAAATGCATCAATAGAAACCGGCCGGATTTCCCTTGGCTCCGCCCCAAGCGCATCTGAGACTGCTCCGAAAAGCAGTTTTGCCTGATCCTGAACGGCTGCGCGCGCGGCATCCAAAGCGGCTTCCGGATCTTTCAAGAGGCGATCATCCAACCGCTCGGCCGGGTCTTCTCCCTTGGACGGGATCAGCCAGATGATCAACCGCGCGAAGTGCTTTGTCGCGCCAACCACGGCCAAAACCCCGATGAGATTAAACACTGTATGGAAACCGACCAGCGCAATCTGCGGGTCTAGGTGCGGCCCGGCGGCCGCGTACAGCCAGCCAAGCGGAACAAGGAGGCAAAACGCGATCAAACCGGTCATCAGATTATAAACGACGTGCGCAAATCCTGTGCGGCGGGATGCAACCGATCCGCCGACGGTTGCGAGCGCTGCGGTCGCTGTGGTTCCTACGTCCATCCCAATGACAAGGGCGGCAGCCTGCGGGAAGGAAATTGCTCCAACCGTCAGGGCTGCCAGTGCTGTTGCAACACCTGCGCTTGAGGATTGGGTGATGAGCGTAATCACCACCCCGATCAGGACCAGTTGAACGCGTCCAAAAAAGGTGTCGCCGGGAAAATCATCCGGAGTGATCCGGCCTTCCAGAATGGAAAAGCCCTGGGTCAATGTATCGATGCCGACGAACAGAAGGCCAAACCCGGCAATGGCCAACCCGAAGGGTTGCCAGCGGTCACGGCCGAAAATCTGCAAAAGAACACCGAAAAAGATCAAAGGCTGCGCGAGCTGCCGCAATCCCCGGGTCATGAGGTGCATGCCCAGAAGAAACAGGCCGAGCCCGCCAAGGACGGTTATCACGGATTGGATCATGCCCCGAATTTAGGGGTGTTCCGAGCCGCCTCGCATCTGAAGATATACCTATAACCCTGACCTGGACGGCAACGCCGCCGATGTCTAGTCGTGTTGCCGTCCTGGGTGGCTGTTGGTTGTTCAGGCGAGCTTCATTTGCGGCACGTCGCCCCGAATGATCAGGCTGGCTTCTGTTGCCGAAATAACATCATCGACGCTGGCACCTGGCCCGACTTCTTTCAGGAGAAGTCCCTCTTCTGTTGGTTCAATCACAGCCATTTCAGTGACGATCAGGCTGACCCGGCGCTGGGCTGTCAGCGGTAACTGGCATTCGTGAAGGATCTTCGGTTTGCCCTTCGCGGTATGAACCATGGCAACGATCACGTTCTTTGCACCGGCGACCAGGTCCATCGCGCCGCCCATGCCCGGCACCATCTTTCCCGGGATCATCCAGTTTGCCAGAAAACCCCGTTCATCGACCTGAAGACCGCCGAGTACAGTCGTGTCGAGATGGCCACCGCGGATCAGGCCGAAACTCATGGCGCTGTCGATGGATGCTGCGCCCGGAACCGCGGTGACGAACCCACCACCCGCGTCGGTGAGGTCGGGATCCTCCATGCCTTCCGGTGGCCGTGCTCCTAGTCCGATCACACCATTTTCTGCCTGGAAGAAGACGTGCACTTCTTTCGGCAGATAGTTGGCGACCATTGAGGGCAGGCCAATACCGAGATTGACCAGCGTGTCCGGCTGGATTTCCTGGGCAACCCGGCGGGCGATGATTTCCTTGGCATCCATTAGTGAGCCCTCTCCAACAGGTGATCCACCAGAATTCCCGGGGTCTTCACGGAATCCGGCGAGATGACGCCAACCGGGACGATCGTTTGAGGTTCGGCAATCACGGTCGCACCGGCCATGGCCATGATCGGGTTGAAGTTATGCGCGGTCAGCGAATATTCGAGGTTGCCGACATAATCGGCCTGATGCGCGGCAATCAGCGCAAAATCCCCGCCAAGCGGTTCTTCCAGGAGATAGTCCTTGCCGTTGACCGTAACGGTTTGCTTGCCGTCTTCGACAAGCGTCCCGATGCCGGTAGGGGTCAGAATGCCGCCAAGTCCAACACCGGCCGCACGGATCCGTTCCACCAGCGTCCCCTGAGGGACGAGATCAACCTCGATCTCACCGGAAATCATCTTCTGCTGTGTTTCAGGATTGAGGCCGATATGCGAAGCGATTACCTTGGACACACAGCCGGAGGTGATCAGTTTGCCGATCCCTTTGCCCGGCATGGCCGTGTCGTTGGCGATCACGATCATGTCTTTGGCACCGCGATCGACCAGTGCATCTATCAGCCGATGCGGTGTTCCGACACCCATAAAGCCGCCGATCAGCAAGGAAGAGCCGTCCGGTATCATTTCGGCAGCTTCCGCCGCCTTGACCGCATGTTTCATAAATGCGCCCCCCGCGAGCTTGTTTGGTTGCTCGAAGGTTACCGGTTTCGTCCGGCCTTGCAAATGAAGATTGTGCGACGCACCAGCGCTACTGGCCTGAATGATATGACAAGTCTGGGCTTGGAGTGGTCAAGGCTTCTGGGACAAAGCATTCAGAGACTGGGCGGCACATTCGGCCGCAGACTGGATCGAACTGCCATCGTGTCCCGTACGCGCCATGGCATTGAGGCCAAGCAGTATGGTGAGGACATAAGCTGCCAACTCGTGTGCACGGTCCAAAGAGAGGTCTGGATCGGTAAGCAGGCGTTCGGTGAGCCGGGCTTCCAACTGTGCCATACGCCCCGAAACGGCTTCGGACGATTCAACATTGGACGTGCTTGTGCCTGCGGAAGACAGCAGTAAACACCCGCGGAACGGGTTTTCCGACATAAAACGGCCGACGTGCCGCAAGAAACTTGCAACGCCCTCAAGCGCTGTTGCTGCTGGTTCGAGATTGGACAGGCCCGGTTCCGTGACACCACTCCAGTATCGGTCCATCACGGTTTGGAAGACGTCGTCTTTGCTGCCGAAGGATGCATAGAAACTGCCGCGCTTGATGCCTGCAGCCGACTGAAGGTCGTCTACAGATGTTCCGCCATAGCCCTTTGTCCAGAACACGTCGACAAACGCGTCCATCGCGGCATCTTCATCAAAACTCTTCGGTCTTCCTGCCATACCCAATCATCAGGTTAAGGCCCGGCCGACAAAATGCCGGCCGGGGACGGGGTTATTCTGCAGCTTCGCGAGCCGGCGGTGTCCATGCAAATTTTTCGAACACCGTGTCGACCGGCGTTTCTGCCAAGTGATTGACATAGTTCGACATGACCTTCTGGGCTAGCCCAAGAATGATGTCGAGCACATTGCGTTTGGTAAAGCCGGCATCAAGGAAGGTTTGAACATCGGCATCACTGACATGCCCGCGTTGACGCACAACCTTCAGCGTGAAGTCGCGAAGAGCTTCCAGACGCGGATCCGCCAGCGGTGTGTTGTCGCGCAGCGCATCAATCACGTCCTGCGGCACCTTTTGCATGTGTGCAATTCCAGTGTGAGCCGGAA
Source organism: Roseibium sp. MMSF_3247 (assembly GCF_030733765.1). Classification (NCBI taxonomy): domain Bacteria; kingdom Pseudomonadati; phylum Pseudomonadota; class Alphaproteobacteria; order Hyphomicrobiales; family Stappiaceae; genus Roseibium; species Roseibium sp. MMSF_3247. Next base: position 263,322 of record NZ_JASHII010000005.1, read on the forward strand.
CACAGTAGTGGCACTCGTGCTCGACGTTGATTGTCAACCAGACGACGTTTTGTTCGACCGTCGAGAGGCTGGTCTGCTGGAACAGCTCATGAAGCTTTTGATAGGCCTCAAGGTGTTGCGGAGATTCAGACATCACGGCGTGCAAGCCCGGAATCCGGCCAAATGCCTTTTCAGATCTTTCCAGAAGTTCAGCGCCGCCTTCCGGGGCTGTTTCCTTGGTGTGCAATTGAAAGTCAGTCATTGAAATCTCCATCGAGTGGCGCGATTGCCAGACCACAGATAGGTATTCTGTACTCAGTAGTCAAAAATATACTTTCCGTCAGGAATGGCTGTATTCAGCCGATTTCTGAGTAGGTCAAGAAAACGTGTTGGCGAGGTGAGGGGCCGTGATGGGCAATGCGCGACTAGACATGCATCCAAATAGCGGCGCATAAATCCGTCCTGTTTGGTGTTTGATCAGTCCTTTCGAAGCACCATCTGGTTGGCGCGTGATGGGAGAAAACAGGATAGACATGACCCAGTCGCCAGTGACCATGTTCAATGGGTGGCTCCGGCAAAGCGGTGGTCTGCCGGCTCAAAGTGCCGACGTAGCTTTGGACGCTTCGGTGGTCCGGCGTTTTCAGGCTGATGACGTTCTGTTTTCCGCTGGCGATCGGCCCGACGTCCTTTATTTCATCCAATCGGGCTTGGTGCGTTTTTTCTACCTCACGGATGACGGCAAGGAGTTCAACAAGAACTTCGTCGCTGCGGGCAGCGTGGTAACCAGCTTGTCGACATTCCTTTCCGGTGTGCCGAGCCCATTTTTCACACAGGCGTTGGAAGACACAGTCACAATTGCCTTGCCGATGGAGTTTGTGCGCCGACAGGTTGAGGCCGACATCTATTGGGAACGGTTATTGAGCCGGTCCGTTGCCATGCTGGCGCTCAAAAAGGAGCAGCGGGAAGCGTCTTTTCTTCTTCAGGGTGCGGGTGCGCGATATGAGGCATTTCTGGACGACTTTTCAGATCTTGCTCCCAGATTGCCGCAATATCATATCGCCTCCTATCTGGGGATTACGCCGGTGGCGCTTTCGCGCATTCGGGCCCGCCGCGGCAAGCAGCGCGCTTCTTAACCCGGGTTAATGCAGCGCCCCGCTCAAAATCGGTATCGCTCTTGTCAAAGTTTGATCAGGAGACAAAAGACATGAGTATTGAAAAGACAATCGTGATTACCGGCGGCGGCATCGGTCTTGGGGCGCAGCTGACTCGTCTTTATGGGCATGCCGGACATCGCGTGATCATTTGCGGGCGGACAGAAAGTGCACTTCGGGCCGCCGAAGACTATGGCAAGGTTCACTCCTTTTGCCTTGATCTGACAGACCCGGGCGACCGGCGCCGGTTTGTCGAAGGAGTTTATGACCTCGATCGGCCGATCGACCTCTTGATTAACAATGCTGGTATCCAGCAGGCCGTTGATTTTTCCATCGGCTGCGGATCGCCGGAGCTCATCGAGGCGGAAATGGCGATCAACTTGCAAGCGCCAATCGAATTGACGTCGGATCTTTTGCCTCTTTTGAAACAAGCCTCGTTGGCGCGCATCGCTTTCGTCACGTCTGCGCTGGGCCGGGTGCCGAAGCAATCAACACCGGTCTATTGCGCAACAAAAGCCGGGCTGTCAGCGTTTGCCCGCAGCTTGCGGTACCAACTCGAAAAAACCGGCATCGGCGTTACCGACATCGTGCCAGATCTCCTGAGAACGCGCATGGCTGCCGGACGGGAACAGTCCGCGTTGTCGGCTCTCGATGCCGCCCAAACCATCGTCCGGGGGCTGTCGGCTGGACAGGATGAAATCCGGCTGGGCCGCGTTCCGGTCCTTTACACCTTGCACCGCTTCTTGCCGTCCGTTGCCTACAAGATGCTGAAAGCAGCTTGATGGAGAAGCGGGGATTGCATTGCGGCTCGCTTGACCTTGTTTTAAAAGCAACTTAAGTCCCGGAGCGCCAGTCGGCCGGACAGCCGCTGCCGCAAGTGCCGAAAGGCCGCGGGGGAGGAAAGTCCGGGCTCCATGGAGACACGGTGCCGGGTAACGCCCGGCGAGGGCGACCTTAGGGAAAGTGCCACAGAAAGCAAACCGCTCCGGCTTTGCCGGGGTAAGGGTGAAAGGGTGGGGTAAGAGCCCACCGCGCCTCTGGTAACAGCGGCGGCACGGTAAACCCCACCGGGAGCAAGACCGAATAGGGACAACGCGGACCCTGGAGCAATCCAGGGCCCAGGCCGGTTTCCAGGCCAGTTGTCCGGGTTGGTTGCGTGAGGCGTCTGGCAATAGGCGTCCCAGATGAATGGCTGTCACGTCCGCGCAGATCTTCGGATTGGCGTGGGCCATACAGAACCCGGCTTATAGGCCGACTGGCATTATTCCTTCACCCTATCCAGCCATATATTGCGGCGTGCTGGCGAGATACCCGCCATAAGCATCCGCATTCGGATAGGAGAACTGTTCGGCAAGCGGATTGGATCGTTTGGTCTTTGTGGCGCCCATATCCGCCAGCAGCTCATCGAAGTGCCGGAAGTGGAACGGGGCCGAACACAGACCGCCATAGACCTGTGCGGCGGGCCGCTCCTTGCGCCGCCAACCGAGCATCATGTTGATGTTTTGCCGCATCTCCTGATCAGTTGGCTGATTTGCCAGCTGGCCGTCTGCGAAACGCACCAGCCAGTTTGCAATCATTTCCGCCGACAGGATTGTGCAGAAACTGGAGTTGAAACCGACAAAGCCCATGTCGGGCAGATCCGGGTTCACCGACAGGCGATAGACACGGTATTGCCCATCCGGCTCGATCAGCTTGTCCTGATACTCTTTGGCGAGATAAGGCACGCCCAGTTTCCAGCCAACAGCAAGAACCGAAACATCACAAGGCACCCAGTCCCCGGTGGTCAAAACAGCATGGCCGTTTTCGTAGTGGTCGATGGTTCCCCGGACCGGCTTGATGGCCCCACTTTCAAAGCCCTCGAACAGACCGGGCGTTACGATCGGCAGGGAACAGGACGCGTCCTTCTCGATTGGGACTTTCGGCACCATGTCCCACTTCTTTAGCTTCAGCTGGGTTTTGAGCATCATTTCCAAGCCGCGGAAGTTGGCCCAGATGAGCGGTTTGAACAGCGCCGATAGGATCTTGCCGGTGATCGACGGGTTCCAGCCGTTAAACTGCAACTCCTGCGCCCGCATGTACAAAAGCCGCTTGAAGTTGATGCCGCCGATGAAATACGGCACACGCCAAACCGGTTCGCGGTAGACAAGGGTTACGAACTTAGCGCCATTCTTGGCCGCATTGACCGCAATGTCCGTGGCTGATTTTGAACCGCCTAGCACGACAACGTTTTTGCCGGCCGCTAAGCTGCTGTCGGTGTAGTCAGAGCTATGCATGACCTGTCCGCCAGTCTGGACAAACGCATCCTGTCCCGGATGGGAGATGATGTTTTTGTCTGAGAACTGCCCCGTGCACACAGCGACAAAGTCAAAATCCTGGGTCCAGGTTTTGCCTGCTGCTTCTAGCTTTAAGGTCCAGCCCGGCTGACCGCCGGCCCGCCGGTCCATGGATAGAACTGTCGTGTTCAGCCGGAACAAACGCGCCAGATTGTGCTTCTTCGCATAGGCGTGGACATAGGCATGAACCTGAGGACCTTTCGGCCATTCCGGGTAGTCGTCCGGCATTGGCAAATCGGTGAATCGGTAAAGATCCTTAGGCGACTGGGTCTGCACATCCGGATAGGACCTGGACAGTTCCCAGACGCCGCCGAAATCGTGGCTTCGTTCAAACCCGAGAACACGATGACCGCGTTCGTCGAAGGCTTTGGCAGCCGCAAGACCGCTCACGCCGCCACCAATGACGGCGACTGTTTTCCGTTTTGTCATGTCTTCCCCTCCAGGATGCGCGGCGATCAGGCCTGATCGGGCGGGGGAAGGAAATCGACTTCGTGCAGGGCAGACAGGCGCACGAGTTCTTCCGGATCCGTGACACCGTTCAAGGCCCCAAACAAATCGAAGAGCTTTCGCGCTGGCGCGACGCCGAAGACGCAGGTCGCGGTCTGGCCGGACCGATTGAAGATACCGTGGGCTTCGCCCATGGGCATTCGCACCGTGTCGCCTGGACCTGCCTTATGGACGTTGCCACCCATTTCGACCTCCAGTTCCCCCTCCAGCATGACGATCCATTCGTCCTGGGTCGGGTGAATGTGCGGCGGTACGAACGTGTCCGCTGGCACCACGGCATGCCAGATGAAGGCGTTGGTGCTATGGACCTTGGGTGTATAAGTGTGGCCAACGACGTTCCAGCTGACGCCGTCGAGCCCGTCTTTGGATGCGGTGATCCCGGCTCCGTTTTGCATTTTTGTGTCCCCTCTCTTTCAAGACAGGATCAGGCTAACGCTGAAAGTCCCGGACATTTTATCCAGATTGCGAAATTAGTTTGATGAGAGCTGCGAATTGCCGCATTGCAGCAGCGAGAACGCTTGATCCTGCGGTAAAGCCGGAGGCATCATTCGGATATGATGGCACAACCGCAAAGGCCCCCACCGCTGAGTGACTTCCGCCGCTTTCAGACCTTCGATGTTGATGCGGCCCGGGACATCGTTGCGCGTCACTTCTGCAGTCACAAGCTGCAGCGGCAATCCTCCAATGACAAGTTCGACGCTAGCCAGCACCGGGTTTCCGGAGAGCATGTCTCGCTCAATTACCTTCGCTATGGCGGCGACGTGACGATTGAGCCCGGCGAGCTGACCCGGTTTTTTCTGATCCAGATCCCGCTTAGCGGTGCTGCCGAAATCACCAACGGCTGCCAGGCCGTGGCGTCAAACCCGCAGACAGCCTCCATCCTCAATCCTGACCGCCATACGGTGATGCGCTGGCATTCGGGTTGCGAGCAATTGCTGGTTCAGATTGATCGGCAGTTTGTAGACGACGTGGCCTCAAGGGTCACGGGTATGGATTTGGGTGCCCGCCTGCGGTTTGCGCCGGAATTTCGTCTGAGACGACCGGAAGCACACCAATGGATGCGCAAACTTTGGGGGCTGGTTCATGCTGCGGAGAATGGAGAGCTGTTTGGATCCGAACACCGCACGTCCCAACTGTATCTCGAAGAAGAACTGATCGTTTCTCTGCTTGAGGTGCAAGAGAACACGGCTTCCGTCTTGCTCTCCCATGAAACGCAAAAGTCCGGACCTGCCATCCTGAAGCGGGCCGTTGATATGATCCATGACCGGATGAGAGAAGATTTCAGTCTGATAGAGCTTAGCAATCATGCCGGAACCACTCCGCGCAACTTGCAGCTGGTCTTCAAACGCGAAATGGGCCTCACACCTGTTCAATATTTGCAGCAGTGCCGCCTGAACCTGGCCCGTCATTTGTTGCTTGCCCGAAATGGCGACCTCCCTGTCAGCGACGTCGCTGAGTTATCAGGGCATCGTCATCTTGGGCGGTTTTCTGTTGCCTATAAGAAGCGCTTCGGAGAGTCCCCAAAGGCAACCGCTCGCAGCCGTCTGTTCTGCTGATGCAGCCGATAACCAAATAATTTTCTAACTTCTCGGGAATGAAATCTGTTCTCAAGTGTTATGATCAGTTTTACCAAGTAATCATTGCCCCAAAATTGCCAAATAATGAAATATTCGCCACAATAATACCTCTACTATTTAATTTTACGCCCATGATTCACGCCAATTCGCTGCCTAGTTTGAGATCGTTATGTACTCACAAGGCAGGGAACAAATGGCCGGAACATATCAAGACTTCTTGTCCGCATTGCTGGCATTTGAATCGGGATGGGACCGAGAGCGTTACGACTCTGGTGTCATTCAGGATTGGCAGCTTGATCAATGGGCTGGCGGCCCGGTGCAAGACCGGTTTCCGCAGTATTCGAGCTGGTCTCAGCTGACAGATGCCGAATGGGAGGCGATGGCCTACCAGTCTCAAAACTCGCTTGGGTTTGTTGGCTTCCAGTTCGGTGAAGCGCTGCTCATCGATCTCGGCTACTACGACGACACGGTGTTTTATGGGAACGGTGCGGCCACCAACACCTGGGATGGGACCTGGACCGGCAAGAACGGTGTGAACTCCTTTGCGGACTTCACAACCAAGGCCGCCCAGGATGTCGCGATCCAGGAAGCCTTTGGCTACAATCTGCAGGTCATCGAAAACCAGCTCGCAAACAGTGGCCAATCGCTGAGCGATTATATTGGCCAGACCGCGACATACACGCAGAACGGCCAGACTGTAACGGTTGAGCTGACATTGACTGGGATCATGGCCGCAGCACACTTGCGCGGTGCCTGGGGGACAGCGTCCCTTCTGCAGAGCGGGGCAGTCAGTACCGATGAATACGGTACGTCCATCCTGCAATATATGGAGCAGTTCGGTGGCTTCGATGCTCCGACCGTTGCCGAGGCAATCGCTTTCTATGAGAGCCGCCTAACCGGGGACGAAGGACTTGGAACGCCAGACGGTGGCACGCCTGGAACACCAGGCACCCCGGGGACGCCTGGAAACGGAGACAACGGATCGGCTGACGTTGACGAGGGCTCGGCTGATGTCGTGATCACATGGTCTTGGGGACAAGATGCGGTTGTGTCGAACTTCGATTCGGCTACTGGCACCATCTTCGTTGATTGGATCGGTGCGGCCGATCTCACAATTACCCAAACGGCAAATGGTGTTGTCTTTGCTGTCCCGTCAAACAATCAGACCACAACCCTTCAAGGGGTGAAGTTGTCTGACCTCAGCCCGTCCAATTTTGCTGTTCTGGATTCTGGGACAGCCAGCAAGATTTTCGGGTTGATCGGTCAGGATAGCGCAGCGCCCGATCCCGAAGTGCCGGTGGATCCAGATCCCGTTGATCCGGATCCTGAGGTCCCGGTCGACCCTGATCCGGTCGATCCAGATCCTGTTGACCCGGACCCGGTTGATCCCACACCGGCCCCGCCCATCGAGCCGGGCAGCTGGAACGGAACCGCGGGGGTCACTGCGGCCAATGCTTCGGTTGTGATCACCTGGGCGTGGGGCACGGATCGTGTCGTGTCCAATTTCAACCCACAAAGTGACACCATTTTCATCGACTGGTTTGGGCCGGAAGCGATCGATGTCACGGAAGTCAATGGCAACGTGATTTTCACGATGGCATCGAACAATCAGACCGTGACACTCCAAGGCGTAACCTTGAGCGATCTTTCAGCGTCGAACTTCACAATTCAAAGCACGGAAACCGGTCAGGAAATCCTGTCGCAAGTTGGTACGGTTTCCGGACCAGGTACACCGGATACGCCGGACAACCCTGATATGCCTGACATGCCTGACATGCCTGACATGCCGGATATGCCGGATATGCCTGACATGCCGGACGGGGCACAGATGATCATGATCATGCCGAACAGCCCGTCCCGTGTCATCACGGATTTTGATCCAGAGGGTGGGGACATGCTTCATCTTGAAGCCGGTGTCATCGCGGAACGCCTTGAGATTCAGGATACGGCAAACGGTCTGACAGTCGTCGTCTACACGGCTACCGGCGAGGTTGCCAACACAACGGTGCTGACGGGCGTGTCTCTAGCGGACATGACCATGAGCAATTTCATGGTTGCCGAAGAATCAGCGCTCAATGAGGTTGCAAGCCTTTTAGGCCAATCCATCGAAACGCCGGACACCGGCGGGTTTGATGTGATCTACGATGCTGACGGGTCCAACACACCGGTTCCGACCGGAGCGAGTGATCTCGGCGGCGTCAAATGGGCCGCGGAGTTTGGCAAGGATGATATCGTCGGCTTTAACCCGGCCGCGGATCAGCTCGACTTCGGCAATGCTTCGGTTCATGGCCTGATATTGAACATGACCCCCAACGGGGAGCCGATCGTCGACAATCCGTGGGGACCGGACATGCAGATCCTGCAAGGGGTGCAACTCGCGGATCTCACCATTGAGAACTTTGGCGTGGTCGGCAACGAGCACTTGCGTCAGGATCTCGGCGGCGTTCTATCCTGGGAAAAGGGGATCGGCCCGCGGGATGGCGACACGGTCTACATCCGCTCTCATGAATACGGGCAGGCCGAAGTAATCAATGGGTTTGATCCGGCAACACAGAAAATCAGTTTCCTCTATTTCGGCACGCGTGAACGCTTGAGCGTTGAGGACATGCCGAATGGAATGGTCATCAGTGTGCTGCCGAGTGGTCAAAGCTTCACCTTCACTGGCGTTCAAAAAGCCGATCTCATTCCAGGCAATCTGGAGTTCCATTTCGATCAGGTGATGGAAGACAATCTGGAAGCCCCGTTCGGGATTGATCAGAACGATGTGTCGTTGGTGTCGCGGGAAGCGTTGCTGACGCCGGAAGCGCCGGCAGGCCAAGGCACAGACGGGTTCCAGGTCCGTGAAGGTGTGGGTGCCGTGCCAGGAACCGAAACCCCGGATACACCGGACGCGCCCGATACATCAGACACTTCGGAGGTTCCAACACCGCCCGCCACAACGGTTACTCCGTCCACTTCGGATACGATCAACCTTGGGTCGGGTGCCGATACGGTGGCGATCACGTGGGATTGGGGGCGGGAAGTCTCCGTGCTCAACTTTGATGCCTCTGAAGATCTTTTGGATTTCAGCAGCTTGTCAGTCAATGACATCTCGCTCCAGGAGGTCGGAACCGATCTGACAATCACCGTTCAGAACAATGGTGGGCACACCTATGTGCTGGAAGATATCCAGGCTGAAGATCTGTCACTCGCCAACCTGACCGCGGCAGACTGGAACACGGTCGTCACAGATGCGGGAGGTGTGGCCGATCAACTACGGGCTCTCGGCAACACAGACTTTCTGCTGTGACATAGCTGGTCCTGACCCTGAGCGCTTTGAGCGCCGCAAAGAGCGCATGCTCAAACTTACGCCGCGGATTTTCCGCGGCGTTTTTTGTATCCACAAGTCTTTGAAAACTGGGGATGGTGACATCACGCACCGACGGCTTGAGCGTGGACCCTCCGTATTTCTGCGACTCCGATTCTACTATTCTGTCAAGGCTTCATTAAGCATGTTGGCGTTACCTTCGCTCGACGGGGTCGTGTGCGATCAAATCCTGCAGGAATCCATGAGCTTCCATTGACCGCCCATGATTTCCCATGGTATCCCATATTTACCCAGAATGGGGAGCGCGGGCCCATGTTCGACGGGCTCAGGACATGACTTAACGAGCTGGCAAGAGCTGCCGTTGCAATTTGCATGTTCTGACAGGTAGGGCCGTTTCCTTCTTTTTTGGGTTGTTTCGGGGATTGCGCGGACGGGGGTCCGTAGCGGGGATGTATGGCCGGCTTTGTTTCGCATTTTACCAACCGGCTGGATGCCAAGGGTCGCGTGTCGATCCCGGCACCCTTCCGCGCGGTATTGGCGAGAGATGGGTTTGAAGGGCTTTACTGTATTTCATCTGCGCATTGCGCGGCGGTCGACGCCGGAGGCAATCAGCTCGTGGCTGAAATTCAGAACCGCGCCCAGCAGTTTGCCAAGCTCACACCCGATCATGACATGCTCGCAGCAGCGCTGTTCGGTGCCAGCGAAATCATCAAGATCGATGGAGATGGCCGCATGACCCTCTCCGACATGATCCGCGACCATGCCGGCCTCTCCGACACCGTCACGTTTGTCGGTATGGATTACAAGTTTCAGATCTGGGAACCAGAGCAGTTCCGCGAGTATCGCGCAGAGGCCCAAAAGCGCGCACTCGCAATGCTGTCGGGGCAACTCCCGGCACCCTCGCAAGGAGAGCCGGTATGATGGCGCTCGGCGACAAGACAGATGATCTTGCTGCTGGCGGACCAGAGCGTCATGTGCCGGTTCTTCTTAACGAGGTTCTGGAATGGCTCGACCCTCAGCCGGGCGAGGTTATGGTTGACGGCACGTTTGGTGCTGGTGGTTACTCGCGCAAGCTTTTGGAACGCGGCGCAACGGTGGTCGGGATCGATCGTGATCCCGATGCAATTGCCGGTGGTCAGGAACTCGTCGCCCAGTCCGATGGCCGGCTGATCCTGGTGCCGGGTCAGTTTGCGGATCTGGAAATTCATGCGCGCGCGAGCGGGTTTGACGGCGTTGATGGTGTGGTTCTCGACCTCGGCGTTTCCTCCATGCAGCTGGATCAGGCCGAACGCGGGTTTTCCTTTCTGCGTGATGGTCCTTTGGATATGCGCATGGAGCAGGCCGGGCCGTCTGCTGCTGACGTGGTCAACGAGTTGCCTGTGCGGGACCTGATCCGCATCATCGGGCTTTTGGGCGAAGAAAAACGGGCGCCATCCGTTGCGCATGCGATCGACAATGCGCGCAAGGAACAGCCGTTCAGCCGTACACTTGAGCTTGCAAATCTGATCGAGAAAGTCCTCGGGCGCTCTCCGAAGAAAGCGCAGATCCATCCGGCGACACGGACATTTCAGGCGCTGCGGATCTATGTGAACGGTGAATTGCATCAAGCCGCTCAGGCGCTGGGCGCTGCTGAACGCATCCTAAAGCCGGGTGGCCGCCTGGTTTTGGTGAGTTTTCACTCGCTTGAGGACCGCATCGTCAAACGGTTTTTCCAGGACCGGACAAAAATACGGGGTGGCGGGTCACGTCATATGCCGGAGGAAGAGGTTCCGCCGGCAACTTTTGAAAATCTCACGCGCAAGGCGGTCGAGGCGCGCGATACGGAAACGGATGCAAATCCGCGGGCGCGCTCAGCGAAGTTGAGGGCAGGGCGGCGGACAGAGGCTCCGGCGCGCGAGCTCGACATTCATGTCGCCGGTGTGCCGCGCCTTGCAGCGTTTCATGGACTAGGGGGCTGACATGGTTCGGGTGCTCAACATCCTTTTCATTGTGGCCGTCGTGATCGGCGCGGCAACCGTCTACGACCTGAAGATGGCGGCAACGAAGTCCGCTGCGAAGGTTGCGGAGCTGCAGCGGCAAATCGACGAAGAGCGGAATGCAATCCGCCATTTGCGCGCCGAGTGGAGTGTTCTGAACAAGCCGGAACGGCTGCAGAACCTTGTCGAGCGCTACAACGAGTATCTTCAACTCGAAGCGTTGGAAGTCCGGCAGATCGTCATGCCGGATGAACTTCCGGCACGGCCGGTGACACTGGAGCCTATTGGCGGGGCTGACCAGATGGGCGGATATGCCGGTTCTTCGGCGATGATCAGGTAGGGGCTTAGGGGCAATGACATTGGCAACAGAACCAGCGAGCTTTCTCCAGGTTCGGCGAACCCAGCCGAGGGCGGCGCGTAGCTCGGTTTCGTCGAGTGCGGTCAAGTCGCGCGTTTATCTCGCCATGCTCGCTTTTGCCTGTGTCTATGCGGCCATCGGTGGGCGGTTGATCTATCTTGCCCAGATGGATGAGGCGCCGTCCCGGGCCTGGATTTCTGCCCAGGATTCTGTGGCCGCCTCCCGTCCAGATCTCATCGACCGCAATGGTGAGATCCTTGCCACCGACATCAAGACCGCGTCCCTTTATGCTGAGCCGCGCCGTATTCTCGACGTTGACGAAGCAGTCGAAGGGCTCACCCGTATCTTGCCCGATCTGGATGAGGCGCTTGTTCGCCGCCGTCTTGAGAGCGGGGCCGGATTTGTCTGGTTGAAGCGTGAAATGACACCGGACAAGGCAGAGCAGGTGCATGACCTTGGTTTGCCCGGTATCGGTTTCCTGTCTGAAAACCAGCGTTTTTACCCAGGTGGTCCGACCGCGGGCCACATCGTCGGCGCAGTAAATGTCGACAATCAGGGTCTCAGCGGGATTGAAAAATACGTCGACGATCAATGGTTGCGCGACCTTCAGTCGATCGGGTTTGCCTCTGGCCGCACCATGGAGCCGGTGCGCCTGTCCGTAGATCTCAGGGTCCAGCACGTCGTGCGCGACGAATTGGTCAAGGCAATGGAGCGGTATCGGGCCATCGCGGCCGCCGGTATCGTCCTGGATGCAAAGACTGGTGAAGTCGTCGCAATGTCGTCCTTGCCGGACTACGATCCGAACGACAGATCCGAAGCTTTGGAAAAGGACCGGCTGAACCGGGCGACCGGCGGTGTCTTTGAAATGGGCTCCGTGTTCAAGGCGTTCACGACCGCCATGGCATTGGATTCGGGAGCTGTTACGATCAATGACAGCTTCGATGCGACCCGCCCTCTGCGCGCTGCAGGCCGGACGATCACCGATTTCCACGGGAAAAACCGCATCCTGTCCGTGCCGGAAATCTTCATTTATTCATCCAACATAGGCACTGCAAAAATGATGCTGGCGACCGGGGTCGCGCGCCAGAAGGAATTCATGGAGCGGTTGCATCTAACGAAGCGATTGCAGACGGAATTGCCTGAAAACGCAGCTCCCTTGTTGCCGCCGAAATGGAACGAATTGGCCGCGATGACCATCTCCTTTGGTCACGGCTTGTCGGTAACGCCGATGCAAACAGCGGTGGCCGCCGCGGCTATGGTCAACGGTGGCTCCTTGTTGCCACCGACCTTTGTGCCTCGGACACAGGAAGAAGTTAAGACGCTGAAGAAGCAAGTGATTTCACCTGAAGTCAGCCGCATGATGCGGTATCTCTTCCGCCTCAATGTTCTCTCCGGATCCGGGCGCCGAGCTGATGTTCCAGGCTATACCGTCGGCGGCAAGACCGGGACGGCGGAGAAGATTGAAAACGGTGTCTATGTGTCAAACAAGCGGCGTAACTCCTTCCTTTCGGCCTTCCCGATGGACGATCCGAGATACGTGGTTCTGGTTGTTCTTGATGAGCCGAAATCGGAGCGGGAAGGTATTGGTGCAACAGCTGGATTGAACACAGCCCCTACGACCGGGGCGATCATTCGCCGCGCAGCACCGATGCTCGGTGTGATGCCGCGCTTTGGCAAAGGGGATGAACCGATCGAGATTTCCTATTAAGGAGACTTAAAAGAAGCGAACTGGTCCGGCGGGGTCGCAGCCGAAATCCGGTCCGGTTTTAAGCTTCAAGAGAATGACGATGCACGAACCGGATGATCGGATGTTATGCACCTTGAGCATTTAGCCGACGGCATGGATTTGCCGGACACGGCAAATGGCCTTTCTATAGAAGGACTGACCGCGGACAGCCGCAAGGTCCAACCGGGTTTTCTCTTTGCTGCCTTCAAGGGCTCCACGGTTGATGGTGTGCAGTTCGTTCCCAAAGCGGTCGAAGCGGGTGCAGTCGCTGTCCTGTGCGCAACCGATGCAGCCGTGACTGTTCGTGCTCTCGTTCCGCCAACCATCGCGGTTCTCAGCGCAGACGAACCGCGCCTAGCATTTGCAAAAATGGCTGCGCGTTTCTACGGCCGTCAGCCGGATACGATTGTTGCCGTCACGGGTACCGCGGGAAAGACATCGGTCGCCCATTTTGTGCGTCAGATCTTTCAAGCTGCAGGCCATCCGGCGGCCAGTCTTGGCACCTTGGGCATCATTAAGCCGGATGGCGAAAGTTACGGTGGGCTGACAACGCCGGACCCGGTGCAGCTTCAAAAGGATCTGGCAGACCTTGCGAATGAAGGTATTCGCTATGCCGCTTTGGAAGCCTCGTCCCACGGCCTTGATCAGTATCGCCTTGATGGTGTCCGGCTGACAGCGGCAGCCTTCACCAACCTTGGCCGTGATCACATGGATTACCACCCGACCATCGAGGATTACTTGCAAGCCAAGCTGCGTCTCTTCAGTGAGCTGCTCCCGGCCGGCGGTCATGTTGTTGTAGATCCGGGTGAGCAGTACACAGATCGCGTTTTGGCCATTGCCGAAGAGCGTGGATTGCCGGTTTTCACGGTTGGCGAGACGGGCAAGGATCTCAAGCTGACCGGCTTGAGGCCGAGCGGTGCCGGGCAGCTTTTGACGGTCGAGACCTCGCGCGGCGAGTACAAGGTGACTCTTCCGCTCATTGGCCGGTTTCAGGTTTCGAACGCTTTGATTGCTGCAGGTCTTGCGATCACTGCCGGAATAGATACTGGCGCTGCACTTCGCGCTCTTGAGAACCTAAAAGGCGCACAGGGCCGCTTGGAGCTCGCCGGGACAACTCCGGCTGGCGGTATGGTTTTCGTTGATTACGCCCACAAACCGGACGCTCTCGACAAAGCGTTGGCGGCACTAAAGCCGTTTGCCGAAGGGAGCCTCTCTGTTGTGGTGGGCGCTGGCGGTGACCGGGATCCTGGCAAGCGTCCCCTGATGGGCGAAGCGGCTGCGCGGCACGCAGATTTGGTCATAGTGACCGATGACAACCCGAGATCGGAAGACCCGGCGACCATTCGCAAAGCTGTTCTTGCAGGTGCGCCGGGTGGTCTTGAGATTGGCGATCGCGCCGAAGCAATTGCCGAAGGCATCCGGCGCCTGAAATCTGGCGATATCCTGTGCGTTGCCGGAAAAGGTCACGAAACCGGCCAGATTGTTGGCGACACAGTGATTCCTTTCTCTGATCACGACTCTGTGCGCCACGCTATAAATCAACTGGGAGTAAAATGAGCGACCCGCTTTGGACATCTGAGGCCTTTATCGATGCCTGTGGCGGAACCGCCAAAGGGGACGTGGGCGCGCACATAACCGGTATTTCCATCGATAGCCGAACTCTTGAGCCGGGTGATGCGTTCATCGCCATCAAAGGTGATCGGCTCGATGGCCATGATTATGTTGCGGCCGCGCTTGAGGCAGGAGCGTCATTGGCGCTTATTGCCGAAGACAGCCTCGGTGATTTGCCTGATGACGGGCGTTATGTCGTTGTTGATGATCCGCTCGAAGCCATGCGCGTACTTGGTGTTGCCGCACGGGCCCGCACCAATGCCCGCATCGTCGCGGTTACCGGATCGGTTGGCAAAACAGGGACGAAGGAAGCCCTTCGTCTGGCGCTTGCGCCCTCCGGCAAGGTTCATGCATCGGTTGCCTCGTTCAACAACCACTGGGGCGTCCCGCTGACGCTGGCGCGCATGCCTGCCGATACGGATTTTGGCGTCTTTGAAATCGGCATGAACCACGCGGGCGAAATCACGCCGCTGGTACAGATGGTTCGGCCTCATGTCGCGATCATCACCACCGTCGAAGCGGTTCATATCGAGTTCTTCGAGTCTGTTGAGAAGATTGCCCAGGCGAAGGCGGAAATCTTCAATGGTCTGGAGCCGGATGGCGTTGCGATCCTCAATCGGGACAACAAGCAATACGATCTTCTCCGGTTTTTGGCGGCAACCGCCGGCGTGCGCAACGTTCAGACATTTGGGCAACGCGGTTCAGAAGACAGTCACCTGAAAATGGCTGTGGCAACGGACGACGGCACGAGTGTGGAAGCCTCGATCCTCGGGCATGACGTGTCATATGGAATTGGTGCTCCGGGTGCACACCATGTGCAGAACAGCCTGGCGGTTTTGACTGCGGTGGCCGATCTGGGCGCGGATCTGCAGGAAGGCGCTGCCGCGCTCGGCGGTATGACCGCACCAAAGGGCCGCGGTGAGCAATGCCGTTTGTCCGTAGGCGGCGGCGAAGTGCAGCTGATTGACGAGAGCTACAACGCCAACCCGGCGTCGATGCGCGCGGCATTTTCGGTTTTGGCGCAAGCCACACCTGGCGGCTCCGGGCGGCGGATTGCGGTTATTGGCGATATGCGCGAACTCGGCACCGATGCCGACCAGCTTCATGCAGAACTTGAAGGACCGATCCGCGAAGCTGCGATTGACAGGGTCTTCTGTGCCGGCCCGCATATGGCTGCGCTCTGGGATAAATTGCCGGACGAACTAAAGGCCCATCACCGCGAAGAGGCCAAAGACTTGACCGAGCTGTTGGTCAATGATGTGCAGCCTGGCGATGTCGTGATGATCAAAGGTTCTTTGGGAACCCGCATGGGCCCGCTTGTCGAAGCCTTGAAAAAAGAATATCCGCCAGCAGACGACATCGAAGCGGCGTGAAGGATAGCTGATGTTTTATTTTCTCGGCCAGTTCGCCGACCAAGTCTCTGCTCTGAACGTTTTCCGGTACATCACGTTCCGGACAGGCGGGGCGATCATGACGGCCCTGTTCTTTGTCTTTCTGTTTGGGCCAAAGATTATCGCGAGCCTTCGGATCCGGCAGGGACATGGTCAGCCGATCCGTGCCGATGGCCCGGAAAGCCACCTGTCCAAAAAAGGAACGCCCACAATGGGCGGATTGATGATCTTGTCCGGTGCTTTGGTGGCTGCGCTCCTATGGGCCGACTTGAGCAATCCGTATGTTTGGGTCGTGATCGGTGTGACCGTCGGCTTCGGGATGATCGGATTTTACGACGACTACTTGAAGGTCACGAAATCCTCGCACAAGGGGTTCGGTGGCAAGGCGCGTTTGGGCCTTGAGTTCCTTATTGCCGCAACCGCGGCCTTTACCGTTACAGTGCTCGACACGACATCGTTCTCAGGAGCGCTGACATTCCCGTTCTTCAAAGACTTCACGCTCAATCTCGGCCTTATCTTCATTCCATTCGCGGCCTTCGTCATGGTTGGCGCTGGGAATGCGGTGAACCTGACTGATGGCCTCGACGGTTTGGCCATCGTACCGGTTATGATCGCTTGCGCTTCTTTTGGATTGATCGCTTACCTCTCGGGCAACGCGGTGTTTGCAAATTATCTGCAGATCCACCATGTGGCCGGTACCGGTGAACTCGCCGTCATCTGCGGTGCGGTGATCGGCGCTGGTCTTGGTTTCCTGTGGTTCAACGCGCCTCCCGCGGCCATCTTCATGGGGGACACCGGATCTCTGGCGCTCGGCGGAATGATCGGCGCGATTGCGGTTGCGACCAAGCACGAGATTGTTCTGGCAATCATCGGTGGCCTGTTCGTTCTGGAAGCGGTCTCGGTGATCGTACAGGTGATGTCCTTCAAACTCACTGGAAAGCGTGTGTTTCGAATGGCTCCGATCCACCACCATTTCGAAATTCAGGGCTGGACCGAAAGCCAGGTGGTCATCCGGTTCTGGATCATATCGGTCGTCCTGGCCCTGATCGGCCTTGCCACACTGAAGCTGAGGTAAGGCGATGATCGAAGTCACCACATTTGAAGGACAAACCGTTGCGCTTTTCGGGCTCGGCGGTTCTGGACTTGCCACTGCCAAGGCGTTGCAGGCGGGTGGGGCCAATGTGGTGTGCTTTGACGACAATGAAACGCGAGTTGCCGAGGCGGCGGCCGCTGGCCTCAGAACCGAAAATCTGAAAACCCTCAACTGGACGAGCGTATCCGCGCTTGTCCTTGCGCCGGGCGTTCCGCTGACACACCCGGTGCCTCATTGGTCGGTCGATCTGGCACGAAATGCAGGGGTTGAGGTGATCGGCGATGTCGAACTTTTCTGCCGGGAGCATCGCAAACTCTGTCCTGAAGCCCCGTTCATTGCGATCACCGGAACAAACGGCAAATCGACCACCACCGCTTTGATTGCGCATCTGCTGCGCGAACTGGGGTTGGATGTGCAGATGGGCGGGAACATAGGCACACCGGTCTTGGAGCTGGAACCGCCCCGTCCTGGCCGCCATTATGTCGTTGAATGTTCGTCCTATCAGATCGACCTTGCCCCGACGCTGGACCCGACAGTCGGACTTCACATGAACTTGTCGCCGGATCATCTGGATCGGCACGGTACGCTGGAAAGTTATGCCGCAATCAAGGAGCGGCTGGTGGCTGGTGCGAAAGTCGCGATCGTCGGTGTTGATGACCGTCTGTCCTCCATGATCGCTGACCGGTTGGAGCTGGCCCGCAAACCCGTCTGCCGGATCGCAGGCGAACGGGAATTAACGGACGGCATCTACGCGCATCACGGCCGCCTGATTGAGGCCCATGATGGAGCCCAGACCGAAGTCGCCCTGCTCGCTGGGATCGACAGCTTGCGCGGCGACCATAATGGTCAAAACGCCGCCGCTGCCTTTGCGTGCCTGCGGGCGCTGGAGATACCTGCCGATCAGATCGCAGCCGCAATGAAAAGCTTTCCTGGGCTCCATCATCGGATGGAGATTGTTGCCCGGACTGGCCGGACGCTCTTCATCAATGACAGCAAGGCGACCAACGCAGATGCTGCGGCCCGGGCGCTTGCGAGTTTCGACCGGATCTACTGGATTGCCGGAGGGCGCGCCAAGGCCGGTGGGATCTCTTCCCTGGACGAGTACTTCCCGAATATCGCGAAGGCCTTTTTGATCGGTGAGGCCGCAGAAGAGTTTGCCAAAACGCTGGACGGACAGGTCCCGTACGCAGTGAGTGGTACACTCACGCAGGCCGTCCAGGATGCGGCGGCCGAGGCTGCAGAAGATGGTGCGGAAGAAATCGCAATTCTTCTATCTCCAGCCTGTGCATCTTTCGATCAATATGCCAATTTCGAACTGCGGGGCGCTGCTTTTGTAGATGCGGTGCGTGCCTTGCCTGGTGGTGGAAACACTCAGGAGGTCGCATAAATGGTCTCACGCGCCGATCGCAGCCGGTTTGCCGAATGGTTTTGGACAGTGGATCACTATCTGCTGGCGGCCTTCAGTATTCTGCTCGTTTCCGGCGTGGTGTTTGCCTTTGCCGCGAGCCCGCCGGTCGCCGAACGCATTGGCGTTGATACCTTCTATTTCGTGAAACGGCAGGCCATGTTCACGATCCCGGCACTCGGGATCATGCTTGCGGCATCGCTCATGACACCGCGGATGGTTCGTAGAGCCGCGCTTGTGCTGTTCACTATCTCCGTGGTCTTGCTCATTGCGACCCTGTTCATGGGGTTTGAAACCAAGGGCGCCCGCCGTTGGATCTATATTGCCGGTGTGTCCGTTCAGGCGTCGGAATATCTCAAACCGGCCTTTGTTGTGCTGATCGCGTTTTTGTTGTCTGAAAGCGGCCGCCGCCGGGAAGTGCCGGGTGTTCTATTCGCCTTCATTCTGTTCGCCGTCTGCGCGACCCTACTTGTGGCCCAGCCGGACTTTGGACAGACCATGCTGATCGGCATGGTCTGGGCGGCATTGTTCTTCTTGAACGGGATCTCCTGGGTGATTATCGTTGCACTCGGGATCATCGGGATTGCCGGTCTGTTCGCCGCTTATGCCTTCCTACCGCACGTGACTAGCCGGGTCGACCGGTTCTTGGATCCAAGCACTGGCGATACTTTCCAGGTTGATACCGCGCTCGAGGCTTTCATGTCGGGGGGATGGTTCGGACGGGGGCCGGGCGAGGGCACGGTGAAACGGATCCTGCCGGACAGTCATGCTGACTTCATCTTCGCCGTGGTCGGCGAGGAATTTGGGGTGATCGCCTGCCTTCTGCTGGTGATTGTTTTTGCCTTCATCGTGATCCGCGGATTGCAGCACGCGAGCCGGGACCAGGATGCCTTTGGCCGGTTGGCAACCGCCGGTCTTGTTGTCCTGTTTGGGCTTCAGGCAACCATCAATCTGTCGGTGAACCTGCACCTGGTTCCGTCGAAGGGCATGACGCTGCCGTTCATTTCCTATGGGGGGTCCTCTCTTTTGGCGTCCGCGATGTCTGCCGGGGCCATTCTCGCGCTGACCCGCAAGCGGCCGCGGCCCATGTCGAATGACACGGTCACGGTCAGCCGGCTGTCTCCGTCTTCCTTGATGTAATTGTTGGCCCGGATTTATGAGCAAAACCGTTTTACTCACAGCCGGTGGAACCGGCGGTCACCTGTTTCCCGCACAAGCACTTGCAAGTGAGCTGAGCCGCCGCGGCTGGACCGTCGAGCTGGCAACGGATGAGCGGGCCGACAAATACGGCACTGAGTTTCCAGCCCGCAAGGTCCACATCATTGCCTCCGCCACCATCCGCGGACGCAATCCGATTGCCCTGGCGAAAACCGCATTTCAGTTGCTGTTTGGCACACTGCAGGCACGTAAGGTGATCAAGGCATTGCAGCCGGATGTCGTGGCCGGTTTTGGTGGGTATCCAACCTTTCCGCCCATGTACGCGGCACGTCTCACAAACACGCCGTCGATCCTGCATGAAGCCAATGCCGTGATGGGGCGGGCGAACAAACTCTTGGCCAAAGGGGTGTCAGCAATCGCAACCAGCGTCCCGATCGAAGATCTTCCATTCGATTTGTCTAGCAAATTGGTCGAGACGGGCAATCCGGTCCGCGATGCTGTTTTGGATGCAGCTGAACTGAATTTCACTCCTCCGGGCTCTGGTGGCCCTTTGAAGCTGTTGGTTTTTGGCGGTTCTCAGGGCGCGCGGTTCTTTTCAGATCTCGTTCCTCCTACCGTTGCGGAGCTGTCGGATGAACAGCGAAAACGGATCAAAATCGTGCAGCAGTGCCGCCCGGAAGATATGGAGCGGGTCCAGAAAGCCTATCAGGATCTTGGGGTTGAGGCGGAGTGTGCGCCGTTCTTTACAGACCTTCCTCAGCGGATCGCGCAGGCGCATTTGGTGGTTTGCCGTTCCGGTGCAAGCTCTGTTTCGGAGCTGAGCGTGCTCGGCCGGCCGTCCATCCTGGTGCCGTTGCCGGGGGCGATTGACCAGGACCAGGCTGCCAACGCCAAAGTTCTTGAGAAAGTCGGCGGCGCATGGCCGATCCGGCAGGTGGATCTGCACCCATCACGCCTTGCCAAGGAATTGATCCGTTTCATGGATGAGCCGGAGATGCTGGAGGCAGCCGCGAAGGCCGCCAACACAGTTGCAAAACCAGATGCCGTCAAACGGCTCGCCGACCTTGTTGAAAGCGTCGCGCAAAACAAGGGAGTACGGCCATGAAGATGCCGCAGGATATTGGGCCGGTTCACTTCGTTGGGATCGGCGGCATCGGCATGAGCGGCATCGCGGAAGTGCTGAAAACACTTGGATATCAGGTTCAAGGATCTGACATGGCTGAAAACGCCAATGTTCAGCGTCTTCGCGCGAACGGGATTCCGGTGACTGTGGGCCATGCGGCTGAAAACCTCGGCGAGGCGGAAGTCCTTGTCGTCTCCTCTGCCATCAAGAAAGACAACCCGGAACTGGTAGCAGCCCGAGAAAAGCTGATCCCGGTCGTACGCCGTGCAGAAATGCTGGCCGAGCTGATGCGGTTCAAGCAGGCGATCGCAGTCGGTGGAACGCATGGCAAAACCACCACCACATCCATGGTTGCTGCCCTTCTGGATGCCGGGCATCTCGATCCGACCGTGATCAATGGTGGCATCATCAACGCCTATGGCACCAACGCCCGGATGGGCAAGGGAGACTGGATGGTCGTGGAAGCCGATGAGAGTGACGGAACATTCGTCAAGCTCCCGGCCGACGTTGCCATCGTGACGAACATCGATCCGGAACACCTTGATCACTACGGTGACTTCTCGGGCGTCCAAAAGGCATTCCGCCAGTTCATTGACAACGTGCCGTTTTATGGTTTTGCCGTCATGTGCCTCGACCACCCGGAGGTTCAGACCATGATCGGCAACATCGAGGATCGCCGGATCGTGACTTATGGCACCAACCCTCAAGCGGATGTGCGGTTCACCGATGTTTCGATGGATGGTGGCAAATCGATTTTCTCGGTGACCATCCGCGATCGCCGCAGCGGGGAAGAGACCGAACTCAGCAATTTGGTTCTGCCTATGCCGGGCCTTCACAACGTTTCCAATGCGACCGCGGCAATCGCTGTGGCCTCCCAGCTTGGCGTGTCGCCGGAGGATATTGAAAAAGGCATTTCGTCCTTCGGCGGTGTGAAGCGGC
Organism: Roseibium sp. MMSF_3247; assembly: GCF_030733765.1. Classification (NCBI taxonomy): domain Bacteria; kingdom Pseudomonadati; phylum Pseudomonadota; class Alphaproteobacteria; order Hyphomicrobiales; family Stappiaceae; genus Roseibium; species Roseibium sp. MMSF_3247. The sequence goes on from NZ_JASHII010000005.1 coordinate 284,956, forward strand.
GCTTTACGTTTACCGGCGAAGCCAGCGGTGTTCAGGTTTTCGACGATTACGGCCACCACCCGGTCGAGATCAAGGCGGTGCTGCATGCAGCCCGGGAATCCACCGATGGCAAGGTGATCGCGGTTATGCAGCCGCACAGATACACCCGCCTGCACAGTTTGTTCGATGATTTCTCAAACTGCTTCAACGATGCAGACGCGGTCGTCATCACGCCGGTGTACGAGGCAGGAGAAAAGCCGATCGAGGGCGCGCGCCACACGGATCTAGTTTCCGGCTTGAAAACACGTGGTCACCGGCAGGTGCAGGCTATTAACGGCCCGGAAGAGTTGGCCTCTGTGGTGAAGGAATTGGCGGAACCTGGAGACTTCGTCATCTGTCTCGGTGCGGGCAACATCACCCAGTGGGCCTACGCGCTGCCGGATCAGCTGAACGCTCTGCAGAAGGAGGGGGCATGAGCTTTCCCAACCTTCTGGAAGAAATTCCAGATCTTGCTGAAGGTATCCGCGGTAAACTGACGCCAAATCAGCCGCTTTCTGCCGTGACCTGGTTCCGCACGGGTGGACCGGCACAGTTGATGTTTCAGCCTGCGGATGAAGACGATCTCGCAGTATTTCTCAAGAAACTTCCCAAAGACATTCCCGTTCTGCCGGTGGGCCTCGGCTCCAATCTCCTGATCCGCGATGGCGGGTTGAGAGGGGTTGTTGTCCGCCTCAGCGCAAAGGGCTTTGGCCAGATCGAGGAACTTGGCAACAATCGTCTCCGCGCTGGTGCCGCCGTTCCGGACAAGCGGCTTGCGGAAGCTGCGGCCAAGGCGGGTCTTGGAGGTTTTGCGTTTTACACCGGTATTCCCGGCGGACTTGGTGGGGCGCTCCGGATGAACGCCGGTGCCCATGGCACGGAAACACGGGACCGGATGGTTGAACTCACGGCGATCGACCGGGATGGCAACAGGCAAGTTCTCACCAATTCCGAAATGGGATACAGCTACCGGCTTTCCGGCGCCAGTTCGGATCTGATTTTTACATCGGCCGTGTTTGAAGGCGTCCCCCAGGATGAGGCGGCGATCCGCGAGGAAATGGCCGCGGTTGTCGAGCACAGGGAAAACGCTCAGCCGATCCGTGAAAAAACCGGCGGTTCAACGTTCAAGAATCCGGACGGCAATTCGGCCTGGAAAGTGGTTGATGCTGCCGGGTGCCGCGGATTGATGGTCGGCGGTGCGCAAATGTCCGAGATGCACTGCAATTTCATGATCAACACCGGTGATGCTACGGGCCACGATTTGGAGTTGCTCGGTGAAACCGTGCGCGCAAAGGCGCTTGAGGCCAGCGGTATACGGCTTGAGTGGGAAATCAAGCGTCTTGGAGAATTCGGGCCGAAAGGCGCGATTGAGCCATTCTTGGGGCAGGCGTGATCGGGCCGCCGGTCTCTGTCCACAGTTTCCATTAGTTGCGTTTTATTTGTGCCGCTTTCCCGGATTCAAGTCCGGGAAACGGTCTTATCAAGGGAGAACCCATCCATGACCAAGAAACATGTTGCTGTCCTGATGGGTGGTTGGGTCAATGAAAGGCCAGTCAGCCTTTCAAGTGGCAAGGAATGTGCAATCGCCCTGGAAGAAGCCGGATATCGTGTTTCACGGGTGGATGTGGACCGGAATGTGTCGGCCGTTTTGGCCGAATTGAAGCCGGATGTGGCCTTTAACGCCTTGCACGGCCCCTTTGGCGAAGACGGCTGCGTTCAGGGAATATTAGAGTTTCTTAACATTCCCTATACCCACTCCGGAGTGATGGCTTCCAGCCTTGCAATGAACAAGGTGAAGGCAAAAGCAGTCATGGCGGCAGCCGGGATTCCGGTCACGGAGCACAAGGTTGTGAACCGGCATGAGATCGGCCGGGAGCATCCGATGGAGCCGCCCTACGTGCTCAAGCCGATCAACGAAGGCTCGAGCTTCGGTGTCCTGATTGTCAAGGAAGATCAAGAGTTTCCGCCCCAGGAGCTGCACCGGGAAGACTGGCCGTACCCGGATGTGTTGATGTGCGAGAAATTCATCAGAGGCCGCGAACTGACCTGCGCAGTCAAGGACGATCAGGCACTTGGCGTGATCGACATCGTAACCCAGGGGCAGGAGTTCTACGATTTCGATGCAAAATATGCAGAAGGCGGTTCAAAACACATTCTTCCTGCAAAAATTTCACCACTTGTTTACCAAACAGCGGAGACACTAGCAGTTAAGGCGCATCAGGCCTTGGGGTGCCGTGGGGTATCCCGGGCCGATTTCCGATTCGACGAGCGCGAAGATGGAAGCGGGGACCTGATCTGCCTTGAAGTGAACACGCAACCAGGCATGACGCCGACCTCTTTGGTGCCCGAAATGGCCGCCTACAAGGGAATGAGCTTCAAGAACCTGGTGAGTTGGATGGTTGAGGACGCGAGTTGCTGTCGTTAGGTCGCAAACATAAACGGGACGCATATGCGCCGCTGGAAGCCGAGCTGGCTCCGCGCGGGCGCGGCGTTGCGCGTTTGCACCGGCAGCCTGTTTGGCGCGCGGCGGGTCGATTGGCGGACTTGCCACGCTGGACGGGGTCTGCAGCTGCTATCGGTTTCTTAACCTTAACGATTTCCTACGCAATAGTCATAGGTGGGCACGGGCGTGTCGTGAGCGATGCACTCTTGTCGGCGGTCGGTTTCGGGATTGAGGCCGTCAAGCTGTCCGGCCAGCGGGAAATCAACGAATTTCAGATCCTGGAAGCGCTCGAAATTCACGACGGATCGTCCCTGATCCTGTTCGATGCCGATGGCGCCCGCGAACGGCTGAACGACATGGCCTGGGTCAAGAATGCTTCGGTGATGAAGTTCTACCCGAGCACATTGCAGATCCGGATCGAGGAGAAGGTGCCTTACGCGCTTTGGCAGCGGGGTGATCTGGTCTCGATTGTGAACGAGGCAGGGGAGGTCATCACCGATGAGGTCGATGGTCGGTACGCCAATCTTCTCCTGGTGGTCAATCACGGCGCGCAGCGCCGGGCCGGTGAGATCAGCGCGGCGCTTGCGACAGTGCCGGATCTTCGTCCGCGTGTGCGTGCTGCATTTCTGATCAGTGATCGCCGTTGGGACTTGAAGTTAGAAAATGGGATTTTTGTCCGCTTGCCGGAAGAGAATATGGAAGCCGCTTTGGCTGAATTGGTGAGAATGGACAAGGAAGACGGGTTGCTTGCCCGCGATATCATGGCCATCGACATGCGCCTGGAGGACCGGATCACGGTTCGCTTGAGCGAAGAGGCCGCGGAACAACGCAAGATCATGACCGGTGGTCGTGGACGCTCGGGCAATGAAGGGCGGGACACATGAGCCGGTCTGATCAGCCCTTGTATTTGCCAAAGATGCGCCCGCTGCCGAGTCGGCGTTCGGTCGTTATGTCGGTCCTCGATGTCGGATCAACCAAGATCTGCTGCCTGATTGCCAAACTGATCCCTCAAGACGATAACGCGATCCTGTCCAGCCGGTCCCACAAGGTCGAGGTTCTCGGCTACGGTTATCAGCGGTCCCGTGGCATCAAGTCCGGTGTCGTCGTTGACATGGATGCGGCTGAGCACGCCATCCGTCTTGCTGTCGACAGTGCCGAGCGTATGGCTGGGGTGACCGTTGAATCGCTGATCACGAACATCAGCTGCGGCCGCCTTCAAAGCGAAATCTATAGTGCAAGTGTCCCGCTGTCCGGCGAAAGCGTCTGTGAAGCGGATATCCAACGGGTTCTGTCCGCCGGCTCCAGTCACTCTGTGACAGATGGTCGTGCAGTTACGCACGCGCTGCCGATTTCCTACACACTGGACGGCAGCCGGGGCATCCGGGATCCACGCGGCATGATGGGCCACAAGCTCGGCGTCGACATGCAGGTTGTTACGGCAGAAGTGCCGCCGGTCCGGAACCTGGAACTTTGCATCAACCGCGGTCATCTGCACGTTGAGACCATGGTGGCAACCCCGTTTGCCAGCGGCCTGTCGACAATCGTGGACGATGAAGCGGAACTCGGCGTCGCCTGCATTGATATGGGCGGTGGCACCACAACGCTGTCCGTCTTCGTAGACGGTCATATGGTCCACCTCGATGCGATCGCTGTTGGCGGTAACCACGTCACCATGGATATCGCTCGGGCATTCGCGACGCGTCTGCAGGACGCTGAACGGCTGAAAACACTTTACGGCTCACCGCTGGCTTCCAGCTCGGACGAACGGGATATGCTGACCGTTCCACCGCTGGAGAGCGACAGCGATTTGCCAAACCAGATCCCGCGCTCGGCGTTGACCCGTGTCATCCGTCCGCGCGTGGAAGAAATCCTTGAACTTGTGAGAGATCGTCTGACGGCGTCCGGCTTTGCCGGGCGGGTCGGCAAGCAGATCGTTTTGACGGGGGGTGCCAGTCAGCTCACAGGTCTTGGTGAGGTTGCGCGTCATATCCTTGGCCGCAACGTCCGTCTTGGCCGGCCTCTAGGCGTCGCCGGTCTTCCCGAGGCAGCAAAAGGTCCGGCATTCGCCGCGGCTGTTGGCCTCCTGATTTATCCGCAAGTCGCGCAGATCGAGCAGTTCGAACACAAGAACCGCAGATCCGGGTGGGGCGGGCAATCTGGCTATTTGGCTCGTGTGGGTCAATGGATCAGGGAAAGCTTTTGAGCAAATGACAGACGACAAGAGCCTAGAGTTGGAGCTGCCAGGAGTGGCAGAGGAAATTAGGGAAGAAGAGGGTTCTCCCGTATCGGGGGCGCCAGCGGGTCGCGAGGATAACATGACCATAAACCTGAAGATGCCCGACATTCAGGAACTGAAGCCGCGTATCACGGTCTTCGGTGTCGGCGGCGCGGGCGGAAACGCCGTCAATAACATGATCACAGCAGGTCTCCAGGGGTGCGACTTCGTCGTGGCCAACACGGATGCCCAGGCACTGGCAATGAACCAGTCCGATCGTCTCGTCCAGATGGGCGTGGCCGTTACGGAAGGTCTCGGAGCCGGCTCCCAGCCAGAAGTTGGCGGGGCAGCGGCCGAAGAAGTGATCGATGAGATCAACGATCATCTGTCTGGATCGCACATGGTGTTCATCACGGCCGGTATGGGCGGTGGTACCGGCACCGGTGCAGCTCCTGTGATTGCCCGTGCAGCGCGCGAGCAGGGCATCCTGACCGTTGGTGTTGTTACCAAGCCGTTCCAATTCGAAGGTGCGCGCCGGATGCGCATTGCCGACAGCGGCATCGAAGAGCTTCAGCGCAACGTTGATACTCTGATTGTCATTCCGAACCAGAACCTTTTCCGGATCGCCAACGCACAGACGACGTTCGCTGATGCGTTTGCAATGGCCGACCAGGTTCTTTACTCCGGTGTTGCCTGCATCACCGACCTGATGGTCAAGGAAGGTCTGATCAACCTCGACTTTGCCGACGTCCGCTCTGTCATGCGCGGCATGGGCAAAGCGATGATGGGCACCGGCGAAGCCTCTGGCGAAAAGCGCGCTCAGCAAGCTGCTGAAGCCGCAATTGCCAATCCGTTGCTCGACGAATCCTCCATGAAGGGTGCAAAAGGTCTGCTCATTTCCATCACTGGCGGCAATGATTTGACGCTCTTTGAAGTGGATGAAGCAGCAACCCGGATCCGGGAAGAAGTCGACGCGGACGCTAACATCATCCTTGGTGCGACCTTCGACGAGACGCTGGATGGCATTATCCGCGTGTCGGTTGTTGCAACTGGAATTGACCGGGAGGAGGGCCAAATGGCTGGCACGTTTCCCGGAATCACAGCTCCAGCTCTGAAATCCGAGACCATTGCGCCGCGTACTCCGGAAATCCAGACGAAGCCTGCACCGGCTGCAGAAATGCCGAAGGTTCAGGAGGCTGCAGCAAAGGCGATGGCCAGCCTAGAAAAAGAACTGGCGATCCCGGAACCTGCCGCAGTTTCCGTTGCCAGCGACCCGGATGTTGAAATCAAGAAGGTGCAGCCTTCGCGGGCTCCAGTCGCAGAAACATCTTCGATGATGGATCTGGAAAACGACACGCCCGCACCGGTTGCTGATGTAGCGCCGATGGCGCAGCCATACATCCCGCCGGTAGCTGAAGAGCATGCCGCGGCCCCGCGGATGCCACGCGTTGAAGATTTCCCGCCGATTGCTCAGCGTGAAATTCTCGCCAGCTCTGCTCCGGCCAGCGCCCCGGCAGCACAAGAGGCGCAAGCTCCGGCCGATCCGGCTGCGGATCTGGAGCATGATGTTGAAGACGAACGGCGCCCAATGGGTCTTCTGCGGCGTCTTGCCAGTGGTCTTGGCCGCAAGGAAGACGAAGAAGAGCACCACGAAGAGGCTCCCGTTGAGACTGTCCGTCCGGCAGCGCAACTTCGTCCTGCACCGCGTGCACCGCAGCCGCGGTCTCACAGCGAGGGGGCAACCGGACAACTTGATAGCACTGGCCGTTCGGCCCCAACGCCGATGAGCCAGTCAGAAGACGATCAGTTGGAGATCCCGGCGTTCCTGCGCCGGCAGGCCAACTGATTCGACCTGCGATCTTCTTCCCTGATCGCAACGGCCCGAAGTCACGACTTCGGGCCGCTTTCGTTACACTGAGTCAAATGATGTGATAATTCAATGGTTTGCCAACCTGTGAATCGTTACAAACCGTAATAAAGCTTTATTTCGCCCTACCGTAATTACCGACTATGTTGCCCGCAGCTGGCGATTGTTAAAAGTCCGTAACTTTGCACGTGCAAATGACTGACCATTACCGGCGCCAAACCGGAAGGGTAGGGGAATATGACCGCATATGTAGACCGACAGACAACGCTCGCCGATCAGGTGACGCTGACAGGTATCGGTGTTCATTCGGGTAAACCTGCGTCAATCACATTGGTGCCTGCTGAAGCTTGTGTGGGGGTTGTGTTCTCCCGCACCGATAGTGATTCTTCCAAGGAAATTCCGGCGCTTTGGGACAAAGTGTCTGCAACCGCATTGTGCACCGTTCTCGATGATCCGTCCAAGGATGGCATTTCGACCGTTGAGCACCTGATGGCTGCGCTGTTTGGAATGGGCATCGACAACGTCATCGTTGAAATCGACGGCCCTGAAATGCCGATCATGGATGGTTCCAGCCACGCGTTTGTCGAGGCGATCGAGCAGGTTGGCATCAAGAAGTTGGACCGGGGCCGCCGGTATCTGAAAGTCAAGAAAACCGTTCGTGTCGACAACGGAAGCGCCTGGTGTGAGCTGCATCCCTATGACGGCACGAAGTTTGACATCACGATTGACTTTGATACGCCTGCGATCGGCAACCAGAAATTCGTGTCCGACATGACGCCGGACGTGTTCCGCAACGAACTCTGCCGGGCGCGGACCTTCGGTTACGTGAAGGATGTTGAGCAGCTCTGGAAGATGGGCTTCGCGCTCGGCTCTTCGCTGGAAAACTCCGTCGCCATCTCCGACGACAAGGTTCTGAACCCGGAAGGCACGCGCTGGCCGGATGAGTTCGCCCGCCACAAGGCGCTTGACGCGGTTGGTGATCTGGCGCTTGCCGGTCTTCCGATCCTAGGGCTTTACCGCTCCTTCAAGGGTGGTCACAAGATGAATCACTCTATTCTGGTCAAGCTGTTCGAAGATCCGTCTGCATTCGAGATCGTCGAATCTCCGGCCTTCCGCCAGGTTGGCCAGGTCGACAAAGGCGGTTTGGCTGCTGCAGCAGCTTTTGGTCCGGACGTTTCCTGATACTTTTCTTTCAAGGGAGGCCCGAACGCCTCCCATTTTTATTTCAGGCGAAGCTGGTGTTTGTGGCGGCTTGCCACAAAAAAGCTTAAAAAATCCGGCAGATCGCGTTTGAAAGCGTGACGGGGGCGGTTCGTTTCCGCTAAACACTCGTGTTATTGAAATCGGGAATTTCTGCGCCGCTCGGTGCAGGGCTGTGTTTGGGCTGATATGTGCAGCTCGGGAGATAGGGTGTGAACGGAAGACAACTCGGCTTTTCGGCGTGGACGGCTCCACATCTCAAGCGTTTTTTGGCTCTTGCGGTTTTGGCTGCGCCCTTGGCATTGTCAGCGTGCAGCAGCAAGGACGAGTTTGATGAGCTGGCGCTGAACGACACCCCTGCGGAGGTTCTGTTCAACGAAGGCCTTGCACTGCGGGCACAGGGCAAACTGAGAGATTCGACTGCCAAATTCGAGGAACTCGACAAGCTTTACCCGTACTCGGAATATTCCAAGAAGTCCCTGGTGAACCTTGCCTATCTCAACTACACGCGGGGCAAGTACACGGAGACCGTGACATCCGCCAATCGGTTTGTAACGCTTTACCCGGGCGATCCGGATTCCGCCTACATGCTCTACCTCGTTGGCCAGAGTTACTACCGTCAGATGCCGGACATTACACGGGATCAGGCCACGACCGAGCGCGCAGCTTCCGCGTATGGCGAGCTGATCCAGCGCTTTCCTGAATCGGAATACGTGCCGGATGCCCAACGCAAGCTTCTGATCGTTCAGGACCAACTTGGCGGCAAGGAAATGCAGGTGGGCCGGTACTATCTGGAGCGCCGGAATTACGTTGCAGCCGTGAACCGCTTCAAGACCGTTGTGAACAACTATCAGACCACCCGTCACGTGGAAGAAGCGCTCTTTCGTTTGACCGAAGCCTATTATGCGCTTGGGGTGATCAGCGAAGCCCAGACCGCTGCTGCGGTTCTAGGGCACAACTTCCCGGACACGCAGTGGTACAAAGACGCTTACACTCTCTTGAACAGCGGCGGATATGAGCCTTCTGAAGACAGTGGCAGCTGGATTAGCCGCGCATTCAAGAGTATCAAGCTCTAAACTAGACCGACTCGAAAAGGCACCTATGTTTTAGGTGCCCGCCCGAGCCGATTTCTAAGGAGCGCTCTGTTCATGCTGGTCACGTTGTCTATCCGTGACATTGTTCTGATCGACCGTCTGGATCTTGAGTTCGCCGCCGGAATGTCTGTGCTGACAGGCGAGACCGGCGCCGGAAAATCCATTTTGCTGGATTCCCTGTCTCTGGCGCTTGGCGCAAGGGGCGATGCTGATCTTGTCCGTCATGGAGAGGGGCAAGGACAAGTGACCGCTGTCTTTGATGTCGAGATGGTGCATCCGGTCCGCGCTTTCCTGAAAGACAACAGCATCGACGATGACGGGGACGTCATTTTGCGCCGGGTTCAGGCCGCAGACGGGCGCACGCGCGCTTTCATCAATGATCAGCCGGTCAGTGCAGGGCTTTTGCGGCAGGCAGGTGCTCTGCTGGTGGAAATTCATGGTCAGCATGATGACCGGGCCTTGGTTGATCCGGAGAGCCACCGGGCTTTGATCGACGTGTTTGGCGGATTGACCACCGATGTGGACGCCGTGGCAAAAGCCTACCAAGGCTATCGGTCAGCCGAAAAGGCTGTGTCAGATCATGAAGCCCGCATTGAAGCAGCCCGCAACGAAGCGGATTATTTGAGATCCTCTGTCGAGGAACTCAGCCAATTGAAGCCGGAATCTGGTGAAGAAGATCAGTTGGCGGCCCGGCGCACGGATATGATGGCGGTCGAGAAGATTGCTGGGGATCTGAGCGATGCCTACGAAACCCTGAACGGATCCGCATCCCCGGTCCCTGAGCTCGCCAGTCTTTTACGGAGGTTGGAGCGGAAGGCCGATCAGGTTCCGAACCTGCTCGGGCAACCGGTCCAGCATTTGGCAGGCGCCCTGGATCTCCTGGAAGAGTGCCGCTCCGGGCTGGAAGCGGCCCTACGGGAGACCGAGTACGATCCGCGCGAACTTGAGGCTGTAGAGGAGCGGTTGTTTGCGCTCCGTGCTGCGTCGCGGAAGTATTCCTTGCCCGTTGACGAACTGAGTGCTCTTGCCGAGCGCATGGCCGCCGATCTTTCCGATCTGGACGCCGGTGAGGACAAACTGGCCGCTTTGGCCGATGCGGCTCAAAAGGCCCGTGCCGACTATGACCGGAAGGCTACAAACCTCTCAGAGAAGCGGCGCAAAGCCGCTGCGCGCCTTGAAAAGGCTGTTGAGACGGAATTACCGGATCTGAAGTTGGAACGTGCGAAATTCATTGTCGAGACCGCAAGCGATCCGGAGCAGCGGGGCCGGTCCGGCATCGATCAGCTGGAATTCCACGTTCAGACCAACCCGGGCACCAAGCCGGGCCCGATGATGAAAGTGGCCTCCGGCGGTGAACTTTCGCGGTTTTTGCTGGCTCTGAAAGTGTGTCTCGCCGACAAAGGATCGGCACCGACGCTGGTTTTTGATGAGATTGACACCGGCGTTGGCGGTGCCGTGGCCGAAGCGATCGGTCTGCGGTTGGCCCGGCTTGCAAGCAACGTGCAGGTTCTGACCGTGACCCATGCGCCTCAGGTCGCGGCAAGGGCTGAGGGGCACTTCCTGATCGCCAAGGAGGCGACAGACCCGGACCGGGTGGCAACGCGGGTGAAGCGGATTGATGAGGACCATCGCCGGGAGGAAGTGGCCCGGATGCTGGCGGGCAGCGTCATTACGGATGAGGCGCGGGCGGCAGCTTCCCGCCTTTTGTTACAGAGGGCAGGCTAAAAAGAAGGCCCGCTGGAGAGGCGGGCCTTTGCGCAGTTGGCGGGGGAGGAAACGGCAATTTTTCGGGTCTTTATTCGACAGAAATGTTCGGGACAGTGAGCTCGATACTTACCTCATCGTCCTGCGCATACCACTGCGAATAAAAGAAGATACCGGCGGCGATTGCGGTGACCAAAGCTCCTGCGATGAACCAAACCGGGCCGGATCCTTTACCGGACTGTGTAAGATCGTAGTTGGCTTTGGTGTTTGGCATCTTGCTCTCCTTTGCATTGAAAAACGCCGGACATATAAGTCTAGAACGCTGGTCTTCGGGAATGGTTCCCGGACAACGCAAGACAGGCGGCAAATTGGAAACTCCCGGGGCTGGTAGAGCGTATGACTGATAACTCTTTGACCGAAATCGAGCAGTTGAGCCCGGAAGCTGCCAAGGCCGAGCTTGAGCGGTTGGCATCGGAGATCGCTGAACATGACCGGAGGTATCACCAGGAAGATGCGCCGACGATATCGGATGCGGACTATGACGCGCTGCGCCGGCGGAATTCAGCGATTGAGGCTCGTTTCCCGGAGTTGATGCTGGCCGACGGCCCGTCTGCACAGGTCGGCGCGGCGCCAGCCTCCGGGTTTGGAAAGATCACGCACCGGGTGCCGATGCTGTCGCTGGACAATGCATTCAGCGATGATGATGTCCGTGATTTTGTCGGCCGGGTTCGCCGATTTCTGAAGTTCGATCCGTTGATGGGAGCGTTGGCAGTCACTGCCGAGCCGAAGATTGACGGCCTGTCCCTGTCCTTGCGCTATGAGGGCGGTAAACTTGTCTATGCCGCAACGCGGGGCGACGGCACGACGGGCGAGAATGTCACCGCCAACGCCAAGACCATAAAGGATATCCCGCAAACGCTCATCGGCACCGTGCCGGAGGTGGTGGAGATCCGCGGCGAGGTCTACATGGCCCACAAGGATTTTGAGGCCCTCAATGGGCGCATGGCGGCCAATGGCGGCAAGGTATTTGCCAATCCGCGCAATGCGGCTGCCGGATCCTTGCGCCAGTTGAAGTCTGAAATCACAGCGTCCCGGCCACTTCGTTTCTTTGCCTATGCCTGGGGGGAGATGAGTGCGCTGCCAAAGGACACGCAAGACGGCATGGTTGCGCAGTTGGCAGCGTGGGGGTTCCAGATCAATCCGCTGATGAAACGCTGTGAGACGGTGGAAGAGTTGCTCGCAGTCTATCATGGCATTGAGGAAAACCGGGCGCAGCTCGACTATGACATTGACGGGGTCGTCTACAAGGTCGACCGGCTGGATTTGCAGGAACGGCTCGGTTTTGTCTCCCGCTCGCCGCGATGGGCGATTGCGCACAAATTTCCGGCCGAGCAGGCCTGGACCGTGCTCAATGACATTGAAATTCAGGTGGGCCGAACGGGTGCGCTGACCCCGGTTGCCAAACTCGAACCGATCACGGTCGGCGGTGTGGTCGTTTCCAATGCGACGCTGCACAACGAAGACTACATCAAGGGCATCGGCCAGGATGGAGAGCCGATCCGTGGCGGCAAGGACTTGCGCAAGGGCGATACGGTCAAGATCCAGCGGGCCGGCGACGTTATTCCCCAGATCGTCGATGTGGACCTCGACAAGCGTCCAGACGATGCGGAGCCTTATGAATTTCCGACCCGCTGCCCGCGCTGCAACAGCCACGCAGTGCGCGAGGAAAATGAAAAGACCGGCCGCAAGGACGCAGTGCGCCGGTGCACTGGCGGTCTGATCTGCCCGGCGCAGGCAACGGAAAAGCTCAAGCACTTTGTCTCCCGCAACGCCTTCGATATTGAAGGGTTCGGCGATAAGCAGGTGGATGCGTTCTATCAGGATGACCTGGTGAAGACTGCGGCTGACATCTTCACACTTGCTGAACGTGACAAACAATCCCTGACCAAGTTGCGCAACCGCGAAGGCTGGGGCGCCGTTTCCGCAAAGAACCTGTTTGAGGCGATCGATGCACGTCGGAAGATTGACCTTCACCGGTTCATTTTCGCGCTCGGCATCCGGCATGTCGGCGAGGGCAATGCCAAACTGTTGGCACGGGCCTATGGGTCCTGGGCAGCCTTCTACAAAGCGATGACGGAGGCCAGCGATCATGGAAGTGAGGCTTGGGCCGAGCTCAATGACATTGATGGCATCGGACATATCGTTGCCGATGCGTTGGTGGAATTCTTTGCCGAAAGCCACAATCGCGAGCAGTTGGATGCGCTGCTGCAAGAGGTGACGCCGAAGGATGCGGAGAAGATCGAGGCTTCCGGCTCGCCGGTTGCCGGCAAGACGGTGGTCTTTACCGGCTCTCTTGAGCGCATGACCCGTGACGAGGCCAAGGCAATGGCCGAGCGGTTCGGGGCGAAGGTGTCGGGGTCGGTGTCCAAGAAGACCGATTTGGTCGTTGCCGGTCCGGGGGCCGGATCCAAGCTCAAGAAGGCGTCAGAGCTCGAGATCGAGGTCATTTCCGAGGACGATTGGTTCGAGTTGGTTGACGTTACGTAATTTGCATCTGGCGACACTTCTGATCTTTAGGGTGACGCTAGAAGTTGTTCAGGTTGTAAAAAATCGGATTTTCGCCTTATGGTTTCTGTCTTCTCGAATCAAATGAACAGCATTTTCTGTAGTTCTAAATATCTGAAAATATTATCGAAAATAAATATAGGTGATCGATATCCGTATAATTATCAACAGCGAAATTCTTAATTGCACCACCTTAAATTGTTTCTATTGATTTATTGTTTTTCGCTGTCGTAAAATGCCAAATTTCTGCCTTACGTTAAGGTATGAGTAAGCTGAAAAACCCACTCTTCCGGTCAAGAGCGCCTTGGAGGGGTAGGCTTAATGAAACGGATTAAAGTACAGATTCTGGTATTGGCGTTGGTGCCAATGCTCGCGGTGGTCGGTTTTGCAGGCTTCTCAGTCTATGAAACAAAGGTTCAGCTGTCGCATCATGAGTTCATGCGTCCATTGACGCGCATTGCAGAAGATGCCGGAAATGTCATCCATGAACTGCAAAAAGAACGCGGCATGACCGTCGGCATGATCCGTTCCGATTATGCAGCCGAGAACATGGCGAGACTAAAGAGCCAGCGCCCCGTAACAGATGCGGCCGTCAAAGTATTTGACGATCATTTGGCAGCCATTGATCTCAACGATGCGTACACACTTGAAGAATTGCGCAAAGTGGGCAAAGCGGTTCATGAAGTGGAAGGCTTCCGGAAACGGATTGATGGCCGCGCTATGTCAGCGCCGGAAGTGGTCGCCTCGTATACCAAAGAGATACATGCGCTTATTCACCTGATTGGTCTTGCGATCGAAGCAAGCCCGTCGCCAGAAATCACGTCAGAGTTGTTCCCCTTCATTGCTCTTGTTGAAGCGAAAGAAGCCGGTGGCCTCGAGCGCGCACTCGGTGCCGGCATGTTGAACGAATTTGCTCTCAACAATGAAGTGAACTTTGGTGTCTACAAAAGGTTCATGGCTAAGTACGGCGCTGAACAAGCATTCCTGTCGGAATTCAACGCAATTGCTCTGCCGGAACAAAAAGCATTGTTCGCGGAAACTGTGAAAGGCCCAGCTGTCGACACAGTGAAAAAATGGCGCCCAATTCTCCAGGATCTTCCTTCAAGCGGTGACGCACAGGGGATCACTGGCAGTGATTGGTTCGCAACGGCCACTCAGCGTTTGAATCTGATCAAGTCAGTCTCCGATGAGTTGATACGCCGTGCAGAAGCTGCTGCTGATGCAGACACTGCAGCGCTCGCAGCTCAGCTTCTGTATGTATCTGTTTTTGCCGTAATTGTGGTGCTTGGCAGCGGTGGTCTTGCCGCCTATGAAGTGTTGTCAATCTCAAAGCTCCTGCAGCGCCAGCGTGACACCATCTCAAGTCTTGCAGAAGGTAAGATTGATATCCAAGTGGCCTACACGGACCGTCCGGATGAGATCGGAGATATTGCCCGGTCTGCGGAAGTGTTCCGCGACAATCTGATCAAACAACGCGCTCTGGAAGAAGAAGCGGAGAAGGGCCGAATTCAGCGGCGCAAACGGAACGCCCATCTGGAAGCTGCGATCAAACAGTTTGAAGATGAGGTCTCCGCGGTTCAGCACCAACTGAAGAACGAAACCCATGAAGTCAGTCAATCTGCCGGCCATATGGTTCAGATTGCAGGCCATGCTTCAGAAAGCGCGAGTGCTGCCAATGCAGCGACCGAAGAAGCGACCACCAATGTCCAAACTGTAGCGTCCGCCGCAGCCGAACTGTCCGCCTCCATCAGTGAGATTACACGCCAAGCAAATACGGCCATGGATATCTCTGGAACTGCGTCTGATGCTGCGTTGGCTGCTGACCGGGATGTCTCCGTCCTTGCTGAAACAGCGGACAAGATTGGTGAGGTGGTCGAAATCATTCGGGCAATTGCAGAGCAGACCAACCTCTTGGCGCTGAATGCCACGATTGAGGCTGCGCGGGCCGGGGAGGCCGGCAAAGGCTTCGCTGTGGTTGCGGCCGAAGTGAAAGAGTTGTCAACACAAACGGCCAAGGCGACAGACGAGATTGCCAGCCAAATCACCGGCATTCAGGGCTCGACCCAGAAATCTGTCGCGGCCATCCGGTCCATTGTTGAGCAGATTGAGCAAGTGCAGTCGGTGACCAGCACGATTGCAGCGTCTGTGGAAGAACAGAACCTTGCAACAAGCGAGATTACGCAGAGCATTACACTGGCTTCAGATGGTGCGACGGCTGCGGCCTCCAACGTTGCTGGGGTCTCCGGGTCGATCGATCAGACCCGCGAACAATCCCAGGCAATGAGCCAATCTGCCGATCAACTCGGTAAGGTAGCCAGCAGTCTTTCGGGGGCGGTCAGCCACTTCCTGGAGCAGGTGCGCAAAGAAGACGAGGCCGCATAACCCGCTCGCCTTTTTGGAATATAAGGAAAAACCGCCCGGACAGTGTCCGGGCGGTTTTTGTTTGTGATGGAAGGCTTTTGCTCAGACCTCTTCGGTCGCCTGTTCCAGCCAGATCCGGTCTTTGGCGGCCAGCAATGGCCCGATTTCGGAGCGGACCCGCTGATGGTACCGGTTGAGCCAGGAACGCTCGTCGCTCGTCAGCATTCCGGCAACAATCAAACGCCGATCAAACGGGACCAGCGTGATCGTCTCAAACCCGAGCATCGGTCGCTCGCCGCCCGGAATATCCTTCGGTGCGGTGACGATCTCGAGGTTCTCCAGGCGAATGCCGTATTCACCGGCGGGATAGTAACCCGGTTCGTTGGACAGGATCATGCCCGGCTTCAGTGGCACATGGCCGGTCTTGGCTATGCGCTGCGGACCTTCGTGGACACCGAGGTACGTGCCGACGCCGTGACCGGTCCCGTGATCGAAATCGAGGCCGGCTTTCCAAAGATCAATGCGCGCAAGGGTATCCAGCTGGGCACCTGTCGTGCCTTCCGGAAACTTCGCGGTCGAGATGGCGATGTGGCCCTTCAGCACCAGCGTGTAATGCTTCTTCATCTCCTCGCTCACCGCGCCAACGGCGAGCGTCCGGGTGATGTCGGTGGTGCCGTCAATATATTGCGCGCCGGAATCAATCAGGAATGGCTTGTCTTGCGGGATCTTAAGATTGCTGGTGCGGCTGACCCGGTAGTGGCAGATCGCCCCGTTCGGCCCGGCCCCGGAAATCGTGTCGAAGGAGATGTCCTTTAGCTCTCCCGTTGCCGCGCGAAACTCTTCCAGCTTTTCAGCGGCCCCGATCTCGTCCAGCTCACCCTTGGCGACTTCTTCATCGAACCAGCAGAGGAACGAGATATAGGCCGCCGCATCGCGGACATGCGCTTTGCGAGCGCCGTTCAGCTCGACCTCGTTTTTGACAGCTTTCGGTAGGAGAACAGGATCAGAGGCTTCAACGAGCATTCCACCGGCATCTGTGATGGCTTCGGCAATGCCGATCCCGGCAAGAGACGGATCGATGATGACCTTCTTCCCTTCCGTGCCGAGTGTTTTCAACCCGCCTTGAAAATCGGCCGGCTCTGAAATCTCGGTCAAATCGGCGAGGGCATCGCGCACGGAGTTGGAGAGCTTGCGGCCATCGATATAAAGCGAGGGTTTGCCCTCTGCTGGAACGGTCGCAAACGACAGGGGCAGTGGTGTGTGCGTGACATCCGAGCCGCGGATGTTGAACAGCCAGGCAATGGAATCCGGCTGTGTGAGGACACAGGCGTCGGCTTTCTTGCCCTGAATGGCTTTCTGGATCTCGGCGATCTTGTCTTCCGACCCACGGCCTGCAAGTTCTGTCGGATAAAGCATGACCTGACCGACCGGCGGCTCCGGGCGATCCGCCCAAACCGCATCAACCGGGTTGTCCTCCAAGGTGATCAGTTCGGCACCGGCCTCTTTACAGATCTCCCGCAACCGGCGGACTTCCCGCACGGTGTGCAGCATGGCGTCGATGCCGAGTTTTTGGCCCGGCTTGAGGCGTGCAGCGAGCCAGTCCGTCACAGGTTCCGTGATCAGATGCTGGGCTGGAAATACGTCCATGTCGACCTGTTCGCGCACCTGGATGGTGTAACGGCCATCGACGAAAACGGCAGCTTCTTCGCCCAAAACTGCCGCCATACCGGCGGATCCGGTGAAGCCCGTCAACCACTGCAAACGGCAGTCATGCGGCGGGACATATTCCCCCTGGTGCGCATCGGCGCGGGGAATCAAGAAACCATCAAGGCCCAGACGCTTGAGTTCGGCTCTGAGAAGCGCTGCATGCGGCGCCCCGCAGGAAGGATCACTGAGATCGTCAAAATTCTGAAACATGGCGGCAAAACTAAAAGGGGTCTATGACGCAATCAAGTCGGATAATTATTTCTTGAAAAGATTGGATATGGGAATTTTCGTTTCGAAAATGTGCAATGCACAAATTATTTCGCATATGCGAAATGCGCAGGGCTGGCATGCAGATCGCCCCCTACCTAAACCACCACCGCACGCTCATATTCACAACCAACAAACAGATAAAGACGTTTCTCCCTAGGGAAGCTCTTCAACTTCGAACGGGATTAAAGACAATGACCATCGCAACGACTACATCCACACGCGCTTCCGGCGGCTTCATGCGCCGCGCTTTCGACCGGATGATCGAAGCCCGCTCCGTACAGGCCCGCCGCTATGTCAACGGCTACCTCCTGTCACTCGATGACGCGACCCTTTCTGCCCACGGTTACGATCGTGAGCAACTGGAACGCGAAGGCTCTGCGACCAGCGCGTTCTAAGCCGCTGAAAGAATACTGTGCACGATAAAAGACCCCGCCGGCTCAACCGGCGGGGTCTTTTCGTTTCTCCTAGGAAATAGCCTTACGCGTGTTTGCGGCCGCGGATCAGCGTGA
Source organism: Roseibium sp. MMSF_3247 (assembly GCF_030733765.1). Classification (NCBI taxonomy): domain Bacteria; kingdom Pseudomonadati; phylum Pseudomonadota; class Alphaproteobacteria; order Hyphomicrobiales; family Stappiaceae; genus Roseibium; species Roseibium sp. MMSF_3247. The sequence goes on from NZ_JASHII010000005.1 coordinate 302,909, forward strand.
GCGTGAGCCAGCCGTCCTTTTCCCGGCGGCGGTCCAGGACAAATCCCTGGCATCCATAAGCAAACAGGATCCGCGGTCCATCTTCGATCCGCAAACCGGATAGGACCAGCGTGGACGTTGGTGTCATCCGCGCGCAGATGGATTTCGACATCTTCATCAAGGGCCGCGCCAGAATATTGGCGATGACCAGATCGAACGGGCCATAGAGATTAAACCGCCGGTCTTCCACGCCATTGGCGGTGAAACCGGTCACGAGATGACGGGCACCGTTCAGCCGCGCGTTTTCCAAGGCCGTGTGTGTCGCAATCGGATCAATGTCGGTCGCTAACACCTGCTGGCGGGCTTTCAAGGCTGCGGCAATTGCCAGGACACCGGTTCCCGTCCCGAGATCCAGAATGCTGTCATACTCGCGCATGGACAACAGCCGGTCGATCTCTTCCAGGCATCCGGCGGTGGTTCCGTGGTGGCCGGTTCCAAAGGCGAGAGCTGCCTCGATTTCAAGCCCGATCGCGCCCCCCGGCACCTTGTCGCGATCGTGACTGCCGTGGACGAGAAAGCGCCCGGCGCGGACCGGCTTCAGACCTTCCAGGCTTTTTTCCACCCAGTTGATATCCGGCAGTTCTTCGGCTTCCAGCGGTGCGGCGAATGCATCGGCGCCGACCCGGTCGCGCACCAGTGCGGCTGCTTCGTCCGGTTCCATGCCGAAAAGCAGGATCTCGGCAGACCAGATCTTCCCGTCCTTGGAATCTTCGTAGATCGTGACTGGATTGCCCTCGTCTTCAAAGGCCCGTTCCAGGATTTCGGAGATCCGTTTGGCTTCCAGTTCTTCCGCCGTGATCTTGACCCGGATGGTTTTCATAAAGGCACGCCTTCGGTTGAGGTGTCGGTTGGCTTGGTGGCTTGGCTCAGCGGTATAGCCGGAGCGAAAAACCCCTGCCAGTCTCTTTTTTGTTTTCACGATAAAACTCGCCGGATCTGGCGAAACAGTCCGCCTGCCATAGGTTTTTACAAAAGTGTCCGACGGTACCAAGGGAGATCCACCATGCAGGCAAGCGCAATCCTTCAGTCCCGGCGCATCTTGGCGGCACTCGCATTGCTGCTCAGCCTTGTATTCCTTGGCACGGGGAGGCCGGCGCAGGCGGGTGATCTCCCGGATCAGCGGCTGTTCGATGCGCTGCTTTCCTCGAAGAGCGAGATGGAGGCCCGGATAGTCGAAGCGGAAATCTGGGAGAGCTGGATTGCGGCCGCCCCATCCGCAGATCTGGAGGCAAAGGTTCGCTCAGCAATGAGCAAACGGCGCGTTGCCGACTATGAAGGGGCACTTATGGAGTTGAATAGTGCCTTGGAGACTGCGCCTGATTATGCCGAGGCGTGGAACCAGCGGGCGTTCATCCATTATCTCCAGGGCAAACCCGACCGCTCACTGGAAGATATCGAACGGGTGCTGGAGCTTGAACCCAGGCATTTCGGGGCGCTTTCCGGCAAGGGCCGGATTCTGATGGAGCAGGGCAGGGTCCGGCTCGGCCGGCAGGCCTTGCGGGAGGCGGTCGCCCTGCATCCCTTCATACCCGAACGCTTCCTGCTGATCAGGGAGCAAGAGGAAAAAGGAATTGATCTCTAAAGGTGAGCGCCGGAACCCGGTTGCGGCCAGAGGCCCGCAAAGTGCCTTCTTCTAAAACCGCCAGGAAAAGTGTGCACCCGCGCCGATTTCTTCACCGTGTTCATTGAGTGCACCTGCAACACCCAATCGCCATGCACCCGCGCTGCCGACGGAGCCGACAAAGCCCAATCCGGCTGTTACGGAATGGGCGCCGCGGTTTTGGCCCGTTTGATTGAAGGTCCCGAACAAGTCGGACGTGACAGTGATATCGTGGGCTGAATCTGCCGATGCACTCCAGTCATGATCGTAGCGGGCAAATCCGACCAGCTTCGCTGTCCCGCTGTCCGTTGTCCAAACGTCCGCTGCCCAGTCGAATCCAAGACCGGTCAAAACGGCGTCCGCAGTCGCAGCATGGACGGTGTAGTTGAAGTCACCGCCTCCGGTTTCCCGAGCTTCGCCTTGCCAAATGTGCGCGTAGGAAGCTGCAGCAAACGGTGTCACTTTGAACTGGGGTGTTAGCGGCAGTTCATAGCCTGCTTTTGTTGCGACAAAGGCGGCATGGGAATCAAAATCGGATTCCGCGCGCCCACCGGTGAACAAGCCGACATTCGGGTTGTTCCGCTCGCCTTTGTTGGCGCTGTAAGAATAACCTCCGGAGGCCGCCAGCCGCCAGCTGTCGCGGTAAAGTGTTCCGTACAATCCGGCAAAGCCAGACTGCGCCGAGAAGGACTGATCGACCGTGTCATGCTCGTCCATTTGTTGATAGCCGTAGCCTGCAAACGCCCCAACGCTTCCCTGATTACTTGCGAGCAGATCAGCACCGCCAATCACGCTGGCAATTGAATAATTGAAACTTCCAAGACCGTCTTTGCCATCCACGTTGCCTTTCAGCCCGGACGCATCCAGCCAGATGGCCCGTCCTTGAGCATCGCGAACCTGATTGGCCTTGTCGAGAACGTCGTGACTGCCGGAAATCCGGTTCATCACCGAAGTGGCAATGTGATCGAGATGTTCCAGGCCGACGGTCAGGTTGGAGGAATAGGGTTCAGCGTGAACTTCGTTGAAGGTGATCAGGTCGCCGTTGGTCAGGGACAAATAGCCGTCACTCACCGTGTTGCCGCCGGCGAGGATTTGGTTTCCGCCACCGCTTCCGCCTGACACGCCATTGATGGGTGTTTCATTGTGCGTTGCTGATACGGCCGTCACCAAATCCACCCAAGGCGTCGTGACAGGCGGTGTGGTGGTCTGCGTCGGGACTGTTGATGTGGTCGTCGTCGTTGTGGGCGTGGTCGTGTTGGTCGTCGTGGTGGTTGTCGTCGTTGTTGTGACCGTTGGTGTCGTCGTGGTGGTGGTTGTAACTGTCGCCGTTGGTGTTGTCGTGGTCGTGGTCACCGGCGGTGGGATCACTTGCTTGCCACCGCCGGTCGACTGGATGGTCTTCACCTTGGTTGGCAGGAAGGTTGGTGTTGCAGAGTTGTCAGAGAACTTGACCTCAACCTGTGAAGTCTGTGTCGGTGGTCCCGCGAGGCTTGCACTCAGGTGTGCATTCAACGAGTTGCCTTCGACCAGAGTAACACTGTCACTGTCAATCGATCCGGCGCGCGCGATGACAAAGGTGGAGTTGATGAAATCACTGATTTCGGTGGCGCCTGACCCTGAATATCCGCTGTCCTTTTCAAGTGTCGCGGTCAAGTTGTCTGCACCGGTCATGTCACCGGACACATCCAGCAGGTCCGCAGTCTGAGACGCTGTCGGGTCCAGTTCGGAGACAAGACTTGTCGCGCCCTGAAAAGACACATCGCCGTTGATCGAAAGCGTTCCGATGGAGTTGCCGGGACGGATCTCTGCACCTGCGGATGTCAGGAAACCCGTGCCGCCTGCGCCTGTCTTGCCATTGATGACGCCATTGCCTGATAACTTTCCGTCAAGTTTGAAGAAGCGGGTATCGATTGTCGTATTGTCGAGCTTCAGCTCGGAACCGGCCACGACGGAGGTAATGAGCGCGTTTGAAATTGAACTGTCTTTAAGGGTCAGCTCAGTCGCTGAATCGAAATTCTGCCCCACGATGTTGTACTGCCCAACCGCGAACAAGGACGGATTGGCGACCGTAAAGGAGGTGTATGTCAAAGGGGAAGCCGACGCGCTTGCGATATAAACATTCTGAAATTGGGTATCACCGCTTTGTTCGGTTAAGGTGATAGCGCGGTTTGCACCAATACCGACATCTATCAAGTTGATCCAAGTTGCCCCGAGATCGTCAGTCGCCGGTGCCTGGAGCAATCTGAGGAAGTTTGTGCCCGGAGACGGAGCACTTTCAATGCTATTACCGATGAACGTGAAGGAGTTGACTTTCGAGGCCCGTTTCAGGTCAAAGAAAACGGGCGAATAATAGTCATAGGCACCATCGGCGGGAACCGTTCCCGGGGAAACCACGATCTCCGTCCGTCTCTCAAGGCATATAGCACTTGAAGGGGTGAAGCTGCTTGGGTCGAGCCGTTCAGTACCCGAAGCACGGAGCGCGCCCGCCCCCAACGCATCGCAATTTGCATTTGCTGCTGCAGGGGCCAGGAAGGTCGCCGCAGTTGCCGTAAACACCAGCGTGGCTGCATGAAAACCTGCGCGATTGACGGCCGACTTGTTGTTTCCTAAACGCATGTTGTGCTCCTGCCGTATCCGCTACGCAGAAACAAAATGCGGATCAGTCTAACTGTCCGGTCACACTAGCGAATTTATGCTTAACCTAACGTAAATTTTGTTCCGTTCAGTTTGATATTGTTATAAATATCAATATCTTAAAATCAGTGCCGTTCTACGAAGCTGTCGATGACTTTTTTCTGACCGGCCTTTTCAAAATCGATGGTCAGCTTGTTGCCTTCGATCGACTTGATCGCGCCATAGCCGAACTTGATGTGGAACACCCGTTCGCCGACAGAATATTCCGACGGAATGTCGCTGACGGACTTGGCAACCAGTTCCCCTTCAATCGTGAGCGGTCCCTGGCGTTTTTGACGGGCGGATTGGTAGCCACGTCCGCCGCCGTCTGAAAACCCATCGGAGGACTGGCGTGCCCGTTGAGCGCGTTGCCAACCGGGCGTCGAATAGCTGCCGGTCTCAAAGGCATCCTGACGGTCGAAGCGCGACGGACCATAGCCGCCACCGCCATACCCGCCGTAGTTGGACGAAGCTTCTGCGATTTCAACGTGTTCAGTTGGCAGTTCATCAAGGAACCTGGACGGAATGCTCGACTGCCATTGGCCGTGAATGCGCCGGTTGGAAGCAAAGTACAGCTTCGCCCGCTTCTTGGCTCGGGTGATGCCGACATAGGCGAGGCGGCGTTCCTCTTCTAGGCCTGCGCGGCCACTCTCATCCAGTGCCCGCTGGTGAGGGAACAACCCTTCCTCCCAGCCAGGCAGGAAGACTGTGTCGAATTCCAGGCCCTTCGCGGAGTGCAGCGTCATGATCGAGACGGCGTCTTGCGCATCCGCGCTGTCCCGGTCCATGACGAGGGAGATGTGTTCCAGGAACCCGGCCATGGATTCAAACTCTTCCATGGAGCGGATGAGTTCTTTCAGGTTGTCCAGACGGCCCGGGGCCTCGGCCGAGCGGTCCTGCCGCCACATTTCCGTGTAGCCACTTTCATCCAGAATGATCTCGGCGAGATCCGTGTGCTTCATGCTGTCGATCTGGCGCCGCCAACGCTCGAAATTGTCGAGCACGGTTTTCAGTGAATTGCGCGGCTTGGGTTTCAGCTCTTCGGAATCGATCAGCTGGCTGGCGGCCTGCATCAAGGGGATGCGCTCGGCCCGCGCCAGTTCATGCACAAGCTTAAGCGTGGCATCCCCAAGGCCGCGTTTCGGCGTGTTGACGATCCGCTCGAACGCCAGATCGTCCGCCGGCTGCATGACACAGCGGAAATACGCCATGGCATCGCGGATTTCCATGCGCTCATAAAAGCGCGGTCCGCCAATGACACGGTAGTTGAGGCCGAGCGTGACAAATCGATCTTCGAACTCGCGCATCTGGAAGGAGGCGCGGACCAAAACGGCCATCTCGTTGAGCGTGTGACCTTTGGTTTGCAGCGCTTCGATTTCATCACCAATCGTCCTGGCTTCTTCTTCTGAATCCCAGACGGAGGCAACGGACACGAGGTCATGATCCGGTTCGTGAAAGTCAGTGAAAAGCGTCTTGCCGAGGCGGCCTTCGTTGAAGGAGATGAGATGAGAGGCCGCGGCGAGAATGTGACTGGTCGAGCGGTAATTGCGCTCCAGACGGATCACCTCCGCGCCCTTGAAGTCGTGCTCGAAGCGCAGGATGTTGTCGACCTCGGCCCCGCGCCAGCCATAGATTGACTGATCGTCATCACCGACACAGCAAACATTCGGATTGCCCTGGGCCAGCAGGCGCAACCACAGATACTGGGCGATGTTGGTGTCCTGATACTCGTCCACCAGCATGTAGCGGAAGCGGCGCTGATAATCGGCAAGCACATCCTGCCGGGTCTTGAACAGCGTGATGACGTGGAGCAAGAGATCGCCAAAATCGGCGGCGTTCAGGATCGACAGGCGCTCTTGATACTCCTGATAGAGCTTGCGGCCCTTGCCGTTCGCGAAGGCGCGCGCTTCGCCTTCCGGCACCTGATCCGGCGTCAGGGCCCGGTTCTTCCAGCCGTCGAGCATGTTGGCAAAGGCGCGGGCGGTCCAGCGCTTGTCGTCGAGCCCTTCGGCCTGAATGATCTGCTTGATCAGGCGGATCTGGTCGTCGGTGTCGAGAATGGAAAAGCCGGATTTCAAACCCACCAGTTCGGCATGTTTTCGAAGGATTTTCACGCAGATGGAGTGGAACGTGCCGAGCCAGGCCATGCCCTCCACATTGCCGCCGACAAACCTCGCAATGCGCTCCTTCATTTCGCGGGCGGCCTTGTTGGTGAAGGTCACGGCCAAAATATCATGTGGACGTGCCAGGCCGGAGGCCAGGATATGCGCGATCCGGGTGGTCAAAACCCGGGTCTTGCCGGTGCCGGCGCCCGCCAGAACCAGGACAGGCCCCTCGGTCGTTTCCACGGCAAGGCGCTGTTCGGGGTTGAGACCGGTCAGGTAGTCGGGCGCCCGGCGGGCCGCCATGGCCCGCGCTGCAATGCCGCCACCAGGTGGTGGCGCAACAGGTGGAGCTTCCGCCCGCGTCCCGATGGGTTGAAAAGGATCGTCAAAGGGATCGTCATACCCGTCCGGGTCGGTCATGGTTTATCGGTCCGGTTAAAAGCGCTTTGGAGAACAATATAGCAACAAATGCCGCGCTGGCGAGACGCGATAGTCGGATTTGGTGGGGATAGTTCTCGCGAACAGCGAACCTTTCACGCCGTCCCGGCGCAGGCCGGGACCCAGTAGCCTGGTTCCTCGATTGCAAAAGCATCACACAGGCGTTTGCGACTGTTTTACCCTTTAGGTTGTAACGTCTGGACGCATTCGTCTTTGCGTCCTTGTCTTGGGGGAACCATGCTTCTGAATTATCGTGTCTTTTTGCGTTCCGTGTCCCCGATCATCGTGCTGATCAGTGCAATGATACTGGTTGTATCGCCCGGTGCCGCGCAGGAGGCGGGTCAAGCACCGGAAGCGGCAAGCGGCGAAGCGCCGCTGACGGTTGGCGTTCGGGTGAGCCCGCCTTTCGTGATGCAAACGGTTGACGGATATACCGGCATGGCGATCGAGCTTTGGGAAGAACTCGCAGCTGCTGCCGGCCTCGAGTATCAGTACGAGCCTTACCCCAATGTGCGGGCCCTGATCGACGCGACTGCAGAGGGGCAAACAGATGCTGCGATCTCGAACCTGACCATCACCAAGGCGCGTTTGGAGAAAATGGATTTTACCCAGCCCTGGTTTGATTCAGGTCTGCGCATCATGGTCGGCTCTGTCGGATCAACCAGCTTCTGGGAAGTGGTTAACGGCCTTCAGGAAGCGGGGTTCCTGAAGGCCTATGGCTGGCTCGCGTTTGTTATTGTGGTGGCCACGCTTTTGATGACCCTTTTTGACCGCCGTTTCGACAAGTCCTTCTCGCAGAAGTGGCCCGATGGTCTGGCGGACAGTTTTTATTCGGTAATGTCAGTCGTGACCTCCGGCAAGGCGCCATCGCGCAAGAATCTGTTTGGTTGGATCGGGCGTGTGTGGCAGGCGATCTGGCTGGTGTGCGGATTGGCGGTGATGGCGTTCATTACGTCTTCCGTCACAAGCGTCATGACCACCTTGTCGCTCAACAATCAGATTCAGAGTGTCGCCGACTTGCCGGGCAAGGTCGTCGGTGTGTTCGACGGCAGTGTCGGCGAAGACTATTCACGCGAGCAGGGATGGTCGGTGATTGCGTTTGATGGCCTCGATGAAGCTGTCGAAGCATTGAGCGATGGCGAAATTGACGCGTTTGTCGGCGATGCACCCACACTGGAATACTACGATCACACCAATCCCAACGCGGATGTGGAGGTGGTTGGGCCGCTCTTTGATCCGAACAAATATGGTTTTGCCCTGTCGCTGCGCAGCCCTTACACCCGCACGATCAACATTGAGCTGCTCGCGGCCAAGGAAGCCGGAAAAGTTGAAGATCTGCGGGTGGAGTATCTCGGGCCGCGGGAATAGCCCTTGCCGGGTTCCAGCTTGGCTAAAGCAATAAGGTTGGCCTAGGGGCTACGTGTGCTTTCCGTTGTTGGCGTCTCGTAGTCCCGTCCATGGCGCTCCCAGTATTCAAGAGCGACCGCCCAGGATGGAATGTCGTCAGTGTGGAAGCCGCATGTCGTTCCAGTTGCGATTGATGGAAACGCCTTGATCGCCCTGCGGTGCGCTCCGCGATAAAGATAGCGTTTCATCGCCGTTTCACTCGTCCAGACGGTCAAGGTGTGGTGGACGCCGTGCACGATCCGTGTGCCGGCCAAAACGTTGCCATCAGCGACTTTTTCCTGATTGAAGCTGGGGATCGCGTGCCGCCAAAAGCGCAGGGCATGAAACCAGGTCTTCAACCGCAAACCGGTCACTGACACGTAATAGCGGGCCATCGCAGCTCTCCGTAAACTGAAGAGACTACGCGCTCGGCAGCCTGCCAGATCGAAAGGGGTGTCAGGCGGCTTCCGCCCGTTTCATTTTCTGGTGCTCGTCTTCAACAAGGCCGATTTTCCAATAACCGGAAATGTAAGTGTCTTTTCTCGGTACCTGCCGGGTATTGTTCAGATGATCGCGGATTGACCGGATGACCGAACTTTCCCCGGCAATGCAGGTTTGAAGAACACCATCCGGCCACGCCATCGACGTTATGAAGTCGAGCTGAGACGTGGATGCCACATGCGGATCCTCATGGATCAACCAATGGATTTCGATGTTGCTTGGGACCGCAATCTCCCGGATATCGTCTTTGGATGGAACTTCAAAGAGGGCAACGCCTTTCGCATCCCGTGGCATCTGCTCCAGAACAGCTTCGGCAACCGGCATGGCGGAGAGGTCCGCGGCCACCAGATACCAATCAGCGTAGAATTCCTTGATCTTCTTCTGGCTTGGCCCGAAGAAGCCGAGGAACGATCCGGGTTTGGCGGATTGCGCCCAGCGGGTTGCCGGTCCGTTGTCCCCATGGGCAACAAAATCGATGTCGAGCTCCAGACTGTCCGGCCGATAGGCCCGCACGGTATACGTCCTGACTGGGTGGACTTTCTCATCTGGTGCGCCGGGGGCGAAGTAGGCTTCGAAGTCGTCCCGGCTTTCATCTTCCCGCGGCAGCACCAGCTTGCAATTCGCCCCTTCCTGATGAAGCGGAAATCCTTCCAGTTCCGGTCCGGCAAAGGTCACACGGATCATGTGCGGGCTTAAATGCACGGCCGACTTGACGGTCAGAAAACGGGGTTTGCGTTTCGGCAGGGCGGCCATGAGGAACCTTTAAATGTTGACTTCAATACTCAGCATTTAGCATCGCCCGACCGGTTTTGAAAGGCGTCATTGTTTCATGACAGGAAACGGCGTGTCAGGTGTATCAAGAAAAAGCCCGCCGATTTGGCGGGCTCGATCTTGGGAATGGCACTTGAAGTTACCGGATGATCGGTTCTTTCAGGTCTTCCGGCTTCGTGTCTTTCACGATGTCCCAGTTCAGGTCAGCGTGATTGATGTATTCTGCGGTGTTGCCCTCAAACCGCTCTTGCACGGCGATGCTGTTGTTGAGGTAGAGCTTGCCATCGACGATTTTCCAGGCCTCCGGGATGACCGGCACCTTGAAGCCCTTGCTCAGACCGAAGGCGCAGAAACCGCCATATTGCGGCGCGTATTTCACCGGATCGGCGGCGAACTTGTCCCGGTTTTCAGCGGACGAAAACTTCCAGGTCACGTCGTCATATTGGAACGTGTACTCATCAGAACCGGCGACCGGCTTGCCTTGGGTGAAGTAGGCAACCGGATCGGTGCCGCCGATAGCGGCGCCGTTCTTGGTAAAGGTGGTGATTTCGTCAGCCGACACGGCAAAGCCGGTGACGGAAAAAAGAGCTGTGAGGCCAAGAAGCACGGATTTCGAGGTGTAAAGCGGCATCGAGAACTCCGGAAGGTTTTTGAGTTGAGGCACATGTTCGCGCCCGGTGTCTGGAGAATGGCCATGACCGCTGCCAAACACCAATCACCCTTGTTCACAGAGATGAAAGCACACCGCCAGAATCCGTGAACGCCTTGGCACGCAGACGTGGCTCACAATCCGGGGAGCGGCGACTGTTCCGCAGAGGGTCGGGGGGCAGTCAGCCCCAAAAGCAAGTAGATCGCGCTTTCCAATTCGGCGTCATCTAGCCCGCCGCGCCCGAAATGCAGATCAAACAGGTCTTGCCAAATGAGTCCCAGGATTAGCGTGGTTTTCGCCTGAAGGTCCTGCTCAAACGGCGTCGCGATCAAACACTGGCGGATGTGAAACCGGACCTCGTCCTCAAAGTCTGTGAGAAGCGATCCGAATATCGGGACAGTCCGCACGTGTAGTAGGGCCTTGCCAAGGTCACTGTTCAAGGTTGTCCGGTACCCGAAGATCAGGCGGTAGAGGTCCTGTGCTGTGTTTGTGCGCTCGGGTCTGGGGGCGGGGATCTGAAACAGGGCAGTTTGAAGCGCGGAAAGCGCAAAGTCCTGTTTACCGGACCAGCGGCGATAGATTGCCTGTTTGCTGGTGCCCGCGGTATTCGCAAGATCGTCCAAACGAACCGGGTCGTACCCGTGATAGGCCAGAGCCCTTACCATCGCGGATTGCAGCCGGCCTGTCAGGCTGGGGTCGTCTTTCCGCCCCCGGCGTGTTGACCCATCAGTCATAATTCGGTCCCCATTAGGACCGTATTTCATGTCTTGATGCGTTCAGCAAGGACATTCATTGGAAAATGAGCGCTTGGGGCGGTAATCAACCTCCAAACCAGATTTCCAACGGTCAAAGGAAAAAACATGTCCGTAGATACTGCAACGGTAAAGCGCGTTGCGCGTCTTGCCCGCATCAAGGTGAGCGAAGACGAAGCCACCCGCATGACCGGCGAACTGAATGCCATCCTCGGTTTTGTCGAACAGCTCGACGAAGTGAACATTGACGGTGTTGAGCCGATGACCTCCGTGGTCGAAACAACCATGAAAAAGCGCGCAGACGGCGTAACCGACGGCAACAAGGCTGCCGACATCACCAAGAACGCTCCGGCCTCTGAAGACAACTTCTTCATGGTGCCGAAAGTCGTCGAATAAGTAGGAGTAACCGGGATGTCGTCCGCGCCAGCCATTTCAATCGCCGTTGAAACGCCGCTCAGTGATGAGATGCGTGCGATGGTCGGTGAATTGAATGCATTGTTGTTGAGCCTGACATCGGAAGACGCCTGCCATCATCTGACCGTCGAACAGATGGCCGATGCGCGGACCACTGTCTTTGTCGCCCGCGTCGATGGCAAAGTGGCGGCCTGCGGATCGCTCTACCGCCACGGTGGCGGCATTGCCGAAGTCAAACGCATGTACACCCGTCCCGGTTATCAGGGCCTCGGCCTTGGACGCAAACTGCTGGACCGGATCCTGGCGCTCGCCATCGAGGAAGGCTTCTCCGAGGCCGTATTGGAAACCGGTGTCAATTATGACGCGGCCAAACGCCTCTACGAGACCAGCGGCTTTAAAGTGTGCGGCTCGATCCTGGACTATCCCGAACATCCTGAATCCCTTTTCTATTCCCGGCGCCTGACGGCAGCCTGAAAGACCTGGACCCATGACAGACCTTACAAAACTGACCATTGCCGAAGCCCGCGAAGGCTTGAAGAACAAGGACTACACGTCCACCGAACTCACCGAGGCGTTTCTCGGCAACATCGAACAGGCCAACAGCGCGCTGAATGCTTATGTTGCCGTTACCGCAGACAAAGCCCGCGCGATGGCAAAGGCCTCTGACGACAAGCTCGCCAAGGGCGAGGGCGGTGCGCTAGAAGGTATTCCGCTCGGTATCAAGGACCTGTTCGGCACCGAAGGCGTTCATACGCAGGCGTGTTCCCACATTCTGGACGGCTTCAAGCCAGCCTATGAGTCCACCGTGACGGCCAATCTGTGGGCCGATGGCGCGGTCATGCTGGGCAAGCTGAACATGGACGAGTTCGCCATGGGCTCGTCGAACGAGACCTCCTACTACGGCGACGTCATCAACCCGTGGCGGAAAAAAGGCTCCAACCAGGATCTCGTTCCGGGCGGCTCGTCCGGCGGCTCAGCGGCCGCCGTTGCTGCACGCATGTGCATGGGCGCAACGGCCACGGACACCGGCGGCTCCATCCGTCAACCGGCGGCCTTCACAGGTACCGTTGGCATCAAGCCGACCTACGGCCGTTGTTCGCGCTGGGGCGTTGTTGCCTTCGCTTCTTCACTCGACCAGGCTGGTCCGATTGCCCACACGGTGCGCGACAGTGCGATCCTCCTGAAGTCCATGGCGTCTGTCGACCCAAAAGACACCACGTCCGTCGACATCGAGGTCCCGGATTATGAAGCTGCCATCGGCAAGTCCGTGAAGGGCCTGAAAATCGGCATTCCGGCCGAGTACCGGCTGGACGGCATGCCGGGCGAAATCGATGAGCTGTGGCAACAGGGCATCGCGTGGCTGAAGGATGCGGGCGCGGAAATTGTCGACATTGCAATGCCGCACACAAAATACGCGCTCCCGGCCTATTACATCGTTGCGCCTGCGGAAGCCTCTTCGAACCTCGCCCGTTATGACGGCGTGCGCTACGGCCTGCGCGTTCCGGGCAAGGACATCGTGGAGATGTATGAAAACACCCGCGCCGAAGGCTTTGGCGATGAGGTCAAGCGCCGCATCCTGATCGGCACCTATGTGTTGTCCGCCGGTTACTACGATGCCTACTACCTGAAAGCCCAGAAGGTCCGCACGCTGATCAAGCGCGACTTTGATCTGGCGTGGCAAAACGGCGTTGACGCCATCCTGACCCCGGCAACGCCTTCTGCAGCCTTTGGAGTGGCGGATCAGGACCTTCACTCCGATCCGGTGAAAATGTACCTCAACGACATCTTCACCGTGACCGTGAACATGGCCGGTCTACCGGGCATCTCCGTACCTGCTGGTCTCTCGTCTGAAGGCCTGCCGCTTGGCCTGCAGCTGATCGGCAAACCGTTCGATGAGTCGACACTCTTCCAGGTCGGTCAGGTCATCGAAGACGCTGCTGGCTCTTTCGAGCCGGAGAAGTGGTGGGGGTAACACCCGCCGCCTGTTAAGGCCGCCCCGGACCTGATCCGGGGCCGCTTTTCAACCCCTATGGTCCCGGCTCAAGGCCGGGACGGAAAAAGTTCTGCTGATTCTATGAATTTGTACCTTTCCGGGACTTTGTCGCCCCAGCGAAGGCTGGGGCCTAGTAACCACCGGAAAGGCGTGTTTTCTAAACGCCTCCACAGGGATACTGGGTCCCAGCCTTCGCTGGGACGACACTTGAGAAGTTTTAGAAAGCCACACTCTCAGACAACGTGCACTAGCTGCTGATCGGGCAAACAACTGCAGGATTGAGTTAAATCATGCATGACATCGAAACCATCGTGATTGGTGCCGGGGCCGTGGGGCTTGCCTGCGCGCGCGCCTTGGCCCTGTCCGGGCGCGAAGTGATGGTTTTGGAGCAGCATGATCTGATTGGCTCGGAAACCAGTGCCCGCAATTCGGAGGTCATTCATGCCGGGATCTACTATCCGCAAGGCAGCCTGAAGGCGCGGCTCTGTGTCCAGGGCAAAAAGCAGCTTTATGTCTTTTGCCAAAAAAACGGGGTTGGGCATGAGCAGATCGGCAAGCTGATCGTCGCCACCAATGACCCGCAGCTTCAGGAACTGGACACCATCAAGGCCAAGGCTGCCGCAAACGGGGTGACCGATCTGGAGTTTGTCTCCAAAGATGAGCTCCGCCGAAAGGAACCGGCGTTGAATGCTGCAGGCGCCTTGTGGTCTCCGTCGACTGGAATTCTTGACAGCCATGGGTTCATGCTGGCGCTGCAGGGCGGTTTGGAAGCCCATGGCGGCCAGGTGGTTCTGAACACCAAGGTTGATCGCATCGAGCCATTGCAGGCAGGCGGTTTCGCGGTTCACGTGTCGACCGAAGATGGTGAAGCCTATATGATCACTAGTAAGGAGTTGATCCTGTCCGCCGGTCATATGGCCCCGGCGCTGGCTGCCGGGATAGATGGCACGCATCCGCCCAAGGCGTTTCTCGCAAAGGGCAGTTACTTCAAACTTCAGGGCAGGGCGCCGTTTTCGAAGCTGATTTATCCGGTGCCGGAGCCCGGTGGCCTTGGTGTTCATCTGACGCTGGATCTTCAGCACCAAGCGCGTTTCGGCCCGGATGTGGAGTGGGTTGAAGACTTCCACTACCCGGTTGATCCCACTCGCGGAGAAAAATTCTATGCCGCGATCCGGAGTTACTGGCCGGATTTGGCCGACGGTGCCCTCGTGCCGGACTATTCCGGCATCCGCCCCAAAATCGTTGGGCCGGGTCAGCCGGCTGCGGATTTCAGGATTGACGGCCCTGCGGTGCACGGGCAAGCCGGTCTTGTGGCGCTCTACGGGATTGAATCGCCAGGCCTCACGTCTGCGCTCGCGATTGCTGATCATGTTTTGAACATACTTTAGGTTGAGATTTTCGTGTCTTGTTGGCGGATGTTAATAGGACACCAAAATTGAAGATCGCGGTCATCGGTTCGCCCGGCAGCGGTAAAACGTATTTGGCAAATCAGTTGGCAAACGCGCTCAGCTTGCCTCTTTACAGCCTCGACTCTCTCTATTTTCAGGAAAATTGGGAGGAGCCGACCTGGCAGGATTGGTCCACCCATCATGACAACCTTCTTACACATCCCAGTTGGATTATTGAGGGCAATAACCTGCCAACGCTGAACAGCCGCGTTGCCGCGTCGGACATCGTTGTTTTGTTCAACCTACCGCCATGGCTTTGCTGCCTGAGAATTCTCCGGCGCTGGGTCAGATACCGCAATCACCCACGCCCGGGTATGCCGGCAGGATGCACTGAAAGGTTGGACCTACCCTTTTTGAAGCGTGCCTGGAAATACCGAACTCTCTACTTGCCGTTTTGCATTGAAACCTGCAGGCAGCATCTGCCAAATGAGAGGATCGTGTTAATCAGAAAGAAGAGCGAACTGTCGCAAGCTCTAAAGACGATCAACGGCCTTAATCGCGAGGAGGGCACGCCGTCTCCTCAATTCCAATCCGGTATCTGACGGGCCTCGGATTTCAGGATTTCGTCCACGTTGAGACCGCTGATTAGCTGAGACTTGTCGGTCGGGACATCGCCGGAGAGCTGCAAGGCGAGATACCGGCCGCAGCAGACCCTCAGGAAAGAGGTGAAATTGCCAAGATCGTGGCCCGCCGCAATGCTTTCGTTGTGAAGCCGGGTGATCAGCTGCACAACGTTCATGCCGTCGCGCTCAGCCAGCTCCTCCAGAACTTTCCAAAAGAAGTTTTCAAGGCGAACGGATGTCACCATTCCATCGATCCGGAGTGACCGGGCACGGCATTGCCAAAGCTCAGTTGCCGTCTCGACAAACAACTTGCACATGTGTCCCCCCCCAGACAACTGCAGACCAAGAAAACCCTGCCCGGGTTCGAAATAATTGCCCCGGGCAGGGAACCGGAAACCTGCCAACTTCTTGTTTGGTGGGTAAAGAAAGGAAGACAGGATCGGCAAGGTTCTTGAATTGCCGCCAGGCGTCATCACCGGCAAGAATCGGTGGGAGACCTAACGTCAACAATGAATGCATTGTCCTATCAGGGGATTAGGGGCTGCGGGTAGTAACGGAATACTACACACGTAAGTGGCTCGCTTTGGTGGATTTTGGTCTTCGGATCCATGGAAGCAAACCTAAAATCCTGTGGTCCAAGCCTTCAAGCGGTCACGCATTGCGACAAGTGCCGGAATGGCAGCTGCGCTTGGGCCTTAATGAACCCGACGTTCCTCTGCCTCCAGAATGCCATCGGCGTCAAGGCCTGCAATCGGAACGCGTGTGTCTGTGGGCACGTCTCCGGCGAGCTGCAGCGCCAGGTAGCGGCCACAGCAGACCCTGAGGAAAGAGGTGAAATTGCCAAGGTCGTGACCGGCATCAATGCTTTCGTGATGCAGCTTGGTGATCAACTGCACAACATTCATACCGTCGCGCGCTGCGATTTCATCAAGAACGTTCCAGAAGAAGGTTTCCAACCGCACGGATGTGACCATGCCGTCGATGCGCAGTGATTTTGTCGTGCTTTGCCAGAGATTTACATCGGCATCGATAAACAGTTTGCACATCGCGGTGTTTCCTCCATCACCTCAAAGTACCCGCTCAGAAGGTCAATTCAAGGGCTCTTCGCCACTGTTTGGTCTGCTCGGCCATGATACCGGTCCCGGCGGCGCAAGTTGGTGCCCGGACCGGTTGTTTATATCATCAGGCTGCGAGAGAGCCCTGCTGTGCGCTGCTCAACACCTTGTGGAATTGGGCAAGCCAAGCCGGATGTGCCGGCCAGGCGGGCGCGGTGACGAGATTGCCGTCGGTGACCGCCGCGTCGACGGCAATGTCCGCATAAGTCGCGCCAGCAAGCTCAACTTCTGGGCGGCAGGCCGGGTAGGCCGACACTGTCCGGCCCTCGATAACCTTCGCCGCTGTGAGGATCTGGGCGCCATGACAAATCGCGGCGACCGGCTTGGTTTCGCTCATGAAATGAGACACAGCCTCAAGGACCGCACCGTCCAGCCGCAGATATTCTGGTGCCCGGCCGCCCGGGATCACAAGAGCGTCGTAGTCGGCCGGATTGATATCGGCGAAAGTGGCGTTCAGCGTGAAATTATGGCCGCGTTTTTCCGTGTAGGTCTGGTCGCCCTCAAAATCATGGATGCAGGTGGCAACGCTCTCACCAGCTTTTTTGCCCGGACAAACGGCGTCCACTTCATAGCCCATGGCCAAAAGCGCCTGGAACGGCACCATGGTTTCATAGTCTTCGGTGAAATCACCGGTGATCATCAGGATCTTCTGTGCGCTCATGCTTCGTCCTCCCGTTGAAGAATTGCGGATGGACAAAGGCTAGCCTGCAACGCGATGGAGCGGGTACTAGGCGACTACTACAGGCCGGATTTCACGGATCCAGCCTGCTAAAGACCTGATTTTAATCGCGATAGTCCGGCTGATTTTTGTCGAGCTGGCGCTTCAAATAGTCAAAATGGGCGTGTCCCATGCCCTTGTAAGGTTCCCACTCGGCTGCCGTCTTGGCGGCCAGATTGTCCGACATGACCGCAAGCGGCTGGCCGGTCGCATAGGCTGTCAGCAATGTTCCGGCTGCCCGCTCGAAGTAATAGAGATGATCAAAGGCCTCCGCGACCGTTTCGGCAGCGACCGAAACACCGTGATTGCCCATGATAAGGATCGGTTTGGTGCCGAGCGTCTCGGCAATCCTGCGTCCTTCTTCAGCCTCATCCGCCATGCCGCCAAAACCGAGATCGACAGCAACCTTGCCGAAAAAGCGGGCCGTGTTGAGATCGATCGGCTTCAAAGTCGGATCTTGAAGCGTTGCCAGAGCTGTCGCGTTGGGTGGATGGACATGAAACAGCACCTTCACCGCCGGGTTGAGCCGGTGCACCGTCCCGTGAATGCACCAGGCGCTCGGGTCCGGAGCATCCGGCGTGTCCATGATGCTGTCGTCATTGGCATCCAGAAGCTGGAGATTGCTGGCTGTCACTTCGGAAAAGTGCCGCCATTTGCGGTTCATCAGGAACCTCGTCCCGTCTTCGGAGACTGCGGCGCTGAAGTGGTTGCCGACGCCTTCGTGCCAGCCGAATTCAACCGCCAGCCGGAAGGCCGCCGCCAGGTCTTCCCGCAGTCTTTGTTCCGATTGTTGATCGGCGCTTGGGGTCAGCGGTGTCACGACGCTCATTTGAACCGTCCTTCTCCGGATAGGATCCTGTAGGTAGACCGCAGCTCTCCCCGGTCGGTGTAGCACCCCCGCAAATGACGCTCACCGCTGGTCGCCGAGTAAGCTACACGCCCGTGAACGATCCGGTGATTGTCAAAGACGATACATTCACCGGCATTCAAACGGAACCGCATCACGTATTTCTCGTCGCGCATCATCCGTCCAAACCGGCAAAAGGCCGGATAGTAGGCATCTAGCGCCTCTTGCGGCAGGTCAAAGATATCCTCGTGGTGCTGGCTGATCGTAACACCTGAGATGTTTCCGTAGTCGTCGAGCTCAATCACATGCTGGCGGGCGCGCATGTCGAATGTGTCATGCTCGCAGTAATAGGGAATATCCGTTTCCACCAACAACTTGAAGTCGTCCGGATAGGCGGTCCGGAAATCTTCCGCAACAGCAAGGCCGTCGACAAAAATGCTGTCACCGCCCTCAACTGAATTCGCACGGCAGTGCAGATACTGGATGCCTGGTGCGAATTCTTCGGACGGAAGATCCGTGTGCAGCGGCAGGGCCTTGGACGTGAAGGCAAGATTTGTCGGTTTGATGTGGGTTTTCACCTCGAACGTATGCCCGAAGTAGCTGGGCCGCACATATCCGAGCAGGCCAGCGAGATCGGTCAGCCCCTCATCCGTATTCGGCATGCCGGTGACCAGCGAAACGCCATCGGTCAGCATCGCTCCAGCCCAATTCTTGCGCGCATCAGCGTCAGATGCGACTGAGCCGTAATCAAACCGGGCCATGTTTGCATAGTGATCTGCGAACCAGGATTTTCTCGGCAGATTGGCCGGATCCGGGCGCTGTTGGGCCTTGGCATATTGCACAAGCTGCGCCATCGGGATCGCCGAGCGGTGCTCTGTGCCCTGCCACTGGATCTCAAGGTGTTCACCGGCAATGGCCGCAGATTGCGCTTTCGGCTCTTCGGCAAGCGCGAAGATATCGTTGACCCGTTCCCGCGTTTCGGGATCGAAAGACGCCGGTTCATTGTCCTTCAGCCAATAGTAGTTGAAATAAGCGAGGCGTCCGTCCGGCAACGGTACGTCCAGTCCCTTTTCGCGCAAGAGCACGCCTTCTTCACCCGTCCCGAGCATGTGGTTGTCCTGTAACTTAATCGCGCTTTGCGTTGGAGCTTGCATGTTGCAGGGTCAAAACTTCCGTTTCAATCCAGCTTCTTGGATTGAAATTGCGCTTGCGGAACTGATTTGAAAAGATCATAAAAAACGAACTTGAGTTAACTGATGGATTAACTTGAAGCCGAATGGATCGATTGCCGCCACCCCGTCTTCTCCGTGTGTTTGAAACCGTCGATCGAATGGGCGGTGTCAAACATGCTGCGCAGGAACTCAATGTCTCTCTGCCCGCTGTCAGCCAGGCGCTGCGCCATCTTGAGCATCACATCGGCACGTCTTTGTTTGACCGTAGCACCCGCCCGGCCAGATTGACGACAGCTGGCGAGATCCTTCTCAAGGCCGTTACGGACAACCGGGAACGGTTGATGGAAGCGCTGAGCGACATTGACGCTCTCGAGACAGCAGCCAATACCGTGACGATTGCCTGCACCATGGGGTTTGCCACCTACTGGCTGATGCCAAGGCTGGAAGCCTTTTATCTCGATCATCCGGACATTGTCGTGAATGTTCAGACAATCGCGCATGAAGTGCCAGCTCTTGGCGCGGGCACGGACATTGCCATGCGCTATGGTGACGGCAATTGGCGTGACGGAGCCGTGCATCTCCTCTTTGAAGAGCATGTGGAACCCGTCTGCGCGCCGGGGCTTGCAGCACGGATCAACGAAGAGGCCGGCAGCCTGGCATCCGCCTTTCTGATCCATGTCGACGTGGCTGACAAAGGTTGGATTTCCTGGCCGCAATATTTCTTGCGGACGGGTCAGAAGGCCAATGGATCTGCCAAGGGATTGAGGTTTTCAAACTATGTCCAGGCGACACAGGCCGCGCTCTCCGGTCACGGTGTCATGCTCGGCTGGCGGTCGATCACCGGGGATCAGGTGGCCAAGGGCCTGTTGGTGCCGGCAAGCCTTCCAGCCTACCGGCCGCCGGATGCCTATCACGCCGTTCTTTCCAGTAGATCCAAGAATGCGGAAACGGCGGGCGTGGTTGTCAATTGGCTGAAACAGACCGCACACACAGAAACGCCTTGAAACCAGCGCAGCGCCTCTATTCAGTTGATGAAAGGTGAGGGAGGCCGCTCAAAACGGCCCTATCTGCTGGCGGTTGCGAGTGCTGCTCCGAACCCAACAAACAAGCCGCCGGTGATCCGGCGGACCCAACGCACGCGCCGGGCAGATGTCAGGAACTGGCGCATGTGACCTCCAGCGAAGGCGATGGCCGCGTGATTGGCAAAACACAGAGCTGCATAGGTGACCGACAGAATGGTGATCTCGACGAGATTGATGCCGCCTTTCGACATGAATTGAGGGAACAGTGCGGTGATCACCAGAATTGCCTTGGGGTTAGTGACAGAGACGAAAAACGCCTCAAGGAACAGCTTCATCGGGCTTTTGCGCGGCGTGAGAGCGCCGTCCTGCACCTGAAAGCTGGACCCGTCTCGCAGGATCTTGATGCCGATGTAAACCAGATAGACCGCACCAATGATTTTCAGAATTGTGAAAGCAACGGCAGAGGCCGCCATCAGCGCGCCAAAGCCGAAGGCGACCGCGTAGCCGATCACGATCAGGCCCATCATGTTCCCGGTCGCAGAAGCGAGGGTGGCGTTGCGGCCAAAACGCAGGGTGTTGGAAATCGCCAGCATAACGGCTGGGCCGGGGCTGATTGCTGGCAAAAGAGAAACGGCAACGAACATAAGCCACAGTTCAAATGGCATCTGAAATCTCTTTCTTTAATCGGGACAAGGCCCAAACGAGGCTGGCTCAGGGTGTCAGGTGACCTGCCTGAACGGCGCGGTCGAGGAGGGACTGGGCATAAGCCCAAAGGGTAGGAAAGGGAGCGAGTTTTGCTTCCTTTTTCTTCCGGATGTCGTCAACGGACATGGGCTCATGAACAGGCGTGTCCTGCTCTGATGCGAAGACAAGCAGCATCGGATGCAGCACATCCATCGCATTGGCAAAACGAGCTTCTTTGGTCTCGTTGGCTTCAAACTCGTGCCACAACGCCTTGAAATCATGCGACTGTTGGCTCGGCAGCAAGGCGAAGATCTTTTCCGCGGCAGCTTGTTCCTTGATGGAGATGGCCTGGTGATTGTCTTCCGTGACCCAGTGATCGCCAGCGTCAATCTCAACCAGATCATGGACCGCCAAAAGCTTCAGGACATGATGAATGTCGGTCCCGGGTTCTGCGTGTTCTGCAAGGGTCAATGTTTGCAGGATGACGTGCCAACAATGCTCGGCGGTCGTCTCGCGCCGGCTGCCATCTGAAACCAGATTGAGCCGGATGACATCTTTCAGCTTGTCGGTTTCCAGCAGGAACGCAACTTGCCGCCCCAAATCATCCGAAGACATCAAAGCTCGCCCATGGCCGTGCGGAATCGTCTGACGCTCTCCGCAAAGCCGTAGACGAGGGCGTCTGCGGTAAACCCGTGACCGATCGACATCTCGCGGATGAACGGTGCCCGCTGCAACAGAGCCGGAATGTTCTCGACTGTCAGGTCGTGTCCCGCGTTGACACCAAGACCGGCAGCCTGGGCTGCTTCGGCGGTTGCAGCAATCTTGTCCAGTTCCTTGGCGGCCAAGTCGGGTGTGTCATAACAGGCGCCATAAGGACCGGTGTAAATCTCAATCCGTTCTGCCCCGATGCGGGCGGCATGATCCGGATCTGCCGGATCTGGGTTGCAGAAGAGGGAAACGGTCACCGCCCATTCCTTTGCGGCGGCAATAGCGGTTTCCAGGAGACCGATGTCCTTGGAAAAATCCCAACCATGGTCCGAGGTGGTCTGGTCTGGGTCATCCGGCACAAATAGTACTTGTTCGGGCCGGGCTTCCTCCACAAGCTTCATGAAATCAGGTGATGGATACCCTTCCAGGCACAACTCCTTGTTCGGAAAGCGCTCTTCGATCAGTTCGGCAAGCTCGAAGACATCGGTCTTGCGTATATGGCGCTCGTCCGGGCGTGGGTGCACGGTAATACCCTTTGCGCCCGCTTCCATGGCGATGGCCGCCAGACCGGTGACACTGGGCCAAGGTAGATCACGGCGGTTGCGCAGCATGGCAACAGCGTTGACATTGACGGACAGGCGCGAGACGGCACTCATGAGACGATAACCCGGTTGAGGTGGTTGGCAGATTGAGTCAATTCGTTATGACTTTTGCGAAAGATTGTTCCAAAAGTCATTGAAGTCAAACAAGATATTGTCACTAGGGACAATGTTTGAGCGAGGAATTATGCCGCAGGCTCACGGGTCTGCAAGTCTGGCTTGTCCTTGAAAAAGCCGATAGAACAAAAAGCCTTACCAATATTTTTTGCTTCATAGATTCAAAGGTTTCAGATCGTGTCGGCAAACAGTCTTTCCGCACCCATGTCGGCCAACTTGCGCGGCAGTTTGTTCATGATCCTGGCAATGGCATTGTTTGCCATTGAGGACATGTTCCTGAAAGCCGCCTCAGTGGTTCTGCCGGTCGGTGAAATCCTGATACTGTTCGGATTCGGCGGTGCCGTTGTTTTTGGCGGTTTGGCCCTGAAACGCGGTGAGGCATTGGTCCCGCGCGATGTCTTCACACCGGTCATGGGGGTGCGTTTCGTCTTTGAGCTGACCGGGCGCCTGTTCTATGTCTTGGCGCTGGCCCTGACCCCATTGTCGTCCACGACGGTGATCCTGCAGGCTACACCGATCTTTGTCGTACTTGGGGCCATGATCTTCTTTGGCGAGCGGGTTGGCTGGCGCCGTTGGGCCGCGATCATCATCGGTCTGATTGGTGTCCTGATCGTGTTACGGCCGGGCGCCGACAGTTTCACGCCGCTGTCGATGCTGGCGTTCATTGGCATGCTGGGGTTTGCAGGCCGGGACCTTGCAAGCCGGGCAGCGCCTAAGTCGCTGAGCACAGCGCTTCTCGGCTTTTATGGTTTCATCACGCTGATTATTGCCGGTGTGTGCTATTCAATATGGGTCGGCGAGGGTCTTGTTTGGCCAGATATGCCGAGCGGCGTTTATGTGGCTCTTGCGGTTTTCTCAGGTGTCTTTGCCTATAGCAGTTTGATGCTGGCCATGCGCACCGGGGATGTTTCGATCGTCACGCCCTTCCGCTATTCCCGCCTCTTGTTCGGCGTAGGCCTCGGCGTGGTCTTTTTCGGCGAGCATCTGGATGCTCAGACCCTGGTTGGCTGTGCGGTGATCGTCTTTTCTGGGCTGGTCATTCTGTCACGGGGCAGATCGGCACATGCCGGCTGAGCTCTGCACCGAAGCTTCGCTGTCAGAGCTGAACGTGGGTAGATATAGAAGTTTTTAGATTGGCCAACTCAGTCTCGATTTTTTTTGCTTTGACGCTGAGGTCATCAGTATCAAGCCTCAGTTCGTTGCTTTCTACAGAAAGGCGTTGTCTTTCCAGCATCAAATAGGCCAAGTGCGTTTTGATCGAAGCGGTCTTGAAAACCACCTCCTTCATATCGACGTGCCATTTCACCATTTCAAACTTGCCGATTGCAAATTTGAAATCCGTCATCAGAAAGTTCAGATCGATCGATGTCGAAATATTGAGGGAGGCACTTGCGCGGTAGCTGAGCCCCCCGGCGAAATAAAGGGACATGTTGCTCCCGCGAAAGATCGTTCTGGCGTTGCCCCACGTGTCGTTCAATGTATCGGATCGGACGACATTGGTTTGCGTTCCATCGACATGGGTTGTTTTGGCTCCATGCGCGTGTGTGACAATGTCTTTGGCTTCCAGGAAGGCGTTTGCGTTCCCCTCGTTTGCTATGATTTCGACGCCTTTTTCGCCCGAGGTGTTTTTGTCGGACGGGACAAAGTTGTCACTGGTAGAAGCGCCCGAGTGAAGGCTCACCTTCTTGTTGGCAGCGACGGAGAATTGATCGCCGGTTTCAGCGGTGATCGGGCCTGTATCCGCGGTGATGACAATCTCTTTCCCGCAATGGATGTCCACCAGATCGGTTGTTTCGACAAAAAACTTCTCATCGGACTTGATCAAGACCCGACCGTCGCAAGCCATTGTGATGCCACAGCTCTGTGCCGCCCTTGGACCGGCTGCATTCTTGTAGATGCGATCGCCCGCTTCACTCGCAATGTGACGGGATGGGTAATACGCCGCCACTCCGTTATCCGACTGTGCGCTTTCTTCCTCGATGTCCGAATAGGATCCGAGCCGTAGAAATGCTCCCGGTTTGGTTACGTATTCCGTATCATCTTCCTCCTTCTGGTGCGAAGGAACAAAGAAGTACTGATATCGCGTGAGAGACTGTGTGGGGTTTTGCGGGGAGAGGTCGTCCGTCTCAAAAGGCAGTATAGTTGCAGAGTTGACTGAGCCTTCATGCACTTCTGTCTGTGGCCAATCCATTGCCAGGGCCATAACGCTCTCCCGTTTCTTGTTTAACGGATCTGTCTCCGTCTGACTGGAAAGGTGTGCATTGGGGCGACCATCTACAAATTAAACATAGTTTAGAAATTCAGCTCAGGGACCCGCTAAATCTGTTGGCTTAGCAGTTCTCTGGATTGCGCGGAAAGAGCAACGTCAACCCAGATGGTTTTCAGTTGCGTTTGATATCCAACCTGAAATGCGAGCCTGAGGTTGCCAACCCCAGCATCGGGCGTGTATGTCATTTGTAACGTAATAACATTACATATTGGCGATACATAATGGAGAGCCCATGTCTGCCATCCGTTTGCCCGTAACGATCCTGTCCGGCTTTCTGGGCGCCGGCAAAACAACCTTGCTGAACCGCGTTCTCAACAACCGCGACGGTTTGAAGGTCGCCGTCATCGTGAACGACATGTCCGAAGTGAACATTGACGCGGATTTGGTGCGGTCCGGCGGTGCGGAACTCAGCCACACCGATGAGACACTGGTCGAAATGTCGAATGGCTGCATCTGCTGCACCCTTCGTGACGACCTCTTGAAGGAAGTGCGCCGGATCGCGGAAGAGCGTCGGTTCGACTATCTGTTAATTGAATCGACCGGCATTTCGGAGCCGTTGCCAGTGGCGGCAACCTTTGACTTCCGGGATGAGGAGGGCGAGAGCCTTTCCGACGTTGCGCGGATCGACACGATGGTCACCGTTGTCGATGCGGTGAACCTTTTGAAGGACTTCTCCAGCCATGATTTCCTGAGTGACCGGGGTGAGACGCTGGGAGAAGAAGACGAGCGGACACTCGTGCATCTCCTCACCGATCAGATCGAGTTCGCCGATGTCGTGGTGCTCAACAAGGTGAGTGCAGCGAATGCGGGGCAGGTGGATGCGGCACGGAAGATCATCCGCAGCCTCAATGCGGACGCGCGCATAATCGAGACCGACTATTCCGTTGTGGAGCCTTCCGAAATCCTGAACACGGGGCTGTTCGATTTCGAAAAGGCCCATGAGCACCCAATGTGGGCCAAAGAACTTTATGGGTTTGCGGACCATGTTCCGGAAACGGAGGAGTATGGCGTTGCCTCTTATGTCTACCGCGCTCGCCGACCGTTTGATCCTGCCAAAATCCACGCGCTTTTGAACGGATCTTTGCCGGGGGTTATCCGCGCAAAGGGGCATTTCTGGATCGCAAGCCGCCCGGATTATGTGCTGGAGTTTTCGCTCGCTGGCGCGCTGTCCAGCATCAGCCCGCTTGGAACCTGGTGGGCCTCTGTTCCGCCGTCGCAATGGCCGCAGGACGAGCGCGTTAAGGCCTATGCCCGGTCCCACTGGTCTGAGCCATTTGGTGACCGCCGCCAGGAAATCGTCATCATAGGCGCAGGTATTGATTGGCCCGAGCTGCGGGAGCGGATGGATGCGTGTCTGATCCCGCCGGAGGCCGGGGACGACTTGTCGGTTTTTGCATCCCTTGCCGACCCATTCCCGCCCTTCCAACGCCGGGAGGCTGCCGAATGAGCCTTGCACTTGAAACTTCAGCAGGTCCAGTTGCAGCCGACGTCTTCATGGGGCGGGATGCGGACATCCTGACCGAAATTGCATCGCCAGGTGTTGCGGCTGCAATTTGGCAGCGCATACCGGAGCCGGGTTTCCAGTCGTGGATGGATGATCTTGATATGGACCGGTTGCCGGACCTTCGAACCGTTGTTCCGGTTCATCTGGCCGAAGCGGCCGTGATCACCGCGTGTGAAACATCAGGTCTCGACGCAGGTCCAAACCGGGATGTTCTGGCGAGTGATATTGGCGCCCTTGCGGTCATGATGGCCAAGATCCTTGACGTTGATCACGTTCGGGTGCGGTTGGATGTGGCCGATGAGGTGATGTGTCCAAAGTTTCACATCGACCGGGTGCCAGCACGTTTGCTCTGTACCTATCGCGGAGCGGGGAGCGAATATGTTCCCTTGGGCTCTGAAGCGGATCCCAAGCGCATCCGCCGGGTGAAACGCGGCGCTGTCGCTCTCTTTCGCGGCGCGCTCTGGAATACTGATGAGACCACCGGCATCTTGCACCGCTCGCCGGAGGTTACACCGGAAGACGGTCCGCGATTGCTGCTGGTCATCGATCCTGTTGCTTGAATGCAAAGCCCCGCAAACTGCGGGGCTTTATCTCTTTTTGTCTTATCCGGGCTCAAGCCACCCTCGATACCGGACAATCGGCCCAATCAACGGTATCGATACTTTGACATCAAAACAGAAGCGATTGTCTTCCGAAGTTTCTTGTGTTTCGCTGATCGGAAGAAGCCACTTTGGGATGGGAATTCCGAACAACCGGCCCTTGGAAACAGGGAACATCAAGGCACCGTTCGCTATTTCCAGCCCAATATCAAAAGCCGCCGCTCCAAAACGCTCCGTTACAATACCGTCGCCCGGATCTTGCGCCAGACTCAGAACGGATCGCATTACACGTCCGCCAAAGTCCCGGCACCAAACTTCCTTGTCGCCGCACGCTGTTATTGTCACGGCGATAGGACGTTGCGCTGCTTCCTTTGGAAAACCTGCAATCCCGCAGATCGCTGGAACCAGCCATGATCCACCGCGTGTGATTTCAGCTTTGCCGACCCAATTGCGTTGGTCGGAGGTACGGTGCAATTCTCTGACTTCTTTGGGAAGCGTCCAAAACAAGGCACCAATTGCCTGTTCAAAAAGAGGCTTCCAAGTCTGAGTTTGAATGCTGGTAGCAACACTGAGATGCGCCGTTGCAGTGTCTATGTCCTTGAGGGTGAACTCGCCAAGGCAGGCCCGGGCACCAGGCGCAACGGACTTAGCTGCCAATTTCTTGCAGAGGATATTCGCCGCCACCGCAGGAATGTGGGGGCCATCGCCGGCTTCAGCAATCAGGCTCCAGGTTCTTTCCAAGTTGTTGCCGTCTTTACCCGGTCCTTGCAGCAATACCTGCATTCCGCCACGGTCTGAACCGAACGGCCCGAACCAGCCAGCAATCGTTTGGAAAATCTTCGAGGTTGGTTCCAGAGTTTTCACAAGTCTCAGGCGCACGAGAAAGGATAGTAGGTATAGCCCAATATGGAGGACGGGAAGTTCAAGCCCCGCGCGGAACAATACAGAGTCGGCCCCATACTGTTTCGGAAAGAGGGCCAGATCCGGCGAGCCGATGAAGCTCGACAACCGATGTCCGAGATCCGCTGTGGAGGTTGATGTGATTTTTCGTTTTTCAAGCCCGGACCATCCGGTGACATAGGTAGATCGTCCGCCTCGGGTGACCATGACCGGTTTTCCGATCTGGCTAAGTATGGCCCGAATGACAGAAAGCCCGCGGGGTGCCCTGTTGCCTGGAAGGATTGTTGTTTCGATTAGATCAATTTCCCGAAAGCCCTCTTGGAGGGTTTCAACCGCAGCCGACGATAGTGCAGGTACACTTGAAACCCCAGAAAGCGCTACCAATCCGAGTGTTTCAGCCCGATCATTGAGTGTGGTGATACCGTGCGTAAAGCAGGGATCGTCAGAGAGATCCAGATAATGACTGCCAATTTCCAGCGCGGCTTCTGCCACTTGGTAAGGGTTTTGTCCGTACAGCTGGAAGGGGCCGGCCGCGTCGATCGTAATAAATGGTCCCAATTTCGCAAGCGCATCCCCAAAAGCGGGATCGGCCCGATCCAGAAAAGCAGGTGATCCACCTCCGATCGAGGTGCAAAACGCTTGGGCTTTTTCAATCGTCCGACCTGCCACAACCACGTCAAATTGGTTGTCACGGAGCAATGCCTGGCTTAACAGACCGCCGAAAACACCATAACCGCCGAGAACGATGATGCGTTTTAAAGCGCATTGATCAGTCAACAAGACGGTTTCTCAAAGCATCGGAGGGAAGCGGACAACTGCGACGGCCCGCTCGGTAGCGGTTTCGGGCAATACGGTCATAAAACCAGTCGGCGAATGGACGCGGAAGAAGTTTTAGGGCCTTAAACAGTCGCCAAGGCCAACCAAGGGCTGACATTGCTTGACAAAAAGCTGCCATCTTCACAAAAGCCCGGCCATCGTGAATGACAATACTTGTCTCCATTTGATCCGGATCGAGACCGTGAATAGCATAGAGTTCTCTACCAAGTTCGGATTGTACGGATGCAAATTTGAATTCTGTTTTATTATCGCGCAGAGCCACAAAACGGGCAAAGCCAGAACACATTAGACAGGTCGCGTCAAACACGATCAGGTTTGATGGGAGATCGGTGCGTACAGGCAATCTGGGCAGGCTGTTCTGTCCGGCGGTGTGGCAATGGTGTTTCATGATTGCCCCGACAACGTGTTGTTGGTCTCAAATTACCACCTGAATGGCCGATTGGAGATCCGCAATTTGTCGCAGCAATGCATGATGAAGAAAGCCCCGCAAGTTGCGGGGCTTCTAATGTCTGTGTGAGATGCTCTTTCGGCTCAAACCCGGTTGAGCAGGCGGGCCCGGATGGTGTTTGGCAAGGCCCGGATTTCTTCCAAGATCTTGACCGGATCCTGAA
The DNA here is from genome assembly GCF_030733765.1 of Roseibium sp. MMSF_3247. Taxonomy (NCBI): domain Bacteria; kingdom Pseudomonadati; phylum Pseudomonadota; class Alphaproteobacteria; order Hyphomicrobiales; family Stappiaceae; genus Roseibium; species Roseibium sp. MMSF_3247. The sequence goes on from NZ_JASHII010000005.1 coordinate 331,943, forward strand.
CCGGGCTGTCGACATCAAGAACCACATAACCAATGTCCAGATGCGATTGCATGTACTGGGCATGGATGTTGAGGTCGTGCCGGGTGAAGAGATCGTTCAATGTGCGCATCGCGCCGGGCGCATTGTGGTGCACCTGAATGAAGCGGGTCGCATCCGTGCCCTTTGGCAGCTGAACCTGGGGAAAGGACACTGCGCCGATCGTAGAGCCAACGTCTGAGTATTCCACCAGACGCTTGGAGACTTCCTCACCGATGCGGGCCTGAGCCTCTTCCGTTGAGCCGCCGACATGCGGGGTCAGGATCACGTTGTCGAGACCGCGCAGCGGCGAGATGAACTCGTCCTTGTTGGACTTCGGCTCAACCGGGAAGACATCGACTGCAGCACCGGCCAAATGACCGGATTTCAGGGCTGCTGCGAGCGCATCAATGTCGACGACCTTGCCGCGGGCATTGTTGATCAGGAACGCGCCCTTTTTCATCTTGGCGATCTGATCTGCGCCGAACATGTCCCGGGTGCCCGGCGTGTCGGGCACGTGCAGTGAGACGACGTCGGACTCAGCGAGGAGTGCGTCCATGCTGTCGGCCGGCATGACGTTGCCGTGCTGCAGCTTGTCGATGGTATCGTAATAGATCACCCGCAGGCCCATCGCTTCTGCGAGATTGGACAGCTGCGTGCCGATGTTGCCGTAGCCGATGATGCCGAGGGTCTTGCCGCGCACCTCATGAGAGCCAGCAGCCGTCTTCATCCAGCGGCCTTCGTGAGCGCCGCTCGATTTCGGGAAAACACCGCGCATCAACATGACGATTTCGGCAATGGTCAGCTCAGCCACGGACCGTGTGTTGGAAAACGGTGCGTTGAAGACCGGGATGCCACGGGTTAGCGTGCCGCCGAGGTCGACCTGGTTGGTGCCGACAGAAAAACAGCCGACAGCGACCAGCGACTTTGCCGCTTCCAGAACCTCTTCCGTTACTTGTGTCCGGGAGCGGATGCCGAGCATCTGCACGTCCTGCATCTTCTCGATCAGGGCGTCCTTTTCCAGCGCGCCGGACAGGACTTCCACATTCGTGTAACCGTTTTTCTCCAGAATCGCGTGCGCGGTCGGCGAAATACCTTCCAGCAGCAGCCAGCGGATCTGGTTCTTCGGCCGGGACAGACCGTGGATCATGGGCCTAGAGCCTCTATTCTTGACAGGTGTATCAGCTGCGGCAGGTGCGCCGCAAAAACGCCGGTGTCGTATACGCGCAGATCCGTGTCGCGTCTAGGTCGCGATGGCACAAATGGGTCCTTAAGCGCTCTTCGAGCTGTGCGCTTTGAAGATGAAACAGTCTCTCACTTTAATCGGCACCTTCCGTAGAACAGGCCTTTGCCATTGCCGTTCGTTTGGATGTTATTATTTTTTGCACCTGCGGCATGGTTATATTTTACAATAGTAAGTATATTTTTCTGGAAAGAACTGGATTTTTGTTTACTTCCATTCATTCTTGACTAACGGGTGTTTCATAAAACAAAAGAGATGCTTCCGAAGGCGAGTGCTGGATTGGAATTACTCAAAAAATCGTTTCTTGATCTGACAGCCGATGCTGTTGCTGTCTGCCAATCAGGGCCGGACGGCAAGGTCTTGCAAGTCGCCTACACCAATCATGCATTTGATGTGTTGTTCGGAGGCCAGAGAGATCGGACTTTCGAGAATACATTTCCGTTTGCAGGCGTTCATAGGCAGCTTCTCCAGTGCCCATCCGGAAGAATCCGCGAAACTGCAGAGCTGTCCAAGGAGGACGGCTCGACGTTTTTTGTGAGCGCGTCTGGTTTTACGTATCAAGATGAAGCCACAGGCGAGCTTTACAGCTGTGTGACTTATAGAGACATCTCTGGCGCATTGGTTGCGGCCAAAGCGACGGAGCGCAGCCCGGAGATTGATAGTGCGGATGAAGATCTGGCGGTGCTTAAAGATGCACATCAGCGGATCTTGAGCGCGCTCAATGCTTATCCGGATCCGATCGTTATCTACGATTCTGATTTGAAGCTTGTCTACCGCAACAACGGCTATGCAGCCTCCGTAACCGATACACCGGACGAGCTGATTGAGGGAATGCATCTCAAAGAGGTGCTGCGCCTTGCAATCCAGCATGGACGATATCCCGTTGCAGTTGGCCGGGAAGACGAATGGATCAATGAAATCCTGTCTCCAGATACGCTGGAGATGCCGGCGCAGGACGTGGAGCTGGACGGGGATGTTCATCATCGCCTTTTGCGATCACGCGCGCCCAATGGCGACTACGTCGTTATCCGATTGAACTCGACTGAACTTGTTCGTGAAAAAAGGGCTGCCGAAGAGGCGCAAGCCCGGTTGATTGCCGCACTGAATGCTTATCCGGCACCTTTTGTTATCTACGATGCGGATGATTGCCTTGTGGTTTGCAACGATGCGTATCGGGCGTCGATGTCGAATGACCCTGAGGATCTGAAAGCCGGAATGCATCGCACCGAAGTTGCCCGGGTCGCCGTTAGAGCAGGGAAAATTGCCAACGCAATTGGCAGAGAAAAGGAATGGATGTCTGATGCGCATCAGACTCAGGACGTAAACAAACCGGTTCAGGACTTGGAGTTGCCGGGTGATGTGCATCATCGCTTGTTGCGGTCACGGGTTGAAAACGGCGATTTGGTCATCTTGCGGATCGATACGACCGAGCTGGTCCGTCAGCGCCGGGCGCTCGAGAGGAATTCTGAAGAACTGAAGAAGGCCAATGCCGAAATTACCCACATGGCGCTTCACGATGATCTGACCGGCCTGGGCAATCGCAGGTACCTGGCGAAAACGCTGGAGGAATTCATAGAGCGGCGTCAGGTTGTTGGCGGCGAAATCGCGGCGCTTCATATCGATCTGGACCGGTTCAAACAGATCAACGATACGATGGGCCATCGGGCTGGTGACGATGTGCTGGTCGAGGCGGCGAACCGTATCCGGCTTGTTTTGGAACCTGGCGAGGCTGTTGCCCGGATCGGCGGAGACGAGTTTGTCGTTTTGGCTCCACTGTCAAATAACTTGGACCGGCCGGGAGATCTCGCCAAAACGCTTTTGAAGGATTTGTCGCGCCCCGTACGCACGCATGACAAGGAGTGCCGCGTGGGCGCCTCGATAGGGATCGCCGAGACACCGCTTTCTGAAGTTGAAAACCTCCTGACCAATTCTGATGTGGCGCTTTACAAAGCGAAACATCGTGGCCGTGGGCGTATTGAGATTTATGACCGCTCGGATCTGGAGGACGTCCGCCAGGCGAAAGCGCTTGCAGATGATATTCTGCGTGCGATCGAGGAGAAGGAATTCGAGCCTTACTACCAGCCGCAAGTGGAAGCAAAATCCGGCCAGATCGTCGGAATTGAAGTTCTGGCCCGATGGCGTCACCCTGAAAAGGGAATTCTTGCGCCGGCAGACTTCCTGCCCATCGCCACAGATCTCAGTGTTGCGGGCGAAATCGATCAGCAGATGTTTGAAAAGGCGATTGATCAATGCCGAAAATTGCCCGCCGCCGCATCAGGCTCCATCGGGTTGTCGTTCAATGTCAGTGAAGACAGGGTCAATCTGACTGATCTTGAGGATCTTCAACGACAAATCCAGGCCTATCCAGGGCAGATAAGTTTTGAGCTGCTTGAGACGATCTTTTTAGAAGAACAGGATGATGCGTTCTTGCAGCGGCTGGATGAGCTTCGCGGCATGGGGATTTCCATAGAAGTCGATGATTTTGGCAGTGGCCGGGCATCGGTGGTCGCACTGCAGCGGATCAACCCGGACCGGCTCAAGATTGATCGCCGTTTGGCGCCCCTGGTGACAGCCGGCAGCGGTGGATTGCGTTTGCTGCGCTCGATCATCGAGATTGCGCAGGCACTGGAACTTGGCGTCACAGCGGAAGGGGTCGAGACCAAGGAAGAGGCAGATCTTCTGTCCAAGCTCGGCTGCGATCGTCTGCAGGGCTACTATTTTGCCAAACCGATGCCGTTTTCCGACTTGGTCGCTCTCCTTGAGGCGCAGCAAGACGATCCGGATGTCATGACAGGTCTTCCGGTCGCGAGATAGTATCTGAGAAACTTGGCGTTTTGAACCAGCCTGACGGATTTGGATGAGACGCAGCCAAATAAAAAGGCCCCGGCGCAGTCACCGGGGCCAATGTTTTTTTCCGAAGAACTCTTTTTAGAGGCCCTCTGATCCCCGCTGAACAGCAGCGACACCGGTGCGGGAGACCTCGACCAGTCCAAGCGGTTTCATGATCGAGATGAACTGCTCGATCTTGGATGTCCGGCCGGTGATTTCAAAAACGAAATGTTCGGTCGTTGCATCAATGACCGTTGCCTTGAATGCATCTGCCAAACGCAGAGCTTCCAAGCGCTTGTCTCCGTCGCCGACAACCTTGATCAGTGCCAGTTCGCGCTCCAGCGGTTTGTCCTGGTTGAGCCGGCGGGCCCGAACGGTCAGGTCGGTGACACGGTGCACAGGCACAAGGCGGTCAAGCTGATGGCGGATCTGCTCGATAATCATCGGTGTACCGGTCGTCACGATCGTGATCCGGGACAAGTGTTTCTCGTGCTCTGTTTCTGACACGGTCAGGCTGTCGATGTTGTAACCGCGCCCGGAAAACAAGCCGATCACGCGGGCAAGCACGCCCGGTTCGTTGTCAACGATCAGCGATAGGGTATGGGTTTCGATTTCATTGCTGACTTCGGCCAGGAAATAGGCGGAAGGTGCATTGACGTTTTGTGCGTTCATCTTCTCAAAAATCCTTGTGACCTGGCCTTAAACGAGGGATTTGCCTTCAGCGGAAATCGCGTTGGCAACGGCCTCGTCATTGGCCTCGTCCGGGAGCAGCATTTCGTTGTGAGCCTTGCCTGACGGGATCATCGGGAAGCAGTTGGCGAGTGCCGCAACCCGGCAGTCAAACAGAACCGGTCTGTCGACTGCGATCATCTCCTCAATGGCACCGTCCAGATCTCCCGGTTTTTCCACCCGGAAACCAACCCCGCCATAGGCTTCGGCCAGCTTGACGAAATCCGGCAGGCTCTCGGTATAGGAATGAGACAGGCGATTGCCATGCAGGAGCTGCTGCCACTGGCGGACCATGCCCATGTACTGGTTGTTCAAAATGAACACCTTGACCGGCAACCGGTATTGTACGGCCGTCGACATTTCCTGGATATTCATCAGGATCGATGCATCGCCTGCGATATCGACACACAAGGCGTCGCGGTGTGCGACTTGCGCGCCGATCGCAGCGGGCAGGCCATAGCCCATAGTTCCGAGGCCGCCGGAGGTCAACCACCGATTCGGCTCTTCAAAGCCATAGAACTGCGCCGCCCACATCTGGTGCTGACCGACTTCCGTTGAGACGAAGGTCTTACGGTGCTTGGTCAGCTCATACAGCCGCTGAATGGCGTATTGCGGCATGATGACATCGCTGTTTGGCTTGTAGGCAAGAGAATTGCGTGCACGCCAGGTATCGATCTGCGACCACCAGTCTTTCATAGCTGCCGCATCTGCCTTCATGGATGAAGACCGCCATATCCGGACCAGATCCTCCAGAACATGGCCGACGTCGCCAATGATCGGCAGGTCGACATTGATCGTCTTGTTGATGGAGGATGGATCGATGTCGATATGGATTTTCTTGGAGCCCGGCGAGAACGCGTCGGTCCGACCAGTGATCCGGTCGTCAAAGCGCGCACCGATGTTGATCATCAGATCGCAATCATGCATCGCCATGTTGGCTTCGTAGGTTCCGTGCATGCCGAGCATGCCCAGCCAGTTGTCACCGGAAGCCGGATAGGCGCCGAGACCCATCAGGGTTGAGGTGATCGGGAAGCCGGTCAGGGACACAAGCTCGCGCAAAAGCTGTGTGGCTTGCGGGCCGGAGTTGATGACACCGCCGCCCGTGTAAAGGATTGGCCGCTTGGCCGCTGCCATCATTTCGGCTGCCATCCGGATCGACGCTGCGTCGCCCTTGACCTGCGGCCGGTAACTCTTGTGGGCTGCAGCCGGGTTCGGGGTCGGCCCCTGATAGGTGCCGGTTGCGAACTGGACGTCCTTCGGAATGTCGACAACAACCGGGCCCGGACGACCGGAGGTCGCGACATAAAAGGCCTCATGCAGGATGCGTGGCAGGTCGTCGACATTGCGGACCAGCCAGTTGTGCTTGGTGCAGGGGCGGGTGATGCCGACCGTATCGCATTCCTGGAAAGCGTCGTTGCCGATCAAGTGGGTCGGAACCTGGCCGGAGATGCAGACCAGCGGAATGCTGTCCAGCATGGCGTCCGTAAGGGCGGTGACCATGTTGGTTGCGCCGGGCCCGGATGTGACCAGGGCAACGCCGGGTTTGCCGGTAGAGCGCGCATAACCTTCCGCAGCATGGCCAGCCCCTTGTTCATGGCGCACCAGAATGTGCTCAAGGCCGTCCTGCTGAATGATCTCGTCATAGATGGGAAGCACAGCACCACCCGGGTAGCCGAAGATTGTGTCAACTCCCTGGTCCTTCAGCGCCTGGATAACCATTTCAGCGCCGGTCATTTCCCGTGTCATTCGTCTCACGTCCTTGCATGTTCGCCTGATGGGTCAGGCTATTGGCTCTCAAGTTTGGTTTTGGCCCTGTTGCTGCGGCATCAAAGTCCGGAAGAAGAAGCGTTTCAGGCGGCGGATACAAAAAAAGGCCCCTGAGGGAGCCTTGGTCGCGCGCCAATATGCCGGTCGGGGTTATCCCGCCAGGGCGCGCTTTTCCACCACTACTAGAATGAGCGACATCATCATGTCGTTCCGGTCCTTTGATGCTGCAGGTCTTTGATAACAAGACCGTTTGGAAGAAGGTGCGGCGTTCCCACGAGTTGAGCTGCATTCAGCCAACGCACAAACCGGCTCTTCCGGCCCGATTTGATGCGCCGCACCCTAGTGAGACCGGGGGGAGGGGTCAAGCCAAAAATTCATTTGTTGCGCATAAGATCGGCAATGTTTTTGAAAATTTCCAACATCCAGTGGTCAGGCCAGCGCATAGTTGGGGTATCACGTGGCTGAACCGAAGCTGTGGAAACGGCTGAGCGGCGTGACAAAAAAAGTGTCACAGAGCCATTGCAGCCGGATGGCGGCGACTATATATCCCCGCAATCGGCGAAGGCCCTTGGGCATCGCCACAGCATTGGGTGTGTAGCTCAGTTGGTAGAGCAGCTGACTCTTAATCAGCGGGTCTGGGGTTCGAGCCCCCACTCACCCACCAAATTTCTTCTATAATGACTGAAACAGATTGCGCTGGTTTAACCTGTTGTCGCGTCAAGTGGCGGTGAGTCCAGCTGTTTTTTGCTTCAATGCATCCCAGTCTGTGAATTCGCGCGTGTCTTGAAGATCTTCATCAACATGAGCAGCGAGATCCCCTTCCAGCAAGGCCGATTTTTGAAACCAGTCGTAAATCCCCGGTTTGATTGCGCCGGCGGTCAGGAGCGTATGCGTCGGCTGCCACTCCGTGGCCTCCAGGAAGGTGTCGACATATCCTTGAGCTTCGCTCTGCGTGTCTGGAAATGCTGCCGCAAGGCTCACGGACACAAGTAGACTTGGCAATTTGTTTAACCGTTCCCGGTTTGCGTAAACGAAAAGCTGAAGATCTGGTTGGTGCTTTCCAGAGTGCACAGACCCTGCGACGATCACGTGGTCATAGTCTGTGATTGCGAGCCCGTCAGAAACATCGCTGACATTGTGGAACCGGACCTGGTGACCAGCATTGGTCAGTATTCCGGCCATGAATTTGGCAATCTTGTTTGTTTGCCCCTCGGTGCTTGCATAGACAATCAGAAAGTTCATAGTTGCCCCCATCGCTTTCACTCGATGATGTAACGCTAGCACAGCGGGGTTCTGCCGTTCGTCCGCATTTTCACGTGCTTTTTTGATCCCCGGTTGCGGCAAATCGCCTTACTTGAATGCGACAGCTCTTGCCTGCTGGATCAGGACTGTTGCGGGGGCAGAAATCAGCCGGTGTCAGCTAAAAATGCGGTCGTGAGACTTGTATGGGTGTGTTTGAGTGAATAGCTGCCAGACAAAGGAGCCACTCATGCATAAGTTTTCCCTGCTCGATCTGTCGCCCATCCCGGAGGGTAAAACGGCAGCTGATGCGCTCCGCAATTCGGTTGAGCTCGCCCAGCTGGCGGAGGCCAACGGGTATCACAGGTTCTGGCTGGCCGAGCACCACAACATGCCTGGGATCGCCAGTGCGGCGACCGCTGTTGTGATCGGGCATGTGGCGGGGGCGACCAGCACCATCCGAGTTGGTGCCGGTGGGATTATGCTGCCCAATCATGCCCCGCTTATTGTTGCAGAACAGTTCGGCACGCTGGCAAGCCTTTATCCGGGCCGAATAGATCTGGGCTTGGGAAGGGCGCCTGGAACCGATATGGCAACGGCGCGCGCTTTGCGGCGGCATATGGCGCCGGACGACACCTTCCCCCAGGACGTTCAGGAGCTGCTTTCCTATTTCGCAGATGAGGCTGAAAGTGGCCGTGTCCGAGCCATTCCAGGCGCGGGCACACATGTTCCGGTCTGGATCCTCGGCTCTAGCCTTTATGGGGCCCAGCTGGCAGCGCACTATGGTTTGCCTTATGCGTTCGCCTCACACTTCGCGCCAGACATGCTCGAAGACGCGCTCTCGATCTACCGGGCCCAGTTCCAGCCGTCGCGATATCTGGATCAGCCTTATGCGGTGATGGCTGCTGGTGTGTGTGCGGCGGCAAGCGATGAAGAGGCGCACTATCTGCGGTCCTCGCAATATCTTGCATTTGCGCGCCTAAGGACCGGGCGGCCGGGCAAACTCCCGTATCCGGTCGAGGATTTGTCTTCAGAAATTCCGGCGCCCGTTCTTGCGCAGGTGAGACATGCGCTGTCTTGTTCTGCCACAGGGTCACCGGAGATGGTCCATGTTCAGATTCAGCAGCTGTTGGATCGCTACAAGCCAGATGAGTTGATGGTCACCGGCATGATCCATGATCACAAGGCGCGTCTCCGGTCCTTTGAAATCGCAGGTGCCGTCTTGCGGGATTTGCAGGTCAAACCGCAGGCCGCTTAGGTGCGGGATGTATGAGGCAGATGGTTTTGTGCCCCGCCGCAGTTAATTTTCTAGGTTCAAGGCTGTGCTACCCACGCGATCAGAAGCCTCATGTATCTGAAGGACCCGGATCAGGCTGAAAACCCTTTCAAATCCTGATGAGGACTTGAATTTCAGCACAAGGCGCTGCTGAGTGATGTTCGGGACCTTAGGTCCGAGGAGCGGTCCTGTTCTTTGAATGTCAAAGGACGGCTCTCCCGCAATTGCCATATGATAGGCATCCGTTGCAGCCGCCACGTATTTTTCCGGCAATACATCCACCACCGGACGGTTGTTTGCGATCGCGGCTGGAAACATCCTGCGGAACGGGCTGTCGCGCCCGGCAAAGGTCAATTCAGGGACTTTGCCTGCATCGGCTTCGGGCAAGGTGAGAATAAACTTTGAGGAAAGTTTCGTCAGACGGTCATCGTTTTGAATGACGCCTTTGTTCTCGTGCCAAAGATTGAAAAGATACTTTTCCTCATCGCCGGCCAGGCCACTTTCGACGGCTTCGATTGGCATTGGCTTGATGAAATAAGGTTCATTGCCGCACAACAGCAACTGATCTCTTGGAGGCAAAAGCCTGTTCTGCTCAGCAGCAACGGCAATAATATCATCATGGGCTGCTTTTGCCAGAAAGGCCTGTTGTTCTTTCGACAGGTGGCTTATTCGATTGTGTGAGAAAAGCAACTGACAATAAAAGTCCAAAAGATAAAGGCAATCACATTTGGCCGCGATGTGGAACAATTGCAAAAACGAAGGTTTATTCGGGGGTGGCCGGTCTGGATACATTGCCTGTTTCTCTCATTCGTAATCTGCGTTTTTGCTGATTACGTTGCTGTCCCTACAATGCCCTGCGTCATCGCCTAATTCGCTAAATTCTATTTAAGGTTGTGTATTTGGTTGTGCTGTGGTGTTCGTATGTTAAACTGCATAATGAAACTCACATAGCTTAATACAATGAAAACATGGTGTTGGTGGCGATATTATGTTTTGTAGCAATCCTTTTCCGAAAAAATCTCAAAAAGAAGATCACAAGAAAAAATTCCTAGCGTCCTTGGGTTGTGTGAACAAAACGGGTTCAAAGTGCGAAACGGAGACGCTGTATGACAGGCCAGAACGCACAGGTGCTGAGGTGGAATGGTCCAGCGCAAAGCCTTTGGATGAGCTGGATAGACGATGGTCAGGTGCTGCGCCGCAGAGCTCTACGCCTGACGCGCGGAGATCGAGAGGCTGCTGAGGATTTGTTGTCGGCAACTTTGATTAAGGCGGTCAGCCACGTTGAGCGGCACCATACGGCTATTCGTGAACCGCGGGCTTTCCTGCTGTTTGCCATGAAGAACGAATATATCAGCCGCTTGCGTAAGGAGACGTCGGAACGCCAGGTTCGTGATTTTGGCGCTGACATCTATCAGGATCACAAAGCTGACCTTGCAGACAGGCAGCCGGACCAAGAGAACACTTTGCGGCATCAGGATGCTTTGCGGGCTGTTTTGACGGCAGTGGATGCACTGACACCGGAGTTCAAGCGCATATTTCGCCTTAGGTTTTGCGAAGAGTATACCTACAAGGAAATTGCCGTGACCATGGCCATTTCGGAACCGCTTGCCCGCAAGCGTGTCCAGCATCTACGTCAGCATTTGCGCGAGGCTGTCGGAGAAGGCACAGCGTCCGGCAAACAAACCCGCCCGGTGTCACAGGCGGTGCAATGAAGCGTCCACTCTCCTGACGGCTCGTACCGGATACACAGGCCGATTGGATCGCGATCAACACGGAACTGGATGAAGAGATGGCTGACATTGTCAATGCACAAATCACGGATGCGGTGACACAAACCAACGTCAAAGTTGTCGCCGAGGCCCCGGCCCAGGCGATCGCCAGCCTTTATCAGGTGGCAAGCCACGCTTCCGGTTTGTCTATCCAGAATGCGGTCCACAGTCAGCAGGCGATGAACCAGATCACCACCGCGGTGGTTTCCAAGGCGTGCCAGCTGATCATGGATATCGGCGAATCCGGCTAACGGGCGTAAGGGGCGTCAATCAGGGAGTAACCAGTGATGTTTGGCGCGCTCAAGTCATTGATGGGAAAAGGCAAGCCGGCTTCGAAACCGGCGGAACCGGCAACAGAGGCCAATGCCACCGTTCCGGGATTATCACGCGATGCAAACGGTCACCTTAAACCTGCGGCGCAAAAGGACACACAGGCCATGACAGCTTCTAAGAATGGCAACGGCGATAAGCCTGATAACGGCGTGCCAGGCGGAGCCGGTCCCGGAAAAGGCGGTGACACAGGGGGGCAGAACACTCCGCAACCTGCTCAAACTGCGCCCACCACCAGTGCGCTCAATCAGCAAGCCGTTCAAGCTGCCGAGTTTTCCAACTATGAAAACGCCGAGTATGCACCGACCATGGTGTCGACACCGCCGGAGTTGATGGTTGGCCAGACAACCGGCCTCGCGGTTCAAGATGCTGCAAACTACATGAATGCGATCATGCAGATTGCGGTGGCGGCACAGGCGGTTGCGATCAAGAAAGCGGCTGAGAATCCGCCGCTTGCCGGCGAGGAAATCCCGCTTTTGACCGACATCCAGCAAATGGTTACGCAGGCAGTGGGTGTTTATGGAAGCGTAAGCACGACAGCAGGAACCTCGGCCAAAACGGTGATCTCTGATTTCAAAACAGGGTCATAATATTGCGGGCTGAACCAACAGGAGGCAGCCATTGTTTGCATATCATCAAGTGCGCCCGGGGGCGTCAATTTCGGCCGCCGCGAAGGAAACTACTCTCTGGCTTTTGAACACGCCCCAATCTCTTGCGGGTGACGACGAAAACCGCGGCCGGGATGAAACAGGTAGCGACAAAAGCGCTCCGGGAGACGATAGCGATCGAGGGAAGCTTCCAAAGGTTCGGAAGGAAAAAACGATTTCAGAGGCGTTTGAAGACCTGAGCGCGGACGAAAAGGAGACGGTCAACCGCCTGTTGGACCGCATGACCGGGAGAAAGAAATGACCGCACATCTCATAACCGCTTATCACGAGATTGATGACCTTCTTCTTGAGTGTCTTGTGAACTGGGCCGAAGTTGCCGAACAGGTTCGAGGCAGCTTTACGGAACCGGAAGTTCATATCGAGTTTGCCCAACGGTCTACCTACTTGGTTGAGGCCCGCGCATCCGTGGAAGCAGCTCTGCGGGCCCTGGAAGGTATCAACGACCCGATTGCACCTAAGGCAGTTGCCCGCATTCACGTAAGCGAGACGGCAAATGGATGGTCGCAAAAACATGGCCGGTGCGGCTGTGTGGATCCAGGGTTCCCGGGCGACGCCGATTACAGTCTTACAGTGGATGTGTCCAGTTCGCGGCCGGACCGTCCACAGCGCCCTCAAGAGCATTGCCGAGGTCAAATTCGCGACTGGAACCGGGATATCCTTGCATGCAGGTACGGGAAGATGGCGGAAACCGATAGCGCCGATTGGACGGAACCAAAGTTGGGACCGTTGAGGGCACAGCGGATTGCATCCATCCGCGAGCAGATGGTTTCCAGACTGCAGGACCGTGAGCCCCCACTACCCGAATGGGAACAACAAACGTCAGAGCCGAGCGATGAGATAAAGGAGCCGGAAAATGGTCCGCAAACCAAGTCCAGCCGCCCCCGCAGGCGCGGGTGATCCGAAGGCCTCCACCCAAAGCGCCAAAGGCACCCAAGGGACTGCGGCAGCCGATACATCAACGCAGAAAACTGGGCCTGCCGACGGAACCAGTGGTCAAGCAGCTGACGCTGAACAAACTGCATCAAGCGCAGCTTCTGGTGAGGCAGGTAGCACAGGTCAACAAAACGCCGCTCCCGGATCAGCTACAGGCACTGACTCTGGCTCTGGCTCTGGCTCTGGCTCTGGCTCTGGCTCTGGCTTTGGCCGAAGAAGCACCGGAGGCTCAGACCTCCTCAAGGAAATTCTAGAGAGTTTCCTGAAGACCTCGACTTTGCAGTCCGACTACCAGTCCCTCTACAGGTCATTGCCGACAGTTGTCGGGATTGCAGCCGAAATTTTGAAGAAAAAGGAAGCCGGGGATGCCGCGCTGGATGAAGGGATGCAAGCGGTAGAACGCGTCCTGACCGATGCGCGGGACAGGGCAGAGCAACTTTCCAATACCATGTCCGCGCAACAGGCTGCCCTTGAAAAACTCCTCAATGACAAGGCCTCTCTCACTGAACTTTTGAAAGCCAGTCAGCAAAAAAAGGGGGAGGCGTTCCAGGGAGTGCCGCACTTCGGGCCAGGCGCAGCAGCACTGGCTGATCCAAAGGTTGCTTATCAGCTCAACACATTGATGGGGAATATCAACTCAATGGTTGCCAGAGAGGTTGAGCGCCAAATCGCGGGGCTCCGGTCTCAAGCGAATGCGGGCCAGCAACAAAACAGACCAAAATCATAATCTGGATTGCATGAGGATTGTATGAGCCCGCCCGCCATCGTCGGCGGGCTTTTCGTTGGACGGGATTTTTTGGGGTCCGGATTACTTTTTTCTATTTTTATCAATCAGATAAGTCAGGTTTACTTTCACACACAAGTTTTGCGGGCGTCTAACCAAGTGCCGATAGCCGAACGTGAACCGGCTCAGCTCAAGGAGTAGCAAATATGGCAGATCCCGTAACAGTGAACCCGATGGTCACGGATGCCGTGACCCAATCCAACGTCAAGGTGGTTGGTGAATCCCCGGCCATGGCCATCAGCACTTTGTACCAGTCGATGGCGCACTCAACCGGCATTTTGTTCGAAAATGCGGTGGCCGCACAACAGCAGCAAAACATTCTGGCGCAAGCTGCGGTGAACCAGGGCGTCATGCAGATCTACAGCATGGATACCATGGCTGGCGCGGGTGCGACCGAGAAGGTTGGCCAGACCGGCGTTGCCGACAACCTCACCGGTCTCATGACGGTCCTTCAGGCGTTCAGCGGCGGCCGGTAAGCCAAAATCCGCTTTATAAGCCATTGGCTCTGTTCCAGTTTCTGGAACGGAGCCATTCCGCATGCTTAGAGAAACAAAGAATTAACAACTATAAGTTGATATTTCCTGTAGCCTCATCCCGGTAACCCTGATGAATATTGGGCGCATCCAAAAGAGTGGATCCACCGGGATAAGGCGTTGAGGGCAGGTGAAGCCCCTCCAGACCGGATGATCCGGCAAGTGAAGGAAGATATCATGCCAAGCAAATCTCAAGCGCAGCCGGAGCAATCGGCTGATGTGCCTATAAATACCCTTGAAGCTGACATGGAGACCCTGGCCAAGATCGGCGAGGCGGCAAGTCTCAATGATCTCGTTCTCGGACTGTCTCCCGCTGTTGCAGTGGCCAGCCTGTATGTTTCCAACGCTAACTCGCTTAGCATCTTGTATGAAAATGCGGTTGCGACGCAGCAACAGCAGACCCAACTGGCCCAAAGCGCATTGAAAACCGGCATCGCGCAGCTGCACAAGGTCACCGAAAGCAGCAGCGCTGCTACCGCGGCCGCTGAAAACCCGGATCAAGATCTCCTGGACCTTTTGAAGGCCCTAAAAACCGCGGTTCAATAACCGCCAGCGGTCGCCTTGACGGTTGTTTCTGAGGGGTCCGAGAAACTGCGGACTTTTCAGGCAGGGGGCTGTCGCTGTATAGAGGGCGCCAAACGGGCCTGGCCCGATGGCGCCTTTCAAACAAAAAGACAAAGCCCCATGAACGACTTTCTTGTCGCAGCCCTCTATTATTTTACGCCGCTCGATGATTTCGAGGAGATGCGGGATCCGCTCAAAACGTTCTGCTTCTCTGAAGATGTGCGCGGCAGCATTCTGCTCGCGTCCGAAGGCATCAACGGCACCATTTGCGGTCCTGAAGCGGGTGTACGTGCTGTCCTTGAATACTTGCGGTCCGATCCGCGTCTCGCTGAGCTCACGCACAAAGAGTCCTGGACACACCGCCATGTTTTCAAACGCATGAAAGTGCGTTTGAAGCAGGAAATCGTCCGGCTTGCGGTCGACAATATAGATCCGAACGAAGTCGTGGGCGAGTACGTCAAGCCTGAAGACTGGAATGCGCTGATTTCAGAGCCGGGTGTGGTCGTTATCGATACGCGGAACGATTACGAGTATGCGTTCGGAACGTTCGAAGGTGCGGTCAATCCGGAAACTCAGTCTTTCCGCGAATTTCCGGAGTGGGTGCACGATCAGGAAAACCTGAAAACCAAGCCAAAGGTTGCCATGTTTTGCACCGGTGGGATCCGCTGCGAGAAAGCAACGGCCTGGATGCTCAAGAACGGTTTTGAGGACGTCTACCACCTGGAAGGCGGCATTTTGAACTATCTGGAGAAAGTGCCGGAAGACAAAAGTCTTTGGAAGGGCGAGTGCTTCGTGTTCGACGACCGTGTTTCGGTCGACCACAAACTGGAGCCACGGTGGGGTGAATGGGTGCCGGAAGAAGCGCGGCACATCATCAATGAAGACACCGATTATGAGAAAGGGCCGGCGCAACGGGACCTTTCAAAGACAGGCTGAAGAAAAGTTAACAGCTGTTAACTTTTTGCTTTTCCCCCAAGTGAAGCTTCCCTACTGTCATGGGGCAGGCGCTACCTTGCGCCAGACTGGGGGAATGTTATGCGTCGCACCTTCTGGAGCGCGGTTACCGCGCTCGTGTTTTGCCAACTTGCGCTGAATACCGCAACAGCGGGCGGATATGCATCGTCTTGCTATGAACAGGCCGTGGTGCCCGCCGTGTACAAGACGGTCAATGAACGTGTTCTGGTTCAAGCCGCCAGCAATTATGTGGTTCAGCAACCTGCAAAGTATGCGTATCAAACCCGCCGTGTGCTCGTTCAGCCGGAGCGCGTCACGTATCGCACCAGTCCTGCCGTCTACCAGACACAGCATCACAAGGTGCAAGTGAAGCCGGCGTCTAGTGGCTGGGAGTACCGCACGATCAAAGGTCGCCGGATCTTGTGCAAGGTGCACTATCCGGCTGTATATCAGACGGCATCGCAGCGCGTACTGGTGAAGCCGGCTTCAAAAGTCGCGGTACGACATCCTGCCGTTTACAGCCACGTGAAGGAAAAGGTGCTGATACAACCGGCAACCTCACACCGTGTACAAAAGCCAGCCGTCTTTCGGACAGTGAGCCGGAATGTTTTGGTGCAACCGGCTCGCACGGTATGGCAACCGATCCGGGCAAAAGGCTGCCGTTAGGCTATAAAGAGCCAAGTCGGTGGCCGGCGGCAGAAGTTGGCATGTCCAAAACGCCTTAACTCTTTCTCCGTCAATCCGGAAAGAGGGGGTTAAGCATGGATCATTGCAATTTGCCACGCATCGGGGGTGTCGCAGGGAAGCCTTAAGTAGAATTCGGAGAATTGCTTTCTCTCAAAAAAGTTTTTCCCTAGGGTGAAGTCGTCTTTTCAGTCACTTCAAGACAGGGAAACAGTATGCGGTATCCAAACAGCGTCAAAGTGATGGTCTTGGCAGCGGCCGTTCTGGGGGCGGGGCCAGCATTTGGCAGCAGCATGACAAAGGCCTGCTATGAAAAAGTTCACCAGCCTGCGGTCTATAAAAACATCAAACGCACAATCATGACCCATCGGGCCCACACACGTTGGGAATACCAAACCATCAACGGACGGCAGGTCCTTTGCAAGGTGCACAGGCCCGCTGTCTATCAGACCGTTGTCCAGAACACGCTCATACAGCCGGCACGGACGGTGTTGAAACGCGTGAGCGCTCACGACTGCACTCGAAACGCCCGGATCTACAGCAACTTCTGATGCTGCCTCAGGGGGGCAAGCTCGGGTCTTGAATTCCGGTTCTATTGAGCGGTTTTGAAGCGATAGGTCTTCAAGCCAGTCTGACCGTGGCCTTCGATCAGGAACAATCCACCGGACAATGTATCCGGTTCGACGGAGGTCGGATCGGACGGCTGCTTGATGCTGGTAACGATCAGATGATCTAGGTCTGGCCCGCAAAAGCAGGGCATGGTCGGACGTTGCACAGGCATCTTGATTGCCTCCAGCAATTCGCCGTTCGGCGCAAAACAATTGACCACGCCGGACGAAACCCCGCCACTCCAGTAATTGCCGTTGGCATCGACAGTTGCGCCATCCGGCCGACCCGTGGCGTTGGTTTGCTGCGCGAACAACATTTTCGCGCCCAAAGAGCCGGTCGCCGCATCAAAGGCGTAGCACTCGATCCATCCAGGTGACGTGTCGGAGTGGTACATGTAGTCGCCGTCCGGCGTCCAGGCGAGGCCGTTCGAGCACTGCAGTTCGTCCCGGATTTCCGCGACCTCACCACTGCTGTCGACGCGGTAAAGGCCGGCGATCGGTTCCCGCGGGGAGCTTGTGTCCATTGTGCCCACCCAAAAGGCGCCGTCCGGGCCCACCTTCCCGTCGTTCAATCGGGTTTGAGGTTTGTCGGCTTCGACCTCGGCCAAAACCTCTTGAGTGCCGTTTTGAGGGTCGAATAGAACCACCTTATCCCAGACACTAACAATCAGCCGACCATCATCGCACAGGCCGAAGGACCCGACTTCGTTGTCTAATTGCCATGTGGTGATGGCGCGTGTGTCCCAATCCATCGATTGAATGCTGCGCCCTTGAATATCGGCCCAAAGCAGCCTGTTGGTGCGCTCGTCCCAGGTTGGACATTCAGCAAGTTGGTAAGTCGTATCAAGAAAACGGGTAATCGTGTGGGACACCAGACGGGGTTCCTGTAAAGCCTCTAGGAAGGGTCGCGACTATAGCGGGCAAGAACCGGAACGTCGATAGCTTCACATACGCGGCCTATCGGTCTGCTGCGTCCGCTGTTTCGGATAAGGGGAGCGCGGTGCGTTTGACGATCGGGCGGATGGCAAAGGAGGATTTCATCCGCAACACGCCCGGGAGTTGCGACAGGTGATCCCTGTGGATACGCTCAAAGTCAATCGGGTCCGCTGCGGTCAGGCGCAGGATGTAATCAGCATCACCTGCCATCAGGAAACACTCCATGATCTCTTCAGAGCGGGCAACGGCCCGTTCAAAACTCTCCAGTGTTTCTTTGGATTGGCCGGTGAGAGAGATTTCGACGAACACGTCCATCCGCCGACCAAGTTTTCGCTGGTCGAGCAGAGCAACATAGCTGTCGATGACACCAGCCTCTTCCAGCGCTCGCATGCGCCGCAGGCAGGCAGAGGGTGACAAGCCGATTTTTTCGGCGAGGTCCGCATTTGCGATCCGTCCATCGCGTTGCAGGACGTTCAGTATCTTACGGTCAAGTCTGTCGAGGATCATGATGTTGCGCTGCACATAATTCGAGTGATTTTTATATTAATACCATAAAGTTCGATGTTGAGTTAAAAGAACGCAATAAAATTGCGCAAATACCATATCAGGAGGCCTTGAACGCAAGCACCTGCGTCTTTCTCAGTGGTATTATCAAACACAATAAACAAGCCGCACCAGAGGAGACGGAACCATGCGGATTGGCGTACCTAAGGAAATCAAAAACAACGAATTTCGGGTCGGTCTGACACCGGACAGCGTTCATGAGATGACAGCTCATAGCCATGAGGTTTTTGTAGAAACGAACGCTGGTGCAGGGATCGGCGCCAGCGATGCCGATTATGAAGCAAGCGGCGCCAAAATCCTCGCAACCGCTCAGGAAATCTTCGACGCTGCCGAGATGATCATCAAGGTGAAGGAGCCGCAGGCTGTTGAGCGTGCCATGCTGCGCCCGCACCATATCCTGTTCACCTATCTGCATCTCGCGCCCGATGCGGCTCAGACGGCTGATCTGGTGAAGTCCGGGGCGACCTGTATTGCCTACGAAACTGTCGTGGATTCCAAAGGCGGCCTGCCGCTTCTGGTTCCGATGTCTCAAGTTGCCGGTCGACTGTCTGTCACTGCTGGTGCGAAATGCCTTGAGAAGATCAACGGCGGCTCCGGTGTCCTCGTTGGTGGTGTTCCGGGTGTTGAGCCTGCCAAGGTCGTTGTAATTGGCGGCGGCGTTGTCGGTTCGCATGCCATCACCATGGCGTTGGGCCTCGGTGCGGATGTAACTGTTCTGGACCGGAATACGCAGGTTCTGTCCAACCTGTCGCAGACCTTCGGTTCCGCGCTCAAAACCGTCTACTCAACCAAAGCAGCCCTGGAGAAGCAGGTTCTTGCCGCTGATATCGTCGTTGGCGCCGTTCTGGTTGCAGGTGCTGCTGCGCCGAAGCTGGTAACAGCTGAGATGATTGCCAAGATGAAGCCAGGCTCTGTCGTTGTCGACGTTGCGATCGACCAGGGTGGCTGTTTTGAAACATCCAAGGCGACCACGCACTCAGAGCCGACCTACATCGTTGATGAGGTTGTTCATTACTGCGTTGCCAACATGCCAGGCGCAGTTCCACGGACTTCGACCTATGCGCTGAACAATGCCACGCTGCCGTTCGCTCTGGCACTTGCCGACAAGGGTGCGAAGAAAGCGTTGCTGGATGATGCAAACTTCCTTCCGGGTTTGAACGTTCACCAGGGCAAAGTCACCTGCAAAGCTGTGGCGACCGCGCTGGGATATGACTATGTCGACCCGGAAAGCGCTCTGAATTTGGTGGCTGCAAGCCAAGCGGCTTAAGCTGGTTCGAAGCAATAAAGCAGAAAAGGCCAGCCCAATTGGGCTGGCCTTTTTGTGTTCATCAGTAGTGCCGTATTCAGGGGCAGGGGACGGTGTAGGGCGTGCCTTCCGGGTCGCGCGCCACGCAGTTGCGTGGAGATGTCACGACGCCGATCAAGCCGCCACCAATTGCACCCAAGGCTGCGCCAGCAAATGCTGCGCCGCCGGTTGACCCCGCAGCAGCACCAATTGTCGCCCCTGTTGCCGCTCCGAGACCTGCGCCGATCAGCATCCTGTCCCGCTGGCTTTCCGTGTTGGCGCATCCAGCAAGCAAAAGGGTCAGCGATAACAGGGCAATGGCGGGCTTCATCCCGGGCGCTCCTTCGGTAAACAGGTTCGCCTAGGGTGAAAGGGCGATGGTTAACCAACTCTTAATGAGGCCGGTTATCCAATGCCCAGTCCAGCCGCCTTACGGGCAAACGACCCGGTATGGGTTACCGTACTGGTCGTAGGCTACGCAATTCTTAGGCGCTGTGGCTGCTCCGACAACGGCACCGCCTGCGCCACCGATTGCAGCACCTGCGAGCGCTGCGCCCGCGCCGCCGCCTGTCGCTGCGCCGATCACAGCGCCGGTCGCTGCACCCAAACCGCCGCCGACGAGGGCACGATCTGTCTGGCTGCTGGACTGGCAACCGGCAAGAAGGGCAGCGGTTGCTGCGACCAAGAAGAGCTTTTTCATCGTCTATTTCTCATTTTTTCAGTGCACTGCATGTTCGTGGCCGGACATGCTCAAAGGTTACGGGCAGGCTACCCGGTATGGATTGCCGTAGCGGTCATACGCTACGCAATTTTTCGGTGTTGTTGCGCTGCCAACAATCGCACCGCCGGCGCCGCCGATCGCCGCACCAACAAGTGCGCCGCCGACATCGCCCGTGGCTGCTGCGCCAATTGCAGCGCCGGTTGCCGCGCCAAGACCGCCGCCGACGAGCGCGCGATCGCGCGAACTGTCAGATTGGCACCCGGCCAAGGCAAGGGTGATGCCTGCGAGCAAAACAAGCTTTTTCATAACTGAGATCTCCTCATTATAAGGACGCCTGCCGGCACCTCTCTTTTCGCTCCACAATGGCGAATCACGGAGCGTAAATCAATGAACACAGCGTAAGTTGGTTTTGCCAAACCGGCAATCGCCACATAAGTCGTGGTTGTTGTCATGCCCTATGGAATTCGCAAAGCAACGCAGGCCTCTATTGATGCACAAAGACCTGTGCGGTGAGGCGAAAGTATGGCCTTATGAGCCTGCCTGCGCCCAATTCACCAATTCGTCAGGCGTTTGTGCTTGCTGATTGCAGAGCGGCAAGCAGTCCTTTTGTGGAGGAGTCTTTTGTCACAGGTTCAGCTTCGCCTTTGACCATCGGCAAAAGAGCTGTTGCCAACTCCTTGCCCAGTTCCACACCCCATTGGTCGAAGGAGTTGATGCCCCAGATCACGCCTTCAACAAAGACACGGTGCTCGTAAAAGGCAATCAATCGGCCAAGTGCGAAAGGCGTCAGTTCGTCATAGACGAGCGTCAGTGACGGCCGGTCGCCCGGAAAAACCTTATGTGGCGCCAAGCGTGCGATTTCATCGTCATCGAGGCCTGCTGATGAGAGTTGCGCTGCGGCCTCTTCAAGTGTCCGGCCAAGCATCAACGCTTCCGATTGTGCCAAACAATTGGAGATCAAGAGCTCGTGCTGATGCGTCAGGTCGTCTTCATGACCTCGAGCCGCAATCAGGAACTCGCATGGGATTACGGTCGTGCCCTGATGAAGCAGCTGATAAAATGCGTGCTGACCGTTGGTGCCGGGTTCTCCCCAAACGAGCGGGCCGGTGTCAGTGTTGACCAATGTGCCGTCCAATTTGACCCGCTTGCCGTTGGATTCCATGTCAAGCTGCTGCAAGTAGGCGGGAAGCCGGGCGAGGCGCTGATCGTACGGAAGAACGGCACGCGCGCCATAGCCCAAAACGTTGCGGTGCCAAATCCCGATCAGGGCCATCAAAACGGGAAGGTTCTCTTCCATCGGTGCATCCTGGAAATGCACATCCATCGCATATGCGCCTTCCAGAAATTCGTTGAAGGCGTCCGGCCCGATTGCGATCATCAACGGCAGGCCAATGGCCGACCAGATGGAGTATCGGCCGCCAACCCAGTCCCAGAAACCGAAAACGCGCGTTTCGTCGATCCCGAAGGCTTCGACCTTGTCGAGTGCTGTTGAGACGGCAGCGAAATGCGCACCAACCGCTTCTTCACCCAGAGCATCTGCGATCCATTTGCGCGCTGTCTGCGCGTTGGTCATCGTTTCAACCGTGGTGAAAGTCTTGGACGCCACGATGATTAGGGTTGAGGCTGGATCCAGCTTCTCCAGCGTGTCGGCAATGTGCGCACCGTCGACATTGGAAACGTAGTGGAGCTCCGGCCCATCATGATAGGGGGCGAGCGCCAAAGTGGTCATTGCCGGGCCAAGATCCGACCCGCCAATGCCGATGTTGACGACATCGGTGAAAGCGGTTCCGGCTGAAGATGTTAGGTCCCCGGATCTTACAGCTTCCGAGAAATTGGTCATCGCATCAAGGACCGCGCGAATGTCTGGCATCACATCTGCGCCGTCGACCAGAACCGGATCGGCGGACTGGTTGCGCAGGGCCGTGTGCAGGACGGCGCGGTGTTCGGTGGCGTTGATCTTTTCACCCGAAAACATTGCAGTGCGTTTTACGTCGACTTCCGCCTCGCGCGCGACTTGCAGCAACAGCTCCAGGGTCTTGGCATCCAGTTTGATTTTTGAATAATCGAGCAGAAGATCTTCACAGCGTGCGGAAAACTTCGCAAACCGATCTGGGTCTTCTTGAAACATGTTTCGAAGAGAGGTCGCGGACAGGGTCTCGGCTTGCTGAGCGAGCATGGTGAAGGTCGTTTCGAGCGTCACGCGGCTCTCCTTAAATCGATTTAGGCCCCGTATTTCTGGGCAATTTGAATGTGGCTGCTTCAGATAGCACAGCTGCCTTGATCCTAAAAGATGCGTTCGTTTGGGAAAGGACCATTGGCGCGATGCATGTTGTCAAAAAAAGCTGTGTGACTGGATGTGATCGGCATTCGATGTATCTGAATGGATCTTGTTTACCTGCGCCGGACAAGCCGATGCATTGGAACCGCACTGAAATCTGCCGAGATGCCTGCAAACAGGTGCGTAAAATTGAAGATGTTAAGCGATTTGAAATGATAATAACCCTAAGTAAAAAGGGTTGTTGGAGGCGGTAATGAATGCACTTGCGCACTTGCAGGATAAACCCGAGGCCGAAGAAGAGGTTCTCGTTGTAGATTTTGACAATCTGTCAGTGATCAGTGGTGTTGTTTCTAATGTCGGGGAATGGGGATGCCGCCTGACTTCTCCCGATATTCAGGAGCTGAGCAAGAATATCGGTATTCGCCCGAAAGACTCCGACAAGCTCGTCAAATGTCAGATCACGTCCCGCAAGGACTCTGATGCGGCCGTCTTGTTTGTGAAATCGACTGAAAGTTTCTCCGATAAACGCCGGGAGAAACGGAACAACGTCAGCATTCCGGTGAAGATTTCCGACTTTGAGGGGATCACCGAGATTTCCGGCACGATCGTGGACGCGGGTAACAACGGTTGCCGCGTTATGGCGAAAAGCCTGCCTGCTTTGCCGGAAGAGGTGCTTTTGACCATGAAAAAATTCGGCAAGCCTGTCGTTGCCGAATTTGCCTGGCGGAATGACACATCCGGTGGGCTGCGCCTTCTTTGGGACCGCAAAGTCGACGGAAGCGAGGATGAGGCGCCGGAATCAGAGGCCGCCTCAGCCTAAAAAGCATCTGCCGAGCAGCGGGGTTCGCCGGTCGATCTGCTACTTGCCGAGTTGGGAGGCCGCACGCGCCCGTTCCTCAATACCGGACCAGTCTTCTGAAGCAATTGCCTTTGCATCTGCTATCCACGACCCCCCCACGCACAAAACATTTGGCAGGCTCAGATAGTCAGGCGCTTTTTCGAGGCTGACCCCACCGGTTGGGCAGAATTTTGCGGCAGCCAAGGGCGATGACAGAGACTTGAGGTAAGGCGAACCACCTGCTTGTTCCGCCGGAAAGAACTTCAGCCGTTCATAACCGCGTTCCAGAAGCTTCATAACCTCCGAAGCAGTTGCCGCTCCCGGCAACAGCGGCACGCCGTGTTCATCAGCCGCGTCCAAGAGCGTATCCGTCGCACCGGGCGAAACAACAAACCGCGCGCCAGCGGAAACAACTGCGTCATACTGCTGAGGCGTCAGGACAGTTCCAGCCCCTACGATCGCGCCTTCCACGTGCTCATTGACAGCAGCAATTGCTTCCAGGGCATGCGGTGTACGGAGCGTGATTTCGATGGCCGGCAATCCGCCGCGAACCAGAGCCTCCGCCATAGGGACAGCTTTTTTCGGGTCTTCGATCACCAGAACCGGGATCACCGGCGCCGCTGTCATGACCGCTTCGATTTTTGAAATATCTTGTCCCATTAGCTTTCCTCAAACGTCAAAAACATGCGCGCCGGCATCTGCCGTTCCGACATTGGCCCTGAAGGCGGCAAACAGGTCGCGGCCGACACCGAATTGATGATGGCTTAGGTCTTCTTGTGCAACCGGTCGCGCATCGAGCTCGGCCTCGTCAACGAGAACCGTCAGTTCACCGGTAATCGCATTGATGCGGATGAGGTCACCGTCCTGGATCTTTGCGATCGGCCCGCCATTGGCAGCTTCCGGTGTCACGTGGATGGCCGCTGGAACCTTGCCCGATGCGCCGGACATGCGGCCGTCTGTTATGAGCGCAACCTTATGACCACGATCCTGAAGGATGCCCAAGGATGGGGTCAGCTTGTGAAGCTCCGGCATGCCGCAGGCTTTCGGGCCCTGGAACCGGACAACAGCTGCAACGTCTCCATTGAGTTCCTTGTTGGAAAACGCTTTCAGAAAGTCTTCCTGCGAGTGAAAGACGCGGGCCGGGGCCTCAATGATATGGCGCTCTTTGGCAACTGCGGAGATTTTGATCACCGCTTTGCCGATGTTCCCGGTCAGCATTTTGAGACCACCCGTCGGCTGGAATGCTTTGTCAGCTGGTGCCAGAACCGTCTCATCGCCGGAGATTTGCGGGGCGGGGTCCCGGATAACATTGCCGTCCGCGTCGAGTTTTGCCTCGACCGTATAACCGGAGAGATCACTGCCGTAGACGGTTTTCACATCCTGATGGAGGTATCCGTCGCCCAAGAGTTCGCGGATCAGGAACGCAAGACCGCCCGCTGCCTGGAAGTGGTTCACGTCGGCTTTCCCGTTCGGATACACGCGCGCAAGCAGTGGAACCACATCCGAAAGATCCGAGATATCGTCCCAGGTCAGCCGGATCCCGGCCGCTGCGGCCATCGCCACCAAGTGCATGGTATGGTTCGTTGAGCCGCCGGTGGCGTGGAGGCCGACAACCCCGTTGACGATGGCTTTTTCGTTGATGATTTCACCGGCAGGGGTGAACTCGTTGCCAAGGGCGGAGATTGCCAGCGCACGCTTGGCCGCTTCCTTGGTCAAAGCTTCGCGGAGTGGCGTGCCCGGATTGACGAAAGAGGCACCCGGCATGTGCAGGCCCATGATCTCCATCAGCATCTGGTTGGAATTTGCTGTGCCGTAAAACGTACAGGTGCCGGGAGAGTGGTAGGCCTTGGACTCTGACTCCAGAAGCGCGTCACGGCCAACTTTGCCTTCCGCATAGAGCTGGCGGACCTTCGCTTTCTCGTCGTTCGAGATCCCTGTGGTCATTGGGCCTGCAGGAATGAACACAGCCGGCAGATGGCCGAAAGACAGAGCTGCTATCGTGAGGCCAGGCACGATCTTGTCGCAGATGCCGAGAAACACGGCCGCATCAAACATCTGGTGCGACAGGCCGACAGCTGCCGCCATAGCAATCACATCACGCGAGAACAGGGACAGCTCCATGCCGTCCTGGCCCTGGGTGACCCCATCGCACATGGCCGGTACGCCGCCTGCGACCTGCGCCACCGCTCCGACCTCCCGTGCTGCCTGCCGGATCAGGTCCGGATAGGTCTCATAGGGCTGATGGGCGGACAACATGTCGTTGTATGCGGTGATTATGCCGAGGTTCGGTACCACATCACCGGACAAGGCGGCTTTGTCGGACAGGCCGCATGCGGCAAATCCGTGGGCGAGGTTGCCGCAGGACAATCGCGAACGCTGTGGGCCTTGGTCTGCAGCCTTGCCGATGCGTTCAAGATAGGCACTTCGACTGTCGTGGCTGCGTTTGACGATCCGTTCGGTGACCTCGCCGACACGATCCCTGATGGCCATGGCTTGTCTCCCTCATCCTCCGGCAGTGTTGAAGCCGGTCTCTCTCAACTCTTTAGATAGAGCGTAATGACTGTTTGTGTCATTTAATCGATTTAAATCTCAGAAATATGCGTCAAAAGACGCACTTTCCGGCGTTTAAACCAGTTCGTCTTCTGCCCAGGTGCGGCCGTCACGTTCAACCAGGGCGATGGAGGCTGATGGTCCCCACGTTCCGGCCGTGTACCCCTTTGGCGTTTCCTTGGAAGCCGCCCAGGCCGCCTGAATTGGATCAATCCAGGCCCAGGCTGCATCGACTTCGTCGCGGCGCATGAAAAGGGTCTGGTTGCCGCGGATCACATCCATAATCAGCCGCTCATAGGCATCCGGGTTCCGGACCTTAAAGGCTTCGGCAAAGCTCATGTCCAGTGGCACCTGGCGCAGGCGCATGCCGCCTGGGCCCGGGTCCTTAATCATCACCTTCATCTGTACGCCTTCATCAGGCTGAAGGCGTATGATGAGGCGGTTTGCAGTGATCGCACCGGCTTCCTCGTCGAAGATCGAGTGGGGAATAGGGCGGAACTGAACGACGATCTCGGAAACCCGTTGAGCGAGGCGCTTACCGGTGCGCAAGTAGAACGGGACACCGGCCCATCGCCAATTGGCAATTTCCGCTTTCAGCGCAACAAAGGTTTCCGTTCCGCTTTGATCATTGCCGAGTTCTTCCAGGTAACCTGGAACTGCGCCGCCGGCTGATGCTCCGGCGCGGTATTGGCCGCGGACAGTCAGTTTGTCGGCATTGTGCTCGCCAATCGGGGCGAGGGCTTTCAGAACCTTCAGTTTTTCATCGCGCACACTGTCGGCGTTCATCGACTCTGGCGGTTCCATGGCCACCAGGCACAAAAGCTGCAGAATGTGGTTCTGGACCATGTCCCGGAGTGCGCCCGCCGTGTCGTAATAGCCGGCCCGGCCACCGGTCCCCAGCGACTCGGCGACCGTGATCTGGACATGATCAATGTGTGCAGCGTTCCAAAGGGGCTCGAACAGGGCGTTGGCAAACCGTAGAGCCATGAGGTTCTGCACGGTCTCCTTGCCGAGGTAGTGGTCGATCCGGAAGATCTGATCTTCGTTGAACACTGCGCCGACGGTTGCGTTCAATGCTTTGGCTGATGCGCCATCCTTGCCAATCGGCTTTTCCATAACCACGCGGGAATGGGTGTTCACAACGCCGATCTTGCCGAGATTTTCGCATATGGTGCCAAAGAGGTCCGGGCCGACAGCAAGGTAGAACGCACGGATGACATCTTCGCGTTCTTCCAGAACCGTCTTGAGGTCTTCGAAGCCTTCACCGGTCCCGATGTCGATTTTCACGTACCGGATGCGTTTCAGGAATTTTTCCAGATGCGCGTCGTCGAGGTCGGACACATGCTCCTTCAAGGCCTTCCGAGCGTAGTCGCGATAATCATCGTCTGAATAGGCACGGCGCGCGCTGGCAATGATCCGTGCGTCATCCGGCATTTGTCCGTCCGCATCCCGGTGGTAAAGGGCCGGCAACAGCTTGCGATGTGCAAGGTCTCCGGAGGCACCGAACACAACCAGATCGAATTCGGCTACTTCAATGACGCGGACCGCCATGTTCTTATCCCTTCCAAGCCAGCGAATTTCGCCGTTCTAGTCTAAGCATCGTGACATTCGGATGTCTTTTAAATCGATTTAATTCTCTTGTCAGCCCCTCAAACCAAAGAGCAGCCCTCTTTTTCAAGATCTGTCTTGGTTGGGAGATCCGCCCCGCGCCGCGAACAGGTGATGGCAGCGGCTTGGGTGCAAAATGTGAGCAATCTTGTGAGCTGCGCTTGTTCGAGCGCCGTGAGGCCCTCGCGGTTGTTTGCACCCAGTATATTCAGTCCGGACAATAGAGCTGCCTGAAAGGTGTCCCCGGCGCCAACTGTGTCGACCACGTCGACTGCAACGCCGGGCACACTTGCTTCGGATTGATCTGTGTAGGCGGAGGCCCCGTCTTTCCCGCGCGTGACAATCACCAGCTTGGCGCCTTCTGCAAGCCAATCACGAGCAATCGCCTCGACAGGTTCTCCCGGGGCGATCAAAGCGAGGTCTTCATCGCTGACTTTGATGACGTCAGTGTAAGGAACAATCGCGGTTGTGTTGGTCCGCCACTTGTCCATATCGGCGACCACAGTGGGCCGGATATTGGGGTCAAAGGAGACGAGGCACCGAGCATGTTCTCTTGCGATCAGGGTTTTTAGTGCCGAAGCTACAGGCTCTGTGAGCGCCGTATAAGACCCGATGTGAATGAACGACGGCGGAACCTCGAAAACTGGGAGATCCCTTTCGGTTATCATCCTGTCAGCCGCATTGGCGCCATAGAATGTATAGGCGGGTTGCCCGTCAGGGTCCTGTTGAACCAGGCTCAGGGTCGTCAGATTGTCGCTGCGTACAACAAAGCGATCGGAAACCCCTTCGTCTCTCAGTTTCCCAATCAGCTTCTCGCCAAGAACGTCGTTCGATATGCCGCCGAAAAACGCGGCGTCTTCGCCGAGACGGGCAAGCCCCATGGCGACGTTGAAGGGCGATCCGCCGATTCGGCCGTCAAAGCCGACACTAGTTCCCGAGGTGTCCGCCCCAAAGAGATCAAACAAGGCTTCACCGCAAATCAAATACATTTTTGGTCCTATTCTTTTCGTCGCCGGTTGCTCACGCCGCCATGTCTTCTGGCGGATCCATGGCACCGGTCATGATCGCGACGGCGTCCGACATGGAAAAGTCGTCCGGCTTGATCACACAGGCGCGCCGACCAAGCCGGTGGATGTGAATGCGGTCTGCGACTTCGAAAACGTGCGGCATGTTGTGGCTGATCAGAACGATCGGCAGGCCACGCGCTTTCACGTCCTTGATCAACTCCAGAACCCGCCGGCTTTCCTTGACGCCAAGGGCCGCGGTGGGTTCGTCCATGATGACAACTTTCGAGCCGAACGCAGCCGCACGGGCGACCGCCACTCCTTGGCGCTGGCCGCCGGACAGGGTCTCGACGGCCTGGTTGATGTTTTGAATGGTCAAAAGGCCGAGCTCGTTCAATTTGTCCCGGGCAATCTGTTCCATTTTTTTATGATCGAGTTGGCGGAGCCATTTGCCGCGGAAGCCTGGTTTGCGCAGCTCGCGGCCCATGAACATGTTGTCGGTGATCGACAAGGCCGGAGACATGGCGAGCGTCTGGTAGACGGTTTCGATCCCGGCAGATCGCGCATCGATGGGCGAATGGAAATGCACCGGTTTGCCGTCGAGCCGGATTTCTCCTTCATCCGGCAAAACTGCGCCACTGAGCGCCTTGATCAAGGTTGATTTGCCGGCACCGTTGTCACCAATCACGGCAAGGATTTCACCCGGATACAGCTCGAAGTCGGCATGGTCCATGGCAACGACACGGCCGTAGCGTTTGACCAGATTGCTTGCTTGAAGAACAGGTTCCATCAGACAGATACCTTTCTGATCCATTGGTCGACAGCAACCGCCGCGATGATGAGAAGGCCGATCAGGAGATAGGTCCATTGGGCATCTGCCCCGAGCAGACGCAGCCCAAGCGTGAAGACGCCAACAATCAAGGCCCCAAACAGGGTTCCAAGGATCGACCCGCGTCCACCGAACAGCGAGATCCCGCCAATCACCACAGCGGTGATGGATTCGATATTGGCCAGCTGACCGGTTGTTGGTGAGACGGACCCGATCCGCCCGATCATTGCCCAGCCGGCGAAGGCGCAAATAAGTCCTGAGAGCATGTAGACGGAAATCTGCACGCGTTTGACTTGAACCCCGGACAATTGCGCGGCCTCTGGATCATCACCGATGGCATAGACGTGCCGGCCCCAGGCGGTTTGGCGCAATACGTAAGCCAGCACCAGCACAAGAAGCACCATAAAGATCACCCCGTAGGTGAATATCGCTCCACCAACGGTAACTTTGTTGCCAAAGAACTGAAGGAGGGGCGCCTGTTCGGCGATTTCCTGTGAGCGAATGGTCTCATTCGCCGAATAGAGAAAGTTGGTCGCAAGAACGATCTGCCACATACCAAGCGTCACGATGAACGGCGGCAGTTTGACGACAGCCACGAGGAAACCGTTGATATAGCCGCAGATCGTTCCGCAAATGAGTCCAGCTGCAATGGCGACTTCAACGGGGAGTCCGTAGCGGAACGTGAATTGGCCCATGACCACAGACGACAGAACCATGATCGCGCCAACCGACAGGTCAATGCCCGCTGTTAGGATCACGATGCTTTGGGCTGCGGCCACAATGCCGACGATCTGAACTTGTTGGAGGATCAGCGTCATGGCGAAGGGAGAGAAGAACTTTGAACCCAGTAACAGTCCAAAAATCAGTATGGACAACAGCAGCACGATCAGGGGCACCAAGGACGGCGTCTGATGCAGGGTGTGCTGGATCTTCTGGCCGATGGTCTGGTGGTGATCGTCGAATTCGGCAACGGATTGCGGGCCTTTTGATGCTGCAGATTCAAACTCTGCAGGGCCGCGGTCCGTCTTCGTTTCTGAGGTCATGCCCGTTTCCCTCTATGCGCCTGTTGTAAAAGGGGCAAGGCGGCCTTGCCCCTTTCGCTTCGCTTTCATCTTTACCGGTTTAGCCCCAGCAAAGATTTGTGCCTTCGGTGGTGTCGATGGATTCAACGCCGTCCACCGGCTTGTCGGTGACAAGTGCAACACCGGTGTCAAAAAAGTCCTTGCCCGGTGTCGGTTCCGGCTTGTTACCGTTGTCCGCCCACTCCTTGATGGCTTCGATGCCGAGCGAGGCCATCAACAGCGGGTATTGCTGCGAGGTTGCGCCAATGACGCCGTCCTTGACGTTTTGAACACCTGGGCAGCCACCGTCGACGGAGACGATCAGAACATCGTTTTCCCGGCCAATTGACTTGAGAGCTTCATAGGCGCCGGCTGCAGCCGGTTCATTGATCGTGTAGACGACGTTGATCATCGGATCTTTGGCGAGCAGGTTTTCCATCGCCCGGCGGCCGCCTTCTTCGTTGCCCTGCGTGACATCGTTGCCAACGATCCGCGGATCGGTTTCATCGCCCCACTTGTTCGGGTCACCAAGATCGATGCCGAAGCCCTGCAGGAAGCCTTGGTCGCGCAACACGCCGACAGTTGGTTGGCTGATGGCAAGATCAAGCATTGCGATCTTGGCATTTGCCGCCTCATCGCCAAGCGAACCGGCCGCCCATTTGCCGATCAGTTCACCGGCCAGGAAGTTGTCGGTTGCAAACGTGGCATCGGCTGCGTCGATCGGGTTCAGCGGTGTGTCGAGTGCAATGACCAGAAGCCCATTGTCGCGCGCTTGCTGGACAGCAGGTACGATGGAAGAGGTGTCGGATGCCGTTAGCAGAATGCCCTTGGCGCCATCTGCGATGCAGGTTTCAATCGCTGCAACCTGGGTCTCGTGGTCGCCATCGACCTTGCCAGCGAAAGACTTCAGTTCAATGCCGAGTTCTTCGGCTTTTGCCGTCGCGCCTTCTTTCATCTTCACGAAAAACGGGTTGGTGTCCGTTTTGGTGATCAGGCAGGCGGACAGGTCAGCCGCCATGGCCGGTGTCGCTGCCATTGCGGCAAGAACGGAACCGGTCGCGAGTAGTTTGCGGATCATTGTATGTTTCCTCCCTGGCCTGTTTCTAAACACGATTGGGTGTGGCCAGATGTGACCCCAACCGTGCTGCCCGCGCCGGAAAACCGGCACGGTCTTCGCTCCGGCCAGATCCGGCAGGTCCAAGCGACCTGCCTCCAGTAAGGATCGCTGTCCGGGGCGAGAAGTTGAAAAACTGTGGCAGGCTGGCCGCGCCGACGGCACCGGCATCCTGTCCGAAGCTGCCGGTTGCCATCTGAGGCGAGGTCCGGCTCTCCGGCGCTGCATCTGCAACAGCTGACGCCATCGCTTCTGCAAAGCTTGTGTTGAAATCATTCCCGAGGTCACTGTCCAAAACGACCAGAGGCATGTCGAGGATCGCAAAGGCTGAGCGGAGCGAAACGGCGAGTGCGCTGACACAGTCTTCTGTCCATTCGCGTGCCTTATCGTCTGCTGCCTCTATGGCCTGGCGCAAATCAGTGCGGCTCAAATTGGAAAAGTTTTCCGGTGACATATGCCTGGCGAGAGCAACCAGGCTGGCCCTTGCCAGGAGCAAGTCCCATTCCTGACGCGGAGCGTTGGCGGTCGGCAATTTGCTCGGCGGAACCGGGATCATCGCAACGTCACCAGCATTGCCGGAAACGCCGCGAACGACATCACCGTTCATCACCAAGCCGCCGCCAATTGCGGGTCCCAGGAACAGGTAGAGAAAGTTGTCGTTCTGACGCCCAACACCATAAAAAAGCTCTGCAACAGCGGCTGCCGTGCCGTCGTTTTCACTGAAGACCGGAAGACCGGTTTCCTCTTCAAGGGCGCTCGCAAGATCGTAGTCTTCCCAGTCCTTGAAATGCGCCTCAGGCAAGCCGAGTTCATGGAGCCATGCGCCAAGATTAAAGGGCTGAGCAAGCCCGATGCCGGTGATGCGATCCTGTTCTCCCTCGCTTAGGTCTTCCCGCAACTGTTCCAGGTCATCAGTCAGGATCGTAAGGGCTTTTGCGGGCTCCGGCAGGATCATCTCATGTGTTCGGCGATTGATGATCTGACCGGAAAAATCCATCAGCACCGTTTCCAGGCTCGTCCGGTCCAGACGAACGCCAAAGGAAAATGCGCCCCGCGGCGCGAGTTTCAGAATTGTGGCGGGCTGACCGCGGCTGCCATCATGGCGTTTGCCAGCTTCCACGATGAGGCCCTCTTCGATGAGGGTCTGAATGATCGCGCCAATAGCCGCATTCGTCAGTTGCACAGCCCGGGCGAGTTCGGCCTTCGACGCTTCTCCCGCACGCCGCAATATCTGTAAGACGATCCGCTCGTTATAGCGTCTCAGCTGGACAGAATTCGAGCCGCGGCCGCTTTTCCGGATTTCATCCATTGGCCTCCTCCCTCGGTCATTCCGGGTCCGCTTTCACTGCAAGACCATAATTATTTATTTTGGAAAAATTATTCTCGCCATTCGGGAAACTGTCAATTCGATTTCCGTGCTGCGCCGCAGCGTTTCGTTGCTGTCCTGCGGTAGGTGATTGAGTTTTCGATAATTATTAAATGTGATTTAATTAATAGAAAGTGACGTTGAAGATCAAATTCGGAAAAATGCGCTCGATTTGGACAGAGGTTGGAGCTCGATTGCCCTTTGACAGGGGTGATGAAGTGCACGCAGAAATCTGCCACGTGGAAAATGCCGCTTGGGGCTTTCTGATCCGGGCTGCTGAACGCTAAGGTCCGCTTCTAGAAAAAGAACAGGAGATCCGAACCATGCCGCACCGCCACGACGAGAGCTTTTTGGACAAGGCTATAGCCGCGGGTGCGGGGGAGATTGCGGCGGATCTGGTCATCAAGAACGTGCAGATGTTCAGCGTCGTCGACGGGTCGTCTGTGACGACGGATATTGCCATCGTCGGCGACCGAATTGTTGGAACGCATGACACCTATGAGGCGGAAAACACCATTGATGGAACGGGTCTTACAGCGGTGCCCGGGTTCATCGACACGCATCTTCATGTCGAATCTTCATTGGTAACGCCCTTTGAATTCGATCGCTGTGTCCTGCCGCATGGGGTTACGACTGCGATTTGTGACCCGCATGAGATTGCCAACGTTCTGGGCGCACAGGGCATTCGCTACTTTTTGGACAGTTCATTGCAAACCATCATGGATTTGAAAGTGAACCTGTCGTCCTGTGTTCCGGCAACCGCGTTCGAGACAGCTGGCGCTTGCCTGGAAATAGAAGATCTTCTGCCGTTCAAAGACCATCCAAGCGTTATTGGTCTTGCGGAATTCATGAATTTTCCGGGTGTTCTGGCGCGTGATCCGAAGGTGCTTGCCAAGCTTGCAGCTTTCCAGGACGGACATATCGATGGCCATGCGCCTTTGCTCGGTGGCAAACCGCTCAATGGCTACCTAGCGGCCGGAATCCGGACCGATCACGAGGCAACGTCAGCTGAAGAAGCGCAGGAAAAGCTATCCAAAGGCATGGCAGTGCTGATGCGGGAGGGGTCGGTCTGCAAGGATCTCGATGCGTTGGCGCCGATCTTGACCTCCGATACCTCGGCTTTCGTTGCGCTTTGCACCGATGATCGCAATCCTTTGGATATTGCGGAGGAGGGGCATCTCGACAGCATGATCCGGCGGTTGATCGCCAAGGGGACCCGGCCCCTTGACGTCTATCGCGCCGCAAGCTGGTCAGCGGCGAATGCCTTTGGCCTGAAAGACAGAGGCGTGTTGGCTCCCGGAAAACGCGCCGATATTGCCTTGTTGAGCGATTTCGAAGACTGCCGTGTTGAAACCGCGATCTGTGGCGGTGTTGTTGCCAATGATGCCGCTTTTGCGACCCGCAGCATTGTCGCGCCTGTTGGGCTTGATAGCGTCAAGGCCAATGAGGTCAGTGCGGCATCATTCAACATTCCGGCCCGCAACAGCGAAGCCGATGTGATTGGTGTCATCCCCGGCAAGATCATCACGGAACACCTGATACGCACGTTGCCGGTAAATGGCGGCAAGACCCTGGTGGATTTTGATCAGGACGTTCTGAAGGTCGCAGTCGTTGAGCGGCACAAAGGCACCGGCAACATCGGCCTCGGGTTCGTCCACGGGTTCGGCATGAAACAAGGAGCTATTGCTTCCTCGGTTGGCCATGACAGTCACAACATCTGTGTTGTTGGCGCTGACGAAGCGGCGATGGCCCATGCAGTCAACCGGGTGATTGCCATGAAGGGCGGATTTGCGGTCGCCGGCCAGGACGGCGTGAAGGCCGAGCTGGCGCTGCCACTTGCCGGTCTCATGAGCCTGGAGCCGTTCGAGACGGTGCGTCATGAGTTGGAAGACCTTCGACATGCCGCGAAGGCTCTTGGCTGCACACTGGCGGAACCGTTCCTACAAGTGGCGTTTCTGCCGCTGCCGGTTATTCCGCATCTCAAAATCACAGATTTCGGTGTTTTTGATGTCAACAAGTTCGAGCTGGTTGATCAGGGGTCGTAGCGCTTCTGGTCGTCAGTAATGGCGCATGGTTTTCCGGAACCTGATCCAGGAGACAAACGCTTCGACCAGCAGCCAAAAGGTGATCATCGCGGCGATCAGCGAGCCCATCATGATCTTGGCGTCAAAGGCAAAGTCTGCAAGATGGGTGCGCGGATGCGCGATCCGCGGATTGAGCGGCAAGTAGACGATGTCGATTGCTTTGCCTGCCTGACCAACAGTGCTGCCGGGCGGCCGCTTGAAAGAGACATATTCAAGCGTTCCGCTTTCTGGTTGAAACTCAATCAGCAGGCTGTCACCGGTCACCCAAGTCTGGCGGTTTTTCAAATAGTTGCGCGGGCTTTGCCGGGCGAGGTCACGCATCTCGTTCGGATCGGTCGAGGGCTTGGTGATCTGCACAACGGTCCCGGTCGCAGTTTCACCGAATTTGCTGAGTAGCCAGTATTTGAGGGCGCTGTCGAAGTGGAGACCGATCGAGAAGATCACCGCAACGGCAACGAAAAATAAAATGACAATGTTCAAAGCGCGGCTATCGTCCGCCGCCTCTTTGGGATTAAACATGGCCTTTCAGTTTCTGCATTCAGGCAACAGGCTGCCTCGGTGCTCCTTTAAGAGCGATCAGCTTTAGGCGTGAAATCGATCCCGATTTAACGCCCGCTGATCTTCCAGCTTAGTTCGGGTTTCTGCAAAGTCCAAAACGAATTCTGGCCAGTTTCTAGGATCCAGGCATGCTTCTTACTTTTGCCGTCTCCGGTTACCGCTCCTTGCGTGATCTCATATTACCGCTCGACCGGATTACTTTGATCACCGGTGCCAACGGCAGCGGCAAATCCAGCCTGTACCGCTCGATCCGGCTCCTAGCCGAAGTCGCGCAAGGACGGGCTATTGCATCGCTCGCCTCCGAAGGTGGCTTGAATTCAACGCTTTGGGCTGGTCCGGAAACCGTGTCACGCGCCATGAAGCGGGGAGAGGTGCCGGTGCAAGGCACGGTTCGAAAGGGAACTGTTGCCCTGAAACTGGGGTTTGCCGACGAAGATTACGGCTACGCGATCGACCTTGGACTGCCCGCGGATGCTGGCCGTTCCTATTTTTCAATGGACCCTGAAATCAAATGCGAAGCGCTTTGGGCGGGAGAGGCGCTGTCACGGTCTAACGAGATTGCCGGGCGCAACGGTCCGTCGGTTCGGGTCTTGAACCAACAAGGGCAACGCCTGCCTGTGGTCCAAAATCTGGCCCGGTTTGACAGCATGATGACCCATGCCGCCGACCCGAAAGACGGTCTGGAGCTCTTGGTGCTTCGGGAACGGATGCGTGCGTGGCGGTTCTATGATCATCTTCGTACTGACCGGGAGGCACCGGCCAGGTTTCCGAAGATCGGGACGCGTACGCCCGCGCTTTCCGCTGATGGAGCAGACCTGGCAGCCGCCCTTCAGACCATTTTGGAGATTGGCGATGAAGTGGCGTTGGCGGAGGCGATTGACGATGCTTTTCCCGGAGCGGAGATCGAGATCACCGTCAATGAGGGGTACTTTGAACTGCTCATGCGACAAAAAGGGCTGTTGAGGCCACTACGGGCCGCTGAGCTTTCTGACGGTACATTGCGGTATCTGCTTTTGACGGCTGCGCTCTTGTCTCCGCGCCCGGCGCCATTGATTGTTTTGAACGAGCCGGAAACCAGCCTGCATCCCTCGCTCCTGGAACCGTTGGCGCGCTTGATTTCGAAAGCTGCCGAAAAGACCCAGGTGCTGGTCGTCTCGCATGCCGAACCTTTGGTGAATGCTCTTGCCGGAGAGCGAGGGTGCCTTCACCATCATCTCCACAAGGAGCTTGGAGAGACGCAAGTCGCCGATGCGGAGCCGCCCCGCTGGCGCTGGCCAAGCCGCTAGAGAGCATCCTCGTTCGGAGCCGACATGACCTATGAAAGCAACTATTGAGTGCGGGTCTGGCCAATTTTTGGGTAATTTATACCTAGAAGTGCAAAAAAGTTGCGGGGGTGTCGTTACGTCGCTGGTTGACGTGAACGGAAGCTTGGGTCATGTCAGTAGGGAACACCGGCGTCGGCATCGCGATATGCACTGCCGATCAGGGAGGAGGATTCAGCTGTAGGGGGGCTGAATCGATCAACCGGCTCGCATGAAAAAGGAGCCGGAGAAAACGCGTTGGAGAACGTCATGACGAGTGCGGAGGAGTGGAACGCGGCATTTAAGGTCCGTCCAATTCACGAATACCTCGACAATTCAGCGGAACGCTTTGGAGACCGGCCGGCGGCCGACTTCATGGGCAAGGTCTGGTCCTATCGTGAGATGGGTGACCTGGTTGACCGCACCGCGGCCGGATTGCAAGCCATGGGTGTAGGGCCCGGCGTACATGTCGGGTTGTGCCTGCCCAATACCCCTTTTTATACGATCTTCTACTTCGCGATCCTGAAGATCGGCGGCACGGTCGCCAACTTCAATCCACTTTATGTTGAGCGCGAAATTGCTTTCCAGGCCCGCGACGCCGATGTGCGCATCATGGTCACCATGGATCTGAAAGTGATCTACGACAAAGTCGAGAACGTCCGGAAAGAACGTGTTCTGGACAAGATCATCGTCTGTCCGATGACGTTCTGTCTGCCGACCATCAAAAAGACACTCTTCAGCTT
This sequence comes from Roseibium sp. MMSF_3247, assembly GCF_030733765.1. Classification (NCBI taxonomy): domain Bacteria; kingdom Pseudomonadati; phylum Pseudomonadota; class Alphaproteobacteria; order Hyphomicrobiales; family Stappiaceae; genus Roseibium; species Roseibium sp. MMSF_3247. The sequence goes on from NZ_JASHII010000005.1 coordinate 369,708, forward strand.
GTTCAAGCGCAAGGAACTTGCCGCGATCCCGCAGGACGAGGCGCATGTCCGCTTTGAAGACCTGCAGACCAAGGGCAGCAAACCGAAGCCGGTTGAGATCGATCCGGAAGAAACAATCGCCGTTCTGCAATACACCGGTGGGACAACCGGTGTGCCGAAAGGGGCAATGCTGACGCACAAGAACCTCTGCGCCAATATCGAACAGATGCGCGATATCTTCGAAAAAGCCCAACCGGGCGAGGAGAAGATGCTCTGCGTGCTGCCGTTCTTCCATGTGTTTGCGATGACGGTGGGGCAAAATCTCTCTGTCATTCTCGGGGCGGAAATGGTTCTGCAACCGCGGTTTGAGTTGAAGATGCTGCTGGAGTCGATTGTTCGGAAGAAAGTCACCCTGTTCCCCGGGGTGCCAACCATCTACACGGCGATCAACAACTCGCACGAGACTAAGAAATACGACCTGTCCAGCATCAACTTATGCATCTCCGGCGGTGCGCCGCTGCCAGTTGAAGTGAAGGAAAACTTCGAAAAACTGACTGGCTGTATTCTGGTCGAAGGCTATGGCCTCACGGAGTCGTCTCCGGTTGCCGCGGTCAATCCGCTGGACGAGAACCGCCGCGCAGGATCGATCGGACGTCCGGTCCCTGGCACCAAGGTGCGGTTCGTCGACATTGAGGACCGCAAGACTGAGGTCGCGCAAGGCGAAAAGGGCGAACTCCTGATCCACGGCCAGCAGGTGATGAAGGGGTACTGGAAGCGGGACGACGCCACGGCAGAAACCATCACGGAAGATGGGTACCTGCACACCGGGGACGTCGGCTACCAGGACGAAGACGGCTTCATTTATTTGGTCGACCGGATCAAGGACCTGATTCTGTGTTCCGGCTACAATGTGTATCCGCGTGTCATTGAGGAAGCGATTTATCAAAACGAGGCGGTCGACGAGACCATCGTGATCGCGATCCCTGATGAATACCGTGGCCAGTCGCCAAAGGCGTTCGTCAAGCTCAAGGACGGGCATTCCCTGACCGCCGGTGACCTGAAGGCCTTTCTGAAGGATCACCTGTCAGCCATTGAACTGCCGCGGGAAATCGAGTTCCGCGACGAGTTGCCAAAAACAATGGTTGGCAAACTGTCGAAGAAGGAACTCGTGGAAGAAGAGGCTGCCAAGCGCGCCGCTGCCGCCGCTTAAGTTCTTCGGCTCTTGGAAGTCAGACCTTTAACGCGCCCAATTCGGGCGCGTTTTTAGTTGGAATACCCGCGGCCGTCCGAAGCGCGGGCCAGCTGGCGGCCCCGGATGGCTTCGCGGCGGACAGTGTAGATCGAGGCCGCGATGACCACGCTGGCACCGATCAGTGTTTCAACCCCGGGCCACTGGCTGAAGATCAAGGCCCCGAACAAGGTGGCATAGAGCAGGCGGGTGTAGTCGAGCGACGCGATGGCTGTGGCTTCGCCGGCCTGGAACGCCTTGATGTTCGCCATCTGCCCAGCCCAGGAAAAGAAACCAACAGCCGCCAGCAAGGCCCATTGGTCCAGTGTCGGCGCTTGCCAGGTCATCCATGCAGGTATGATCATGATGAGGCCAACGCCCATCGCCTGATAGGTGAGGATCGTATTGGGCGGGTCGGTCCGGGTCAGGATGCGGATGACGATCATCACCATCCCGGCGCAAGCCGCACTGCCAAGCGCCATCAGGGCAAAGGGATCCACAAGACCTTCGCCGCTTGGCCGGAGCATCAAAAGCACTCCCAAAAAGCCAACGATGGTCGCTCCCCAGCGATGTTTGCCGACTTGCTCACCCAGGAACCAGATGGCGAAGATGGTGATGAAAAACGTCTTTGAAAAGCTGATCGCCGTCGCATCTGCTAGCGGCATCTCAATGATCGCGGTGAAACCAAGCAGCATTGCGGAGGTCGCAAAGACGATACGGGTCAGCTGGAGCCCCGGGCGTTTTGTGGCAAGCGAGCCGGGCAGTCCCGGCAGGATCTTGGGCGCCACGATTAGCAGCATCAGCACCTGACGGACTACGAGGATCTGAAACACGGAGAGATCCTGACCGAGAAACTTGATCAGTGTCACCATGATGGAAAACAGGAAGGCGGCGAGCAGAATCCACAGCGCACCGATCGTGTTTGGCGGCAGTTGACCGATGCGCTCCGCCAACCGCCCGATGAAATGGTTCGGTGATGACGGTTTAGGTTCCGCCGGGTCTGCCGTCGTTTTGTCGGGTGTGGAATCCATTTAGGGCGTGTCGCGTTTTATCAGATGCATTTGACCGAGAAGAGTTTGGGGTCCGGCTAGGCGGGCAGAGCGACGGTCAAAAAGAGAGTGTGCGAACAAACCTACTGGAATTCGGTAAGAAGGGAAGGGCTTTGCTGCCGGGACTTGCAAAAAAGTGCACTGGCCAGTTTAATTGCGCCGGACTATATTGTGGTCAACCCGCCGCTGGCGCATCCCAGGCGCTGCAGACAACCGGCAAAGACTTAAGTCAACTGAAGGCCTCTTCCATGAACCAAATGGCTACTCCGAAATTCGGTGTTGGCGCACCGTTGCGCCGCAAAGAAGATCTGCCGCTCATTACGGGAGAGGGGATATATACCGGCGATTACCAGCCGGAAGGGTGCCTCCATTCATTTGTGCTCCGCTCGGCGATGGCTCATGCAAAAATCTCCATCGCAAATGCAGATGAAGTGCGGACGATGGATGGCGTCCGTATGGTGCTGACCGGTGCGGATGTCGCCGGAAAGTCCATGCCTACACGGGCTATCTTGAAGCAGATCGACGGCAGTAACTTCAATCTGCCGACGCAGCCGCTGCTGTGTTCCGACACGGTTCGTTATGTCGGCGATGCAATTGCCTTTGTGGTAGCGGATACATTGCAAGGCGCACGTGATGCCGCCGAGATGCTGGAGGTCGACTACGATCCTCTGGATGTCGTGGTTGAAATGGAAGACGCGCTTGCGCCGGATGCAGTCAAAGTCTGGCCGGAGTTCGGTACAAATGTTGCCTTCACCTTCGGGCACGGCGATGCAGAGAAAACCGACACGGCTTTTGCCAACGCGGCGAAAACGGTTTCAATCGATCTCGTCAACAACCGGATTGTCGCCAACTACATGGAACTGCGCGGCTGTGTGGCCGAATTTGACAGTTCCAGCGACCGTTTCAAGCTGACCCTTGGAACTCAGGGCGGGCACGGGATGCGGGATGTCCTTTGCCAAATCCTTGGCCTTGAAGCGGACAAGGTTCAGGTTGTAACGCCGGAAGTCGGCGGTGGTTTTGGGACCAAAATCTTCTGTTACCGCGAATACCCGCTCGCGATGCTGGCGGCGCAGGCGCTCGGCGTTCCGGTGCGCTGGGCTGGTGAGCGAATGGATCATTTTGTCACCGATGCTCATGGCCGGGACAATCTCTCCCATGCCGAGCTGGCTCTGGATCCAGACAACAAGATTTTGGGCATGAAGGTGCATGTGAAGGCGGCTATGGGCGCCTATCTGCACCAGTTCGGCCCGTTTATTCCCTGGGTCGGCACCACCATGACATCCGGCCTTTATGACATACCGGCCGTGTTTGCGACGGTGGAAGGCGTCTACAGTCACACGGTTCCGACCGACGCGTTCCGTGGCGCAGGGCGTCCGGAAGCGGCCTACTTGATTGAACGGCTGATCGACAAGGCGGGTGAGGAAACCGGTCTTGGCCCGGTCGAATTCCGAAAGCTGAACTTCATCAAGAAGGAACAGCTTCCCTACACCACCCAGACCGGCCGGATGTATGACACCGGAGATTATCAGGGCCATCTGGAAGAGGCCTTGGAGACCGCTGATTGGGCAGGTTTCAAGGCGCGGCAGGAGGCAAGTCATGCTGCCGGCAATTTCCGCGGCTTCGGCATTTGCTCTTACATTGAGGCCTGTGCCTTCCCTGGTGGGGAAGAGGCGACCGTCGAGATCGGTGCGAACGGCAACCTGACGCTTCTGATCGGCACCCAGACCAACGGACAGGGCCATGCGACAGCCTACAGCCAGGTCGTTGCGGAGCAGTTCGGCGTCAACATTGAGGAGATCGAGGTCATTCAGGGAGACACGGACCGGGTGCGCAAGGGCGGCGGCACCGGTGGGTCTCGCTCCATTCCGCTCGGCCTGCCATCTGTGAAGGAAGCCAGCGTCGCGTTGGTCAAGAAGGTCAAGGAACTCGCTGCCGACAAGCTGGAAGCGGGCGTTGACGATCTTGAACTCGACAGCGGCATGGTCCGCGTTGTCGGTACCGACCAGCAAGTGACCCTTGCCGAAATCGCTGCCGGCGCCGGTGAGCCGTTGCAAGCGCGTGAAGAGGTCAAACAAACCGAGGCGACTTATCCGAACGGCACCCACATCTGCGAACTGGAAGTAGATCCGGACACCGGCGATGTCGATATCCAGAACTACGTCATCGTCGATGATTTCGGCGTCACCGTGAACCCGCTGCTGTTGGCTGGTCAGGTTCATGGCGGGGCGGCGTCTGCCATCAGTCAGGCCTTGTGCGAGCACACGGTTTTCGACGAGGATGGTCAGCTTCTGACGGCCTCACTCCTCGACTACCGGCTTCTGCGGGCGGCGGATGTCCCGAATTTCGACTTCCAGACCCGAAATGTGCCGTCGACGACCAACGCGATGGGGATCAAGGGTGCCGGCGAAGCGGGTACGATCGGTGGCTGCGCGGCTGTCATGAACGCGATCCAGAATGCTCTGAAAGACGGCGCGGGTGTCACCGAACTTCTTGATATGCCCGCAACCCCTCAACGGGTCTGGAATGCAATCCAATCGGCGAAATAGACACGCCTTTACAGTTTGAAATGGATTTGCGCCGGATTATTTCTGGCGCTTTTCTTTTTAGCTGTACGTTTTGGGTTTGCGCCGTTCTCAGGTTTTCGATCGGTGCTACGCAATTTTAAGATGTCCGCGATATTGGGGAGTTGTAATTCATTTCTAACTCTAGGTTAGATAATCATGAATATTTTTTCTCGTGTGCGTCAGACGCTGCAATTTCATCTGAGCGTTGTATTTCTGCTCCTTGTTCTAACCGTCGGATCTGTGATCGGCTGGTTGACCTATTCCAGAATGAATGCCGTCATCACGGAGGCGTCGCGCAATCTCTTCAGTTTGACGAGTACAGAGGCAGTTGCCGGGTTGGAGCGCCTCTATGCGCCGGCGGAATTGGCTGTTGAGATCATTGCACTTCACGACATCACCCGGGCTGAAACGCTTTCTGAACGCCTTCCGCATGTGGCATTTCTTGCGGGCTTTCTTGACCAATCGGCGGCTTTGTCTTCCGTTTATGTCGGCTATGACGATGGCGATTTTATCATGCTGGTGCCGACAGAAAACGATGAGGCGAGAAGCCGATACAACGCGCCGGCCGATACTGTTTTTGTTGTGCAATCGATAGAGCGCTTCCCCAATGGCGGAGTGCGAAGCCGGTATGTCTTCCTTGATATTGCGATGAACACGATTGGCGAGCGGGAGCAGGCAAGCTTTGCGGGTTTTGACCCACGGTCCAGGCCCTGGTTTGAGCAGGCAAAGGCGTCCGCCGGCCAAATCAAGACGCGGCCCTATATTTTCTTTACGTCACAAGAGCTGGGGCAAACCATCGCAGTTCGGGCTTTGGGCAGTGGTGCCACGATTGGCGCTGACATTTCATTGGACACACTCGCCGCATCCTTGCGCAAAGAGCGGATCACCGAAAACACCGAGCTTGCGCTTTTTGGAAGCGATCTCGGCATGATTGCACATCCGGACAAGTGGCGGGTTGTGGAGGTTTTGACACCGTCGGCTACGGGCGCGGCGCCTCAGCTCGGTCGGCTTTCCATGGATCAGCTGGACGGAACTGTCTTGCCGGATGTCGCAAAGGCTGCCGTTGAGGCTGGCGTGACCGATGTTGATGACAAGACGCTGAATGAAAGGCTTGTCCTCGACGATGAGCCGTGGCGGGTGCAGGTGTCCCCGCTTAAAGTTCGCGGATCGACGCCATATTATCTGGCCATCGCGGTTCCCGAAGTGGAACTTCTGGTTCAAGCCCGGCAGCTTCTTCAGCAGGGTGGAATTGCGATTGGGATCATCTTGCTGATCTCCATCCCGATCACGATGCTTGTAGCACGACTGGTTTCCAAGCCGGTGCAGGCGCTTTCGGGAGAAGCTGAAAAGATTCAACGGTTCGACTTCGCAGACCCGGTCAATGTCCCGAGCTTCATCATCGAGATTGAGGACCTTTCACGGTCAATGGACGACATGAAGTCCACAATCCGTCAGTTTTTGGAGATCAATCGGTCCATTTCCGAGGAAACGGATTTCGAGCGGCTGTTGCAGACCCTGCTGGAGGGAATGGGAAACATTGTCGGATCAGAACAGGGGGCTGTCTACCTGATCAGTGCGGATGACACTGCCCTTGAACCGGTTGCGGCCATGGGGGTGCCAGTCGACACATTGCACCGCCATCCCTTGAACAATCTGCCGCATGTCCTGCGCGAGGCCATTGATCGGGATGACATTCGAGCGACCAGAGTTGACGGCGAAGCGTTGGCTGTCTGTGGCGGTGATCCTGGTGCTGGGGAGAATCCGGCCCGCAATGCCATGGTTGTTCCGCTGTTTAACCGGAACAACGCGATGATCGGCATCATGACCCTGGTGCAGGAAGCAAAAGCCAATACCTCGTTGATCCGTTTTGTCGACGCATTGTCTCGGTCGGCTGCCATCGCACTCGAAACCCGCCAGTTGATTGCGTCGCAAAAGGCTCTGTTCGAGGCCTTCATCCGCATGATCGCCGACGCGATTGATGCCAAGAGCCCCTATACCGGAGGGCACTGCGCGCGTGTGCCCGAACTCACCAAAATGCTGGCTGAGGCCGCCAATGCCGCAGACCACGGGCCTCTCGCGGATTTGAAGCTAACGGATGACGACCGGGAAGCCATCCATGTGGCCGCGTGGTTGCATGATTGTGGCAAGGTGACCACACCGGAGTATGTGGTCGACAAGGCGACAAAACTGGAGACGCTGTATGATCGCATCCATGAAATCCGAATGCGTTTTGAAGTTCTGAAACGCGATGCGGAAATCACCTATTGGAAAGGTGTCGCCAACGGCGACGACCTGAAAGACTTGGCCGAACAGCGCGACGCGGAGCTGGCCACGCTTGATGCGGACTTTGCCTTTGTGGCCGAATGCAATGAGGGCGGCGAGTTTATGTCACCCGACCGGCTTGACCGGCTCCAGGAAATCGCGAAGCGGACCTGGACCCGAACACTCTCAGACAGGGTTGGGATCAGCCACGAGGAACTGAATCGCAAGCAGCAAACTCCTGAGCCGGACTTGCCGGTCCGCGAGCCGCTGCTTGCAGATCGACCAGAGCACGTTCTTGAACGCCGGCCGGAGGATCTCTTCGCCGCAGACAATCCCTGGGGCTTCAAGCTGGACCAACCGGAGCACCTTTATGATCGCGGGGAGCTCTACAATCTCTCAATTGCGCGTGGCACTTTGACCGCTGAAGAACGCTACAAGATCAACGATCACATCGTGCAGACGATCATCATGCTGTCGCGGCTGCCGTTCCCGTCTTACCTGCGCCAGGTGCCTGAACTTGCAGGGGGGCACCATGAAAAGATGGATGGAACGGGCTACCCGAAGCGCCTAAAGGGCAGCGAGATGAGTCCGGTCGCACGGATGATGGCGATTGCCGATATCTTCGAAGCTCTTACCGCCGCCGACCGACCTTACAAGAAGGGCAAAACCGTCTCGGAAGCGCTCAAGATCATGGGCTTCATGGTCAAGGACGGGCACATCGATGCCGAACTTTACGACCTGTTTTTAACGTCGCGCGTCTGGGCCGACTACGCGTCCAGGTTCATGAAGCCAGATCAGATCGACGAGGTTGATGTTGCGGCTCTAAGGCCGGACAAAGCTGAAAGACGGGCTGTTGGGTGACAAGATTGATTGGTCGCGCGGATCATTTTGTCCGCACGACCATATAAAGCAATCAGTTGCTGTAGATCATGTCGGCAGGAATGTCCGCGCTGGCGTTTTCCTGGAACCAACGGGCTGCACCCGGGTGCCATTTCATTACTGTGTTACGGTCCCAGAATTCCGGCAGTGTCGACCGGGCAGCCTTGTGGGTTTGTACCATACGATCGTTGTCTGACATCACGGCTTTCACCACCCCGTAGACAAATGTCTCGGGAAGGTCACAGTTTGCTATCGCAAAGTTCCACATGGAAACGGAGCGTGCCGGATTTTCCAGAGTGGTGTAGGTGTCTGCGGCAATGTCAAAATTGGCCACCGGGAATGCCGCGGTAATCTTTGCCTGCTCGTCTTCGGAAAATTCGATGATGTTGATGTCGGTCTGGACTTCGAGCTGGCTCACCGCTGGAACAGGGACTCCAGCTGCAAATGCGATCACATCGAGCAGACCATCTTGCAACTGACCGCCGAGATCAGACCAGCCACCGTTGCGTCGTTCAAACTTTACGCCCAGCTCCTCCATCATGCGGGGGAAGTAGGTGTCAGACGTTGAGCCGGCCGGTCCGAACCCAATGCGGGCCCCTTCCGGAATGTCGGCAACGGATGTAATGCCGGACGAGCTCAAAGCCGTGATGGAGAAGGGCGTCTGATACATCGGGAACATGGCGCATGCTTTGTCCATCTTCAGGCCAGGCGCGATCGGGTTGGAGCCGGCAATGGATTCTGCAGCAGGTCCCATCGTGGTCATGCCGAACGGCAGATCTCCAGAATGCACAAGCGCCATGTTCTGCATCGGGCCGCCCGTAACTTCTGCGCCGCCGGAAACGCCGAGTTCCTCGCCAGCAATGTTTGCCCAGCCAGTTCCGTATCCAAAGTAAGTTCCGCCTTGTGAGCCGGTTCCCACTGTAAAGCTCTCCGGCCAGCCGGTTTTGTCCACGCTGTGATTGTCGGCAGCAGCTGGGAGTGTGGTCATGGCGGCGATCACAACGGCGCCGGTAATCAGATTGAATTTCATGTGTTCCTCCGGGTCTTGGGCAAAGCCCGTTGTCTCGCCCCGCAGCCTCCTTCGCGGGGTAGAGACATGGCTCTCACCGAAAGAGCAGCCTAGTCAGATCGCTCCGGTCGACACAGATCGCAGTGATTATATAAATTATATGAATAATAATTGTTACGCAGTAAGGGCCAGTTGCTCTGTCTGTTGGTGCAATATCTCAAGAAATACATCCCGTGCCGTATCTCTCGTGTCTCTGACCCAGGCAACTGAAAGCGCAAGCCTGGTTCTGGCCGACCCGGACGGCAAATCCAGGGAGACAAAATTTACGCCGCCGACTGCGAGCCGGGAAATCCAACGCGGAACAATGGCTATGCCGACCCCTGTGCTGACCAGGTTGACGATGGTTTGTTTTTCTTCGGCAATTTGCGCAACGCGTGCGCTCAAACCAGCTTCCAGAAAAAGCTTTATTGTTAGATCGTGACTGTGGGGCCGAGATCCCTTGTCCGGAACGATGAGGGGTTCGTCCGCCATGTCCTCGACCGAGATTTTTTTCTTTGCAGCCAGCGGGTGGCTGCTTGGAACGGCGACGACAGCTGTCTCATGAAACAGGGACTTCAGCATCAGGCGCTGATCCACGACTTCAGGCGGCCGAACGATTGCAACATCTAGACGTCCGGTCAGCAAACGCGGCAATAGCCGTATCGTTTTTTGCTCAAGAAGCTGGATGTCAATGCCCGGATACGCCTCCCGGAAATGAGGGATTATCTGCGGGATCAGGCCAACCGCGGCGCTATCAATAGCTCCAATACGCAGCACCGATGTCTTGTCGCGTTGGCTTTCACGAAATGACGCCTCCAATTTGTCCGCTCTTTCCACGATGTCTCGCGCGGCGGCCAAGAATTCGGCGCCTGACTGTGTGAGGACAACGCTACGGGTTGTCCGGGTTAGCAATCGGCTACCAAGACTGTCCTCCAGCAATTTGATGTGGCGGCCCAAAGAAGCTGGAAGAATGTTCAGTTTTTGAGCGGCTCTGCCGAAGTGCAGCGTATCCGCTACAGCGATGAAGCACTTGAGTTGGCGAAGTTCCATGTCGCATCCCAATTATATCATTTTTTTATATGATTAAATTGCTATTGCTGCAACTAAATGGAGTTGCAAACTATGCGAAGAGACGCGGCGGTCTTTGAGCATGGGCTCTCAGCCCTTTTCACGAAAACAGGAATTTGAAATGCGCACTTACCAGATTGCAGCCATCCCGGCAGACGGCATCGGGCCTGAAGTGATCGAAGCGGGTGCTGAAGTGTTGGCCGCGCTTGGTCAACGGGCCGGTGACGTGGATTTCAAACTGACGTTCTTCGATTGGGGATCAGAGCGGTACAAGAAGCACGGCGAGATGATGCCGTCTGATGGCCTCGAACAGCTTAAACCTTTCGACGCGATCTATTTTGGGGCCGTCGGCGCACCGGATGTCCCAGACCATATTACTCTTTGGGGGCTCCGCTTGCCGATCTGTCAGGGGTTCGACCAATACGCCAATGTCCGGCCGACGAAGATTATTCCGGGCGTAACGTCGCCACTGCGCGACGTGGGTGTTGGAGATCTGGACTGGGTGATCGTGCGCGAGAACTCGGAAGGCGAGTATTCGGGAAATGGCGGGCGGGCGCACCGCGGGCTGCCGGAAGAGGTGGGCACAGAAGTCGCTATCTTCACCCGTGTTGGTGTCACGCGGATCATGCGTTATGCCTTTCGGCTTGCGCAATCCCGTCCGCGTAAACTGCTGACGGTGGTGACCAAATCCAACGCGCAACGGCACGGCATGGTCATGTGGGATGAGATCGCCGCCGAGGTCTCGAAGGAATTTCCGGATGTGACGTGGGACAAGATGCTGGTGGATGCGATGACCGTGCGCATGGTCAAGAACCCGAAAAGCCTCGACACCATCGTTGCAACCAATCTCCACGCGGACATTTTATCCGACCTTGCAGGTGCCTTGGCTGGAAGTCTGGGCGTCGCCCCCACAGCAAACATTGATCCGGAGCGCCGCTTCCCGTCGATGTTCGAACCCATTCATGGATCGGCCTTCGATATCACGGGCAAGGGCATTGCAAACCCGGTCGCAACCTTTTGGACCGCATCGCAGATGCTGGACCATTTGGGTGAGGCGGCATCCAGTCAGCGTCTGATGACAGCGGTTGAACGCGTCTGCGACGCAGGTATTGTGACGCCCGATGTTGGGGGCAAAGCCACCACCCGCGAAGTCACCGATGCTGTTATTCGGGCAATCCACGGATCAAACGAATAATGAGGCAGACAGGCCCTGAGACTCCCGTCTGCCGGTTGCCCTATGGCCTCTGTTATTCCGCCGGCATTTCCTGTGGGACGCCGCCGTTGCGCTCGTATTCCCAAATATGGCTTTCAAAGGCTCTGAGGCGTTTGTAGACGGAGATCAGCTCGACGATCGTGGTCCAGGCATTGACCAGATACTGGAACGAGTTTTCGACCTGTGAGAACGCGCGCACGATCTGCTGCATCACGCCCAAGGTGATGGCGCCGGTCACGATTGTCGGTCCGAGCGCAATGTAGGGCACAAGGACTGTTGCCTGCAGGTAAGACCATTTGGCGATGTCAAAATAAAGGTAGTGGAAGAAGAGCCGGAAATAGTTCTTGCGGACATGACCGAAGAGCTCATCGACCGAGGGCGGATCTGCGCGCTCCTCATTGTCCTCGCCGTAGACAAGTTCTTTCCGGTAGGCCGCTTCTACCTTCTGATTGTTGAATTCCAGGCCCGGCAGTTTCAAGCCGACCACGGCCAGCAACACCGTACCGGATGCAGCTGAAATGATCGCGACGTAGACCAGTGAGTGAGCCACGGGACCGATCCAGGGCAGTTCGGTGACGTTGGCTGACAGCTCCCAGAGGATCGGCAAAAAGGCGATCAGTGTCATGACAGAGCGCAGGAAAGAGACGCCAAGGCTCTCCATGATCCGCGCAAAGCGCATGGTGTCTTCCTGAACGCGCTGGGAGGCCCCTTCGATGTGGCGGACCACATGCCAATGGGCCATGTAATAGTCGTTCATGGCTGTGCGCCAACGGAACACAAAGTGCTTGGTGATGAAGTCCAGGATCACCGCAACAATCACGAAAATCGCGGCAATGTACAAAAACGTCATCAGTTCGCGCATGTATTCGCCGAACGTGACGGAGCCTGGCTCACTCAAGGCGCGCTGAATGAGATCGTAAAAGCTGCCGAACCATTCGTTGATCTCGACGTTCAGATTCACCTGGTACTGGGTGGCGCCGAGGATGACCACCGAGATGATCCAGGCCCAGAAGAACCATCTACGGTTCAAGAAAAACGATCGGAACATGGGGCGGCGCCTTTCGAATCGGGGATTTTTTATAAGTATAGGAGCCCGTAACGGCAGGGGCAGGTATGTGCCGGGTTTTCAGTTGCTTTTGAAGAGGAAACGTTGGTAATACACGCCGATTTTATCGGCAGACCCTGTTTAATCTGCCAAGGCTATGCGCGAGATTGCAAAAAATGAGGCCGGGGTAGATACTGGTCTCTCACTTCTAAAGCGATTTGCGCAATTCTTACCCTCAGTGCTCGGCAGTCCGATCGGGATCTGTTTGCAGCGCTATTGCCTTCGCTGTTCTGTTATTCTTTCAAAACTGGTGCGTGGCGCGGAAAGCGTCGGGTGTAAGCCAGTATCTGGATCAGATTTATGGCGTCAAAAAACACCGCAACCCAGCAATCCCGCGCGCCGGCGCCAACGGGAATGACACGTCAGGCTCCTCTGATCGGTATCGGGCTCAAACTGGCCTCAACGATCGTGTTTTTCGCCATGGTGACAGCGCTGAAAATCGCCGCCGAACGCGTGCCGATTGGGGAGCTCGTATTTGCGCGGAATTTTTTTGGTGTCTTTCCGGTTCTGATGATGGTGGGGGTGCGCGGGGAACTTGGCCTTGCGTTCAAGACACAGAACCCAAAAGGGCATCTTGTGCGCGCCTGCATCGGTTTGACGGCCATGGTGTGCATGTTCACCGCTTATGATTTGCTGCCGCTGCCGGATGCCACAGCCATCAACTTTGCAACACCGCTAATCGTTGTTGTTTTGGCCTTCTTCATGCTGGGCGAAACTGTCCGGATCTATCGGTGGAGCGCGGTCGCAGTTGGTTTTGTCGGCATCCTCGTCGTTTTGTCACCGCATCTGGGAGAGGGGGATTTCGACAACTCCGCCACCTTTGGGGCCATCGCTGGATTTATGGGCGCTGCCTTTGCGGCTCTTGCCATGATCACGGTTCGGAAGCTGTGCGTCACTGAGCGCACCTCGACCATTGTTACCTGGTTTTCCTTGTCGGCGACCGTGATCTCACTTCTGACTATTCCAGCCGGCTGGATCTGGCCGGACCAAGCCTGGCTCATCCCGGATTTGGAAACAGCGGGTCTACTGATAATGATTGGCCTGTTCGGCGGTGTGGGACAGATCCTGTTGACCCAGAGCTACCGGTATGCAGATGCGTCGACCATCGCGCCGTTTGATTATGTGAACATGCTCTGGGCGATCCTGGTCGGCTGGGTCGTCTTTGCTGAAGTGCCGGTTCTTGAGGTGATTGTGGGTGCGGTGATCGTTATGGCCGCCGGGATCTTCGTGATTTACCGGGAGCACCGGCTTGGCCTTGACCGGACCAAGGACCGCCGGGCATCGACACCCTCGAAGTCTTGAAGACATGCCGCGCGGACAAGTTCGCGCGGCTACATGCTGTATGGTCAGAACGCCTTGAACGTTATGATCGACTTGGTGTCCTGGATGCCGTCGATCGGGTGCACCTTCTCATTGACGAAGTGTCCAATGTCTGTGCCGTCTTCGATATAGAACTTCACGAGAAGATCATAATCGCCGCTGGTGGAGTAGACTTCCGAAGCGATCTCAGCATCCGCGATTGCATTGGCAACCTGATAGGTCTTGCCGAGCTGACATTTAATCATCACGAAAAACGGGGTCATGGGGGCTCCTGCGGGCAAAAACGAACTGTGCCCCGACATCGCCTATCTATTGCAAACAGTCAATCGGCTGTCGGCGCTTGAACCACGGCGATTGCTAACTGGGACTTGAAAACCCGCGCTTGGCTTAGTAGACAGATTTTGTCTCATGGGGGTGCCCGGCAATTGTGGATCGGGCTGAGAGGCGAATGGCCAACTCCTAGAACCTGATCCGGCTTGTACCGGCGGAGGGATTTGAGATCATGACTGATCTTTTACGTATTGTCCGAAAAACGATGGCGCGGAACGCCGGCTCACTGAACTTGAAAAGGGGCCGGGCATGAGTTTGTCGATCGCCGCGAGCACGCAGGCGCTGTCGGCGGATACCGTCTTTTCCTTGCTGGAGCGGGTGCGGGCGAAAAGACCCCGTGTTCATGCCATCACCAACACGGTTGCCCAAGGCTTCACGGCCAATGTTCTTTTGGCGCTCGGCGCTGTACCGTCCATGACGATCGCGCCGGAGGAAGTTCAGAGCTTTGCAGCATCTGCCGATGCACTCCTGATCAACCTCGGAACACTGGACAACAGCCGCCGTTTGGCGATCCCGGTTGCGATTGATGCGGCCAAGGAAGCTGGGCGGCCAATCACCATTGATCCGGTGTTCGCGGATCGGTCACCGCAGCGCTGCGCCTACGCCAAAGAACTCTTGCAAACGCTGCCGTCTCTTGTCCGGGCAAATGAAGCCGAGATGACCGCGCTCTTTGATGCGCGGTCCGACGTTGACGCTTTGATTTCGGAGGGAACGGTCTTTGCCGTGACCGGAGAAGAGGATCAGATCGAGAGCCAGGGCGAAGACTACCGGCTGCGCAATGGTCATCCTCTTTTGGCCCGAGTGACGGCCACCGGCTGTGCGGGGGGCGCGGTCCTCGCAGCGTTTGCGAGCGTTGAGCCAGATACTGCGCTTGCCGCGGCATCTGGCCTGTCCGTCTTCAACATTGCGGGTGAAATCGCCGCTTCCCGGAGCGGGGGACCTGGCAGTCTGGTTCCAGAACTTCTCGATACGCTCTACAGCCTAACGGCCCGCGATATAGAAAGCTGTCTTCAAACCGGCTGATACCCATTCCAATAGCATTGTGCGGAGGGCACCATGACCGCAATCGCGGTAACAATAGCAGGCTCGGATTCCGGCGGTGGGGCTGGCATTCAGGCGGACTTGAAATCCTTTACGGCAAATGGCGTCTACGGGGCGAGCGTCTTGACGGCGCTCACGGCACAAAACACCCTTGGTGTTACGGCGATCCATGATGTGCCGGTCGAGTTCGTGCGCGCGCAGATCGATGCCGTCTATTCGGACCTCGCAGTGACTGCCACCAAGATTGGCATGCTCTCGCAGGTGCCGATCATTGAGGAAGTCGCAGACGGTTTGAAACGCCACCAGACCGGCCCCGTTGTTCTGGATCCCGTGATGGTGGCCGCATCCGGAGATCCGCTTTTGGCGGAAAGTGCGGTCGCAACCCTGATTTCCAAGTTGGTGCCCTTGGCCGACATCATCACGCCGAACCTTCATGAAGCAGCCCGCATGCTGGAGTGCGATGTTGCCCATAGCGAAATCGATATGCAGAGCCAGGCCAAACAGCTGATCGACCTCGGGGCACAGGCTGTTTTGTTGAAGGGCGGACACGGCCACAGTGCGGAAAGCGCTGACCTTTTGATAACTGAAGACGGTGACAGCCTCTGGCTGCGCGAGGACCGCATCGCGACAGATAACACCCACGGCACCGGATGCACTTTGTCTTCTGCAATTGCTGCCGGACTGGCTAAGGGCAACGCGCTGGGCGACGCTGTGTCCAGTGCAAAAACCTATATCCACGAAGCGATCCGCCATGCGGATGAACTCAAGATTGGACAAGGTCACGGACCGGTCCATCACTTCCACGCTTTTTGGGAGGGCGCATAATGAGTGATGCATTGCAAAATAGAAAAAACCTCAGCCGCCGGGACATGCTTGTGGGTGGTGCCGTTGGAAGCGCATCTGTTCTCTCAGCGCCAGCGGTGATGGCACAAGGTGCGGTCACCGAATGGAAGCTGGTGACATCCTGGCCGAAAAACCTGCCAGGTCCGGGTGTCACGGCGCAGCGGATCGCTGATCAGGTTGCGTTGCTCTCAGGTGGTGCGTTTAAGATCCGTTTGTTTGCTGCTGGCGAACTGGTGCCGGCGCTCGGTGTGTTTGATGCCGTCTCAAATGGCACTGCGGACATGGCGCATACAGCCTCGTTCTTCTGGCAAGGCAAGATCCCGGCCTCCGTCTATTTCACCGCGGTCCCCTTCGGTCTGCTCCCGCATGAACATATCAGCTGGATCGAGCAAGGCGGCGGGCAGGCGCTTTGGGATGAGCTATACGCGCCCTTCGGCATCAAACCGGTGATGGCGGGTAACACCGGTGTTCAGATGGGCGGCTGGTACAAGAAACCGCTCCGAAGCCTTGATGATCTGCGCGGCCTCAAGATCCGGATGCCGGGGCTGGGTGGAGAAGTGATGCGCAGGCTTGGGGCCGCTCCGGTTGGCTTGCCGCCGGGCGAGCTGTTTCAGGCACTCCAAACAGGTGTTCTGGATGCGACCGAATTCCTCGGTCCCTGGTCGGATCGGGCCATGGGGTTCCAGAAGGCCGCGAAATACTATTATTCACCTGGTTTCCACGAACCGAACGGTACAGGCGAGGCGCTGTTCAATCAGGCAGCTTTTGATGCTTTGCCCACGGAATTCCAGGTAATTCTATTGGAGGCGTGCCGTGCTGAGAACGGACGGGCGCTTGCCGAGAGCGATTGGGAAAATGCCGGAAGCCTGCAGTTGCTCCAGCAAGAAGATGGCGTTGAGGTCCTTTCCTATCCGGAGGACATTCTTGACGCCTTGCGCGTAACGACTGGAGAAGTGCTGCTGGACACGTCCCGTCAGGATCCGATGAGTAACAGTATTTATCAAAGCCACCAGACCGCTTTGAAGCGTCTTTCGCCATGGAGCGATGTTGCCATGCGGCGGTTTTTGAGCGCGCGTGATGGACTTGTATGATTTGCAACTATAGAGAGTATCATTGTGGGTGCGGCTCGACCTGTATTGTTAGCAGTTTCGGCTCGTAAAGTTCGAAACTCCATGTGTATCGTGTCTGAAATGCGGGTATTTGAATCATAAATTTATCCGCATTTCTGACATAGGAATGACTTTTTCATCTCACTCGGTTGGCCATATCGTGGGCGGTGTATAATGCTGATTTGGGATATTTTGGTTTGCCAATGAAGCGATTTAGTCACCAAAAAACACTCCAGGCTCGCGCAAAACGCCCGTATTCCCTAAGGTTATGTGTGACAAGAAAGCAACGCGCAGCAAAGAAAGAAAGTTAAGTGTGACGCGTTGGTAATGTGCCTAAAAAATGTGCATTTGTATGGTTGGCCACGATCAACCTTCAAAAGCAGTGTCTCATGATATGTTTATCCGGCTATGAGCACTTGGTGTGTGCGCCGGACCTTCGTGAAACTCCGTATATTGCAACGCAGCAACCGTGTGCGCTGCAATTAGAGATCGCATTTCGTGGTTGAAAGGCGACCGTTTCTTTTAGACCCTGCAGTCAGTGTCAAATTCCTCCCGGGGGGGAGGAGGATTGGGAGAAACGTAAAAATGCGGGCAACCAAGAAAATCGTACTTATGACGTCGACAGCCATAGCTGCCTCGATCGTCGCAAGTGCAGCCTCTGCGGGCGGTTTCGCCCTGCGCGAGCAGAGCGCATACTACCAAGGGACTTCCTTCGCCGGTAACGGTACATCCAGTTCGTCGATTTCGTCCATGTTCTGGAACCCGGCAACCATCACGTCGATGGACGGCAAGATCGTATTTGAGGCTCACAACGCCTTCATCATTCCAAAGTCCGATATTACCGGTTCGAACACCGTTCCGAATTCACTGACCACGCCGACCGGTCTGATCACGACGTCTTTTGACACCGGTGATATCGGCCATGACGCCTGGATCCCGGCCTCCTACACGTCTTACAACTTCAACGACAAAATCTACCTTGGCGTTGGGATTAATGGTCCGTTCGGTCTTTCCACAAAGCCGGACGACAGCAACTGGACCGGTGCAGGCTACAACCGGTCTTCCAAGATCTTCTCAATCAACCTGAACCCGGTCGTTGGCTACAAGATCAATGAGATGTTCTCTGTCGCGATCGGTCCGCAGATCCAATATGCGGATGTTCGCCTGACGAATGCCTCAGCGTCTCCGACTATTCCAGGCGCTACCCTGTTTCCGGGTCAGCAGCTTGATGGTGACGGTGTCGGCGTTGGTATGACGGCCGGCGTCACGATCAAACCAACCGCGACCACGGAAATCGGCATCGGTTACCGCTCTGCGATCTTTACCGACATTGATGGGACGATCGCTGCTCCAAACCCGGCGAACCCGTTCACGACGGCCGTCACGAACGTGAAAACCGTGCTTGCAACGCCGGACATGGTCACTCTTTCGGCAAAGCAGAGCATCACAGACGACATTCGTGTCCTCGGTACTTTCGAGTGGACAAACTGGAGCCGCTTGAAAGAGCCGCAGATCACGGCTGATGCGACCGGTGCCACCGTGACCACGCTGCCGTTCAACTACAATGACGGCTACTTCGTCGCGCTCGGTGGTGAGTACGACTTCAACGACAAGCTGACCTTCCGCGCCGGTGCAGCGTATGAGTGGTCACCGATCGATGATCAAATCCGGTCTGCGCGCCTTCCGGACAACGATCGTATCTGGGTAAGCGCCGGTGCGTCCTACGTCTTCAACGAGCACTTCTCGTTTGATCTCGGCTACACGCATATCTTTGGTACAGACACCGATCTGAACCTTGTCCCGGGTCACCAGGACTACAGCGCTTCGAAGGGATCGCTGACCGGTTCCGTCGACTCTTCCGTTGACATCCTGACAGCTTCAGTTCGCATCAAGTTCTGATCAGCTGCCAGACTGGTTTTGAAAATTCTGCCGGCCCGCGATCGCGGGCCGGCTTTTTTGTCAGAATGCTGCCGGGTAAAGGCCGCCGTCCATGAGAATGTTCTGCCCGGTGATGTAGCCGGCGTGTGTGGAGCACAAAAAGGCACAGGTCTGGCCGAACTCCCCGGCTGTTCCAAAGCGGCGTGCCGGGATTTCTGCAGCCTGGCTCGCGCGAATGGCGTCCACAGTCTGACCGGACTGTTGTGCGGAGCGTTCAAACCCACCCCTCAGCCGGTCCGTATCCATTTTGCCTGGCAGCAGATTGTTGACCGTGACACCATGCGGAGCCAGCTGGCGGCAAACACCTGCCAGGAATGCTGTCAGGCCTGCACGCGCGCCGCTGGAAAGGTCCAGGCCTTCAATCGGCATCTTCACGGACAAGGACGTGATGTTGACGATCCTGCCAAAGCCACGGGCCTTCATTCCGGGGGTGACCGCCTGGATCAATTCGATCGGGGTCACGAAGTTCTGGATGGCACCTTCCAGCAAGGCAGCGCGATTGAGTTCTGTATAGTCCTTGCGAGGCGGGCCGCCATTGTTGTTGACCAGTATGTCGGGCTCTGGGCAGGCCGTCAGGAGAGCGGTTTGTCCTTCCGGTGTTGAAACGTCGGCAGCGACAACACTGACCTTGACCTGAAAGGTGTCCGTCAGATGCGCGCGGGTTGCTTCCAGGGCATCTTTGTCGCGCCCGTTGATCACCAGGTCACATCCGGCCTCTGCAAGCGCTTCTGCGCAACCTCTGCCAAGTCCGCGGCTTGATGCGCACACGATTGCCGACTTGCCGCGCAATCCCAAATCCATGATCGATCTCCCAAATTTTGAAGGTGAGGTTTGCGAGACCATATGAAAGGAAACCCGCTGCGGCTATCCCTTACGCGATGAACCTGCGTGATTGTGAGGCCCTGATTGAGCGCGCTTAAACGCATATGTTGGCGCGGCTAAGGGAAAGATCCTCCAATGACTTTAGGAAAACGCAACGTCAGTCCGCTTCAAACCCCATCTGTCATAATAGTGAAACTTGAATCGCGTCTATAGCGGTCCAATGGATCTAGGAGACGTGCAATGTCCACTTCGGAGACATCGCGGCATTACAGGGCCTTGTTTATTTCAGATGTACATCTTGGCACTCGCGGGTGCCAGGCGGAGCTTCTGCTTGACTTCTTGAAGGACAATGACGCCGAGACGATTTATCTCGTCGGCGACATTGCGGATGGCTGGCGGTTGAAGCGGTCCTGGTACTGGCCGCAGCTCCACAACGATGTGGTTCAGAAGATCCTGCGCAAAGGCCGCAAGGGCTCTCGAGTTGTCTATATTCCTGGAAACCACGACGAATTTCTCCGCAGCTTCCTAGGTACGCACTTCGGCGGTGTGGAAGTCACCGACAGCATCATCCATGAAACCGCAGACAACCGGCGGTATCTGGTGATCCATGGAGATCAATTTGATGTGGTGATCCGCCATGCAAAGTGGCTCGCGTTCTTTGGGGACAAAGCTTACGTCACAGCGCTTGGTGTCAACACGGTGCTGAACGCCGTGCGCCGCCGGCTTGGCCTGACCTACTGGTCTTTGTCAGCTTGGGCGAAGCTGAAAGTCAAAAATGCAGTCAGTTTCATCGGGCGCTTCGAGGAGGCTCTTTCCGACGAAGCGCGTCGTCAGGGCGTCGACGGTGTCATCTGCGGTCACATCCACCATGCAGCAAGCCGTGACGTCAACGGCATTCACTACATCAACACTGGCGATTGGGTTGAAAGCTGCACAGCGGTTGCCGAACATCATGATGGAACCTTTGAGGTGATCAGATGGGTAGAACAAGCCCAAACCGGAGCCCAAACGGCGAAGCCACAGGAAGCTCCGGTCGCCGCATGAGTTCCATTCTTGTTGTCACGGATGCCTGGCATCCGCAGATCAATGGCGTCGTGCGCTCGCTTGAACGCACAGCTGACGAACTCCGCGCCATGGGCGTTCGCATGGAGTTTTTGACCCCACAGGCATTCAAAACACTTCCGTGCCCGACATATCCAGAAATCCGTCTGTCTTTGACGCACAAGGGCACCGTGCGGCGGATGATGGATGAATTCGACTGTGAACATCTGCACATAGCGACCGAAGGTCCGCTTGGCCTGCTTGCAGCTGCGATCGCCAAAAAGCGCGGACAGCCGTTCACCACCAGTTATCACACACGGTTTCCAGAGTATGTTTCTGCCCGGATGCCGGTGCCGTTGTCCTGGTCTTATGCCTGGATGCGTCGCTTCCACAACGCCGGCAACGGCTGCATGGTGGCAACGACTTCGCTGGAGAACGACCTGAGAGACCGCGGCTTCCGGAACTTGATGCGCTGGTCGCGCGGGGTCGACGAAAATCTCTTCAAACCCTACGAGGGCTCTGTCCTGCCGCAGGATTTGCCTGGGCCGGTCTTCATGTATGTTGGCCGCGTTGCGATTGAGAAGAACATCAAGGCGTTTTTGGGCCTGAAACTGTCCGGCTCTAAGGTCGTTGTTGGCGATGGACCTCAGCTGGATACGCTGCAGAGAGAATACACCGACACGCTCTTCACGGGAGCGAAAACCGGTGAAGACCTGGCGCGTCATTACGCCAGCGCTGATGTTTTCGTCTTCCCGTCTCTCACCGACACGTTCGGCAATGTCATGCTGGAAGCGCTGGCGTGCGGGGTGCCAGTTGCTGCCTATCCGGTCATGGGGCCGCTGGACGTGATCGGCGATACCGGCGCCGGTGTTTTGTCCGAAAACCTTGCAGAGGCATGTGAGGCCGCTCTCGATATTCCGCGCGACCACTGCCGGAACATTGCACTCAATTACACCTGGGCAGCCAGCAGCCGGCAGTTCCTGGACAATTGTATCGCCGCCGTTGGCGGCTTGGCACAGGCCAACGCGGCAGAGTGATCTGATAGCCTCTGACGCTTTAAGATATTGGCGCCGCGGGATTTTGTAACCCTAACAATGTTGCAGTTGTCAGGCCATGGGGTAGCCGGTACTCCTGTCCACCTCAGACCCTGAATGAGGTGGCCATCATGACCGGCGCGACAGCAGAACAACCTTCCTCCAGCAGCGTAGCCGTCACTTTCGACGATGTATTGGAGGCAGCTGATGCCCTGGAGGGCGTTGCTGTCAAAACACCGCTCTTGACCAACCCCGCTCTGGACGAGCGCGTTGGCGGGCGTGTGTTGATCAAGCCCGAATGCCTGCAACGCAGCGGCTCTTTCAAGTTTCGTGGCGCTTACAATTGCTTGCGGCAATTGGACCCGGATGTCCGGGCCAAGGGTGTCGTCGCTTGTTCGTCGGGGAACCACGCGCAAGGTATCGCATCCAGTGCCAAGATCTTTGGCATGCCGGCGACGATCGTCATGCCTGCCGATGCGCCTCAGGTGAAACTGGAACGCACACGAGGATATGGTGCGACGGTCATTACTTATGACCGGGCCACCGAAGACCGCGACAAGATCGCTGCCGAGATCTGCGCCGAAACCGGCGCGACGTTCGTGCACCCTTACAATGATCCTGCCGTTATTGCCGGGCAGGGGACCGTTGGCCTGGAAATGGAAGCGCAAGCAAAAGACCTTGGTGTGCGGTTGGATGATGTCCTGGCTTGCACAGGCGGTGGAGGCCTTTCCAGCGGGATTGCGCTTGCGCTTGCAAACACTTCCGCGGAAACGGTGTTCCATACAGTCGAACCGCAATTCTTCGATGATTACAAACGGTCTTTGGAGGCAGGGGGATTGCTGTCCAATCCCGCCAAATCCGGCTCGATCTGTGATGCGCTTCTTTCTGAAAGTCCCGGAGAGATCGGATTTTCGATCCTGCGTCAATTTTCTGGGGAAGGATATACGGTCACGGACGAGCAGGTTCTGGACGCTGTGGCGTTTGCGTTTTCCGAGCTCAAGCTGGTTGTCGAACCCGGCGGCGCCGCTGCGTTGGCCGCACTGCTGTCCGGGAAACTTGACCTAAGGGAGCGGACCGTCGGTGTCGTACTGACGGGCGGAAATATCGACCCTAAGATGTTGTTTAAGGCTGTTTCGCGTTAACGCGCTGTTAGTGGCTGACCCATTAGGCGGATAATATCAGTCCTGTTCTTTCTCGGAGGATTCGCGAAAGAAAGGATGGTGCGGAAACAACCGTGGTGTCTGCTGAATTGCGAAGCAAAACCAGGAGGTTACGTTACGTAGGGGTATGCTCTCTGCTGATGCTGCCGTCCTGTCTTCCTTGGCATTGAATACCTGGTGTTCCGTCGAAACCCGCCTCACGAAGGGGCGTGTTACGTTGATTGGCGGGACAGCGTTGGCCTGAGGGGGACCAGCACTGGCTTGCAGGGTTTATGGAGCCAATATGCAGAACCAAACGCTAAAGGGCAGGCTGGCGTTTTTCCGTTTCACCGAAGAAGATCGCACACTTGCGCGATCGATCTGGCCGACACTTTCCTCTCATTTGCCGAGGATCATGGACGGATTTTACGACCATGTAAAAACAGTCCCGCATCTGTCGACAATGATCGGAGACCAGGAGGCCCGCCTGATCTCGGCGCAGCTCTCTCATTGGGAGCGTATGTTCCATGAAGGACCGACCGAGGCGTACCTTGAGCGCTCCATCCGGATCGGATTGGCACATGTGCGCATCGGTCTTGATCCGAGCTGGTACATCGGCGGGTATTCCTTTGCCTTAACCCAGATCTCCGAAGTGCTGCTGACCAAGCGGATGATGACCGCTGCCAAGCGCTCTAAGGTCATGGCTGTGATCACCAAACTGGTGATGCTGGACATGGACATCGCAATTTCGACCTACCACGAAAAAATGGTGGCGGACGCTGTTGCCCGGGAAGACGGGCTGAAGTCCGCGATTGCCACGTTCGAGACTTCCCTCAGCGGTGTGGTCGGCGAGTTGAGCTCTACGTCTGACGAGTTGGAGAACTCTTCCCGCGATCTCAGCCGGGAGACCGGCTCGATCGCAACCCGCATGCAGACCATGGACACTTCCTCCGCGGAGACCGCGAGCGGTGTGCAGTCCAGCGCGACGGCAACGGAAGAAATGAGCGCCTCGATTGTTGAAATCGGGCGTCAGGCCGGACACTCGCGGGAAAAGGCTCTGCAAGCTGTTCAAGGCGCCCAGAACACCAATGAATCGGTCACCAAGTTGGCCGGTTTTGCCGATCAGGTGGGGTCTGTCATCGGCTTGATTTCTGACATTGCTGAACAGACCAACCTCCTTGCACTCAACGCAACCATTGAAGCAGCTCGGGCTGGTGAAATGGGTAAGGGCTTTGCCGTCGTCGCGGCCGAGGTCAAGGAGCTGGCAAGTCAGACGACGAAGGCGACTGAAGAGATCACCGAACAGATTGCTGCGATCCAGCAGGCAACCCGGCAGTCTGTCCAGGATATTGATGGAATCACCACGATCATCAGCGAATTGTCAGAGATCGCCAACAGCATTGCGGCGGCCGTGGAGCAGCAATCTTCTGCAACGGCGGAGATTTCGTCTGCGGTTCAGATCGCGGCGGTCGGCACACAGAGCTTTACAGATGAGATCGCCGCTGTGCGCGGGTCGATCGATTCAGTCGATGGCACGGTTGAGACGATCCATGAAACGTCATTGACCTTGAAGAACAGGGCTGCGCGTCTGAGCGAAGAAGCGAACCAGTTCTTTGATAAGATCAAAGCCGCATAACTTTGAACAAAGAGGGGAGGCATCGTTGGCAGATCTCCGGGTCTGCCGACGATGCCTTTAAAACTCTCCGACAAATGCCGCGCAAGGAAACGAGCGCGGCATTTGCTTTGGTGAGACAAAGAAAAAGGGCGCCTGGAATGGGCGCCCTTATCTCTTGACAGTGTGAAGATCGATCAGTTGAACAGAGCCTGTCGTTCGGCCTCGGTCAGCTCCGTCAGCGGGTCAGCGCCGTCGTCGGCATCTGCTTCCTGCTCGACCAAAGCCCAGTCGGCATCAGCTTCTGCCTCTGCTGTTTCCGCAGCCGGTTCACTGTCGTTGGCAGCTTCCGGCTCGCTGACTTCCGCATCGAACAGTTTGTCGATCGCGGCTTCGTCCAAGACTTCATCGGCGTGGGCTGCAGCAAATTCATCGGCGGCCGGATCAGTCACGTCCGCCGTGTCTTCAGCTTCCGTTTCCTCGGCCGAAGGTGCGGATGCGAACATGTCATCAATCGCGGCCGCATCCATCGGTTCGCTGTCACCGGCCATCAGGGCATCGATGTCCGCTTCACCCATTGGTGCTGAAGCTTCGCTCGCAGATGTGCTGCCAGGTGCTGCGACTTCGTCCAAAGCGGCGTCAAACACGTCGCCGCTGACAGACATCAGCTCATCGACGCTGTTTTGAGAGACGCCCGCGCCATCACGCTGCGGGCCGTTCAGCAGGTGAGCATCCGGGCGGCTGTCGACAGGACCAGCGGTGTCATCTGCTTCCAGATCTTCGATGCCCCAGATGTTGATCATCAGGTTGATCCGGCTTTCCAGATAACGCAGTACCTGGACCACCTTGTTGGTGCGCTGGCCGGTCAGATCCTGGAAGGAACAGGCCATGAAGATTTCTGTGGCCTTTGCATCAATATCATCGCAAGTCGCATCGTCTGCGCCGTTTTCGCGAAGAACCCAGGCTTTTTCCTGGATCTGCTCGGCAGCTTCCAGAATCGACTGGGTGGCGCCTTCGGTCTGCGTCACGATCGCATCAAGCTCATGAGAGGCGTCGACAAAGCGATTGCTTTCGTCGCCGTCGTCCTTGATGTTGGCGATCTCCGCCTTGGTGCGCTCAATTGCCTCGTGCATGTCGGCAATATCCAAGCGGATCTTGTCGAGATCCGGCACTTTGCGCTGACGGGTGACGACTTTCTCAAGACGTTGGATCGCGCCGAGGATCTCGGTCGTTTCCGGGGTCTTGTTCCGGTTCAAAAACTCTTTTAGAAACCGACGTCCCCGATCGGATTCCATCAAGGTCTGTTCAAGCGTCTGATATTCGGCTTCGCCTATCAGCTCCGGTTCTACCTGTTGTGTTTCCGCTTTCATAAGGGCGCGATTCTCAACTCTGCAAGGGCCGTTCGGTATCCAATCCGGACAATTCCAAAATCAGGGTAAACTGAAAATCGTTAATATTCTTTTGGGCCTCAAAATCCGGTTCGGTTTGTATGTTGAATTTGACGTCGGCCCTCAGTGCGCGTGTCTCCGCCTTGTTCGGGGTTCATTTTTTTGGCTATGGGCTATTTCTCCCTTTCTTTCCGGTCATTTTGGAGTTCGAGGGGTTTTCCGCGGCCGAGATTGGATTTGTGCTGGGGGCCGGGACGGTTGCCCGGATTGCCGCAAGCCCGCTTTTGACAAACCTGGCGGACCGTACCGGTCAGCGCCGGTGGTCCATCTTTGTTTATTCTCTCCTTGGAACCGTCTTCATCGCGCTTTTCGCCCTTGGAAATGGTCTTTACGTTCTGGGCGCCGGGGTGATCGGCTACATGGTCTTCAAGGCGCCGGTGCTTCCGCTCAGTGATGCCTATGCCTTGGATGCTGCGCGCAACACGGGCGCGGACTATGCACGGATGCGCCTTTGGGGATCTGCTGGGTTTGTTGCTGCCAATCTTGCTGGCGGATTCCTGGCGACCGGAGATACCGTTTGGGTGATGCTGTTTCTGATTGGCTTGGCGTCGCTTCTGACAGGCGGCGTTGTTCTGTCACTTCCGCGCCAAAGCGGAGCCGGGGCAAGCGAAGGTTTGGACGAAGAGGCCGGAGAAGCGCCCTTCAAAACGGTTTGGTTTTGGCCGGTGCTCATCCTGCTTGGCTTGTTCCAGGCAACCCATGCGGCATTTTATGGGTTTGGGACGCTCTACTGGCAAGCCGCCGGGATAGCAGACGAAACAATCGGCATCTTGTGGGCTGTCGGCGTGATCGCTGAGATTGCGCTTTTCACAGTTGCCGGAAAGATCGCGCTTCGTTTCGACCCACCGGTTTTCCTGATCGTTGCCGGGATTGCCGCGGTCGCCCGCTGGGGCCTGTTCCCGTTCGCGGATGCGCTGGTGTCGATGGTCGCGATCCAGCTTCTGCACGCGCTCACCTTTGGCGCTGCACATCTGGGCGCCATTGCAATTCTGGCGAAAGTCGTTCCAAGCAAGTGGGCCGGGACCGGCCAGGGTCTGCTTGCCACATCAATCGGCCTGCAGATGGCCATTGGTTTGAGTGTCTGCGGCGCGTTGTACGAGATGGATCCGGATCTGCCGTTTTATCTGATGGCGGCCGTTTCTGCGGCCGGAACGCTTGTGATGCTGGCGCTGACGCCGATGGTGCGTCAGCGCATGGTTTCAAGCCCAGTGCGTTAAAACTAAAGCGTTAGCCCCACAATTCCGGTCTTGGCGGGAACAGCGTGCTGCCTTCGAAGACCAGTCCCGGTTCGCGGTCCTGCGTCAAAAGAAGAGGCCCGTCGAGATCCACATAGTCTGCCCGCTGTGCCAAGAGGACCGCGGGAGCCATGGCCAAAGACGTGCCGAGCATGCAACCGACCATGATCTCAAATTCAAGCGCTTTGGCCTGATCCAGAAGCGCCAGGGCCTCCGTCAAACCGCCGGCTTTGTCGAGCTTGATGTTGATGGCATCGTACCGGCTGCGGAGATCCTCAAGACCATCCCGCGTGTGCAGGCTTTCATCCGCACAGATCGTAATCTTTGAGCTGAATTCCTTGAGACAGCTGTCATCCTTGGAAGGCAAAGGCTGTTCAATCAAAGCCACGCCGGCGGCTTCACACGCTGCCATGTTCGTTCCAAAACAGCTGTCGTCCCAGGCTTCATTTGCATCAACGATCAAGGTGCTGTCCGGTGCGGCCTTGCGAACAGCTTCGATGCGCTCATCGTCGCCAGCCCCGCCAAGTTTTACCTTGAGCAAGGGGCGATGTGCGGCCTTTGCCGTCTTTTCCGCCATAATTTCCGGTGTGCCGACACTGATCGTGTAAGCGGTCGTGACCGGTGAAAGCGGCGGGATCCCGGCAATCTCTGCCGCCGAGTTACCGGTTTGCTTGGCTTCAAGGTCCCAAAGGGCGCAATCTACCGCGTTGCGTGCAGCACCGGCCGGCATTGCCTCTTGCAGCGCATGGCGGCTCAAACCGTCTTTCAACAGCGGTGAAATCTCCTGGATCTGCTCCTGAACGCTTTCCATGGTTTCGCCGTAGCGCGCATAGGGCACACATTCGCCGCGGCCGATGTGATCGCCGTCCGTCAAAGTGGTGACGAGCACATTGGCATGGGTGCGGCTGCCGCGGGAGATTGTAAAACCGCCCGCGATCTCAAAGCTTTCAAGGTCAATGCTGACGCTGCGGCTCATGGGGTGCCGAACTCCGCGGACACCTTGTCGACCACGGCTTCCATGCCATATCTGATCGGATCGGTTGCCGGAAGGCCATGGCGCTCACCCAGTTTTGCCAGAAGCGCGAGCGCCTCATCGTCATCCAGAGCCTGGGTGTTGACCGCAATGCCGACACAGCGAATGCCGGGATTGGTGAGCTTGCCGCACTGAATGGTCATGTCGATGACTTGATCGACCGTTGGCAGCGGTGTTTCAACGCCGCGCATTTTGGTTCGCGTGGGCTCATGGCAGACAATAAAACCGTCGGGCTGCGAGCCATGAAGAAGTCCGAGTGTCACGCCGGCAAATGACGGGTGGAACAAAGAGCCTTGGCCTTCCACCACCTGCCAGTGGTCTTCCTCTGTTGCCGGGGAGAGCCACTCGGCAGCGCCGGCGATGAAATCAGCAACAACGGCATCGAGAGACAGACCCCGGCCTGAAATGAAGACACCTGTCTGCCCGGTCGCACAGAACGAACTGGTGTAGCCGCGCTCGTTCATGGCCTTGTCCATCGCAAGGGCAGTGTATTTTTTGCCGACAGAGCAGTCTGTTCCGACGGTCAAAATCCGTTTGCCCGGGCGTTTGGTGCCTTTTCCGGTGGCAAAGGTCATGGAGTTGTGGCGGACGTCGTGGAGCTGGCGGCCGTTTTTGGCGGCTGCTTCCTGGATTGCCGGAATGTCGCCCAGTTTGACGTGGAGCCCAGAGGCAACATCAAGGCCTGCGTTCAGCGCTTCAACCACCGAATCAACCCAATGATCCGGCAAACGTCCGCCGGCATTGACTGCGCCGATGACCATCGTCTTGGCACCTGCAGCAGTTCCCTCGGCGATCGACATGTCCGTCAGACCGGTATCTGCGGCACAGCCATCGAGCCGGACCTGTCCGACACACCAGTCTTTCCGCCAATCAACAATGCCTGTTGCGGTCTTGGCGGCCAGGGCATCGGGGACGTCACCGAGAAACAAAAGGTAAGGGCGGGCAATTTCCATGGGCAATGCTTTCATCTGACTGCTGGACGTTAATCTTTACAATCAGGTATACGGGGGGAAGTTGACGAGCGGCAAGGGGCAACTCTCCGGAATGGCATTCTTGGAAAAAAACAAAGCGCCGGAATTGCACCTGGATACCGATTCCGAGGGACATCAGTCCCTTATTCTATCCGGAGACTGGACTGTCAGCACTCTTGCGGATGCTGACCAGCAAATCTCCAAGCTGAACGTCGCCAAGGACAAATTGACGTGTATCGATGTTTCTGAGGTTGATCATCTGGACACCAGTGGCGCCTGGCTGATCCACCGCACCCGTGGGCAGCTGGAATTCAGCGGCCGGAAAGTGCAGTTGACCGGGGTGACGCCTATCCGCGAAAGCCTGTTTCACGAGATCGAGAAGCATCACCCGCCGCGCTGGCAGCCAGACCGGTCCGGTTTCACGATTGTCGGTTTTCTTGAAGCGACCGGGCGGCAGATGGTTGAGGTGTATAAAGACACCCTCGCGATGCTGCATATCCTTGGATCGCTCGGCA
The DNA here is from genome assembly GCF_030733765.1 of Roseibium sp. MMSF_3247. Lineage (NCBI taxonomy): Bacteria > Pseudomonadati > Pseudomonadota > Alphaproteobacteria > Hyphomicrobiales > Stappiaceae > Roseibium > Roseibium sp. MMSF_3247. The sequence continues at coordinate 399,534 of NZ_JASHII010000005.1, forward strand.
TCGTGCTGTCGACCGTTCTTTTACAGCCCAAACGCCTTCGCAGCATCGCAATCGCCGTGCAGTTCGACCGCAGCTGCATCGGCGCGGTCCCGATTGTGGCGCTGATGAGCTTTTTGATCGGCGCGATCATTTCTCAGCAGGGCGGATTTTACCTGAGGCAGTTCGGCGCCGACATTTTCGTCGTCGATCTGGCGGGCATCCTGGTGCTTCGGGAGATCGGCGTCATCCTAACCGCAATTATGGTTGCCGGACGGTCCGGATCGGCGTTTACCGCCGAGTTGGGGGCCATGCGCATGCAAGAGGAGGTCGATGCATTGCACGTCATCGGCTTGAGCGTGACAGAAGTTCTGGTGCTGCCGCGCATTCTGGCATTGATGATTGCCTTGCCGATTTTGACCTTCGTGGCAGATATCTCGGCGCTTTTTGGTGCCGGTCTGATTACCTGGGCGTACCTGGATATTCCGCCAGCGGCGTTTCTGACACAGCTTCAGTCGGCCATCACTGTGAACACCTTCGTCGTTGGTATCATTAAGGCACCATTCATGGCTTTGATTGTCGGCCTCATTGCCTGCGTTGAGGGCCTCAAGGTGGAAGGATCGTCTGAGTCGCTCGGCCGGCACACCACCATGTCTGTCGTCAAAGCGATCTTCCTTGTGATCGTCGTCGATGGATTGTTCGCAATGTTTTTCGCGGCCATTGGGGTATAACGACGAGATGGCAGTGTCAGACATCGAACAAACCGAGCACGCTGCGGATCCGCAGGCAGACAGGCCGGAAAACATTCTGTCGGTTCGCGATATCACCGTCGGGTTCGGCTCCAAAATCATCCTGCAGGATCTGGATCTCGATGTGCACCGTGGGGAAGTGCTCGGCTTTGTTGGTGGGTCTGGCACCGGTAAGTCGGTGTTGATGCGCACAATCCTGGGGCTGACACCCCGGCGGGCCGGACAGATTTCGGTATTCGGTCACGATCTTTCCAGCGCATCTGACAAGACCCGCAAGATGATTGAACGCCGCTGGGGCGTGCTCTTTCAGCAAGGCGCGTTGTTTTCTTCTCTCACAGTGAAGCAGAACATTCAGGTGCCGATGCGGGAGCATCTTAAATTGTCGCAGCGCTTAATGGATGAACTGGCCACCTTGAAGCTGGAACTGGTTGGGTTGCCGCAGGATGCGGCAGACAAGCTGCCTTCAGAGCTTTCCGGCGGCATGGTGAAACGGGCAAGCCTTGCCCGTGCCCTTGCACTCGACCCGGATTTGGTGTTTCTGGATGAACCAACGTCCGGCCTGGATCCTATTGGGGCTGCCGCGTTCGATTCGTTGATTGGCAATTTGAGTTCCACGCTGGATCTGACCGTTTATATGGTTACTCACGACCTCGACAGTTTGCATTCCATCTGTGATCGCATCGCAGTTCTTGGGCAAAAGCGTGTTCTTGCGATCGGGCCAATGGAAGACATGATGAAAAATGACGACCCTTGGATTAAGTCTTACTTCCGAGGGGAGCGGGCTCTGCGCCGCACATGAGGTTTGAGTGAATGGAAACCCGCGCGAATTACATATTGATCGGCGCATTTATGATCGCGATCCTGATCAGCGCGTTCGGGTTCATCTATTGGCTCGCTGTGACAGCTGAGTCGCGTCAGAATGTCGAAGTCAAAATCCTGTTTCCGGGTGCGGTGACCGGCTTGCCTGTTGGAGGACAGGTGTTGTTCAACGGCATCAAGGTTGGTGACGTGGCCTCGTTGGATTTTGCGCCGGGTGACCCAACCAAAGTCTTGGCAACGGTTCGAATCCGGCCATCCACGCCGCTCCGCGAAGATACCAAGGCAACATTGAATTTCACCGGCTTGACCGGTGTTGCCTATGTGGATCTGATCGGCGGAACAAGTTCCTCTCCGCTACTGTTGAATCCGGATGGCAGCCAGAACCCGAATAACATACCGCTGATCAATGCCGAGCGGTCGTTTTTTGACGATATCGTGGATGGCGCGCGCGACGTTCTGAAACGCGCGGATTCGACCATGAAAACCGTCGATCAGCTGCTTCAGGATAATGGTCCGGCGATTTCCAAAACGATCCAGAACGTTGAGACGTTCTCAGATGCTCTTGCTGCCAATTCCGACGGCGTGAAGGATTTTATGGCCAGCATCGGAAAGGCCTCAGAGGCGTTTTCCAGCCTCTCCGGGCGACTTGAGGGTTTGGTTGATGAGGGTGAGCGGCTTCTAGCGGCTGTTCCCTCCGACAAAGTTACGGCCATCGTAGATGACCTGCAGACCTTCTCGGGAAGCCTCGGCAAGGCGAGCGCAGATATCGATACCCTTATGGCTGATGCTCAAAATGCGGCCAAGGAACTGACCGAGTTCACAGAACGCCTCAATGATGGGCTCGGTAACGTTCAAAGCATTGTTCAGGCGGTGAAGCCGGAAGACATCGAAAAGGTCATGAAGGGCGCGGCAGCGCTCGGCGAAGTGCTGGAAAAGCGCTCGGGTGACATTGATGAACTGGTCGTGGCCACGTCCAGCACGATGCAGGGCGTGAACAATATTGTAGAGATGCTGCGCGCACGCGAAGGCACCATCAATGACGTGATCACTGGAACGCGCGATATCGTTGGCAAAGTGGATGCGATCGTCACCCGTGGCGTTGAGATTGCCGCGGTAATTGATCCGCTGCGCGTCGATGAGATTGTTGCGTCCGTTGCCACACTTACGGAAGGGCTGAATATCTCTCTCGTTCGCGTCGATGAGATCATTGCCAGCGTCGATCCGGCCACCATTGGCGAGACCGTCGACAGTATTGCGAGCATTGTCGACAACTTCAACAATCAGCAAAGCCAGATCAACGAAATCATCGCTTCGACAAAATCCACGATCCAGAATTTCGAGGCGGTTTCAGCAACAGTTCGCGGTCAGGATGACCGGATTGCAGCGCTTGTTGAAGATGTTCAGGTCGCGGCAGAACGGTTCGCATCCACGCTCCAGTCTGCCGATGAACTGCTGCGTGCTGTTGATCCGGAAAAGATCGCCAACATTGTCGGCTCGGTCGAAACTGCGGCCAGTGGTCTGGCCGGAGAAGATGGTATCCCGGCAATCCTGCAAAGCGCGCGTCAGGCCGCGGACAACGTTCAGCAAATGACGGCGGACTTGAGCAAACGCACACCGGATGTCGATCAGATCATTACCGACGCGCAGCAGATGACCGCGACCCTCAACTCAACATCGGTCCGGGTTGAGAGCCTTGTCGAGAAAGTCTCCGAAATGGTTGACGGTGACGGTGAGGGCTTGATCAAGGAAGCAACGCTTGCAGCGCAAGCGATCCGGAAGGTCGCGGTTGCGTTTGAGAGCCGTGCCGATGCCATTGCGGGTGGTTTGTCGAAATTTGCCACCCAGGGGTCGGCGGATCTGACATCCGCATTGGCGCAATTCAACCGCACGCTGGTCTCGATCCAGCGGGCTGCACAGAGCTTTGAACAACGGCCGAACCGGGTGATTTTCGGCGGTGAAGAAGTGCCGACCTATCAAGGCGGGCGCCGCCGGTGAGTACAGGGAATAGGGGACTGACGGGGATGACACAGGCAAACAGCCGACTGAGCCGGCGGGCGTTTATCAGCGCGCTTGGCGCTGGCGCCGTGGTGTCCGGTTGCGCCAGTTCCGGACCCGCCGCCTTTTACAGCCTGCAGGCTGCCGATGTCGGCGGCTTGGCGGGGCGATCCAGCCGTGTCCAGGTGCTTGTAGCACCGCCTCGCGCCCTTAAGGCACTCGATACGACTTATATCGCCGTAGTCGACAGCGGTCCGGTCTATTCATATTTCCCAAATGTTGCCTGGGCCGACACGCTTCCAAATGTGGTGCAGAACAAGTTGCTGCAAACCCTCCAAAACACGGGGCGGCTGCGCGGCGTCGGACTCCCGGGTGATGGCCTGCTGATCGACTATCAGCTTCAGACGGATATCCGGGCGTTTGAACTGAATATTGAAGGCGCCAACCGCGGTGTTGTTGAGATTGCAGCGCGGGTGGTCAATGACCGCAATGGCCGGACAGTTGCCAATAATGTGTTCCGGCGGGAAACTCCGTCCGGCAGCTCCGGCGTTGAACAGGCAGTTGAAGCCATGAACCAGTCGGCAGAGCAGGTGTTCGCCGATATTGCGGCCTGGACGCTCAGAAACGTCTGAGCGCCCGAGAGCTCCAAGCAGTTTTCCTAGATCAGTGCCAACGAGAGTGCCGGGACGGCTATAAGCAGGCCCAAACGCAAGATGTCGGCGGCCCAGAAGGGCAGGATACCCGCAAACATCGTGCGCAGCGGCACATCGGTCAGAACCGAGCGCAGCACAAACACATTGAGGCCGATGGGCGGTGAAATCAGGCTGATTTCAGTGACGACCACCACGATGATGCCGAACCAGATGAGCACCATTTCCGGATCGCTCAACGCGCCAGTGCCGAAGTCCAGAGACGTAACGAGCGGGAAGAACACCGGCACGGTCAATAGGATCATCGACAGGCTTTCCAGAACCGCGCCAAGGATCACATAGATCAACACCAGAACGAGAATGACCACATAGGCATTCACATCGAGCGATTGGACGAATTCCAGAAGGGCGTCGGGAACCCCGGCATAGCTAATGAAGTTGGAGAAGACTTCTGCGCCGATGATGATCGCAAAAATCATTGCGGTGGTCCGCGCGCAATTCAGTCCCGCTTGGAACAGCTTTTCGAACGTCAAACCGCCCGAGAACAGTGCAATCAGAAACGCAGTGGCAGCGCCGATCCCTGCGGCCTCGGTCGGCGTGAAGAACCCGCCATAGATCCCGATCATGATGATCGCAAACAGGCCAAGGACGGCGAGAACCCCCCACACATCCTTGCGCTCAACAGGAATGTCATCGTGACTGGACGGGGCGAGATTTGGCTTGAGGAGCACCGTTACATAGACAGCCGCCATGTAGAACACGACACCCAGGAGCCCTGGAATGATGCCTGCAACAAAGAGCTTGCCGATATCGGCCTCCGTCAAAAGGCCGTAGATGATCAGAATAACACTGGGTGGGATCAGGATGCCGAGGGTGCCGCCGGCGGCGATGGAGCCCGTTGCCAGGCTGTCGGCGTATCCGGCCTTGCGCATTGATGGCATAGCCACTTTCGACATGGTGGCCGCTGTTGCGAGGGACGACCCGCAAACGGCAGAAAACCCGCCACAGGCCACAATTGTTGCCATTGCCAGGCCGCCACGCATCTTGTGGAGTGCCCGGTGAGCCGTCGTGAACAGGGACTGGCTGACACCGGAAATGGTGAGCAGATTGCCCATTAAGATGAACAGGGGAATGACCGACAATGTGAAGGACAGACCGGTGTCGAAGGCGGCGTTGCCGAGAAGGTTGAAGGCTGCGTTCCAATTGCGCAGCATTGCGAAGCCAGCTGTGCCGACGATAATCATGGCAACGGCGATCGGCACACGCAGCAGGACAAGGCCAAACAGGGCACCAAAACCAATCAGAGCCTCAAGCACGTTTTAGGCCTCTTTGCGAAAACGGGAGTAGAAGAAGACAGCGGCGGCGATGGCCGAAACGCTGAAGGAGGCAGCTCCAAGCCAGCCGATGAGATAAAGCGGGATTTCAAGGGAATCCGTCACTTGTTCGCGGCGCTGCAGCTTTTCAGCGTGCTCGGTCAGCTCAAGCGCAATCAGTATGAAGATACCGATCGTACAAACTCCGGCGATCAGCGTTCCAAAGCGCTTCAAAAAACGGCTTTTGACGCCGTCCAGAAGCTCAACTTCGATATGTTCGCCGGCAAGCGTCGTCAGTGGCAGCGCTAGAAAGATGAGTGTGGCCAGCAGCAGCTCGGTCAATTCATAAGCGCCAGTGACCGGGCTGTTGAAGAGATACCGGGCAACCACGTCAACACATGTCAGGCCGATCAAAGCGAACAGCACCACAAGGCATGCCCCGCCAAGGATCGCATTGATAACAGGCCGGACCTTTGAGGTCCGGCCTGTCGTTGATTTGTCAGAAACGTCAGTCACGATCAGTTGCTGACGTTGGTTTGGGCGCGGTACTCGCTGAGCGCCGCTGCGCCGTCAAAACCAGTGCCGGAAACGGCTTCAACCCACGCACCTTCGTGTTTGTCGGCCAGTTCCTTGATCTTGGCGAGAACCGGGGCAGGGGCATCATAAACTTCGATGTCCTTATCCGCGATGTATGCTGCGCCGCGGGTATCTGCGCCGTCCCAGACACCACCTGCAAGTTCTGCAAGTGCTTCCCCTGAGACTTTCTCAATTGCCGCCTGATCGTCAGCAGAGATACCGTCCCAGACGTCTTCGTTCATGACCAGGAACCAGGACGTGTTGTAAATGCCGCCCGGGATCTTCATGGAATACTTGATGTGGTCGGTGAGGTTAAACGCCTGCAGGGCTTCCATCGGGAAGGTGACACCGTCGATCACGCCGCGGGAGAGCTTTTCATAGACTTCGCCTGGTCCCATGAACTGCGTGGTGATGCCAAGGTCCTGGGACAAACCAGCGATATAACCGCCCGGTGTCCGGACTTTGAGACCGGAGAAGTCGTCCGCGGATTCGATCTTGCGCTGGTTGTTGTGGAACATGCCCGGGCCATGGACCCAAAGGCCAAGCAGCTTGGTGCCTTCATGTTCTGCCTGGGCGTCGAGGGTGCCGCCATACACATTCCAGTAGGCTTTGGAGCCGTCCGTTGCCGTGTCGGCAATGAAGGAGAACTGGCCAATGCGGGAGCGAAGGAAACGGTCGTCCTTGGTGAACGAGTGCAGGCCATAGGTGATGTCAGCGACCCCGTCAGCGGCGAGGTCATAGTGAGCCGGTGGCGGGCCGAGCGGCTTTGGCAGAACCCGGACTGTCACACGGCCTTCTGTCGCGTCGGCGACCTGCTGAGCCCACGGCTCGATAACGCCTGTCACGACCGGGTGCTTCGGCGGCAGCCAGGACGACAGGACAAGTTCATCCGCGGACGCTGCGGCGGTGAAGCCGGTCAGTGTTCCGGCGGTCAGGCCGGCTAGGATCGAAAGATGCTTCAAGTGTTTCACGGCGGTTCCTCCCATACGGTCTTTGCCGATCAAAATGCTTTGCCGCTGTAACAACGGGTTTGTCGAAATTAGTTGCAATTGAAACTAAGTCAATCGTAAAATCTTGCAAATTGGTACACCTCAGTAGAGCAAACCGGTTACAATCGAGCCAATTCGGGCAAGGAACAGCATGACTGAACACGGAAACGAGACGGATTTCACACCGAACGGCTTCCAGCTGGAAACATTTTTCCCGTATTTGGTCAGGGTGTTTTATTCCGATGTCACCCGGGCGCTGTCTGACGTCTACCAGCGCGACTACGGCATGGCGCCGGCCGAATGGCGGGTTATGGCCATTCTCGGTTCCAGTGCCGAGGGGCTGCAGGCGAGTGAGATTGTCCATCGGTCGAGTATGGATAAGGTCGTTGTCAGCCGGGCCGTCAAGCGCATGGAAGACCGCGGTTTCCTGACCCGTCAATCGAACGAGGCCGATGGCCGGAGTTATCTCCTGTCTCTATCGGAAAGTGGGCAATCCGCGTTCAAAGATCTGGCTCCAAAGCTGTTGGCGGTCGAGCAGAAGATGCTTGGCGGATTGGCGCCGCAGGAGATCGAGGCGATGCTGGATATCATGACCAGGATCCGGGCAAATCTCGACGTTGAAGCCGGGGAGACGGGCGCATAATTGCACAATGAACTGACGCCGAAATTTTGTCTTCAATAAAGAAAAAAGGCGGCCCGAGAGCCGCCTTTTTGTGTTTCAAACAGAAGCTGTCTCTTAATCGAGCCGGCCGCTGGCATGCGCGAGCATGGTGTAGACCTTGCCCGTGTCTGAGGTCAGGTAGGTCTGACCGAGCATGTTGTCTCGGTCATTGCGGGAGACCTGAGACAGGAGCTGCTCGAAATCGGACACGTACCGTTCGACAGCGGTCCGGAACTCCGGATCACGCGCATATTTCTGACGGATCTCATCGAAGGTTTGCTGGCCCTGCAGTGTGTAGAGCCGGCGCGTGAAGACATGCCGTTCACCGCTGCGGTAGCGTTCCCAGAGGTCGATGAAGGTCTCGTGGTCGATCGCACGGGCGATGTCAACAGACAGTGAGTTCAGGCTCTCCACCGTTTGCAGCGGCGAACGGCCCTGCTCGGTATCGGACGACGCATCGTCATCTCGCGAGGCCCGGCGCAGCAGATCGGAAACCCAGCCTTTCCCGGTCGAACCAGACGTGTCCGGCTGTGCAGGCTGTTGGCGGCGGGTGTTGACCGGACCGCGGGCTTCTGGCTGTTGCGGAGCCGCTGAGCGCGGCTGAGCAGGCTGCTGTGCAAAGACCGGAGCTTGCGGGAGCTGCGGAGCAGGGGCGGGCGCTGGGGCCGGCGCAGGAGCTGCCGACGCTGTTGCTACCTGAGCCTGAGGCTTGGAGATGTCGAGCGCGTTCGATTGTTTTGCAACAATGTCCGACAGCTCGGTCAGGGCGCGGATTTGCTCGTTGACCACCTTACGGAGCGCTGCAGAAGACTCTTCTGCTTCGTCCGGCAGGTTGAGCACGCCTTGCTTCAGCTCGTTGCGGGTCGCCTCCAGTTCGCGGTGGACGTCGCGGGCCACATCGCGCATCCGCGTTGCCGCGTCGTTGAACCGGTCTGATGCATCGCTGACCGTTCTGCTCATTTCCGCGATGATGTCGTCCTGAGCGGCACGGATGGCATCGCGGGCCTTCTGGCCTTCCATTCCAGCTGTCAGGCGCATGCTTTCGAACTGCTCGGAGACTTTCTTGGAAGCAGCTTCTGCGGCCGCTGAGAGCATGCCGGCGGCATCGCGCGCCTTGTCGTCTGCGGTTTCCAGCGTTTCCGACAGGGTCTGGGTGAACGAGCGCATGAGCGTGTCGACAGCTTCTGTCTTCGCCAGAAGTGTATCGGCGACCTCTTCGATCGCACTCTTGCGGTCTGTGACACGGGATTCCACGGAGCGGTTTGTGTCTTCCAGATACCGAGCCGCTTTTGTGAGCTCTTCTGATTGGTCACCAAAGCGGTTGGTCAGGTTCTGGATATCCGCAAGTGTGGTTGCCGTTACATCGCGCAGATTGCTGACCTGTTCGTCGATCAGGCTTGTTGTCGAGTTGGTCTCGGACACAGCCCGGTCAACAGCTGAGCGGAATTCGCCAGCACGGCGTGCCAGGTTGCCTTCCACTTCAGAGAGGTTCTCTCCGGCAGTAGACACGATCGCCTGCAGGTTCGCGTTGGACGTCTCAATCTTGTTGAGGATGTCAGTGACGTCGTTCTCGAGCCGATGTTTGGTATCGGTGAGGAGGCGAGTTGCCTGATCACTGCGCTCATTGATGGAAGCAACAATCCGGTCGCCGGCTTCAACCAGAGACCTAGTTGCGTCCAGCCCGGTATGCGCAAAGGTGTCGGTGACATCCTTGCCCTTGACCGTGATGGCTTCAAGAATGGCTCCGTGAACTTCCGACAGGCGGCCGGTGAGGTCATTGGCGCGCATTTCAATCGCGGAAATGAGTTCGTTGCCATCCGTGCCGACGATTTTGGCCAGTTCACCTGAGCGCGCACCGAAGGCTTCGTTGAGCGCGGAGGCTTTGTCGAGCATTTCGGTGGCGACTTCGTTGCCGCGATTGACCAACAGGTCGGCGGCTTCGGAAACCGCGCTGTTGACCCGGGTACGGATCATATTGGCTTCGCCAGACATTTGACCGCGGATCTCTTCAAGCGTGCGCGCAAGTGTCATGCGTGCCTGTTCGCTTTCGGCGGACAGGTTGCCGGAGATTTCTGCGATCAAGCCCGACAGCTCGCTGCGGACCTTGTCGCTTTCGCCGGTGAGGGAACCGGTGAATTCGGCCAGTGTACCAGCGTAAAGGGTACGGGCTTTTTCACTCTCTGCGGCCATGGCGCGGGCAGCGTCGCCGACCGCTACCAGAACCAGTTCGCGGATCTTGGCGCTTTCGCCGGACATGGCTCCAGTTGCCTGTTCCATGGTCTGGCTGATCTGGACGGCTGCACGCTGGCTTTCGCTGGTCAACGAGCCGCTCGCCTGTGCAACGGTCTGGGTGATCTGCTCGGCAGCTTTCTGGCTCTCACCAACCAGGATGCCGCGGGCTTCGCCAACGGATCCAAGAACGATCTGGCGCATCCGGTCGCCTTCGCCGGAGAGCTTCGCGGTCGCATCGTTCAGGGCACCGTCCACGATCTCAACCGTGCGGGTGCGCTCATCGGCAAGCGATTGAACCGCGCTGGCAACGGCTTCCTGAACCATATCGCGGAGGCGCGTGCTTTCTGTCGACAGGGTTGCGCCTGCCTCGGAAATGACAGCGGTCAGGATATCGCGAGCACGCTCACTTTCGCCTGTTAGGGTGCCGGAAATGCTTTCCAGGCGCTCATTCAGGACGGTTTCCAGCTGGCTGGCGCGCGTGTCGAGCGTTTCTGCGACTTCGAACACCTTTGCACCGAGGGAAACATTGATCTCGGCAATGCGCTCAGACAGGGATTCCGTCAGTTGCTCGCTCTGCTTGCCAAGGACCGAACCGGCCTCTGCCAAGCGGTTGTCGAGGGCAGAGGTCATTTCGTCCTGACCTTCAACGAAGGCCTGAGCGATCTCTTTGGTGCGCGAAATCAGGGTATCGGAAATCTGACGTGCACGGGCATCGAGGGTCTCGTCAATCCTATCGGTGCCGCTGGTCATGGTTGCAGTCAGGAGCTCTGCCTTCTCGGCCATGGCGCCTGCGGCTGTATCGACATGTGACGTCAGCTTGGTGCCGATCTCATCGACACGGTTTGCAAGTGTGTTGCCGGCAGCTTCAACACGCTGGCCAAGTTGCAACGTGATTGCATCGGAACGGTCCGCGAGGACATCCGTGATGTTGCGGGTCTTGTCCTCCAGCGTGTCGCTGATGACGGTGGTACGTTGTTCGATGGCATCGCCAAGGATCTGCGTCCGGGACTCCAGCGCAGCTTCAAACGCAGCCGTGCGTTGGTCCAGGGTCAGATCCAAGGTGTTTATGTGGCTGCCAAGCGAGGAGTCCATCGTGGAGATCCGCTCGCCGAGCGTGGTGTCCATGGTGGTTACACGCTGCTCGAGAGACGCATCCATGGTCGAGATGCGATCGCCGAGTGTTGCATCCATGGTGGTGAAGCGATGCTCAAGAGACGTGTCCATGGCCGCGATGCGGTCCCCAAGGGACGCGTCCATCGTGCTGATGCGGTCGGTGAGCGTGGAATCGATGGCCGAGAACCGCTGATCCAGGGACGCATCCATGGTCTCGATCCGCTCGCCCAGCTTGCTGTCCATCGTTTCGATGCGATTGCCGAATGTAACGTCCAAGGTCGACAAACGGCTGTCGAGAGCTTCCGACAACAACAGAGTTTTGGTGTCGAACGCATCGATCAACTGACCGCCGCGATCCGAAACGATGGTTTCCAGCTCGCCCAAACGGTTTGCAAGGCCATCGTTGAGCGCTTGGCCGCGGACTTCGATGGTCTCCGCGATCTTGCCGCTAATCTCATTGATGTCGCCAGCAACGCGGTCACCGCGGCTGCCGATGAGCTCGGCGAGTTGGGTGCCGGTTTCAGCGAGTTTCTGAGTGAGAGAGCCGGTTTGTTCGCCAAGACCTGCAGCGAACTGGCCGGAAACGCTCTCAAGCGTCTCGCGGAAGCCGATGGTCTGCTGTTCAAGGATGCTGGCCATTTCGTTGCTGCGGGCAGCAAGACGTTCGTCCAGCTCGGTGCCGTTGATCGAAATGGCCGTGTAGATCCGCTCGGAGATATTGTCGAGCTTGTCGGCCAATTCGCCGCCGCGGACCGAAATGGTCTGTGTGAGAGAACCAGCTGTTTCGTCCAGTTTGGCTGCGATTTCGCCGCCGCGCAGGGACAGGTCGACAACAATGCTTTCGCCAGTGCCGCGCAGGATTTCTGCAACCTCGGTGGAGCGGCTGGAGAGGGTTTCGACGATCTCCGCACCCCGGATGGAAATGGTGTCGGTGACGGTCTGGCCTTTTTCAGAAATGCTCTCGACAACCCTGTTGCCGGTTTCCGCAAGCGCCTCATCCAGATGAGTGACGCGGGTGTCGACCGTTGTCACCAGCTCTTCGGTCCGTGCCGTGATGGTGTCGATCAGGCGGCCGGAGGTCAGAGACAGGTTCGCGTTGATCTCTTCGCCGCGCGCCGTGATGGTATCGCCGACCTGAGTCCCTGTGGTTTCAAGCGCGGTACGGAATTCATCCGCCTTGCTGCTGAGCGTATCGACCACTGTGGTGCTCGATGTGGTCAGCGTTTCGTTGATCTCCAGGCCACGCTTGGTCAGGGTTTCGACGAAGGTGTTGGCAGTCTCGGCGAAGCGTTCGTTCACCTCATTGCCACGGTAGGAGAGGGTCTCATACATCGTGGTGCCGGTTTGCGAGAGGTTCTCGACAAGCTCGGTGCCAGTGGTGGACAAGCGGGCTACATAATCTTCCGCGCGAACGGTGAGGGATTCCACCATCTCGTTGCCGGAGGCGTTGAGCGTCGCGCCAAGGGACTCGATCCGCGAGTCCACGGTGCTGGTGAGTTCTTCAACCCGGGCATTCACCGCGTCGATCATCCTCTGGGTTGCTTGGTCGACATTCGAACCGAGTTCACCAGATGTGTCAGAGAGCTGAGAGGCAAAATTCTCGTGTGCGCCGGCGATCGTCTCCCGAACCCGCTCGGCGTTCATGACAATCGCTTCGCGCTGGGTGACCAGCTCTTCGATCAGAGACCGGATTTTCAGCTCGTTGTCGTTGTAGGAGCGTTCCAGCGAAGACACTTCGTTGTGAACCAGAACCTCCAGTTCACTGGCCCTGGCGATGGCGCGTTCAATGCCGTCGCCCATAGCGGCGACTTCGCGGCGAATGGCCTGACCAACGCTCAAGATGGATTCCTTGGCCATGTCTTCCGGTTCGGCGAGGCGAAGTGCAACTTCGGTCATGCCGCGGGCAACGATGCGCATTTCCTGCGCGCGCCAGATCATCATGGCCATGACAAAGAAGAAGATGATCGGGACCACAATCCCGATGGCGGCCAGGATCATGTCCGGAGACTGCATCAGCGTTTCAGCATCCGTGACGCCAGCAACCCGGTCGGCGAACGAAGACATGAAGAGGCTGGTGCCGAGCGCGGCCCAAACGGCGCTCAAGGCAAATGCACCCCAGAAAGGCGCTGTCGATGGCCGGCGTTGCAGTGCGTAAATTAGATTGCCGATGTTCCGGCGGTCGTCATTGGCAGCAGGCGGTCGACCACCGCGGCCACGGCGACGGGCCGGGCGCTGGTTGTCTTTGTCCGCTTCGCTGTTGTCCGCAGTCTTGGCCGCGCGCCGTGACGGGCGCTCATCGCTCGGCGTTTCCTGTTCCGCCGGTTGATCTGCCGCTGAAGCTTCAGGGCCGCCGAAATCAAGCTTAAGCGCTTCTTCAACCGCAGACAGAGCTGCTTCCGCCGGATCTTTCGCCTTCGTCGGATTTGCCATTTTTGGGTCGCCTCACATCCGTACTCTTTACACACCGGTGATCTCAGGCAGCTTTTCGCTGTCATGAGGGTCAACCGGATGCGCCGATCTTGAACCGAGACTAACACTGTTTCCGGTTCGGATCATAAACTCTGGGAAGGGCCGCCGCTGACCCGCTGCAACCATGAAGGTTGACAGCATTCTCCCCATCTTGCCGCATCAGTTACTGTAATGGCACAATCTCTCCTAACGAACAAGAAACAGCAATCGCCTGAATCACTTAGGAGGGGGATCTCATGCCTCAAACGAAGCAAAAGCACGTTACGGAAAGCGAAACGGGACCGGCAAAAAAATCTGCACTTAATGCAGGCGGTTTGTCGCCTGCACAAAAGCGCTGGTTGAAATCAGGGCTCGTTCAGCCGGGAGGAAAGTTGCCTCTCTTTGATGATCAAGGCCGCCAGGTTCCCGCCCGCACGATCCGTTCCTGCATCGATGCAGGTTGGGCAGAGCCTTGGTTTTCCAACCCAATCAAGCCTGACTGGCTGGTTTGCAAGCTCACTGCAGACGCGTTCGAATTATTGACCGCAAGTCAAAAAAACGAAAAAAGTTAATGCGAATCATTTTATTAAAATTCTAGCGATTCAGGAAACCTGCGAAAAAGCAAGGGATTTTTCATCTGGTTCGGCGCAGGCCCTTAATGCTTGTTAACCAAGAAATCAATTTTTTGGGGACATGCTCGAATTTGCGATCGTGAAACGCCTGATTTAACCGGGCGTTTGGGTCTTCGCTGCACACTCATTTGCCTATAGAGCTTGCGGCAGGGTGCCGCCAGGCATGTGTTGAGTATTTCGGAGCACCCTTATGGCCCCTTCATCGATGGCACGCGTGTCAGGACGCGCCAGTCCCGAAGCACCAATTGACCTGGTGCAGCTGGCGACAAACACACTAGGCAACCGTGATCTCGAGGTTCAAGTTCTTCACTTGTTCAAGTCGCAATCCCGAATGACGCTGGAACGTTTGGAAAACGAGACGGACCCTTCCGTCCGCGCCGATCTCGTTCACACGCTCAAGGGCTCAGCGCGGGCGATTGGTGCTGCGCGGGTCGCCACGGCCTGTGAGTGCCTGGAAGGGGACTTGAAAGCTGCACCCAATGCACCGACGACAGGTCTCGTTGCGGCGGTCACGGAAGCCAACGGGTATATCTGCGATCTGCTGGAAGGTTGATTTCACTCAACGCTGGACTCTGTATTCCATCCATAAATGGCATGGTCCTTGACCTTTTGTCCGGAACCTTTATGTCGGGTCATCGAGAGACACTTTTATCCTTGGACGCGACTATGCCAAAAATCACCTTTGTAACTGCCGATGGAGCCCGGACGGAAGTTGATGCCGCCGAAGGGTCCACGGTTATGGAAAACGCCATCAAGAATATGGTTCAGGGCATTGAAGCCGAGTGTGGCGGCGCCTGCGCGTGTGCGACCTGCCATGTTTATGTCGATGATGCATGGTCGGGCAAAACCGGTTCGCCGGAACCGATGGAAGAGGACATGCTTGACTTTGCCTATGACGTGAAGCCGACGTCGCGTCTGTCTTGCCAGATCAAGGTGACGGGCGACATGGACGGACTGGTCGTCCACGTCCCGGAACGTCAAGCTTAAGACGCTCCGCAGTCCCAATTGAAAACCCCGCTGGAATAATCCGGCGGGGTTTTTGTTTGTGGCCAGTTATTATTCTGCCGGTTGGGCTGCTGGTTTCCGGAACCACCAATCAACCTCGTTCCCGTCATCCGGGTTGGACGGGATCATGGTCGAGAGGAACAGGCTGACAGCGGCCATTCCGGCGCCTGCCAGGAAGACGGCTGCCGGGGACACCAGCCAGACCAGCCCGAAAACTACAGGGATGAAGACTGCAGCGATGTGGTTGATTGTAAAGGCAACACCTGCTGTCGGTGCGATGTCAGCCGGATCGGCGATCTTCTGGAAGTAGGTCTTGATGGCAATCGCGATCGCAAAGAAGGCATGGTCGATCACGTAGAGTGCGGCTGCAACCGTCGCATTGGTGACGAAAGCATAGGTCACAAAGACCCCAATCAGGCCGACATACTCCAGGATCAAGGCTTTGCGTTCACCGAAGCGGACGATCAGTTTGCCGATCTTCGGCGCAAGCAGCATGTTGAAGACGCCGTTGATCAAGAAAAGCCCGGCAACCTCATGAACGTCATAACCAAAGCGTTCGACCATCAGGAAGCCGGCAAAGACGGTGAAGATCTGGCGGCGGGCACCGGCCATGAAGGTCAGCGCGTAATAGAGCCAATAGCGCTTCTTTAGGATCAGTTTCTTGTGCTGCGGAACACCTTCCTTGAAATGCGGATAGGCCATAATGAGGAATGCCAGCACGACAATGGTCAGGCCACCGGCGATGGCAAAAACCACCGTGAACGACAGGTTGAACGTTTTCCAGGCAATGAAAATCAGGCCGTAGGCAATCAGTTGGGCGAATGAGCCCACAGCCAGGATCTTGCCCATACTGGCAGCCGCTGTTGCCTTGGGCAGCCATTGCAAGGACAGCGATTGCGCCATGGTTTCGTAATAATGGAAGCCGATCGACATAATCAGGGTCGTTATGTAGAAGCCAAGCGCGGTGGGGAAGTACCCGGTAATGGCCACACCAACGCCGAGGAGCAAAAGCGAGAGGTAAGCGAGCGTCTGTTCGCGCATCACAAGCAGCAGGTAAACGGCTAGGAAGCTCAGGAAGCCGGGAATCTCGCGGATGGACTGCTGGATGCCAATTTCCCGGCCTGTGAAGTCCAGCTCCTGAACCGCAAAATTGTTCATCAGGTTCCACCAGGCAGCAAAGGAAAGCTGCATGGCTCCGGCCATGATCATCAAGAGGACGGCGGGCGAGCGCCACCCGGTCAATTCATTTGGGTTTGTGCTTTGTGTGAAGTACGTCATTTGTTTCTTGCCAAAAAAGTGGGTGCTGGCAGCGCTGCGGTTCGCTTGTACTTCGATTGCGCTCTTGCGTGTTAGCGCTGTTTTGTCATGATATGTTTCTATTTCGCCAATCCCGTCTTGCATGAAAAGGGCAGGCCATGCCGATCCATCCGGAGTTATCCGCGTTTCCCGATCATGAGGTGAAGGCGAAGATCATCGGATATGCCAACAGCCAGAGAGCCGGACCTGGACATAATGGCTGGCACTCGCACGACTCAGCCCAGCTCTTTCACGTCGTCAAAGGCTCGATCGCGATCGATACCGAAGTCGGGACCTTTTTCGCTCCGCCGGAAAGAGCAGTCTGGCTGCCTCCCCGGATTGCGCATGAAACCCGCTATTTGTCCGATACTGAAATTCGGTTCGTCTACGTGAGTTTTGACTATGCACAGGATTTGCCGAAGACTGCGCAGGTCATCCAGGTGACGACCTTGTTGCGGGCCTTGATCCTGGAGTTCATGTCCTACCCGCGCGCGGAAACCGTTGATGGACCGGCAGGCCGGATCGCTGATGTTATTCTTGATCAGCTGAAAATGCTGCCGGCAGCGCCGCTTCAGCTGCCGATGCCGCAAGACCCGAGATTGAGAGACTTGTGCGATGGCTTGGTGCGCTGTCCCGCGCACGTCCCGGCGCTCGCCGAGGCCGCGGCACAAAGCGCCATGTCTGTCCGGTCCTTTGAGCGCCGGATCAAGGCGGAAACCGGGATGAACTACCGGACGTGGTGCCGGCAGGTGAAGCTGTTTCGCGCGCTCGAACTTTTGGCCGCTGGCCGCAGCGTGTCGGATGTCTCGCACAAACTCGGCTATGAAGGACCGAGCGCGTTTGTCGCGACCTTTCGGAAGGCATTCGGCGTAACACCCGGGCGGTATTTCGGCAGTCCGGACGGCTGATTGATCTGCCTCATGGCGAAGGGGCTTGGCGAAGGCCTAGTTTCCTCTCAAGAAATTTAAGGGAGTAACGCCATGTTCAAGAAAATCCTTGTTCCCATCGATCCGGCTGAACCGAAGTTTGCCGATGATGCACTGGCGAAAGCAGCACAGATGGCCCGCGACTACAGTGCCAAGATCCATCTGCTCGGTGTTTGTCCGGAAGTGCAGAGCTTCGTCGCAAGCCAGTTGCCGGAGGGCTTTCAGGAAAACGAGCTGAGGGAAACTGCTGGTATTTTGCAGAAGATCGGTGATGCGTTGGACGTCCCGGAAGGGGCGGTCGATGTCATGGTCCGGGTTGGATCGGTCTACCATGAAGTGATCGAGGAAGCCGAAAAGGCAGAGTGTGATCTTGTGTTGATGACATCTCACAAGCCGGGGCTGTCCACCTATTTCATCGGCTCAAATGCTGCCCACATCGTCCGTCATGCGCCGTGCTCAGTAATGGTACTGCGCGACAGCTGAGGACTTTGCCTGCTTCTCTGGAGGAGGAAGACGGTGGTGGGCGAAAGCCTGCCGCCGTTTTTTTGTTTCAGATTACCTGATTACCCGTCCGTGTCATGAGTGCTGCGACGGCGATATAGCGGAACGGATAGAGGTCCGGTGCGGCTTTTAGCAACTGAATGGCTTTTTCGTAGATCTGCTCAACAAGAGTATCCCGCTGACCGATTGCCGGGAGTGCATTTCTGAGAACCGCTTCAGTAAAGGCGCGGAAGAAATTGACGTAATCCCGCGCGTAAGCTTCCAGATCGCCATCTGCGGAAAAGTGCTCATTGAAGGAGACCGAGATCTCGTAGGATGTTGCGTGGTCAATCTGGAAAAGCCCGGCAGCGCCTAGGGCCGGATCGCTGACAGGCGCTGTCAACTCCTCCAGCGTCCGCATATAGACCGGCTGATAGTACGCCTCGTAGACATCCTGCGATATCGAGCCGTCTTCGACGAAACAGAGAACCGAATCGTTTAGAAGATCATAGATCCCATCGCATGTGCTGGCGGTCTCGTTGGCGCCGAACACCTGCAGCAGCAACTTGCCACCTGGCACCAGTTCTCCAGCGCGGGCTTTCAGGAAGGTCGCAATGTCTTGCCGTGCGAGCTTGGAAAAAGCAGCCTGATCTTCTTCGGAAACGAAGCCGTTGTTGCGCACAGCGCTAGGGCCATTTGGAAAAATGTAGCCGGGCAGTGTTGCGATGGGCTTTCTGGAGAGGAAGCCGATCGCGTTGAACGTCGTCGCCATATGTAGGCTTCTATCCGGCAGCAGCTGGTCATACATGGAGCCGCCAACAACGGACGAATAGACATTCGGCTGTCCAAAAACGGAATGCCCCTCCGGCCGCAAAGAACGCAAGAGGCTTGAGAAGTCATTGGTCGGGAGGTCGGAATGGATCGTCTGGATCGGCCGGTCTGTCCGCTGCACCAGGCGGGAGACGGGCCTGCTCAACGCTGCGACTGAGTTTCGCCCCTCCGAGCAGCCGAAATCAGCCAGACAGATCGGCCCGGTTCCGCCCAGCGGCAGTGCATCTGCAGCGGCTTCCAGATGGTCAAGGACAGCAGCTGTTGCGTCCCACTGTGGTGTGGAGTTCTGATTGTAAAATCCGCCACCGGTCATGCCGGTCGTTGTTGCATGGGCGACCGGCGAGGCAGAGGCGGGTGGTTTCTGTCCAGACATATTCTGCGTCCCTGTCGGCCGGTTAGCGGGCCAGTTCCTTCATGGCGTCCGTCAGTCCTTCCACGGTCATCGGGAACATGCGGTTTTCCATCAATTCCTGCATCATCTGGATCGAGGGCGTGTAACGCCAGTGTTCCTGGCGGACAGGATTGAGCCAGACTGCGCTGTTGTAGAGCCCGGTGACGCGCTGCATCCAGGCGGATCCTGCTTCCTCGTTCCAGTGCTCCACCGATCCACCAGGATAGGCAATCTCATAGGGGCTCATGGAAGCATCGCCGACGAAGATGATCTTGTAGTCGGACGGGTACTTGTGCAGCACGTCCATCGTTGGCAGCCGCTCGGTGTGGCGCCGCCTGTTTTCCTTCCAGACCGTCTCATAGAGGCAATTGTGGAAGTAAAAATGCTCCATCACCTTGAATTCGGACCGCGCAGCAGAAAAGAGCTCTTCGCAGACCCGGATGTGATCGTCCATCGATCCGCCAATGTCGAAGAACAGAAGCACCTTGACGGCGTTGTGCCGCTCAGGTCGCATCTTGATGTCGAGAAGGCCCTTGTGCGCGGTCGCCTTGATCGTGTGATCGAGATCCAGTTCCTCTGCAGCCCCCGTGCGGGCGAAATTACGCAGGCGTTTCAAGGCAACCTGGATGTTCCGCGTGCCAAGAAGCTGGGTGTCATCGAGATCCTTGAACTCGCGTTTGTCCCAAACCTTCACGGCACGCCGGTGCCGGCTTTCCTTTTGGCCAATCCGGATGCCTTCCGGATTGTACCCGTAGGCGCCAAAGGGCGAAGTACCCGCCGTGCCAATCCACTTGTTGCCGCCCTGGTGGCGTTTTTCCTGTTCTTTGAGGCGCTCGGCCAAGGTCTCCATGAGCTTCTCAAATCCGCCCATGGCCTCGATCTGCGCTTTTTCTTCTTCCGTAAGGTGTTTTTCGGCGAGCTTGCGAAGCCAGTCTTCGGGGATTTCAGTGACGGGCACGTCGCTCATCAGCTCCAGCCCCTTGAAAACGGTCCCGAACACCCGGTCGAACTTGTCGAGATTGCTCTCGTCCTTCACCAGAGACAGCCGCGCCAGATAGTAAAAGTCCTCGACGCTGCGCTCGGCCAGATCCTTATCAAGCGCCTCCATCAGCGTCAGATATTCACGCAAGGAAACCGGGATTCCGGCAGATTTCAGTTCGGTGAAAAAGGTAATGAACATGCGCTTGACACTAACGGCGGCAGCGGTGGGTGTCGAGCCGTTCTTGAAGTAATAGGGGTCGTAACTGGAGGCGCTCGGACGGATGATGCGATCAGATTCGTTGAGGACCTCTGGCAACTCTCGCGATCAAGCCTTCCCGGACGCAGCGAAGCAAGATCCGGGACCAGACGGGCACTCAGCTTTTAGAAATGAGTTGGTTTGAATGCAAGGCACCGGCTCAAGGCCGGTGCGGCATGTAGGCGATACTTCGATCGAAGGTTCGTGTTCGTCCTTGATCTAACGCCTCAAATCGTTCGTTAGCTGCCGTTTGTGGACCGGCCACCCTTAATGTCCGGATGGAGCGTCTTGCCAAGGATGTGGTGATCCCGGCCGATGACGTGATGCCCGGTGCCGACAATCAGCGGATCTGGCTGGCCGACCACGCGGGTGTTTTTGCCCGGATAGGGCAGGGAGGACAGGAAATGCTCCATGCAGTTTAGGCGGGCGCGTTTCTTGTCGTCCGACTTGACGATGGTCCAGGGCGCATCGGCGGTGTCGGTGTAGAAGAACATGGCTTCCTTCGCCTCGGTATAGTCGTCCCATTTGTCGAGAGACGCCTTGTCGATTGGGGAGAGCTTCCACTGTTTCAGCGGATCGATTTCCCGCTGTTTGAACCGGCGGCGCTGCTCGTCGGAT
This sequence comes from Roseibium sp. MMSF_3247, assembly GCF_030733765.1. Classification (NCBI taxonomy): domain Bacteria; kingdom Pseudomonadati; phylum Pseudomonadota; class Alphaproteobacteria; order Hyphomicrobiales; family Stappiaceae; genus Roseibium; species Roseibium sp. MMSF_3247. The sequence continues at coordinate 420,471 of NZ_JASHII010000005.1, forward strand.
GTCACCGAGAACCAGTATTTGAACATCAGAACTCCATCGCGAACCAGCATCCGTTCAACTTCAGGGCACTGACGCATGAATTCCAGGTACTGGTTGGGGGAGCAGAAGCCCATGACCCGTTCGACACCGGCGCGGTTGTACCAGGACCGGTCGAAGAACACCATTTCCCCGCCTGAGGGCAGGTTCTCAATGTAGCGCTGGAAATACCATTGTTTGCTTTCGCGCTCTGTCGGCTTTTGAAGCGCAACCACGCGGGCCGCCCGCGGGTTCAGGTGTTCGTTGAACCGCTTGATCGTACCGCCCTTGCCAGCCGCATCCCGGCCTTCGAAAATGAGAACAATGCGCTGATCGGTGTCCTGGACCCATTGTTGTGCTTTCAACAGCTCTGCCTGAAGGGCCGCTTTCCGTTTTTCATAGGGCGCCCGCTTCATCTTGTTGGCGTAAGGGTATTCGCCGGTTTCGAAAACATGATTGATCGCTGCCGGATCGCGCCGCATTTGGGCGAGCTGATGCAAGCGCTCGTTAGCTTCTTTTTGTTCAGCTGTTTCGGGAGCAGGGGCCGCTTGCGCCGGAGTTTTCCGGGTTCGTTTCGGAGCTGGCTTTTTGGCCGGTTCGGTCAAGGTCCCGTTGTTGGCGGGTGCCTGGGTTTTGCTTTCGGTTGTAAGTGTCTCTGCGGCCATTTTGCGTCCTCTCTTCGGGTCGCAAAATGGCTACGCCAGCAAAGTAATTTTTGCATTGATAAGGGTCAATTCCGTAGCGGTATCTCAGTCTAGATACTTATGTTTGGTTAAGTTGGTCTTACAGATTTCGACTAGGGGTTGCTGGCGTGTTAGTGCCTGTTTTCCGTGTTTGACCTTCAAGTACTTAAACGGCGCGTTTCTGGTCCGGTTTGCTTGCCGTTTTGCTATTCTGAGACTCGGTCTCAGCTTCAGCGGAGGACAAAAGTTCGCCCATGAAGTCGGACACGCTGGGACCCTTTGTTGCAATGAACGGCGCCGGCCGGCACACGGCAATCGCGGCAATGCCAATCCTTGCTGTCAAAATTCCGTTGATGACACCCTCGCCAAGCCGTGCCGACAGGCGTGCTGCCACGCCGTGACCAAGCACTTGTGAGGCAAGGCTATCACCTGCGGCCATGCCGCCGGTAACTGCTAGATGGGCCAAGACGTGCTTGGCCAGCCGGATAAAACCGAGCGTGCCCGGACGCCCGCCGTAAAGGGCCGACAGGCGGCGGATGATGCGGACGTTTTCAAACAACACCATCAGAAGGTCAACCAACGCCCGGGGGCTGACAGCCGTAACGATGGAGACCCGCTTGGCGCTGTTCATGACGATCTTGCGGGCTTCCTGGTCCAGAGCCTGCAAAAGATCGCGCTCAGCCAGCATCACCAGATCCCTGCCGTCGATGATCTCGCGCATATGACCGCTCAATGTCTTGCGTCCAAGCGCAGTCTCCGGCCGGTCCTGGTAAATTGCGAGGAGGTCTTTCAGACCGTTCTGAGCTTTGTCAGCATCATCGGTTTCAGCAGCGGTCTGTAAACGCTCCCGGAGATCATCGATGCGCTTGAGACGGAGAACACCGGCAAGTTCGCGCGCAGTCAGACCAATCAGTCCGGCAACGGCGATGGCAGCAAGGGCGACGCCAAGCCATCCAAGCCAGTCGGTTCTGGAAAAGAGATCCCGGATCAGACTGTCTACGGCCAGGCCAATGCTGAGGGAAACAAGACCCCCGAGACCAACCAGAAGCCATTTGCCGAAGCTGGAGCCAGACTTGGGTGTGCTGGCCGAGCGAGGGAGGCGTGGGGCTTCCTCGTCAAGCACCTCTTCGGTGACCAATGCGTGGCCGGCAGATGGGTTTTCAGCATGGTCATCGGAGAGCTGAACCTTGCTGTCATCGAGACGGAAGGCGGCCGGTTTGCGGGGCGGGTGGTTGTTCGTATCGGTCATGCCAGACGGTCTCCGAGAAGGAATTCCAAGGCCCGGTCGAGGCGGATATGGGGTAGCGACAGTGTCAGGCCTTCTGCGGTCGTGTCCAGCTTCGGCGGCCGGAACCGCATGAACTGCAGTGAAGGATCAGTCTGACGTGGAGTTTGGCCGGTGTCTTGAGAAAGTGATTCAATATCCTCAAAGAGCATGTTCGGGTTTTCCGGTAAGTCGCCGGGAAACATCGCGATTTCCGTATTGCCGTCGTAGGTTTCTCCGTCGATCTTCTCGCCAGGCAGGGGCGTGCCAAGGATCGCCGGCAGTTTCTGGCCCTTGTGGCGGACACTGGCTTCGCGGGTCGCACGCACGGCTGCGAGCGCAAGAACATCGACTTCAGCGCCCTTGAACCGCGCACGATCAGCGGCTCTGCCCACCAGGCGGTGGGTGATTGCTTCCAGACGGTCATGATCGGTCCGGTGAACATGGTCGGCCTTGGTCGCCGCAAAGAGGATCCGGTCAATCCTTCGGCTGAGAATGGACGACAGCCAGCTCCGGCGGCCCGGCCGGAATGCCGACAGCACTTCGCTGAGAGCAATTTCCAGATCCAGCATTGCATGTGGGCCCGCGTTTAGAGCCTGCAGGACATCGACGAGGACGATCTGTCGATCTAGCCGTGCAAAATGGTTGCGGAAGAACGGGCGGATCACATGGGTCTTGTAGGCCTCATAACGCCGCTCCATCATCGCGCGCATCGTGCCCGTCCGCGCCGGGGGCGCATCTGGGGCAATGTCGAGTGGGGCGAAGGTGAGCGCTGGAGACCCGTCAAGGTCGCCGGGCATCAGAAACCGACCGGGTGGCAGCATCGACAAGGCATGTGCATCCGCGCGGCATGCGCTCAAGTAGCTTTTAAAAGCCACTGATAGTATCTGCGCAGTTTGTTCATCTTCCGGCGCATCCGCTTTTGCAGCGGCTTCATTCAATGCCTCAAGGTAGGGTCCGGCAATCGATGATCGGTGCTCTTTCCGTGCCCGCGCAACTGCCTCGGCTGAAAACGTCGCATAGTCCTTGTCCAGCAAGGGCAAATCCAAAAGCCATTCGCCGGGATAGTCGATGAGGTCGAGATGCAGGCGACCCGGCCCAAGTTTCCGGTAAACGTAGGAGGCGCTTTCATAGTCGATGGTCAGTCTGAGCTCCGACACTTGCCGCGTTGACTGCGGCCAGATCCGGTCTTTGACCAGTGCATGAACATGGCTTTCGTAGTCGAACCTTGGAACCGCATCGTCGGGCTGGGGCTGCAGGCGTGCACCGGTCATCCTCTGACCCGCTGCGGCGCTGAAGACAGGCAGGCGACCGCCATGCACCAGATTGTGTACGAGTGAGGTCAGGAACACGGTCTTGCCCGCGCGAGCAAGGCCGGTGACGCCGAGACGCAGGCTCGGCACAGCCAGGTCTGTTGCGGCATCTGTCAGATTGGCAAGGGTCAGCCGGGCTTCTTCGGCGAGATTTGTCAGGGATGTCAAGCAATGGCCTCCATGGTCGTCATGTAGGCGTCAGTCCATGGACTTGCAAATGTCAGTGGCGCTCCGGCGGTTAGTCGTCCAATTTTGCGGCGAGATCCCGGGGCTTGACGAACCGCTCCAGGTGGCCGGTTCCGATCTGCACTTCATCCCAGCTGGCGATGTCGAAGTCGATGACCGCGAGCGCGCCAGTGGGGAACTTGATCCGCAGATCTGCCATGGCATCTGCATCACCGGTTCCGGCGAGTTCGATTGCGGTCTGCTCGGTGGCCGGGTTGTGCCCAATCACCATCAGCTGTTGGGCCCGTCCGCCATGGCGCCGGATCACGTTGGTGTAGCTGAGATCGCTTTCGTCGTAGATATCGGACAACAGATGGATCTGCGCTTCCTGGGGTTGAAAGGGTAGGGTCCGAGAGAGCGTCTCGCGGGTTCGCAAAGAGGTGGAGCACAGAATGCGGTTCGGAAGGAGGTTTTGTTCGCGCAGATACCGCCCCATCACGCGGGCTGCAGATTTCCCGCGTCCGTTCAATGGACGGTCAAAATCTGCAAGATCGGCGTCTCCCCAGTCGGATTTTGCGTGCCTAAAAAGGTAGAGACGCATGCAGATGCCCTCGCTTTTGTCCTTTGGAGCCGAACCGGGTCAATTCTGGCGGGCCAATGCTTCTGTGAAAGACGCGATTGCCGGGCCAATGTCAATTTCCTGGGTTGGTAGAGTGTAGGCCATCCAAAGGGTGAAGTCGGCTTTCGCACCGGCAAAATGCCAGAAGGTTTCGCATTGGGTCGCGTTATCCCGCGTTCCGGTCTTGAAGGAAATGCCCGTCTCCGCGGGGCCGCTTAACAAGATGGATTCAAATCCGGCTGCTTTATAGCTGCGTGAAAAACTGACTGCTTCGCGGCGTCCTGAGCCTTGCAAGTGCATCCGCAATACCGCGGTAATGCCGTCGCGGCCGGTATAGATGCAGCCAGCCAGGCTGGAGCCATCACCTTCCATCACCTTGATACGGTAAAAAGCTCCAATAACATCCGGGCAGCGCAGGCCGGTGAAATGCCGCAGGCCCTCTACATCGCTCTGCCAGCCAGCCTCAGCTTCCGGGCTCACCTGTGCCTCGGCGGCATCAATGCCGGAGAGTGTCCAAGCGCCGATCAAGCAGAGGAGGGCAAGTTTCGTCAGATGGAGCATGTCAGATGCGTCCCGTGATCGGATTATCCCCGTTCCCGGCGTGCCATGAATGCCAGACGTTCAAAAAGATGGACATCCTGTTCATTCTTCAGCAAAGCACCGTGCAGGGGCGGAATCAATTTCCCACTATCCTGTTGGCGCAAGGTCTCAGGGTCAATGTCTTCATTTAGAAGCAGCTTGATCCAATCGATAAGCTCCGAGGTTGACGGCTTCTTCTTCAGGCCCGGAACATCCCGGACTTCAAAGAACATGCGCAGTGCTTCGTTGAGCAAGCGCTGCTTGATGCCCGGAAAGTGAACTTCGACGATTTCTGTCATCGTCTCAGCATCCGGGAATTTGATGAAGTGGAAGAAACAGCGGCGCAAGAAGGCGTCCGGCAGGTCCTTTTCGTTGTTCGACGTAATGATCACGACGGGGCGTTGCTTGGCGCGAACCGTTTCACCTGTCTCGTAAACGTGGAACTCCATGCGATCGAGTTCGAGCAGAAGGTCGTTCGGAAACTCGATGTCCGCCTTGTCGATTTCATCGATCAGCAGAACCGGTTTTTCCGGTGCCACGAACGCATCCCAGAGTTTGCCTTTGCGGATGTAGTTGTTGATGTCCTTGACCCGTTCGTCGCCGAGCTGGCTGTCGCGAAGACGTGATACGGCATCGTACTCATAAAGGCCTTGCTGCGCTTTGGTAGTCGATTTCACATGCCACTCGATCAAAGGGGCGTTGAGGGCCTGGGCGACCTGTTCTGCAAGGACAGTCTTTCCAGTTCCCGGTTCGCCCTTGACCAGAAGGGGTCGCTCGAGTGCGACTGCGGCATTGACCGCAACTCTCAGATCCTCAGTGGCGATGTAACTATCTGTGCCTTCAAAGCGCATGTGGGTGTCCCTGTCATTCATGTTGCCGAAAGGTGGCAGGCAGGAGCATGGGATGCAAGTCAGCTTTTTGCCGAGTGCGCCGGTTGAACACCGGTAAGTGGAGACTCTTGCCTGTTCGCCGGGAAGTTTTTGCCGCTCTGAACACGGTGTGCCGCCGTTACTCGCCGATAGGGAAGCGAGGATAATTGTTTTATCTGACTGATATTATTTATTGAATCTGACTCATGTGCTGTTTGGCACATTGCTTGCTGATCCTCTTCGAAACCGGGCTGTCCTTGTTTAGGAGCATGCCCACAGTGACCAAGAGGACGAAACATGGGTATTTACGGGGCGATCAACTCCGCCGTTTCTGGTTTGTCAGCGCAGGCGACCGCGCTTGAAAATATCTCGGGCAACGTTGCGAACTCACAGACGGTTGGGTTCAAGCGTCTCGATACAACCTTCTCCGACCTGGTATCCGGTGGCGGTTCCACGCAGGCCGACCAGGTGTCCGGAACAACCTATGCCACGTCGCGTGCAACCAACACGATCGGCGGCGACATCTCATCCAATGACGTTGATACCTATATGGCCATCAATGGCGAAGGTTACTTCGTCGTGACACAGGCAGCCGATTTTGTTGACGGCTCAACAACCTTTGCGGATGACACGTTCTATACACGGGCTGGCGACTTTGAAGTCAACAAGGAAGGCTACTTCGTCAACCAGTCGGGTTACTATCTGAAGGGGTTTCCTCTTGATCCGACGACCGGCAACCCGGTCGGTGACAATCCATCGGTTATTCAGATCAACAGTCAGCCGCTGGCCGCGAATTCAACAACAACTGTGAATTACCAAGCGAGCTTGCCGACTGTTCCAGATACCACGAACTACGATGGTTCCGATGCCGCAACGGCCCTTCTGAATACAGGTGCGAACTCTCCGCCTGCGACTGGTGCAAACCTTGGAGCCAGCGACATCGCGGTTGGCGGCACCAATGAAACGGACTTCCTGGCCACATCAATTACAGGTGGCTCTGTTACGACCTACAATTCTAACGGCTCGGAAGTTCCGCTGAATATCCGGTGGGCAAAGATCGATAACACTGCAGGCGCTGAAGTCTGGAGTATGTACATTGATACCGGCGGCGATGCGACGAACGAGTACTACAAGATCGGCGATGTAACGTTTGACGGTAACGGCGACATCAGCACGCTTACCCCGAACGGGGCCGGCGCGGTAACGGTCACCAACACTGGTACGGAAAGCTTCACGCTTGATGAAATCACAGTAGGCGGTGTCACAGCTGGTACTGCTGGTAACGCAGCCGACAGCATCACCATCTCTTTTGCAAATGGTTCTTTGACGCAATTTGCAGATCCGGACGGAATTGCGACATCCGTCAACCTGAGCCAGAACGGTTATGCGGCTGGCGAGCTTACAAACATCGCCATCGATGAATCTGGCCGCGTGATTGCGAGCTATTCCAACAACCAGACACGTGCGCTGTATGAGATTCCACTGGCAACTTTCCAGGCCGAGCAGAACCTGCGCCGGGTGGATGGAGCGGCCTTTGCTGCGACCTCCGACTCCGGTGATGCCGACCTGTCCGGCGGCGGTGCCGTGATCTCCAACGCTCTTGAGCTCTCCAACGCAGATATTGCGGACGAGTTTTCCAAGCTGATCATTACGCAGCAAGCCTATTCGGCAAACTCCAGGATTGTCACCTCTGCGGACGAAATGCTGGACAGCGCCCTGAACATGGTCCGCTAACGCTCATCCGCTGGCGGCTTTGGCCGCCAGCGATCCCTTTTCTGAGTAATTCTGAGGAGTAGCCGCCATGGGACTGACAAGTGCCCTGAACACAGCGGTTTTCGGCATATCATTCAATCAGCGTCAGATCGATGTCACTGCGTCGAATATCGCGAACGCTGATACGGCCGGCTATTCCAAGAAAACAGTCTCTGCAAATGCTTACTTCGACGGCGAAGGCAATGTCGCCGGGATCGTCACGAACGAGATCAGCCGCATCATCAATGAAGAAATCCAATCGGATTACTTCAATTCCTTGGCCGACACGAACTACGGCAAACAGATTGCGGCTTTCACAGATCGTCTCGACGACATTTTTGGCACCATTGGTGATCAGACCGGCCTATCAGCCCTGGCAGGGGAGTTGACTGCGGCACTGTCGTCGCTGGTCAACCAGCCAGGCAACTACGCCGCTCAGCAGGAAGTGGTGGCTGCTGCTGACGCAATGGCGCGGGAATTGAATTCCTCCTACCAGCAGATCGCCGATTTGCGCCAGGAGGCGGACGAGGCGCTTGCTCGCCAGACGGAGACCGTAAACAGCCTTCTATCCAGCATTGAATCAATCGATGCGGCCATCCGTGATGCCACACAGGCTGGCGTTTCCAGCTCGGAAATGGAAGACGAGCGCGACCGCCTCGTTGAACAGCTTTCCGGCTATCTGGATCTCAATGTCAGCAAAACGACCACGAATACGCTGTTTATTCAGACCAAAAACGGTCAGCCATTGTTCTCTGATGGTGAGGCAGCAACGCTAGCCTTTCAGCCGACAAACAGGCTGGGAGCCGATCAGCAGGGCAACGCCATAGTCGCAACGACGGCCGGTGGTGCCCAGTTTGATATCGTACCTGCAGGGGCCTCAGGGCGTGACCGCACGACTGGCACGGGCCTCATGGTCGCAACCATGGAGTTGCGGGACGACGTCCTGATCGAGGCGCAAAAACAGCTGGACACCATCGCAGCTGAACTTTCTCTGGCGTTTTCCAATGTGACGCAAGCCAGCACAGCGGCAACCGTCGGTCCGGATTCGGGCTTCGATCTGCCTGTGTCCGGTCTTCAATCCGGCAATACAATCAATCTGGAGTACACCGACTCGGCTGGTCAGTCGCAGACGATCACGCTTATGGCGGTTAGCGATCCAACGCTGTTGCCGCTTGCAAATACAGCAACAACCAATCCAAGTGACACGGTTGTCGGCATTGACATCTCCAGCGGTACTCCTGCGACCTACATCACGAATATTATCGCAGCCTTGGGAACCGCAGCGCCGGATTTGCAGGTCTCCAACGACGGCAGTGACAACCTGCGCATTCTCGGCGACAGTACCACCGTACCCAATGCGACAACGGTTGAGAGTTTGTCGGCGAATATTACGCCTTCAGCGACCACCGATCAGGGCTTGGGCCTGTCGATCTTTGTTGACCAGCGTAACGGCACTGAAGTGTTTACCGATGCTCCTGAGAACGGCGGACAGCGCGTCGGGTTTGCTAATGGAATAAGCGTCAATCCCGCTCTGCTGGCAGACAGTTCTTTGCTTGTCGATTACCAGACAACCCCAGCTGCAAACTCTGAGAACGACCCTGCACGGGCGCAGTATCTTTTAAATGCATTGACCAACGAAACTGCCTATTTCGATCCTGAGGCCGGTATGGGCAGCAGCTCGAGCCCGTTCCAAGGAACTGTTCTGGACTACATCAACCAGACGGTGGCCTATCAGGGCAACCAGGCAGCAGATGCAAAGACGTATTCAGATTCCAAGGAATCTCTGACACTCAATCTCGCGGTCCGGTACGAGGAGAGCTATTCGGTCAATCTCGATGCTGAAATGGCGTTTCTGGTTCAGCTGGAAAACGCCTATGCGGCGAATGCCCGTGTCATGCAGACGATCAATGATCTGATGCAAGAACTTCTGAACGTGGTGAGGTAGCCTATGCCAGTATCATCCATCTCAACGTCGCGGAGTTACCTGACCAGCCAGCTGTTGAACCTCAATGACAAGCTCACTGAGAAGACAACACAGCTGGCGAGCGGCAAGGTTGGCAGCACCTATGGCGACATTGGTGATCGTCGGCTGCTGGATATTCAGCTGACGCAAAAAGTCAGCCTGATCGAATCCTATCAAGAGACAATAACAATCTCCAACTTGCATCTTGAAGCGATGACAGTGTCGCTGGATCGTTTGGAAGATATCCGGCGGGATGCCAAGTCCGCAATGGATACCAATGACTTTGTGATCCAGAGCGATGGTCAAACCCAGACCCAGTCAAGAGCAGAGCTCTTGTTGAACGAAGCTCTTAATATCTTGAATACTGAAGTCGCCGGTTACTACCCGTTCGGCGGGACGGATGCGATCTCCGATCCGGTCCAGGCCATTGATACCATTATGAACGGTGCCAACGGCCTTTCAGGCCTGAAGGACTACATGAGCGAGTTCTCCCAAGCGAACTTGGGTGCCTTGAATAATGGCCGGATGACCGTGTCTGCCCTAACGACAACACCCGGGCCAGTGGATTCCACGTTTACAATTGCGGAAGACGGGGCACACGATTTCGGCTTCGATATTTCATCCGTGACATCAACGCTGACCAACGTGACACTCACAGGCCCAGGAGGAGGGGACCCAGATACCTTCGACGTTCAATTCACGGGACAACCGACGCTTGGCGAGCAGATTGAAATTACACTGACGCTCCCGCCTGATCATACCAATACAACGACAATCACGTTGACGGCAGCCGCCTCCAATGAAGCTGAGGGGACATTTGCGATTGGTGCGGATTTGGAAGAGACGGCACAAAACCTCCGCGACGCTATTGCTCAGGAGTTGGAAGATACCGCACAAACAACCCTGAAGGCTGCATCAGACATTTGGGCTTCGGACGAGTTCTTCAGCACTTACAACGGTGAAGTCCCACAGAGGGTTGACGGTCCTCCTTACACCACGGCGACTGCGCTGACATCCGGCGCAACGGATACCGTCTCTTGGTATACAGGACGCAATACGACGACCACGGATCCGCGCACCGACAAGAACGCGATCATTGATACAAATCTGACGGTAGAATATGGCGTGCGGGCCAACGAGGAGCCACTTCAAGAGCTCGTGCAAACACTTGCAACATTTGCTGCGGCTGATTTCTCCGGTGGCGCCCAGCTTGATGAAGAGTACTACAACGCGCTCTCGACAGATTTACGGGCCATATTGCAGCCACCTGGCATCGATCAGTCTGGCATCGTGGACATCTCGACAGACATTGCAATCGCGCATCGAACCGCAAGTTTGACGGATCAACGTCACATTCAGGTCGTGAACACCTACGAGGCGACCATCGGAGAGATCGAAGGCATTGATCAGGACCGGCTTGCCGCAGAAATCCTGCAACTCAGGACGAACATCGAGGTCTCCTACAATGCCTCTTCGATCGTCTTCAACCTGAGCCTTGCCGACTATCTGAGGTAAGGCCCTCACTCGATCAGAATGCAAAAAAAGCCGGTGTCAATTCACCGGCTTTTTTGTCGTCTGTATGGGGAGCTGACTTACTCAGGCTTTGCCCGCAAGCCTTCCGCGATCGTGCGGTTGATGCTGATTAGTGCTCCAAGCTTCTCCGGATCTTGTGTCGTGATGACAGTCATCGTCTGTTTGAAGACAAAAACCCCCAAAGATCCGATGTTGTTTTTGATTTCCAGCGGCAGAGAACTCTCTTCGCTGGTCGCAGAAGTGACAAGAACCGTCCAGAGTTTACGGTTGTAAATCAGGGCGTCATCGACCTCTGCAAGGGAGAGGTCATCCCATTCATCCTTGATCAGCTGGAGCCGGGCTGCGGCTTTCATCAGCAGAGTCGCTTCCAGCTCCCGCGGCGATACCGGTGCTGCCTGGCTGGTTTTCTGATAGGCCTGCGCTGCCTGTTTGTACATGACTGATCAGCGTCCCTTCATACTCAATGAGCTTACGAGCTTCTTTCAGTGCCTTGTAGAAGGATCCGGATATAATCGAGTTACTAATCCGTGTGACATAAGGGATTGTACTCGGTGCGGCCTTCACGATGTCATTGACCAGGGTGAAGTAACTTTCCTTAACTCGCTCCAGGTCGGTGGATAAATACATCAACTGAACTGCAAGATAGACGCGTTTTGCTGGCGTATCTGCGGTGTCAGGTGTGAGAATGTCCTTTTCTCTAAGGATCGGCGCGTCGCCCTCGATGAATAGGCGGGTTCTCTGGTTGTCATTGGTAATTACGCTTTCACCAATGATGATCCTTTCTCCCGGCTTTAACTCGACCTTGAGCGCCATTCCTTGACCTCCACGTTTGAGTATCGGAGCGAAACGTTAACAAATAGGTTAACACTTTCACCCGATACCTGCCGAATCCGGCTTTTCCGGTTAGCCGAACAGGCTGAGTACACTTTGTTCCGCCTGGTTGGCCAGGGACAGGGCAGTTGATGACAGCTGTTGCCGTGTTTGAAGGGCCAGCATGTTTGCGCCTTCTTCATTCATGTCGGCAATTGTCAGGTCGCCAGCACCCACTTCAAGTGTATTGATGATGTTCTGGGTAAAGTCAGTTCGGATCTCGACTGTGGACAGCGCTGTGCCCAGACTGCGCGCGGAGTTTCGAAGCTCGTCCAACGAAGCGTTAATCGCCTGCAGGACCCGTTCTATGTCCGTGTCGGTCTTGAATTCCGAGGCTGTTGCACTCAACGCCACAGTTCCAGAAGTCGACGCCAGACGCATCCTGTTGAAGTCGTTGTTATCACTGGTGATATTAAACGACACTTCACCGATCAGACTAATGCTTCCTCCAGAGAAAGTGGCATCAAGTCCTTTTACGTTGTTGATCAACTTGACAAGATCATCGACGGTCGTTTCTTCGTCAATCTCAAGAGATGCTGGTTCGAAGCTGTTTCCGTCGGTGATGGTGATTGTATCACCAGCCTTAAATCCGCCTGAGGTAATTAGTGTCGCAGTCGAAGAAAGGGCTGTTGCAGTCAGTGTCGTCGCACCAGCGGTGATACCACCATCGGAAGTGCTGCCACCGCCGTTTGCGTCTTTGGTAATCGTGACGTTGCTGTTCAGACCTGTCACGAGAGTGATTGAGTCCGTCGTTTCGTCAAAGGATGCGTGGACGCCTGAAAGGTTATCGAGCGCGTCAACGTAGTCCTGAACAGTAACGATATCGACCCCGACTGTAAGGGTTGTCGTCGTTGACCCATCTGTGACCATCACATGGTTGTTGTCCGCAAATGCGGCCAGATCCGTGAGGTTGGATGAGGCCTGCAAACCGGTCAGGGTCAATTGGGCGCTGCCGCCGTACATATTAAACGATGAAGTGCCGCTTGCGCCTGTCGCAAGGTCGTCAAGGTTAAGGCCTGTATCCAGCGTGGTGTCGGTGAAATCGACCGGATTCACGGTCAGGTTTGATGTGCTGTCTTCGTTGAAGATGACTTCAAGCTCATTGCCAGCACCTGCAAGCAGGTTCTTGCCCTTGTAGCCCGAATCCTTAGCCATATCCTCGATTTGCTCAAGAATGGCATTGTACTGGATGGCAAATTGGCGCCGTTCGTACTCACTGGATGTCTGGAGAGCCTGGTTCGCGATGGCCTTGGCGGATTCAACGAGTTTGGTGATCGATGTAATGCCATCATCGGCTGCGCGAAGCGTTTGAACGGCTTGACCCATATTGTCCAACAGATTGGACAGGTCATTTGCCCGGTCATTCAGGGATTGCGCGGTAAAGTATGAATTCGGATTGTCGAGGGCCGAATTTACCTTCAAGCCGGTCGCAAGGCGGTTCTGTGTTGTTTCCTGAAAAGCCGCAGTCTTTTTCAAAGACAACAGATTGTCGCGAACCGCGCTGGAAAGAACAATATCAGGCATCTGGCTTCACCGCATTTCCTGTTCAGTACTCGTACAGGCCGCTGCTGGATACTTGTTCACAGATCAGGGCCAAGTGCGTAAATCTAAACGGAAAGTTAATCGGTGATGCACGAATTAACGTTATTTAAATAAAAGTTACCAAAAGCTTTCTTTTAACTAATTGAATTTACGAGAGAAAATTTTTGATTTCTGCCAAGTAATTGCAGTCAGGCAACAAAAACGGCGGGTGGTGAACCCGCCGTTTGTGCTCCTGTTCGCGTTTTTTGCTGCGAAACTGATTCTGCTTTTAGAACAAGGACAGTACGGTCTGATCTGCCTGAGAAGCGAAGGACAAGGAGGTTGATGCCAACTGCTGCCGTGTCTGCAGGGCCAGCAAGTTTGCACCCTCTTCGTTTGTATCTGCCAAGGTGAGTTTGCCAGCACCTTCTTGCAACGTATTGACGATAGCCCGGGTAAAGTCCTGCCGGTTTTCAACAATCGAAAGGTTGGTACCGAATTCGGATGCTTGGGTTCTAAGGTTTCCAAGTGAGTTGTTCAGCCGCGTGATGACCCGGTTGATTTCAGTGTCAGTCGCAAACCCGGAGTCTGTCAGAGCAGACAAGGACTGCGCACCATTTGCGGTGGCAGCAAAGTTTGTGGAGGCAAAATCTGTATTTGCGGAACCACTTCGCTCACTTGATACCGTCAAGTCCGTTTCCGACGTGATGCTCAGACGACCAGTTGTGTTGTTGTACTGCGCGTCAACGCCGTTGAAGTCATTGATGAAATTGACCAAGTCGGAGACTGTCGTGCTCGCTTCGATTTCAAGCGAACCGAGCTCGTAGTTGTTACCGTCGGTCAATGCAATCGTGTCACCGACCGCGAATGAACCACTGTTTGTCAAAAGCGAACCGGTCGTCAATGCCGAGGCATTTACTGAAGCCGCAGAACCTATCGTCAGAGCGGTTGTCGCTGTTGTGTCTGTGTCGGAGATCAGGAAGTCCTGGTTGCTGTAGATGGTCAGCTCACCGTTGCTTTCGTCAAACTCGGCACGAACACCTTCCGTGTTGTTAATAGCGTCCACAAGATCTTGAACTGATGCGCCGCTGCTGACGTTGGTACCTATCAGTGTTGGCGTGCTGGACTGGACGTTCGTGAATTCCAGGGTCGTCGTTGTCGAAATAGCCGTCGACTCGCTCAGTATTGAGCTTGAGTTCAACGCACCATCGGCACCGGTGAGGGTGATGGTTGTAGCGCCGCCAAGCAGATTGAACGCAGTAGCGCCGCCCTGTCCTTCCACCAGATCCGATAGATTGAGACCAGTAGAGAGAGTGGTGTCAGTGTAATCAACTGCGGAGATATCAAGACGAGAAGTTGAATCTTCGTTGAAAAGTGTCCGCAGATCATTGCCTGCGCCAGCAAGCAAGTTTTTGCCTTTGTAGCTTGAGTCCCGAGCAGTATCTTCAATTTGCTCGAGCAGTTCATTGTACTGCGCGGCGAATTGTTTCCGCTCGTACTGACTCTGTGTCTGCAGGGCCTGATTTGCTTTTGCTTTAGCGGACTCAACCAGCTTTGTGATGGCTGTAATACCGTCATCGGCAGCTTTAATTGTGTTCACTGATTGGCCCATATCGTCGAGCAGGCTGCTCAAGTCGCTTGCACGGGCGTTCAATGCAGAAGCGGTGAAGAAGTTGCCCGGGTTGTCGAGCGCAGAGTTTACCTTCAGACCGGTCGCCAGTTTGTTCTGGACGTCCGCTGTCAAAAAGGATGTGTTTTGGAGGGTAAGCAGGTTCTGCCGAACGGCAGCCGAAAGCGTAATGCCTGACATCAATAATCCCTTTCCTGGGTCATATGTTCAGCTGCTCTTCCTGAGCAGGTTGGCACAAGAATTCCCTGTTAACCTTAATCAATAGTAAAAGGGGTTGCGGATTGCTGGATCAGTACAGAAGAGCTATCATGAATACTGTTAAAAATAACAATTATGAGACAAAATTTCAGTAAATTATATTGTAAAAAATGACAATGTTAATAAAGTGAATGGCACCTTGGTTAACGCGAGGAATGGCGGAAATGCTTGCATTCCGCATTGCGTTTGCCATCGGTATTATGAAAATTGAAATTAGCAAAAAAAAACGGGCCGCGAGGCCCGTTTTGCAAATAGCTTTGAAGTTAATAGGCGATGTTGACCAATCAACGATTCCTAAAACAGCGACAAAACCGTCTGATCTGCCTGTGATGCGAAGGAGAGGGAGGTTGATGCCAACTGCTGACGAGTTTGCAAAGCCAGAAGGTTTGCGCCTTCCATATTTGTATCTGCAAGTGTCAGTTCGCCAGCCCCTTCCTGCAGCGTATTGATCATAGCGGTGGTGTAATCCTGTCGATGCTGAATCGTTGACAGGTTGGTGCCGAACTCAGATGCTTGAAAACGCAGGGTGGAAAGTGCGTTGTTCAAACGATCCACCACTCTGTTGATGTCACTGTCTGTTGCAAAACTTGAGTCTTCCAAAGCGGACAAAACAACACCATCACTATTTGCGCCAAAATCTACAGCATTGAAATCAGAGTTGGTGCCACCGCCGCGATTGCTGCCAAGTGTCAGGTCGGTTTCCGACAGGATACTCAACCGACCGGTTCCTTTGTTGAAGGATGCATCAACGCCCTGGAAATCGTTAACGAAATTAACAAGGTCATCGACCGTTGTGTCTTCGTCAATCTCGAGCGAGCCAAGTTCATAATTGTTACCATCGGTCAGGCTAAGGGTATCGCCGACTGCAAATGATGCACTATCAACCAGTTTTGCGCTGGTGGTGTTAAAATGAGAAGCATCGACTGCCGCTGCGGTGCCGATCGTAATTGGGGTCGACAGGCCGCCTACGCCAACCTCGCTTATCAGCATATCTTCATTGCTATAAATCGTCAGCGCTCCCGTCTTGTCGTCGAATTCTGCACGTACGCCGTTTAGATCGTTCAGAGTATTCACAAGCTCTTGTACGGTCTGGCCACCGTTCACAGTTGATGAGCCACTGATAAGTTGAGCAGATGGGGTCGTTTCACTCCTATCGACAAACTCCAGCGACGTTGTCAGGCTGGCGATGGCAGATGCTTCGGCAAGTTTAGAACTTGAGTTCAGTGCACCATCTGCGCCTGTAAGAGTGATTGTCGTTTTGCCACCCGTTAGATTAAATGCGGTGGCCCCTCCTTGACCTTCAATCAAATCTGAAAGGTTTAGGCCGTTGGAAAGCGATGTTTCAGTGAAGTCTACCGCCTCCATAGTCAGCTTTGACGTCGCGTCTTCATTAAAAATTGTTGTCAGGTCGTTGCCAGCCCCAGCAAGGAGGTTCTTGCCCTTGTAGGAGCTGTCTTTTGCGACGGCTTCGATTTGGGACAACAGGTCATTGTACTGTGCGGCGAACTGTTTGCGCTCATATTGACTTTGCGTTTGCAGTGTCCGTCGTCAGGGTATTTGGAACAGATAGCCGTGTGATTTAACGGAGAGATTGGCTCATCGTGTTGGTTGATTTT